>JBGSVE010000018.1:0-57737 GCA_041753075.1 Pirellulaceae bacterium
CAATCCCACTCGTACTCATGTGCAATCGACGTTGGCGTCACTCGAAGGCGGCAGCGGAGCATTGGCGTTCAGCACCGGCATGGCAGCGATTCACTGCGTCACCATGCTGTTGTCGCCCGGCGATATGATTCTGGCGGCCAGCGACATCTACGGCGGCGCGTATCGATTGTTTCACAAAATTTGTGACCGCGCCGGAATCGGCGTTAAGCTCGTTGACTTCACCGATCTTGATGCCGTCGCCGCTGCGATCCGGCCAGAGACGAAGTTGCTCTGGGGCGAAACCATCGGCAATCCGCAGATGTCGATCATCGATTTGCCTGGGTTGGTACAATTGGCCAAGCAGGCTGGCATCCTGTTTGGCGTCGACAACACGTTTGGAACACCGGCATTGCTGCGACCGCTTGAGCACGGCGTCGACATTGTGATGCACAGCGCGACCAAGTATCTCAGCGGCCACAGCGATTGCCTTGGCGGAACGCTTGCGGTCAGCGATCGCGGCTTGTTTGACCAGCTCCACTTCATCCAAAACGCCACCGGTGCGGTGCTCGATCCGATGTCATGTTTCCTCCTGTCGCGGGGCATCAAGACGCTTGATATTCGAGTACGGGCGCAGTCCGAAACAACCTTGCAATTGGCCCAGTGGTTGAGCACACATCCGCGCGTGTTACGAGTGTTGTATCCGGGCCTCCCGTCGCATCCCGGCCATGCGCTGGCCAACCAATTAATGGGCGAACACTACGGTGCGATGCTGACCTTGGAGCTCCAGGGCGACAAGGCCCAGGCGGCGACGGTCTGTCAATCGACGAAGCTATTTTGTCTGGCGGTCAGTCTCGGTGCCGTCGAGTCTTTGATCGAGCAACCGGCAACCATGTCCCACGCCAGTTACGACGCCGCCGACCGCCAACGATTCGGCATAACCGATGGATTGATTCGCCTCAGCGTCGGACTCGAGTCATACGATGACCTGCGAAACGATTTACAAGCCGCGATGCAGTGCAGCGTCTAATAGTCACCAGTCGCTCAACTTTCGGGTAGTTGAACTTGTTAAAGTTCCTCCGCCGCCAGGAACTTTAACAAGTTTCACTAAGACAACTGCAAAGTCTCGAATGTATCTTGACACTATACGTCTTCGCCTGACTCGTCGTCTTCCTCAATCAAAATTTCTTGGCCGTCGAATTGAATCCGGTCACCGGCCACTAACTTTTTGCGGCGGCGTGTCTCCACGATGCCATTGAGCATAACTAGGCCCGATTGAATGACAAGCTTTGCCTGGCCGCCGGTCTGGACGATTCCACATGCCTTGAGGTAATCGTCAAGACAAATGGTCGAGGGTGACTTGGGCTCGTCGGTCACGGTGGCGCTCCGGCGATTTGATTATTTGAATTCAAAGGTTGCCATGACGGGCCAATGATCGCTGACATCACGATTTGTATCGTCCATCGTCCAGTAGTTGTCCCAGTGTTCCTGGGGAATGTCCGGATTGCCTCCGGTGCACAGGTCAGCTAATCGCTCGAATTTCGTCAGCGTCAAATCGACCCGCTGGGGGTCATCTTCGATAAGCGACGGTGAGACAAGGATTCGATCAAATGACTTCCCGGCGAGCAAATGGGTTTGGCGACCCTTCGCTGGTAATCGAACGTGCAAGTCAACAAGATCGTCTTCGGTGTCGGGCGTGTCGTATCCGCAAGCGGCTGCCATGTCGCTTCCCTCGGAAGCGGGAAAGGACGATTCTTCGGTATTAAAGTCGCCGAGCACGATCACGTTTTCACCGCCACGAATCTTGTCAGCCAGCCAGGCATGAACCGTTCTCGCTTGCTTAGTACGGACGTCAACGGCTTCTTCTCGCGCCCGCAGATGAACCGTTGTGATTGTTACCAATTCGCGTACATCGCCGAGGGTGACCTCGAACTGAACCGACAAGTGTTTGCTGACGTCGGCGAATGAATCATTTTTTCTCATGCTCGCGCTGCGACCAAACGTCGAAGACTCAATCGGTTCAATGCCAAGCAGAACGCCAGCATCCTGACCCGTTCGGTGCAGCATGCCAACGTCTTGTTCGGTAAACACGTCGCCGCCTTCGATGCACAGCTCGCGAAAGGCGACGTTATGGTTGCGTGACAAGGAGCGAGTCAAATACCACAGCACCCGCTTGCTCTCGATCTCTTGCATGGCGACCACCGACGGGTCGGCGCGATGGATGACTGCCGCCACGGCATCGCGTTTCCAGTCCCATTGGGCCCGGCTTGGTGCGGTTTGTTCTTTGGCGAGCTTGCTGTAGTTGTCGGCTTTGTCGTCGTCAAAGAACCACTCAAGATTCCACGTCATCACGCTCAACGATGAATTCGACGCCAGGGAAGATGGTGAGTCCTGCGTTGTTGCCGCCAGCGTCGTCGCAGATTCAGCGGCTACCGTTCGGACGACCACTGGCGAGCTGGACGGAACCGCTTCATTCTTAGGAGCAGCCAAGCGTGGGGCCGGTTGTGCGACAATCTCGCTTGGCCGATTGCAAGCGGCGACATTGAGGATCAAAATCGCAAGCTTGGTCAACAGGCTACAGCGGCGGCAAAACGTTTCAAGCATAAGGACGCATGGCAAGGTATTCGCGTTGGGGAATGAACTCCAATACTGTACCAAGAATCGAATTGCCATGCGGAAGCGAAAATCTCGCCTCCATGCCAGATCCCAACAAGATGTCAAAAATTCGCCAAAAAACACGGGGTAAACGCCCGCTGCCCCAAGTCAGCCTGCAGTTGCTGATCGTGATGATGCTGCTATTCGCGCTGGCATCGATCGCCTTGCTCTATGCCACACGGGTTCAGGCAATCCAGGACGAGTTGGCATTGTTGCTGGGCGGTTCGCCACTGGGCAACGCACCGACGAGTCGTAGCTCGCACCTGATTTTTCTGCTGTTTACATACGCCTCGCCGCTCATGTTGGCGGCGGTAATGTCGTTGGTCGTGAGTTTCCGGCGAGCTCGACAACGATAGCCCGTTATCGCAGAATCACCGCATCTGGATCGCGAGCAATTTGCTCAGCCGGATAGTTCATGCTCATTACCGGAGTTTGCTGAACGGTTTGGTCAGTGATGATCGGGGTTCCGTCGTGCATCGCAATAGTTCGCTTGACGATAGTAACCAGTCGCGTATCAGGCGACGCTGACTTGGCAATATGAGTCGCTACCTCGTCAAGAATTCGTTGGCGTGCCGCGTCATCACCATGTTGGCACCGCGAGTTCAATGCAGTCGGCGAAATTGGGAGGTCCTCTCGCTCTACCCAAGTCAAGTTTCCATTCCTGTCAACCGTGGCGAAGCGATAGACCTCGACTCGGCTAAGATGATTTCGGCTTTGAAAGACGCGGTAGTCAGTGAGCGGCCAACACTCCACTCGCGCGATCACACAGAACAGCAACATTCCCGACATTCCAAGTATCGTGCGTCGAGCATGCAGCGTATCGCCGACAACCTGAGTTGTGCGGTTTGCCACGGCCGCTGACATCGCTCGCCGAGCGTCAGCGCCGAATCGATTCCAAACATAACGAATCGGAGTTGCCAGTCGCGTGAGTGTCGGCCAATCCAAGAAAATCAGGTACACAAAACCAAAGTAGGGAAAGAAGCTGATTTTCATCGTCACCCAGACCATCGAATGGAAGCTCAATCCGCCAAAAACGTAAAACCAAGTCAGTCGCGGAAAGAACACGACGACAATGAACGTCAACTCAAGAATCACGGTCGAGATGCTGAGAAACAAACATATCCAATATTGTTCCGCCAGCCACATTCCCCACTGCGTGCTTTCACCCAGTAGTAAATGCTTCGAAGTTAAATAAGCCTGCAGCGTATAACCATCGGCCCAAAGAAAGTGCTTGCAGTATCCTGAACCGAAATATGCCAAGCCAAGCGTCACTTTGATTAATTGTGACGGCCAATTGCTAATCGTCGTTTCACTGGTTTCACTGGGTCGCCATTTCCAACCACGACGACGCCAACCATCCAACCCCCAAGCTGAAACGCCCGGCGCAACGGCGAGAATGAACAGAATGAATACGACAATATTTTTACTGTGATAGACGTAGCTTGAATCGGCGGTTTTCGAGAAGCCCAAAAACGTCGCCATATAAAAGAAGAACGAAATCCAAGCGACGTGTGCGGCGATGCGTGTAAACGCTCCGACGGCGGTCAGAGCCAACGCGGCAACCAGCACGACTTGCAGCACCTGAAACGCTTCGCGACTCATCAGCCCGACGCCAAACCAATCAAACAGCGGAATCGGATTCCACGTTGCTATGCCAAATTTCGACAGATGGACAGCCCCGTCGCGGGCAATTCGCCAAATCAGCAGACTGCAATACAAAAATCGAAATAAACTCAACGACTTCGAATCGGCGGGCTGAAAGAAAAAGCTCTTCAACGTGCGATCGATCAGCGGTTTAACTTGCATCTGGTTTCCCTACCGTGCGATTTGGCTTCTTGCCGATGGCTGCGAAAACCGTCCGGCGGTCTTGTGCGCGCCCCGCCAGGATTGCACAGATCCAGCGTCAACGGCAAGATCAACTCTCAGACCCCAATGTCCTCACTCCAAAGCTGCGGAAACGCATCGATAAACTCTCGCATCAATTCGATGCAGCGCTCATCTTTCAAAATTACCAACTCGACACCACGATTGCGGACGTATTGCTCGGGCCCTTGAAAACTCAGGTTCTCGCCAACGATGATTCGCGGAATTTTGTAAAGCAGTGCCGTACCGCTGCACATGTCGCACGGTGACAATGTCGAAAACAGGGTCGCGCGGGCATATTGCTGTGCAGTCAATCGTCCGGCGTTCTCAATCGCATCCATCTCGGCGTGCAAGATCGCGCTGCCGCGTTGGACGCGCCGATTATGGCCACGCCCGACGATCTCGCCATCAATCACCAGGACCGAACCAATGGGAATGCCACCTTCGGCGCGACCAAGAGCCGCTTCGGCAATCGCCGCATCGAGAAAACGTTGCTCGGTATCAGGCAAAGTCATCGTGGTTTTGCTTTTCCAGTGGTCCGTCAAAAACCTGGGTTAGACCCGTTCGGTATCGAACTTGCTTTCGGTATCCTTTTCGGGAACTCGGCGTGCATTGTGAGCGATCGCCGTAACCGGAATCAACTGGAATTGGTATGACATTTTGTATCGGGATTAAAGTACGCGAGGGTCTGATCGCGTTGGCGGATACCAAGATTGTCAAAGGCGACGAGCGATTAACCCGTGCGAAGCTCTCGACGACATCGCTCAACGGCAACCATTGGTGGTTGATGACATCGGGATTGCGGTCCGTTCGTGACAAGACAGTCACGTATTTGGACCAGCAGCTAGAGAGTCAAAACCAGTCGGTCGAGCGCGTCTTTGAATTGGCCAACGCTTTCGGTACGCACCTGCGAAATGTACGCCAGGAGGATGGGCCGGCGCTGGCGGCCAGCAATTTCACCTTCAATTTACATGGCATCATCGGCGGTCAATTGTCCAGCGACTTCGAGCCGCGAATGTATTACATCTACCCCGAAGGCAATTGGATCGAATCCAGCGACGATTCGCCCTACTTTGTCATTGGACGTACGCATTATGCTAAACCGATTTTAGACCGTTTGCTAACGTCCGAAGTTTCCTTGGCTAAGGCAACCGCGCTGGCGTTTCTGGCTTTCGATGCGACTCGGGCCAGCGTCACTGATGTTGGTTATCCAATTGACTTGATCGTGATCCATGCCAATACGCGAGTGATGTCGAAGCGCCGGTTTGAAGCCGCGGAGCTGGGCGAATTAAGTAACTGGTGGCATCAAACGTTAAGTACCGCTCTCGATAATTTTCCCACCCAACACTTCAATTCGCTTTTGAATTCTTATGAGTGAAATTGCGTTTGGCTGCAACTTGGTTTATGAGGTTACGGCACCCACTACCTTTTTGTTGAGCTTCGGCGTCGCACAACGCGACTCGCAACTTCTGGTACATGAATATTTTCAATTAACGCCCAACGTGTTGTTCGAATCGCTTGAGCTCGGGCCCGAGCGCAATCGAGTCCACCGCATCAACCTGCAGCCGTGTCAGTTTTCGCTTCACTATGCCGGCGTCGTCGATTTATCCGCTGAAATTCATCCCATGTCGGGGCTTGTGGAAACGCCGTATGGCCAGCTACCTCCCGAAGTGATTTTGTATCTCAACCCAAGCCGCTATTGTGAATCCGATTTGCTTGCCAACTATGCCATGACCGAGTTCGGCTCGCTCTGTCCTGGGTACGCTCGTGTGCGGGCGATTTGCGACTGGACGCACCATCAATTGGTCTACACCATAGGATCGAGCGATTCGCAAACGACTGCGGCCGACGTACTGGTACAGCGTCGCGGCGTTTGTCGAGATTTTGCGCACTTGGCCATTGCGCTCTGCCGTGGATTGAATATTCCGGCGCGTTATGTCAGCGGTTATGCGGTTGATTTGCAACCGCGGGACTTTCATGGCTTCTTCGAGGCGTATTTGGGAGACCGCTGGTATTTATTCGATGCAACGCGATTAGTACCCGTGGGCGGCTTGGTACGAATTGCATCGGGCCGCGATGCCGCTGACGTTCCCTTTGCAACATTGATGGGATCGGCGACGCTGTTGTCCAAGAACGTTTGGGCGCAAAACAATAGTGCGCAAATGATCGAACCGGCGTCATAGACAATTATACAAGTTCACACAGAGCCTAGAGACTCAAACATGCGTTTCGGAATCATGGGCACCGGCCGGATCACGCGGCGATTGGTAGCCGATTTACAGTCAACCGCAGGCGTCACCGTGACGGCGATTGCCAGTCGTGGGCAATCCCGCGCCACTTGGTGCGGCGGCCAATATGGCATCGCCAAGGCAATCGAGGGTTACGATGCGTTGGTCGGCGATGACGAGATCGATGCCGTTTACGTTGCGTTGCCGCCTTCTTTACACGCTCATTGGTCAATTGCGGCGATAAACGCAGGAAAGCATTTGTTGTGTGAAAAGCCGCTCGCCACGTCACTCGGCGAAGCTTCGGCGATTGCCATGGCTGCATCACAAGCGGAGGTTCGTTGGCTTGATGCAACCGCGTGGCTGCACCATCGTCGCACCGCCGCCATGAAACAATTGCTCGATGATGGCGAACTTGGCAAGCTGCGTCATATCTCGGCGTCGGTATCGTTTTTTGAGCCGTTTCAAGAAAATGACCATCGCCGTGATGCGGCGCTGGGTGGTGGTTGCTTGCTTGATCTGGCATGGTACAGCGTTGGCAATGCGATCTTCGCGGCTGGTCCGGTTCGACAAGTGTTTGCCGACGCCATTTATCATGAGGGCGCGATCTTTCGCGCCAATGCGATGCTTTGGTTCGATGACGACGTGACAGCAACAATCAACTGCGCCTACGATACAGCCACACGAAAATGGATGGAGTGGGCTGGTGACCAGGCGTCGGTTGTCTGCGATGATTTTATTCGACCCTGGCTGGATCGCGCGGCGCGGTATTGGGTACACGACCGTGCCGGGAACGTGAAGTCAGCCGAATTTGACGGCAGCCAAGAACGAGCAATGATCGAAGCGCTCGTTGACGGTCGGGACCTTACTTCCTTTCACATTCAATCCATGCGTACCCAAGCGGCACTCCAAGCCATCGAACGATCCCTTGCGTCGCGTAAAACGGAGATGGTGCCATGCGAATGATCCTGGCGACGATTCAGCCAACCAAATTGTCCACGGTGCGGCAAGCTTTGATCCAAATTGGCGTCAACGCGTTTACAGTATGTGACGCGCAAGGCTACGCTCGTCAACGCGGCCAAACGGCGCTCTTTCGGGGGAATGAATATCGCGTTGATTTATTGCGCAAAGTCACTCTCGAGATCGGTGTCGAAGAAGACCAACTTGATACCGTAATCGACACCATCCGCACCGCAGCTCGGACCGGACGCGAGGGCCAAATTGGTGACGGAAAAATTTTCGTGATGCCAATGGCGTCAATGATTGAGATTGATTCCGGCGGCGATAATTCACCGGAGCGGACATCATGAGCGACGAAAACAATGCAGCCGTTTGGTTTTTTTCTGGGGACTTAATGTTTGCCAGTCGCGTTCAAGGTGCCGCGCAACGCGTAGGTCTTGACTTTGCGCTGATGTCCCGCTGGCCTGAGGCAGCAGATCGTTCGCCGGCCTTGATCATTGTTGATTTATCGACCAAGTCAGCGGCTTCAACCGAAATCTGCCAATGGGCCAAAACTCAGTTTCCTCTTGTGCGATGCTTGGCCTACGGACCGCACGTCCAGCCGGCTCGGTTAGCGAAGGCACGGCAAGATGGCTTTACCACAGTGCTGACTCGCGGCCAATTTGATGCGTTGCTACCGTCGCTGTTTGACGCGGCACAATAAACCAATGGATCGTCCTTGCTATGGCTCGCAACGAACAGCTGATTCGACAACACAAGCTGATGCAATTACTCGAAGCGGCTCGCTACGGACGAACGCTCGAGGAACTACGTGATGACTTGGTTCAAGACCTTGGCCTCACCAATCTGCACGAGCGAACGGTCCGCCGTGATCTCGAAGCGCTGCTTGCCTCGGGACTTGATGTAAAAACCGAAACACTCGATCGCGGCAAAGTCTACAAACTCGGTCGCGTCGAGCGCAGTCTGCATAAGATCAGCGTTTCGTCAACCGAATTGATCGCGCTTTCGATCGGACGCGAGTTGCTTTTTCCGTTGATTGGTACGGCGTATTGGCAAGGCATTGAATCGTTCTGGACGAAGATGCAGGAGGAAGTTCCCGAGGGTGTTTGGGAGCATTATCAAAAGTACCGCAAAACGCTGCATGTGCTGGGCGCGATCCATAAAAGCTATGCCAAACACGAAGGCATGCTGCGGACCATCAATCGCGGTATCGTTGAGCACCGTGTTCTCGAAGTCCAATATGCCGCGACGGGCCGCGCGGCGAAAGTGCGACGCATCGAGCCTTATGGACTGGCGTTCTATCACGGGAATATCTACTTGGTTGCCGTTGCGTGCGAAATCACCGAACCAAACGAACGACTCCGCCACTGGAAACTCGATCGCTTTGAACGAGTGATTGCGCTAGACGAATGGTTTAAACGTGAACCATCCATCAATCTTGAAGAACATCTCAGCCGCTCGATTGGAATCTTCTCGAGCGACAATACCGTCAATGTAGACATTCGGTTGACACAACGGGCCACCGCCTGGATGACCGAAGAGCCATGGCATCCTGAGCAATGCATCGTAACGGGCGAAGATGGCGTTTCGATTCTAACCGTTCCCGCGTCGCATCCGCGCGAGCTCATGCCCAAACTGCTGGCCCTCGGTGCCGATGCCGAAGTGCTCGACCCCGAAGAGTTCCGCAGCGCCGTCGCGGAGGTGATTGGCCGAATGGCAACGATGTATCAGCGGTAATTGCCAAACTCTTCAGTTGCGTTTTGGTCCTTGCAACCACCGCCAATCGTTTCGCAACGGCCGCGCACCAAGCATCGCTAGGATTTGTTACGGCGCTTGGCTAGTCGCATGGCTTCAAGTTCTTTCATTAAAGGCCGCCAATATCGCTGGTCGGCTGTCATTTCCAAAGTTTGCTCTATTACCAGTTCGTGGTGCAAAGCGGTCCGGCTGGCAGCAAGTGCTTCGGCCAGCAGCGGTCGAATCTTTATGACTTCCATCAGCAACTCGGGATGCTCCGCCGCCACTCGGATCAGCACATCTAGCGTGCGACATTCGCGCAGCCAAAAACGAATACGATCATCGCTCGGTTCGTCACGATTCTGATCATAGTGCGCGTCGACCAACCGGCGGATCATCGGCCAGTCCTTGTCTCGCTGCGTTTTCTTAGCTCGCACAAGGTCTTCAATACCGAGTAATTCGTATTTAAAACCCTCCGCGTCTTGTACCGTCGTGCGCTGATCCCACAGCGATTCAAAACTCCCGCAACCGCGCATCTTAGTCATCACATCGAGTCGAATTCCAAACGCGTCGTGATGCTTGCAACGAAAGTGCAGTGCATGGCCACGATCCAGTTGTGACCAATCCATTGATGGAACCGCAATGCACTCGGCTTGTAGTTCATCGATTGCAGCAGTCAAGCGGTTTAGATTTCGTTCGTCAGCGACGATAACGATATCGCAGTCGCGGCTAAACTCGGCCGCGCCGTAAAACACGCACGCTTGACCTCCCATAAGCAGGTGCTGCACCTCGTGGCAGGAAAGCGTCGAAAGGACTTTGAGGATCGGGTTCGGGATCAAGAGAGCCTCCCACGCGAAGATAAAACTGCCATATTTGCATCGACTGGTCCCAGCGCTCAAGTGGTGAAAGCCGATACCATTCCGGCCACGATTCTTCGTGGTCGCACGCTTCGCTGAATTGTTCGAATCGCTCGTCGGGAGTCATCATCCTTATTCTAGTTCGTCGGTCGGGTAAGCGAAAGGAATGCTTCGGTAGACACTGGTTGGCTTCAATCGAAGTCAAGCCTTAGTTCGACTGACGCGCATTCTCGGCGACGAGGGACATCAATTGTATTAGCGATTGCCGATTGCCTGCCCACCAGTCTCCAGATTCGCTCGAGTGGAATCGTCTAGACCTCCCGCGTTGCGTCCCGCAATTAGTGCAAAGAACAGTCTGCGGGGGTCTTCCCATTTGCTCGAAAAGCAGCAAGACCGTCACCCACCGCTGAGCGATGCTCATTTTTGGGTCGGAACATCACCATACAGATCCGCGGGCAGCACGTGTGGCTCGTTGAACGGTTCTCCGAGTACCATCTGCGTGTGAGTGATTTTAAAATGATCCAGTAGCGCCGCCAAGTGGTCCTCGGACGTAAAGATCGCGTCCGGCACTTCATCACCAATCAACCAATAACAACGAAACGAATACTCTTCAACTACATTGTTATCGCTCGCATCTGAGTTAGCAAAAGAGATGCGTTTTGGAACAAGTGTGCTACCATGCCGCTCCCACTCGTAACGCATCTCCTCAAAGTACTTTTTGTTTAGCGAATTCACTCTTGAAACACTAATCGGCATCATTTCCATCGTCGAGTCGAACTCCATGCGAATACTCAAGTCCATGTACTTGTTTGCGTTGAACCTCCAGTGACTAATTAGTCGCCCGCCGACTCCACGTTCGGTACGCAGTAGCTCATACTTCTTGAGAACAACGTTTTCAATTAACGGCACATTGTTGGCGTCTCTCATTGAGCCGATCCCTGTTAGATAATCGTCAAACGGGTCCAGTCCGGCGGCCTGGTTTTGCTCCAGCCAAGATTTTAACTTTATATCATCGGGCTTTGCGGTGTACCGTTGCCGAAACATGTAGTGGCGAGATTTGTACTGGGTACCAATTTTGACCACCTCAAAGCCCGATTCGGCGTTGTAATCATCGATCGAAAAACTTGCTCGTAAATCGAATGCCCGGCTTTGATCGACAACACGACATTGCAAGTACGGAAATGTAATCACGGGTGATTTTGTAGTGCCGGTCATCACCACCTCGCCATGCATGACCACGGCAAATTTTTTCAGTAAGGTATCGCGTCGTTTGATCATGTCGCCGAGCGCTTTGTAAACCTCCGCCTGACGTATTTCTTCTTCCGTCGGTGGTTTCGGTTCCTCGGCATGAACATCGCCGCGAAGTAGCAAACTAAATGACACCGCAAAAGTCACCGCGACAAAAAATCGCGCTGTTGAGTGGTAGTAGGAATTCGGTAGAAACATTATTCCCCTCCGTCATTGTCGCCCAATAGTGCGTCATCCCAGTAACCGTCGTCGCCCGAGTCAGCATCTTCGAACGAACCTTCGTCATGCAAGTCGTCGTCAAAATATCCACCTCCCTGACTTCCACCACCTGAACTTCCACCACCTGAACTTCCACCGCCTGAACTTCCACCGCCCTGCGGTGGTCGCGGATCAGGGCAAGCTGGACCCATCAAGTCGCCTGCATAGGTGCCGCGATGCTCATACGTGACGACGTTTGAATACTTACAGTGGTAATTATTGTAGATGTCCTGAAAAACGCACACGCAATTCCCGTCCCGAACGCATTGAAGCATTCGTTTGCGTGGCTTATTCCCGGGAGAGTTGTCGTTTGGCATCGTAAACGCTTGCCGTAAAGACGGCACTTCGGCGTCCAAGTCCGGGCCTTTTCGTTCGAAATGCATGGCAGGATTAATCTTGCACTTCAAACCGCCATCCTTAGGTTCGCAGGTGGCTAAGCAGTAACGCGAAGAATGGAACGCCCAGTATTCTTGGCAGGTGTACTTCGGTTGGCCGTTGCCAGGCACGTAGCAACCTACTCCTTCGATGACGCCCCATGCGAATGGATCTGGCGGCTGCGCGATTCCGAACGATGCGGGCAACAATAAAAGGGTTAATAAGATGCGGCGCATTGGTTACCTCACCGTGAGCAGAAGTGGAAAAGTCGAATCTTTGATTTTTATCGTGGCGCTATAATCGCCCGCGGCAAAGGGAGTTTTGAACGAGACTCGCAGTACGGTTCCGTTGAGACCTACGTCGCACGGCAACACGTACTCCATGTGATTTTCGGTAAGCGTCAACTCCTTGGCACCGTCCAGCGGGAGGACGTCTCCACGAAGGTAGAAAGTCGCCTCCTCGTCGCTAACAATGACCCGGCGAGGCACGACTTCCACAACACCGGGATACCGTAGTTCAAACCCGAGCGACGAATGCTCGTCCGTCTTGAATACGGGAATTACATTCACGTCCGTCCAATTCCGCTGTGGGTCGCGAACCAACTTGCCGCGCACAAAGTCCGCCGACTCCTCGAAGGATTCGATTGAAAACGTACTGGGAAGGACCACTAGCCGATCGACCGGCGTTGGCACCAATTTGCGCAGTTCGATTACGGCGCGACCGTTTTCGTCAAACTCCAAAGCCGATTTCGTAGCCTGAAATCGAGGACGCGTTTCGGCGACACCGTGCAGCCAGAATTCCTTGCCACCGAACTCAAAGTGAGCTTCGATCTTCTGTGTTCCCGGTGCCTTGGGTTCGTATGTCAGCAGCAATAGGTTTCGCTTGCCATCGCTGACGGACCGTTCAATGGGGATTGCTGAGGTGCAACCGCAACTGGTTTTGATTTCCGAAATGCTGGCTGTCGTTCCACTATCGTTGACTAACAAAATCCGGCCTTCAATGGGGTCTCCCATAAAGCCGCCTGGGATCGACAATTTAATCGATTTTGGTCCAGTGAAGGTGACGACGGCTAGCTTGGCAAGCCGGTCAACATCAGGCTTCTGAAGCGGGATTTCTTGGCCAAGTGACCATGTCGCGGTGACCGCGACGAGTAACACGACAAGCGTATGGCGTATGGCGTATGGCGTATGGCGTATGGCGTATGGCGTATGGCGTATGGCGTATGGCGTATGTCGAATAGGCGGCGGCAACCATGGCGATCCTTAAAGAGTGGAAGTAGACCCGTACGGTACCGTACTGGATGGCGATGTCAACAAATTTTGACAAAGATTTTCAGAAGTAGAACGAGTCAGGACCGAGCGAGGAAATTAGGTGTCTTGGCATGGGCACCATTGCTCGCAGAATTACTGACGGGCAAGAGAGCCCATCGTACGAACTTGGCTCTAAAATGTTACCGCGTTATATTACTCGCGGTGGCCGACGATTAGAAACGTGGGGTTCATGGCCTCGAAACGCAAGCGGTCGAGTTGGTATTGGCCGCGCGCAAGGTTGATCATGCGGACGTCGGTTCGTAGGCCCGCGGTGTCGATTTCGCGATGCGTTTCCACCAAGCTCTCCGGACTCGACACATTGACCACGATGCGGCCACCTTGCGCCAATCGCGGGATCGCGGCGGCGACCAACTCGGCAACCATCCGTCCGCTGCCGCCGACAAAAATCGCATCGGGATCCGGTAGCTCGGCCCAGGCCTGCGGTGCTTGGCCATGCACCGGTACCAACGAGGGACACTCGAACATCTTGGCATTTTCGATCATCAAGTTGTAATCCTCGGCGTCCATTTCGATGCCGTAGACTTTGCCCTGGGTGACGATTCGTGCCGCTTCGATCGCCAGCGATCCGCTGCCCGCACCGACATCCCAAACGACACTTTTGGCCGTCAAATCCAACTCCGACAGCGCAATGCAGCGGACTTCGCTGGGCGTCAACAGTCCGCGTTTGGGCCGTGATTGCAGGAACACGTCATCGGGATTGCCGAACAAACGAAACGCACCGCTGCCGCTGGGCCGGTCAGCCTTGCCGGACTTGCGAATTAAGACCATGACATTGAGCGGACCAAACGTTTCTTTGGCGATTGCTTTGAGTTCACCCTGGGTGACGACCTCGTCCGGCGTGCCGAGGTTTTCGCAAACGTAGGCGGTGAAATAATCGATGCGGCGATCCAGCAACGAAGACGCCACGACGCTGGGTGAAATCGCTTCGGTCGTGAATAAACCAACTCGCTCGGCCGTGCGAATACTATCCACCACGCGGTCCAGCGGCTGGGTGGCCAAGTTCGATAGGTAGGCGTCGTCCCAGCTCTCTTTGACTCGCGCGAAGGCGAGCTGCATGCTGCTGACATGCGGAATCACCTCGAAGCGATCCTTGCCGAGCTTCTCGGCTAGAAATCGGGCGATCCCGTAAAACAACGGGTCGCCACCGGCCAACAAAACGATCGGTTGGCCATCGTGATCGGCAATTGCGGTTTGCAATTCGTCGAGGTCACCACCGATGATGACTCGCTTGGCCGCCGGCGCGACGCTGTCGCCCAGACGCTGGACCAGACCGCGATTGCCGATGATTACGCGCGCCGACTCGATGACGCTGCGTGCCTGGCGCGTGACGCCATCGAGACCATCATCACCAACACCGACAATACGAATGCGAGCGGACAAAGTAATTTTCCTGGCGGTATGAATGTTGAGAGCAGCGATACCTACTTCAACCCAGCGTGAACTGGGGCGCGCAAATAATCGATACTTTGCACGATGCTGTCCAGCGGTGCAGGTGATTGATCTTGCTCGACATGGCATTGCTCAACGCCAATTTCTTTTGACACGCGCATGACTTCCGCCATATCAATCACGCCATCACCAAGCTCTTGAAAAGCGTCCGGCGGAATTTTCCCTTCGTCCCACTGGGTCTCGCTTCCGGCCAGCATATCTTTCAAGTGAACTTGCGACACGCGGCCATCGAGTTGGCGCAGCGTCGCCACCGGATCAAGCCCACCGATCTTTGCCCAGAACACGTCAAATTCAAATTTCATTGCCGGCTCAAACATTTCGACGAAGTATTCAAAGCCCGTCTTCTGGCCGCCTTCCAGCGGTGCGAACTCGAACGAATGGTTGTGGTAACAAAGCTGTAGTCCCTCGTCGCGCAGCTTCGGCGCGGCGGCATTGCAGCGATCGGCCATCGCGCGAAATTGGGCAATCGTCTCACGCGAACCTTTGGGGACATAGCCGAACACGACATGCTGCAACTGCATCGCTTTGGCGTCGCGAATGAGTTCATCCACGGTTGGCACGTCCTTGCCACCGTTGGTGGTGAACGTCTTGAAGTCACAGAACGAACTGGTGACCATCATGCCCAAGTCACGACATTTCTTCGCCGTCCGCTCGCCATCGGCGTTAATCGTGCCCAGTTCGATTTGTTTGTAGCCCGCATCGGCGACCGCCTTCAGTGTCGCGTCTTCGTTGGCGGCCATTTGATTTCGCAGCGTATAAATCTGCAGTCCGATATTGGCCAGGTACGGCGAGTCTGCAGCGAAGGCAAAGCTGGGTCGCGCGACCATCGCAGCGATGGTTGCTGCGGTGCCGGCCAGAAACCAACGGCGATGTGACGAGTAATTCATGGCGATCCTCGGGTAAACAGGTAAAACAGAATCTAGCTTTGTCGGCTCTCGCGTTTTCGGCGACTGTAACGTTCGAGCAACTTTCGTTCGGAATTGGTAAGACTATCGATACCACTGGCTTGAATTTTTTCCAACAAGCGATCGGCCTCGGCTTCTTCTTTAGCGACGCGGCGATCGGGGTCATGCAGTCGCAATTTCGGTCGACGTTTGGTGAAACTGCTGAGTGAAAAACCCCAATACGCCGGGTCCAGTTTCTCCAACCGCCAACGCTTCATGGCGTATAGCGCGGCAAAGCCCGCACCGGCAAGGTGAACGTCGTAAGCCGTGTCGCCCTGTCCACCCAACATGCCAAAAATGTTGGCCCCGACAAAAAATACCGCCACCAACCACGCCTTCATCGGAAACACCATCATCACCAAGATGTTGGCGTGAGGGTTGAGAAAGGCGAACAAAATCGTCACCGCCATCACACCACCGGAGGCACCAATTGTTCCGGGCGCAACGGCTTGCAAAGGAACGCCTGTCATCATCGCGGTGATCGCCCAACGAGCTGACGTGACGATGCCGCCGACCACGATTGAGACGAGATAGAACCGCAGGAACTCGGCTCGTCCCAATTGGTTTTCGACAGCCCGACCAAAGAAAAACAGCCCCAGCATATTGAAGGCGACGTGGCGAATGTTCGTCAACGAATGCAAAAAACCGTAAGTCAGAAATTGGTACCATAGCCAGGGTTTGGGAAGCGTCTCAGGTCGCACCTCAAACCAATTTGCCAACAAGCTTTCTTGGGGCGTTTTGCCGCTGAGGATCAAGTCGACGAAGAATACGACGACGTTGATGATGATCAACAACACCGTTATCGAAGGAGCGTTCTCGGCACGCGTCCATGGATTGGCGGGCGTCCACGAATCGTCGCGCGAATAATCGCGATCATGCAAACCCATCGACATCCCTACCTTGGATCATACGCTTCACTGCCCATGCCTCGACCGCGCGGCAAATACTTGCACATCGCGATTCCCAAAAAGTAAAGTATTACCAGCGGCACCATCATCGCGATCATGCTGGTCACGTCCGCAGGCGTCAGCACAACGGACAACACCGCGATCACCAGAATGGCAATTCGCCATGAGTCAACGAATGCCTTGGTTTCGACCAGGCCAATTCGTTCAACGAATAACATCACCAACGGCAATTGAAACGCCACGCCAAAACCCAGCGGCAACATCAACACGAAGCTCGTGTAATAACTCAATCGCAAATCGACTTCGACATCAAGCTGGGCATTGAAGGCCAGCAAGAACGTGATCACGTAATGCAGCACCAAGAAAAACGCCAAGCACACGCCGCCGACAAACAACCCGACGCTGATCGGCAAATAGGTGTAGACATATTTGCGTTCGTGTGAGTGCAGGCCTGCGGCAACGAATGACCACAGGTGATAAAAGATCATTGGGCTGGCGATGACCGCGCCAATGATCAGGCCCGCCTTCATCCAAATCATGAACGGCTCTTCCATCTTCAGCGAGCTCAATCCAATCGCCTGACGACGCAATTGATAACGCGGCGTCAATTGGTCGGGACTGGGCAGCGACTTCAAGAGCTTGCTTATGTCCACGGGGCTGCCAACGGACCCATCGCTCGGTAATTGATTCAGTAGCGTCTCAGGAATGTCATAAACCAATTCCCACACCAGCCCGCTGTCCATCATCAATTGACGCAGCGGTTGGACCTCGGCGGCTTTCGGGTCATAGTTCAATCGCGTCAAATCACGATCGGCTTGGTATTGGCGAATCGCTTTTTCCAGCGGTGTTTGGATGTAGCGAATCAGCGGTGCGGCAAAAAAGACAATCCCGATCAGTGTGCCGCCGACCAGCCACACGATTGCTTTGCCTAGCGCCCCGCGAAGCTCTTCGAGATGCTCCCCAAAGGTCATCGTCGAATTTTCGAAAAGATCGTCTTTAGGTAGCGCCGGTCGGTCCACAGATTCTGGTCAATCACGAGTCGAATGGTTATCAAGACACAATAGTTTAGCTGCCCGATGACAAACCGTCTTGCCGGACTTCAAAAACAAAATGCCAAAGCCAACTGGACCGCTTCGTTTTTCGCCCATTCTCAAACAAATTATCTGGGGCGGGCGGCGGCTTGGCGAGCGATTGAAAAAGCCGATCGGCGCTGCCTCCGACTACGCCGAAAGCTGGGAATTGGTCGATCGCGCCGCTGACCAAAGCATTGTCCAAGATGGCCCCCTGGCCGGGTCGTCGCTGGGCGAATTGTTGGCAAAATACAACGCTGAAATTCTGGGACGCCACGCTGGTTTGGCGGCGTTTCCGCTGTTGATCAAGTACCTGGACTGCAATCGCGTCTTGTCAGTTCAGGTCCACCCCGATGATCAATATGCTCGGCAAATGCCCACTCCCGACCTTGGCAAGACCGAGGTTTGGTACATCGTCGACGCCACGCCGGACAGTGTGATTTACGCCGGTCTGAAGTCGGGGGTCGATCGCCGGGCGCTGGCCGAAGCGGTTCGCCAAGGCCGCACGGACGAAGTTCTGCATACAATCCGGCCACAAGCGGGTCAGTGCATTTTTATTCCGGCGGGTACGGTTCACGCGCTGGGCGACGGTTTGTTGGTAGCCGAAATCCAGCAATCCAGCGACACGACGTTCCGTTTGTTTGATTGGAACCGTACCGATCCCAGCGGCAAACCCCGCGCGCTGCACATCGACCAAGCACTCGACGTCACCGACTACGAGCGCGGCCCGATCCAGCCCCAGGTGCCCCAGCCCGCTGCCAATGGTTGGGAAAACCTGGTATTTTGCGAAAAATTTCGCTTGCGACAGACTGCGTCCCATGCGGTAACCGGATGCGACGACGCAGCGGCGGTGCTGATGGTGACCAACGGCCGCGCCCGGCTCGAAGGCAACGGTTGGGACCCGATCGAAGTTGAATGTGGCGAAACGGTGCTGGTGCCAGCTAGCTCCGGACCAACGCAGATTGTCCCGCTGGCGAACGACTTATGTGTGCTGGAAGCGGTGCTGCCGTAGTCCAGTGGAACACTTTGCCGCTACGATCGGGCCAACCGTTCACCGTTTGTTTCGGTTCATGGTCAAGTGCTAGCATTGCCGAGAAATGAACGGTTAGATGCTGCAAGTGCGAACTTCGGCGATCTATTGGCTTGGCTGGTTGGGTTTTGCTACCACAGCCAATCCGCAGGAAGCAACCTCCCGGTCCAAGGAATGACCCCCCATGACAATTGTCACCGCCGTGCTGATCCTGCGCGGGTTCTATCTTGCGGCCCTGCGCCGCAAAGCAGCGGCCGCGGCTCTGCTCTGTGTCGTCATCGTGGCCAGTGGCTGCCGTGGCAACCGGCTGTTTCCGGTGCCGGGACCGATCCAACAGCAACAAGCCAACGCAATCATTCACGATCCGTATCCGTTGCCGGATATCGGTCCGAGCGATTTGGGATCGCGACCGCCGGGCTACGAACAACCATTGCCCGAGCCGGTTCGCCAACAAGACGTCCGTGTGTCGATGCCTTGGTTGGGACGCTAAGTTACTTGGCCAAGCTAACGGCGACCAATTCGCGATCATTGCGAATGTACGCGGTTTGATTCGCATACGCCGGATGGCTCCAGACGACGTCGCGACCAAACGCTTCGGCGGTCGGCTCGAGCACATGAAATCGACCGAGGTCTTGGTAACCGTCGCGAGTTAGTTCGGCCATGATCAAGTCGCCGGTTTCGCTCATCAATAAGTATCGATCGGTTCCATCAATGCGCGTCAAGAACGCCGTTCCGTGGTTGACGCGCCGCTCCTCGCCGGGCTGAGTGGGTGCAAACGTTTTCCACAAGCGTTCGCCGCTTGCGGCGTCAATTGCCATCAGCGAGCCTTCGTTGCAATAGGTTCCGAAGATCACGTCGCCTTTGAAAATTGGCGTGCTGTTAGCGCTGTAGACCGAGTTCTTCGGTTCGCCGCGCCATAACTCCGTAACGCTCGGCTTATCGGAATCGAGTGAAAACATCACGCTGTGATTGCGGATCGCGCTGGCATAAACTCGATCACCACTGCGTTGCGGTCGCGCGATCGCCATGTCGAAATCGGGCTTGATCGGCATCTCCCAATAAGGTGAACCGGTCAGCGGATTGAGGCTTTCGATTCCGTCGGCGTGCCAAACCATCAATTGCTTGACGCCAGCCGATTCAATCATGCTTGGTGGACAATACCCGGCGGCCGATGCCGACAAGGCTTGCCACCGGACTTCGCCACTGAGTTTGTCTAAGGCAACGACGGTTTGGCCCTCGCCGCCAACCATGCAATACACAAACTCGCCATCGACCAACGGATGCGCCGAAAAACCCCAGATCGGTACCGGTGCATTCATTTCAGTCTTAAAGTTGCGTTTCCAAATTGGGCTGCCGGTGATCGCGTCCAAGCAGGTCAAATCGCCTTCGCTGCCCAAAACATAGACCTTGCTCGCTTCGCCACTGGCGTTCAGATCGACCGTGGGCGTACAACGTGGACCCGCTGGGTACGAGATGCTGTAAGGACAGTCATACTCGTACTTCCAGACCGTCTTGCCGCTGGTCGCATTGATGCACAACACGCGCTCGCTGCCGCTCAGGTCAGCTCGCTTGCCCGGATCGTTGAACGATTCGCCGGCTGACTTGGCATAATCGAACACGAACACCCTGTCACCAACGACCGCCGGACCGGCATATCCACCGGCAATCGGCACCCGCCATTTGACCTGCAGACCTGCAGCGGGGATCGCATCGACAATCCCGCTTTCGCGATAAACGCCATCCGCCGTCGGTCCCATCCAGCGTGGCCAATCATCACCGCGCAGGGGCATGGCGGTGGCGATGATTGCGAGGCCCAATGCCGCGAAGAGCGGCAGGCGTATGTGAAGCATGTTCGGGTTCCTGGAAGCAATTCGAATGGACAGGTTCAGTGTAGCAGTGACGACGCAGTGGGGAAGCGAATCGAGTATCTTGCCAAAGATCAACAATCGATTCATTCATTTTTAAAAGGCCCCGAGGCATGAAGGTTTGTCGAATTTTGGGCGAAAGCCGTTGTCCTGAGTACGCGATTTACGACAAACGTGGGATCATGCCGCTGCGCCGATTGATGAGCGATCCGCCGAGCGACGAGACGTTTTTTGGCCGTCTGCGAGCCGTCACGGCGCAAATCTCGGCGTTGTCGCTGGCCGATTTGGTCTGGCAACCAAGACCGCGCACGCTGTTGCCGCCCGTGCCAGCGCCGGAGAAAATCATCTGCATTGGGTTAAACTACCTTGACCACGCAATTGAAACCGGTGCCCAACCGCCGACCGAGCCGATTGTGTTCAGCAAATTCAACACGGCACTCATCGGCGACGGCGACTCGATTGTGCTGCCGACGTTAAGCCACGAAGTTGATTACGAAGCCGAGTTGGTCGTTGTCATTGGCTCGACAGCGCGCAATGTGGCCGTCGGCGAAGCGATGGAGCACGTCGCCGGGTACGCCTGTGGCCACGATGTGTCGGCCCGTGATTGGCAAAAGGGACGTCCCGGCGGCCAGTGGTTGCTGGGAAAATCGTTCGACACCTTCGCACCGCTGGGCCCATGTCTGGTGACCGTCAACGAGATTCCTGATCCAGGCAAGTTGGCGGTGCAGATGGAACTTGGCGGTGAGGTGGTTCAATCAAGCACGACCTCGCAATTGATTTTCAACGTCCCGACCTTGATCTCGCATCTTTCGCAAATCATGACCCTCAAGGCCGGCGACTTGATCTACACCGGCACACCACCGGGTGTTGGTGCGGCGCGAACGCCACCGCGTTTCCTTCGTGACGGCGATGTATGCACGGTCCAAATCGAAGGACTCGGTCGCTTAACCAATCGCTGCATCGCCGAAGTCGCGCAAGACTAAACTCGCCAGGCTATTCCTTGGCGTTGGCCGCTCGCGGGTCAACCTGCAAACTCGCCAAGTAGGCAATGAGGTCACGAAGTTCTCGCATGGTCATGTATTTCGTCAAATCCTCGGGCATCGCTGACTTGCCACGCTTGCGCCCGACAATAGAACCTTGATCGATCTGTTTGACCGAACCGTCCGCCGCGATGACCTCGACATAGTCATCCGTCTCGGCGCGAATGATTCCTGTGAACACTTGGCCCGAATCATCGGCCAGCACCACGGTCTCAAACCCTTTGGCGATTTGAGCGTCCGGCAAACAGATCGATTCGAGCAAATACCGACGGTCACGCTCTTTACCGACGATCGTCAGCACGGGACCAACTTCACCACCAATTCGATCCACTCGATGGCAGCGAACACAGGAAAGCTGCGTCTTATTGAACACGACCGAACCGCTGGTAACGTCGCCACCTTCCAGTGCGAGTTGCCATTTGCCTAGCAGGTTCTCCGCTTCGAGTTTGGATTGATAATCGGCCAATTCCGTTGCGAGCTCGGGCTGGATCCAGGCACCACCGGCTTCGAGCACATTCAGCGCGGTGTCGGCCGCGACTTCACCGGCGAGGTACGTTCGCAAGCCCGCGACGACCGCTTCGCGGGCGGCGGGAAGATCGATCTTGGCCAACGTATCCCAGGCGGCTTGTCGCTCAGCCGATGTTTCGCTGGCCGTCGCCTTCAGTAGTGGTGCAATCGCCAGTTCAGGTCTCGTCGTGGCGATCGTTTCGCAAGCGGCAATTCGCAGTTTGACCTGGGTGGCGTCGAGCATTGTTTTGGCAACTTCGAACGCTTTGTTGGGTTGTAGTTTCGCCAATGAAATCAACGCCGCCGCACGCGTATCCGGCCGCAGGTTGCGATCGGCGACTCGAAGCTCCAAGAACGGAGTCACCTCGGCGAGCCCATATTGCGCCGCGACGGAAACCGCTACGTCGCGGACCTCGTCGGCATTCTTCAAGATCTTGGTCAGCGACTTAGACAACGCCAACGAAGCCACCGCCGCACCACGCGCGGCAATCGGTCGGTAATCCCCCAGCACGCGGTCACGGGGATCGGGTTCGGCCCAAGATTTCAGCATATCAACCGCCTCGAGCTTCATCGCGATCGGTGCGCCCGGACGCGCGGCAAAAGCAGCCAGTTCATCGGCGTGGATTTGGGTGCCTAAGCGAAAGTTGGCGTTAAGTGCCCGGCGCAACATCGCATCGTCAACAATGTCCAAATCGCTTGACTTTTTCGCCAGCGCATCGAGTGCCGCCGGGATCGGTGCATCGTGGATTGCGCGCGCGGCTTCGAGTTGGACCAGTGGCGAGGGGTCACTGAGAAACTCCGCGATACGTGCTGATTCCAATCGCCGCAGCGCCACCACCGCGGCGCGGCGCACCGATAAATTCGCGTGTAACTTCAGCGCGACGATGGCCTCAACATTGCCGCTCGATACCAGCGCCATCACGCCAGCGTGGCGCAATATCGGGTCATGATTGTCGTTTTCGGCAAGCATCGCCGCGACCGGCCCAACAATCTTGGGTTCGACCAATTTGCGTTTGGCCATTTCAGCGAATGCCAATGACGAGTGCATACGAACTCGCGGCGACGCATCGCTAAGCATTGGCCGCAGCACTGACGTTGCGTCCGCACCGCCATGTTGGCCAACGAAATCGGCGGCGGCGGCGCGTATGACTTCGTCTTGATCGCCGACCAGCGCCATGATCGATTGGCTTGCCTTCATTATCTCCTCGGTCGCTTCAGCGGATTTGCGGACGGCTTGCTCGGTGCCCCAAATCGCATGCAATCGCGCCAAGTGAGATGCCGCTGGATCGGTCGCCAGCGCCGTCAATCGCTCCACCTTGCCGCGACGAGCCAATTCCCAAGTCGCTTCGTTGCGCACGCGACGATCGGCATGAGACAGCATCGCGATCAACTCTTGGGCACGTAGCGAGGCCAAGTCACTGCGCAGTATCTCGCCAACTTCCGCCGCAACTTTAGAATCAAACTCGGGTCCCGTAAGCCGGTACAAGCGGCCCTTACCGACACCATCCCAACCCTCGACCCAATCGCTGATCCACAGCGCTCCATCGGGCCCGAACGCGACATCGGTGACCAGCACGTTCCAAATCGGTTCATCGTTCGCAATCAGCTTGTAGAACGCACCGTCAGGTTCCAATGAAAATGAACGGACTCCGCTTTTGCTCGTCGTACCGCCGAAATCGCAAAGCAAAAACTTGCCTCGCAGCGACGGATCAACGCCGGTGCCCGGATCATACGCCAGACCCGAAGGGCCATCACCAAGATTAGCGATCGGTGGAACGATATAAGCCGGTTGTTCCTCATGCAGCGGATGCCAAATCTGTTCGCGATTGAACGGACCACGGTCGGTCAAGTATTGGTAATACATTCGCCATCCCGAATCGGCTCCCGGTACAACCTGCACCAAACGTGCCTTGTCGCCGCTGTCGCTGTTGTTGTCTCCGGTGAACAGATCACCAACATCGTTGAACGCTAACTCTTGTGGATTTCGCATTCCGCGGGCAAACACTTCGAGCTTGGTGCCATCGAGTTCGCAGCGAAACACCGAGCCCGACGCGGGATCCGAAAGCACGGTTCCATCAGTCTTGGTGACGTAATGGCCCCGGTCGCCGATGCTAAAGTAAAGACGTCCGTCAGGCCCAACGATCAATCCGTGCATATCGTGACCACGAAAAGCAACCCGCACTCCATAACCGTCGCTCAGCACAATCCGCTCGTCGGTTTTGCCGTCGCCATCGGTATCAACGAGTTTCCAAAGCTTGGGGATGCAGGTGTAATAAACGTCATTGCCCCGCGCCAACACTCCGGCACCGGTGCCGTCTTCGAGCCGATTGAAACCATCGGCCACGACGATTGACTCATCCGCTTGGCCATCACTGTTGGTATCGCGGAGGCGACGAATGCGATCGTCATGCTGGGCATACGTGATCGCCGCATCACCGAGCAAACGCTTGTGATAATCGATTCGATCTTGAACCGTTTTTGCAGCCAGATCGGCCAGCAACCAGGTGTCGTCGTGAGCACGATTGTCCGTCACACCTCGATTCTGGCGAAACGTCTCGCAGACGTATACATTTCCTTGATGGTCAATGTCGAAAGCAACGATGTTCGCCACGTCCGGTTCCGCAGCGAATAACTCGCGCTTCCAATCCTCCGGCAAGCGGATCGCGTCCATCGACTGGGCCGCTTCGGCCGATGCCGCCGCAATCAGCGGAGGCACAACCGCTGGTGCCGGAGCGGCTGATGTGACCGGCTCCACAGCGCCAGCTTGAAACAACAGCAAGTTGATTGACCAGAAAGCGAAACAAAGAAAAAATCGAGCGATCATGAAACAAATGACGAAATCAGAGGATTGCGAGGTGAGATTGACGGCGCTTCGTCAACAACCGCTAGGATAGTCAATCGCCAACGTACTTGGCTAGTTGGAGAGCGTCATTCTATTGAGCAGAATCGGATGAGTGAAAGCAAGCAAACGCCATCTTTGGGCCAGACGCCTCGCGTCGGGTCGCCGTTTGCTCCAGGCAGTGAAAGCCTTGTGTCGTCAGTCATGGCGGCCCAACCAAGCTGGGGCGGAGCCGACCAGTTTGCTGCGGGTGTGCGTGGCGAAACCGCCGCGGCCGCAGGTGCAGCGGCGTGGATGCTGGTTGTTTTCTCGGTCGCCGGATGGGGCTGGTTTCCCCAGGGCAGCGTTGTGATTGCGGCGTTGGGAATCGCGATGAGCGTTTGGGGATTGGCTTCGCGCCGCCGCAAGTCCGCCGCAGCCACGCTGGTCATTCACATCGCGTTAGGAGCTGCCTGTTATTTCAAGGCACTGTCGATGTAGTGATTACGGTTTGTCGTTCTTGGTTGACAACGAAACCGTTTGAGTTGTCGCATTGACTGGCTGGTCGTCTTGCTTTTCCAATTCTTCGGGCGATGCGTAAGGCAACTTCGCTTGGTATCGCTCGAGCATCTTCCGCGAGAAGTCTTTTAAATTCTCGGGGGCAATCTCTACTGCCTTTTCTTGCCAACCAATGGCGGCTTCAAAGTCGCCATTTGCAGCCAGTGCTGCCGCAAAGGCGGATAGGTCGCCAAGTGATTGATAATTACTGAGCTTGCAAGCTGCTTCGCCTGACTTGACCGCCTCAGCCGAATTACGCACCGACTTGTCCGCCGCGGTCGCCAACAACCATGCGCGGTTTTGATGCGCCAGTCCATACTCGGGAACAAGCTTGATTGCTGCGTCATAATCCTCGGCCGCACCTTTAAACTCGCCGAGCATAAAACGGTTGTACCCCCGGTTGTTGAGCGCACCCGAAGCATTCGGATTCAGTTCGATCACACGCGAAAAATCTTCGACGGCCTGGGCGTGATTGGCCTGTTGATAGTAGACGAAGCCTCGAGCCATTAAGGCCGCAACATTTTTGTCATCGGCTTTGATGATTGCGGCAAAGTCGGCGATCGCATCGTCTGGCTTTCCGGCTGCTTTGTAGGCCACGCCACGCTGTTGAAGCAGAGCAAGATTGTCAGGTTTAAGACTCAAGGCCGAAGTGTAGTCCGCGATGGCGGCTTGATGATTACGCTTGGCAACATGCACGGCGGCGCGGTTGATCAGCGGAGCAATATCGTCGGCGTCTTTTTCAATCGCGGTCGCGTAGTCAGCGATCGCCTTGTCGTAGTTACCGACCTCGGCGTGGAACAAACCTCGACTCGTGTAGGCATGGGCTTCTTTGTAGCCCAGTTCAATGGCACGATCAAAGTCTTCGAGCGCCTTTTCTGGTTTCTCCAGCGCCCACCACGCCGAGGCGCGGAGTGTGTAGAAGCGACCTTCTTTGGGAGATTTTTCGATCAGGTCTGTATAGATTGAAACCGACTCCGGCAGTTTAACGGCATTGGTTTTTGCCACGGCTCCGCGCTGGCCGTTGTGAGTCATGATCACATAAGCGTCAGCACGTTCTTCGGTGACGGTTAACAGGTCGCCCTTTTCGATCACGTCCAAAACATCATCACCACTGGCCAGTTTCATTTCCACTCGCGCCACGACCGGTCCACCAAATTCTTGGCCATCGGTTACGGCAATCATTCCGCACAAAATGGCGATCACGAAGCCAATTTGCCACAACGGCAGATGGGCAATGGCTTGGCGAGCGATGCAAGGTGGGACACAACCAACCGTTGGGCGGATCACAGCAAATTCTCCGTGGCTAACTGGCCACACTTGGTGGCGAAAAAACGACATCTACGGGAGCGTAGGTCGCGTTTTAGGACGCGTCTATTTCGCGGCCGAA
The DNA here is from genome assembly GCA_041753075.1 of Pirellulaceae bacterium. Lineage (GTDB taxonomy): Bacteria > Planctomycetota > Planctomycetia > Pirellulales > Pirellulaceae > UBA6163. Next base: position 27,059 of record JBGSVE010000018.1, read on the forward strand.
TTAGCAGGAAAAAAACTCCGGTTCAGCGCATTGCCGGAACGACCGGAACGCCAAATTGGTGGATTTCAGATTTTTTGTCCAGAGTGGAATAGAAGTTCTTCAATCGCGAAATACTCTTGTGGGGTGCGCGTCGTGCCGCTTGGCTCGGGCGTAATACCTATCGCCCCTTGAGTAACACCGTTTGAGTCTATTGGGAGAACCTGTTGTGAGATTGTCAAAGAAGTTTTTGTGTAGCGTTGCCGCTTTGGCGGCAATGACGTCATCCGCATTTGCCGGTGATTGTGTATCGTGCGGCGGCTGCAGCGACCCCTGTGCCAGCTCGGCTCCCGCCGAAGGTTCGGGTTGTAGCGGTGCTGCCGGTTGTGGCGAAGCCATGATAGCATCGGCACCAGCCGCTTGTGGCGTTGTCGCGGCCCCGGCCAGCGAAAGCGTTTGCGAGCCCGTGACGACCTATAAGGTTGTTATGGAACCTAAGTACGTAACGGAAACCCGTGCCGTTCAGAGCACCGAGACCACCACGGAAATTCGTCAACGAACCAAGAAGGTTTACAAGACAATTCCCGTGACCGAGACCAAGTATCGCACCAAGATGGTCAATGTTCCTCACACCGAAACCAAGACGATTGAATACACCGTCACGGTTCCAGTTAAGAGCGAAAAGACCGTTGATGTCACCGAGTCGGTGCCGGTTTGGAAGGAAGTCAGCGAAGATTACATCGTCAAGGTGCCAACGCTGATCGACGTTGAAGAAACCTACACCGTTCAAGTTCCAACGCTGCGCGACGAAACGTTCACGTACACCGTGAATGTTCCTTATCCCGTAACGGAAGAAAAGACTCGTACGGTCACCACGGCTGTGCCCGTGACCAAGACCCGCGAAGTTGAACGCTGCGTGCCCGTAACGACGATGCAATCAGTTTGCAAAGACTACGGACATTGGGAAGATCGCGTTGAAGAAGTTGCCGCCGCTCCGATGATGGCCGCTCCCGCGTCATCGTCATGCGCCGGTGGTGGTTACACGATGGTCACCGTTCGCAGCGGTCTGTTCGGTCGTCGTTGCTGCAAAGTAGCAACAAGCTGCGGCGGATGCTCGTCATGTGAATCGGCCTGCGGAGCCGAAGCCGCAGGTTGCGGAAGCGCCGCCGGCGGATGTGGCAGCGATGCCGGTTGTGGCACGTCGAGCGACATGGGTGCTGGTTGTGGAACCACGACCGTGACCCGCAAGGTTTGGGTTCCTAATATGGTGACCGAAGATGTTGCGGTGATGAGCACTTCCATGCAGAAGGACATCGTCAGCTACACGGTTTACGAACAACAAACCGAACAAGTGCCTTACCAGTGCACGACGATCGCCTACAAGTCCGAAGAGCGCAGCGGAACCAAGCAGGTTGTGGACTATGTCAGCGAAACCCGCAGCCGTACTCGTAAGCAAGCTCAGTACAACGACGAAACTCGTACTCGCACTCGCAAAGAGCTGAGCTACGAGACCGTCACCAAGACTGAGACCTACCCAGTTGTGACCTACACGACCGAAACACGCACCAAGGACGTCTCGTATTCCTTTAGCGTGCCTGAAGTCACTCAAGAATCGTACGAAGTCACTCGTCAAGACACCGTCTGTGAAGACGTAGTCGAAGAGTACACCGTTTCGGTTCCTGTTTGCGTGATGAAAGAAGAGCAAGTTCAGGTCTGCAAGATGGTCCCACGCTTGGTCGAAGAAGTTGTCTATCCATGCTGCGGTGCTGCTGCTGCCGTTAGCTCGGGTTGTGGATCGGGCGATTGCGGCGCAGTCACCGAAGGCGGTTGCGGCGGCTGCGGTGCAGCGGCCACGCCAGTCTCGACCGGATGCGGTTGCTAGTTTCTAGCCACTTCATTGAAAAGCAATGCGGGCCATCGCGATCATTGATCGCGATGGCCTTTTTTTTGTTCGGCAATCGCCTGTTATCGCCTACCCTGGTGCTGCGTCTGTGCCCGTTGCCGACGATCTTTGCCGGTAGCGCTGAAATCCAAACGCAAATGTTGAAGCGACGATCAGCAAGCTCGGCTCGGGAACCGCAGTCACGCTGGCCACGGTGTAAAGGCGAATAGAATCAATCGAGCCGATCGCTTCCTCGCCGCTGAATTGGCTTGTGTCGTCAACAAAGAAGTAGAGCTCCGAGCTGAGCGGCGGCAGAATTTGGTCCGACGAAGCAAATTCAAATTGTTCGACGCCATCGAGTGCTACGCTAACCACGCCGTCAAAACGCTGAATCGCAATCGTATAGTCTTGAAATGGAACGACATCAGTTGACCCTATGCCGCCCTCGCCAAGTAGATTTGCAAACCGCAACACATTTGTATCTAGCGGACTCGGACCTACGTAGAAGCCATTGTCGGATGTGAGACTTTGGAAATCGATCAGCTTATGAAAGCCACTCAAAAGCGAGAATCGCGTATCAAGTTCGATGCGAAAGTCGCCGCGTGCGATCTCGGTGTCAAGCCTCAGTCCATCAACATCGAGGAACGAGACGCGGCCAGCGTTAAACGTCGGCATCCCCAACGGCTGAAGTGCCGCGCCGTTTCCTAGGGAGTCGCCGTAGTTATCTTCAAATTCATAATTTGATACCAATGTCGCGACAATCGCGGCCTGACACCTCGTTTCGCAGACGTTTGCAAAAAGGAACCAACCGGCCAATAAAGGTCCCAAATGGGGAATGAAGGATTTGTTGAAAAAAAGCGGCTTTTTCATCGAATATTTCGCCTCAAAGTTGGCATTTCACGAACTCAAACGCCATGTCGGGGGGTGAAGTTAATGGTCAATGGTTCGCATCGCGTTAGTAAATGATGAATATTCGATAAATGCGTTCTGTTTTTTCTCAATGGCCAAATCGGCCTCAACTGTCCGGTCGCGACGCGAAGCAACTATATTAACTTTGCTTCATCGATATCGCCGCATTTTCTAACCCCGCCCAATGCCAACGGCCCAATTTCTCCACCAACTTCACCGACGTGCGCGTCAAGCGCACTCGCCACTGGAGCGACATCAGGCGGCCTTTTATTTATGGGAATTTGGCCTACGAATGTTGGGCTGCGTTGCGGTGATCGAGTACGCCAGCGCAAATGGCCGCGATCGCCGACTCGAATTGCCGCTACGCAACCTAGCGAGACCAATGCTTGGCCAGTGGTGGGAATTGGTTCGTGTGATCGTGCCGCTGCTCGCAGAGCGCGGGGACCCCGAGTTTCAAAAGATCCACGCGCTGCTCTCGGGCCGCGCACGCGATAACCTCTGGGATGTCATCAAACTTGACGTAGCGCTGAAGAAAACGCTTGCCAATAAAGACGATGTGGGCTCCCAGCAGACGGTTCGCATTCGCGAATTGTTCGACCGCATGATCCAGTACCGCAACAATGAATGGCATGGATTTCTTGGCGGTCGCGATGTTGCATTCTATGAGGATATGTCATCGGTCATACTCGCCGGCGTCTGGGAGTTGTGGCAAGCAATCGATGTCTTGGCGGGCAGGCGGTTGGTGTTCGTCGAAGATGTTCGTCGTCTATCCAGTGGTCAACATCGCATCGTCCGCTGGGATTTGTGTGGCGAACAAGCCGAAGCCATGCCGCCGCTGGACCTAGTTTCAAAGTCAACCGACGCGCTGCCGCTGCCGGGGCGACTCTATCTCATTGAACCCGGCGATGCAGAAAAGACAACAAATGGCGATTACGTCGCGCAAGGCAATTGGCGAATGCTCTATCCGTTGGCGATTTATGAAAGTGCGCAGCAGGAGCTGTTTTTGTACGGCAAAGCCGATCGCCGGCGAGGCCAGGTGGGGTACGTTGGTTGCATCAGCGGTGAGCACCCCCAAGATGTAAATGTAACGGACCGTCGGGAATTGCTTCGTCAACTGTTGGGGCACGATGTCAACGATGACGAAGTGGTCCGGTGGACCGAGCAGAGTCGTGACGCGGACAAGGAAGATGATCGTATAGACCTCGGTCTCGGTGATCGTCGGACGATCGGCGAGTTTCAACTGATTTCGCGGCTGGGGAATGGTGCGTTTGGAACCGTGTATCGCGCTTGGCAACCGGCGATGCGCCGTGAGGTGGCGATCAAGCGGTTGACCAATCCGGGACGCAAAGAGCAGCGAGAACGCTTCTCGCGAGAGGTCCAAGCGCTTGGCCGAGTCGATCATCCGCACTTGGTGAAGGTGTTTTACAGCGGTACCGACGGCGAAGACCTGTTCTACGCCATGGAATTGATCGAGGGCGCGGACTTGGCGCGGGTGCTAGAAGGACTTAGCGGGCGTGAACCATCAAAAGTCGACTCCGATGTTTGGCACGCGATCGTTTCCAAAGCCTGCGAGTCGGCACGAAACGATGAAGCGCCGCTCAGTGACGGCGGCGAGTTCAGCGCCGCATCACGAATGATTTTTCCGTCGCGAGGCCGAGGATCGGGTAACCCGAAAAAATTTGGCGATGGTCACGTCCGTCATGCGGTCGAATTAGTTCGTGATGTTGCCGATGCATTACAGCGACTGCACGATTGCGACGTACTGCATCGCGATATCAAGCCGGGAAACATCATGGTCACGCCAGATGGTGAAGCGGTGTTGATGGACCTTGGGCTGGCGCAATTGGGAGACGCCGACACGTTAACCCAATCACGGCAGTTTGTCGGTACGATCCGATACAGCAGTCCTGAGCAGGCGTTCAATGCTCGCAGCGTCGATGCCCGCAGCGACATCTACAGCCTCGGTGCGACATTTTGGGAACTGTTAACGCTGAAGCCGTTTTTGGGCATCAGCGCAGACGTACCCACCGACGAACAGTTCGCGCGGATTCGTCGCCAGGAACCCGAATCGGCTCGCAAGTCAAATCCGCTGGTACCGCCTGATCTGGCTCGTATCGTTACCAAGTGCGTCGAGAAGGACGAGACGCGGCGCTATCGATCGATGGCTGATTTGGTCGACGACTTGAATCGCTGGTTGCGCGGCGAGGCAGTCCTGGCATTCGATCCATCGCTAGGCTACTTGCTGCGGAAGTCGCTTCGCAAGCATCGCAAGGCTGTGTTCGGATTGACATCGGTAGCGGTTGCACTGATTGCCGTGACCATCGGAACGATTGCGTTCCTCGATAACTCGCGGCGCACCGCCCAGCGGCTTGCGGCCGATTTGCAATCGACCAACACTCAACTTGAACAAACGCTAAACCAGAAAGATCGTTTGGCAAGCGAGCTTGTTGGCCGTAACACCGAATTGACGCGTGAAGCGGCAAAGTTTCTGATCGAGAAAGGAATCCAGGAATACGATTCGGGATTAATCCAACACGGTTCGACGCAACTCGTTAAAGCATGGCGATTACTCGACCCGGCCGACCCGCTGCGGCAGTCGGCGGGAACGCTGGCGTATGATCGACTGACTCGCCAACGTCAATCGGTCGTATACTTGATGGACCAAGGAACGATCTCCGATGCCGCCTTTTCAAAGGACGGTCGCCATGTTTTCACTGCCTCGTCTGAGGGCCTACTGCGGCGATGGGATGCGGTCACGGGCGCTCCCATGGGGGCGCCAATGTCGCACGCGTCTCCAGTAGTTGCAATGGCGATTGCACCTGCGGGCCGGGAGATTGCGACGGTTACCAGCGATTCAGTCGTCCATTTTTGGAACGTCGCAACCGGCCAGCAAGCTGGTGCTTTGCCACGGTTTGCAAGCGAAATCAAGTGCATTGAATTCAGCCCGGATGGCAAGCTAATCGCAGTCGGCACGCTCGACGGAATTGTCACACTCGTCGATTCCACCACGCGGACAACGGTGGACAATTCGATTCGTCAAAGTGGTTCCATCTGGTCGCTTTGCTTTAGTGCCGACGGCAAGCGAATCGCCACCGGCTCACGAAATAAGCATGCTCAAGTTTGGGATGCCGCAACACGTTTACCGATCGGTCCTCGCTTAGTGCATGTTAAGCCGGTGTCGGCAGTTTCCTTCAGCCCCGATGGCTCGCGATTGGCGACGGCCACTTTTGAGTTGGTGGTTCGGTTTTGGGATCTGGCCACGTTCGAGCTCGATGGCGACCCACTGACACACGACGGAGCGGTCCGGAGCATCGCGTTCAGTCCCGATGGCCAGAGTTTAGCAACTGCCTCGGTCGATCATTTTGCGCGAATCTGGGATGTCAAGTCGCGGAAAATGACGTGTGAGAAAATGCCACATGACTTCGCAATTGTTTCAATCAAATTTAGTCCCGATGGTACTCGCGTCGTTACCGGATCGACCGACAAGACGGCTCGTATTTGGCCTGTTGTGTCGGCGGTGTCGGTACTTGGGCCGATTTTTCATCAGCGCGATCCGATTCCGCTGCTGGCCGTTGCCTACAGTCCTGACGGATCACGTTTGGTAACCGCTTCGGGTGATCGAACGGCGCGCATTTGGGATGCACAAACCGGATTGCCGCTCGGAGCCGTCATGCGGCATCGCGCCAAGGTTTCCAGCGTAGACGTTAGCCATGACGGGACGCGATTAGCAACCGGAAGCGAGGATCGAACGGCCCAAGTCTGGGACACCGACGGCTCGCCAATTGGCGAGCCGCTCAAACATGATGCACCGGTTAACGGTGTAGCACTGAGCGCTGACGGAACTCGCTTGGCGACCACGACCAGCGATAACAAGGTGTTTGTTTGGGATACGGCAAGCGGCCATCCGATCGGTTCGCCAATGCAACATGGTACCACCAACCGCATCATCAGTTCGATTGACTTCAGCCCCGATTCAACACGAATTGTAACGGGGTCTGCCGACAAAACGGCACGCATTTGGGACGCGGTTCGAGGCGAGCGAATCGGGGTACTACTACAACACCGCAGCTTCGTCACTTCGGTCCGGTTCAGCCCCGACGGAACGCGAGTCGCCACCAGTTCAATGGATGGTTCTGCACGGATTTGGGACGGCAACAGTGGTCAACCGCTCGGCCAACTATTGCAACACGATGCGCGTGTCGAATCGGTCGCCTTTAGTCCCGATGGAACAAAGTTGGTGACCGGTTCGCGGGAAGCGACGTTCATTTGGGATGTGTTGAGTGAAAAGAGAATTGGCGAGCCGATTCGGCAACCGGGTATCGTCAATGCCGTCAGCTTCAGCCCCGACGGTAACAAGATTGTCACCGCGTCGGACGCCGGAATCGCAAGGGTCTGGGATGTTTCATTTCCGGTTCCAAGCGATGAAACCCTGGAGCAATTTTTTCGCTATCAGGCACCGTGGAATTTTGATGAAACGACGCTCGCGGCAACCGATCCGGATGCAGTTGACAAGGCAAGATCCTTGGCAATGAGCGACGTCAACTGGCGCGATGCAGTTAATCGACAACGTCGCCGCTGGACCGAGTCAGTTCTGGTTTCATCCGCTCAACGTGCCGAAACCGAAGGCCGGATTTCAGACGCTACCCAGGCGTGGCAATATTTGGTTGATGTGAGTGAAGGTGATGATCGCTATCGACAGCAACTGGCGCACGCTTTCGCAAATCAGGCCGACTGGCCCAGAGCCATTGAACTTTTTGACAACCTATCGACCACGCCGCTGAATTCAATCTCTTTGCGGTACGACTTGGCAATCGCTCGGCTGGCCAGCGGCGATGTGGTTGGCTTCCAAGCCGACGCGGCTTCGATCCTCCGCGATGTTTTACAAGACAATGGTGTAGACGATTGGTTCAAGGCCATCACGCTGGCAACGCTTCATGAGCAAGATGAGGCCACAAGAGCGATGACACTTGAGTTGGCACAGCGGCTTGCCGACAGCGACCCCGATTCTGCCAAATACCGCTTTGCACTGGGAGCGGCGCTGTTTCAAAGTGGCCAGTTTGAGCGCGCCGCAGACACCCTTCGACGCAGGAGTTCCGATACGCAAAGGGACGACCTGTTTCATTGCGCCTTTTTGGTCTTGTCGTATCAAGCTCTCGGGCAGCTCGAAAATGCCAAGGTAGCACGCAAAACAATGGACCAAGTTCAAAACGCGGCGACCCCGTCAATCCCCTGGCAGGTCCGCGTGCGACGCCAGCGGTTGATCGAAATGGCCGATGCAAGCGAATTGGTTCAACCATGAGATTGCCAATCGCTGGTGGTGCCGATCGCCATGAATGAACAACCTGCGATCGTGGACTGCGTTTTAGAATTGCTCCGCCAATGGGGCTGGGAAGCGGGTCTGGTCAAGCTGCGAGAACGAATCAGCCGCAGTGACAATGATTGCGATCGCCAAATGCTCCAGCACTTTATCGGCTGGATGGCAGCGGAGCGTGGTGATTTCGATGAAGCGACCGCACAGTTCAATGAACTCGTCGCGATTCCTCAACTCGCCGGCTGGGCTTGGATTGGACTGGCGTTTGTTGCAATGCGTTCGCGAGATTTTGGAGCGGCACGAAACGCCCTTGATCAAGTGCAAACGATGGCAACAGGCGATGATCGCCTCTTGGCAACGTTGCGGTTGATGCAGGGCACAACAATGTTCCACGGCGGCGATCTGGCTGCGGCACTAGCGCCGCTGGAAGAATCGCTCACGCTTGTCGGCAGCGATTGCTTTGGTCGTGGACGCTCACTCGATGCGTTGGGCATGTGGTACGCGGCGCATGATGACTTTCAAAACGCGATGGAGTTCCTCCGCCAATCGATCGAACATAAAACAAAGTTTACCGATGAATCGGGGCTCGCGGTAACCCACGGTCAACTCGGACGGTTGTATCTCGATTGGGGCCAACTCGACCTTGCCGAAGTTCATTTTCGCAGCGACCTCGATATTGCGCGACGTATCGGCGACGGCCGCGGCGAGGCACAAATGTATAACCTGCTGGGCAACTTGTCGCTCGACAAAGGTGATGCCGAATCGGCGGCGGCGTATCTCGACTACAGCATTCAAATGGCCATCGACGGTAAATGGCTGGTGATGCAAGGTTATGCGCAAAAGGACCGCGCGTTGTGCTATCTGGCTGACAACAAAGTCGATGCCGCGCTCGAGCAGCTTAATAGCGCCCAAGAGATTTTCGATCGCGCACAGTTCGCCGAAGGGCTGGCCCACGCCAATCGCGCTTGGGGCGTGCTGCATCGTTCTCGCTCTGAGTGGCGTGAATCCGAACAACGTTTGCGCCAATCGCTGCGCTGGTTTGAATCCGGTGGTGAATTGACTCAGGTGGTGCGCACAAAAATCGAAATCGCCAGAACGCTTCGCCAGCGAGTTGCGCCAATGCCACTGGTTCGCGATGCCTATCTCGATGCCCTGGGCAGCGCCGAATCATCACGGCGACCGCATTTGGTCCAACAAATCGATCTGGAGTTGGCAAGTGTTGATCCCGATGTCGCCAATCGTCACATTTATCGCAGGGTTCGTGGTCGGCGAATCGATCAGGACTCGACGTCGTTGATGTCGGCAGAACGCGAACACGTCACCGTGATGTTCTTTGATCTGCAGGGCTTTACCGCGTGGTCGCGCGTGACCGAGCCCGCCGTTGTGATGTTGTGCTTGAATCAAATGATGGCGGCATTTCTCGAACCGATCACACACCATGATGTTCAAGTGATTGAATACATGGGCGATGGTTTCTTGGCACTGTCACGCGGGTCGGCGCACGCAAACCGCTGTGTCCAAGTCGCCACTGGGCTTTACTCTGCACTTGATACGTTTAATCGTCCGCGCCGAATACTCGGGCTGGCTGGGTTTACGTCTCGTATCGGGATCAGTAGTGGTGAGGTCGTGTTGGGCAATGTGGGTACCTACGACAAGATCGACTTTCGCGCCGTGGGGACCACAGTAAACCTTGCCGCCAGGTTGCAAAACGAAGCGATACCGGGGCAGCCTTGCATTGCGCGGGCAACCTGGGAGGCGGTCCAGCATGACTTTTCATTTTCGGAGTCCAGCCCGCGCGCCGTCGTGCTTAAGGGGATCGGCGAAGTTCAGTGCTGGGATGTGATCACACGCCCAGGAAATCAATGATTGATCAAATACCAATACAAGCCCACCAGTGATTTGCCGTCCCGAATTTTGTTCTCGGCAATCAACGATTTGATTTGTTCACGCGTAACAATTCGATTCTCGATTTGTTCCGTCGCCTCACGATCGGGCTCGCCCGCTACCAAGCCGGTCGCGACGTAGAGATGCATTAGCTCATCGCAAATTCCAGGACACGAATAGAACTCGTGGATCTTTGTGATCGTCTTGGCACGATAGCCTGTTTCTTCAATCAATTCGCGAACCGCAGTCTGGTCCGGTGGCTCGCCGTGCTCGATGGTTCCGGCGGGCAACTCAATGAGCGTTTGATTGACGGTTCGTCGTTGGTTTTCGATCATCACAACACGACCATCATCAAGAATGGGCAACAAGACGACGGCACCGGGATGGCGAACCACTTCTCGCATCACTGTCTGGCCATGCTTGTCCGTCATCGTCATCGCATTGACCGTGAAGCGCGTCGCCTTAAGTAAAATGGTTTCGTTCATCTACTTCGATTGGTTTGAGTTTGTATTTTAAGGCCGGACATTGAGTTTTGGCTGGCGGCTACGAATCAGCTCGCTTTCATACGCGCGACGAATCGTCAGCGAGTTGGCGGGCGACTTCGGACCAAACCGATGGATTTCAACGGTCACACTGCCCTTGGCGACTGATTCCAAGTATTGCCTCAAGCCCAGCCGATCGCTTTCGCTTACATGCTGACTCAGCCGCTGATGCAGATTGACGGCTTCACCAATGTAGAGATACCCGGACGCATCACGAAACAAATAGACACCGGCGGACTCGCTGATCCGATTTTGTTCTGCCAGTGCCGTTTCCAATTCCGCGACCGTGAATGTTTCAATCACGCGATCCCACTCGGCCACGCGAAGCACTAACTCGGGAACCAGCTTTCGAGTTTTCCTCAGCCGCAAGACTGACTTGCGAACATCATAGGGGTCAATGTCATTGACAATGCTCGCGACGGCTTGTTGCAACTCCGCACGCAAGCGTGGATCGCACAGCATCACGTCACTGCTGACGGGATGTCGATCCAGCACCGATCGCGCGGCGATCTCGGCGATTGGTGCGACGTTACTTTCTTCAGGGCGTCCACGCCGAGTGCTTTGGGCGGGCAACTTTCCGGCCTTGCGTAAGGATAGTAATCGCAGCAGCGTTTGCGTTTGCCAATCATCTCCAAGCGTTCTCCATGACGGCTCAACCACATCAAGCCAAGCCTCGCGACGCGCATCGTCGATCATGATTTCGTCCACGCTAAATCCATCGGCGGCCGTGACATAAGCGGAAACGATGTCAGCGTCGGCGGCGCGATCCATTTCAATCGCAATGACGTTTTCGGTGCCGGCGATCGCTGCTGCGGGAGCAACGGCGACGACAACGACGAAAAACAGCATCACGATACCGTGACCGCAGCGCGACAATGCGTTAGAACAAGCCAGCTTCATAACCCTAGAGTTTAACCGTTTTTGCTCCGCGGTTCATCCGCGAAATGAAATGCGAATTGTTCTTTGTTACCCAGTAACGGCAAATTGCCTAGACCAAATCCGCGCCGCAGCGGACCAATACGAGGTCGTTGATGCGGGCCAAGTGCGAGTTGATGAATTATTGCCCACGGCCGACCTGTTTTTTGGCCATGCGAAAGTTCCGGTAAATTGGGATCGTGTGCTCAAGGCCGGTAAGCTGCGTTGGATTCAATCGTCTGCGGCCGGGCTGGATCATTGCCTTGTACCGGGCGTGATCGATTCGGACATTATCGTTTCCAGTGCATCGGGTTTGTTCGCACCGCAAGTCGCTGAACAGACGTTTGCCTTGATGCTGGGATTGCTCCGGCGTATCCGTTTGTTTACCGAAGCAACGCGAACTCGCGACTTCACGCGCCAGCCAACCGATGATCTGCGCGGCAAGACCGTGGGCATTGTCGGACTAGGCGGCAACGGACGAATGATCGCGCGGATGCTCGCTCCCTGGGACGTCCGCATCGTTGCAACCGATTATTACCCCGAGAACTGTCCTGCCGAAGTCAATCAACTTTTGCCAGCCAGCGAAGTCGATGACTTGCTTGAGCAATCGGACATTGTCGTGCTGAGTCTGCCGCTGAACGATTCGACCGAAGGCATGTTCGACAAGCAAAGAATTGCCCGGATGCGCCCAGGAAGTTATCTGGTCAATGTAGCGCGCGGCTCGGTGGTCGTCGAATCGGCGTTGGTCGATGCGCTGGCAAACGGCCACCTCGCCGGCGCGGGGCTGGACGTCACCGAAGTCGAACCGTTGTCGCCGGCCAGCCGGCTGTGGGACAACCCAGCGGTTCTGATCACGCCGCACGTGGGTGCCCAATCGTCGCGCCGAGTTTCCGATACGACGTTGCTTGTTTGCGAAAATCTAAAACGGTTCCAAGCCGGGTTGCCGTTGTGGAATGTCGTCGACAAGCGGCTTGGGTTTCCTCATCCGTCAGTCGTTTGGTCGGGCGGGCATTCGAATAGAAGCCAAACGCAATGACGAGCAGTTGCGGTGCCTGGCCGCCGGCCTACGAAGCGGTGATTTGTCGGTGCCACCAAACGGTCGGTCCGATACGCTTGCCAATGCAAAATGCGGATGCGTTTGTCGCCGCGTTCAATCGGATCTACGCCAAGCAAGGCATGCGATTGGAGGAATTGTCCGAACAATCCGGCCCGTTGATTGAGTTGATAGTCGATTCAGCGAACAAAACTTAGGTGTTGATTCTGGCCGTGCCGATCGAAGTCAATTGGTGGGCGGTTGTGTCAGCTCGCTTCGGCATTCCTCTGCTTCGGCCCTTCTGCGTCATGCTTGATCAGCCAGCTTTTTCGACTGCCGAATGCTCTTCAGGCGATCCCTGGCTGCGGTTGGCACCGGCGGGATTGGCGGTCAATCATCAGCCGTCAAATCCGATTCGCGATAGTGCCAATGACTCGCCCACCGAAGTCGATCGACTGACGTTGGCGTTGATCCAGAAGTTCGAAGAATTGACGATGATTCATCAATTTACCGAACAATTGCGAATCGACGTTGACCGCGACACAATTTGCCGCGACTTGATTGAGCCGCTACGGCATTGCATCGCCGCAGTCACGGTGGCGATCGAGTTGTACGATGATCCCAGCGTCACGATTGCCGCGTCGCTGGTCCAAACGGGCAAACCGCGCGACGCGGTGTCGCTGCGATTGTTGGCCGACACGGCGGTTGCTGTTTGCGGCGACCGGGTTGCGATTGTCAATGAGTTGTTGTTGGCTGGCGAAGTGACAAAGCGATTGTTGGTGATTCCGATCGTTCGTGGCAACATCCGCTTTGGGCGTATGATTGCGATCGGTGACAATGCGGCCGAAGAGTTCGGCACCATCGAAGCCGATCTCATGCGTTCAACTTCGATGATGTTGGCCGTTCACCTTGCCAACCAACGGCAATACATCGAGTTGCGGCAGACGCTTGAGGGTGTCTTGGTGTCGTTCGTGTCGGCGCTCGATGCCAAAGATCGTTACACCTGTGGTCACAGCGCACGCGTTGCCGAATTAGCCGTCGCAATCGCTGAAGGGCTTTGCATCAGCGCAGGCGAACACGAAACCATTCGCAAGTCGGCTTTGTTGCATGACATTGGCAAGATTGGCATCAACGACTCGGTCCTGCGCAAACCCGGCGCGCTGACCGACGCCGAGTTCGAAGTCATCAAGCTTCACCCCGTGATCGGCTACAACATTCTCAAGGCGATCGGGCCGTTCGCGAACTTGCTGCCCGGCGTGCTTCATCACCACGAAGCTTGGGACGGGACCGGATACCCGCATGGATTGGCCGGCCACGCGATTCCCCGCATTGCTCAAATCCTTGCGGTGGCCGACTCGTTTGACGCAATGACTAGTGATCGACCCTACCGCGATGGCATGCCGCTGGACCGAGTGTTGTCGATCTTCAAGCAGGGTCTGGGACAACAATGGGCACCCGATGTCGGCCAGGTGTTAGTGACGCACATCGAATCAATGTTTAACATGGTTCGTCGGGCTCACTGAGCACCCATCCAATCCAGGACGTCGTCGCAATTGTCGCTGCTCATCGCCACTGACGAAGCCGGGTATGGACCCAAGTTGGGGCCGCTCGTCATTGTGGCCTCGGTTTGGCAAATCGACGATCACGTTGATCACATTGATGCCTTCGCTCCGCTGGTGATTCCGATCCAGGATGATCGTTGCGGCAACGTTTATGTCGATGACTCGAAACGCGTGTTCAAGCGAAATGCGATTCCAGGCACGTTGACGAACATGGATATCGTCTGCCAAGCCGCATCGGCGTGGACGAACATGCCAAGTCCGGGCGACCAGTTTTGCCACTGGCTCGCGGCAATCGCGCCTGACGACCGGGACTCAATCGCTCGTGCCCCCTGGTTCAAAGCCTGGCGCGCGTTCGCAACCATTCCAGTTTCCAACGTTATCTCCGCAGAAGAGCGTCGACTGATCGATCACTGGGCAAGCGGTGGCGCGACACTTTGTTCGTTTCGCGCAAGGTTTGTCACCGCCGAAACGTTCAATGCCGAAATCGATTCGGGTGCCAACAAGGCGGACCTGTTGACCGAAGCGACCTGCTCGATGGTGGCCGACTTGCTGCGGGCGCATTGCCAACGCGCCACGCGGGTCTCGATCTTCAGCGACCGTCATGGCGGCCGGAGATTCTATGGCGGTGTGCTGCAGCACCATGTCGGCGAATCGATTTGGCAAGTCGAAGTCGAAACGCCACAAATTAGCCGTTATCGATTGCATCAATTGACTGCCGATAACGAGACGCAAACGATTGATTGGTCATTCTCGGTAAAGGGCGACTCGTTCGCGCCCGTGGCGTTGTCTTCGATGATTGCGAAGTGGCTGCGCGAGCGAGCGATGCAAAGCTTCAACGACTTTTTTTCGACTCGCGCGACTCCCGCGTTTCCGATTCGACCGACTGCGGGCTATCCCGTCGACGCCGACCGATTCATCAACGATCTCAATCGCCTTGGCCTTCGCGACGCAATCAGCGACCAATGCCTGATTCGCAAACGCTGACCCGGTTGCTTAGGATCGAGCGGATAATAGGTGGCTGAAGCCTCTATTATGCAAATATCACTACCCGATACCATTGAGAAACAGTCGCTTGAGGCTGGTTTTGCCAATGCGGAACTTTACGTCAACGTTCTGATTTTTCGCGATCGTGAACGGTTAGCTATCGAGGAAGAAATTGCCGCGCCGAAAGATGGTCGGAAAATTGAAAAACGCCCCACACATTGCATTGGATTGTAGTCGTGATGGATTTAGATGTTGGCGTGGTCTTGCGAGTCAGGCATCATGGACAAGTAGACCTGAAGTCAAGTAGACCTGAAGTTCGGTCAAGATTGTCCTCGGCCATCACTATGCGGCGGCCTGCATTTCTACGCTTGTAATATGCGGCAGCGGTGCCCAGGTTACGACGTCGCGATCGGGATACGAAACCACCATTTTCGTTTTCGTCAACAACACATTTTCGGGATGCGTGATCGCCAAAACTTGCCCGCTCGAAAGCGTAACTAGTACTGGTGTGAACGGCTTGCGATCAAGTATTTCGCGCATGGAGGTTTCGTTCATGGTCTTATTGCGATTGAAGCAATAACCAAGCGAGTCGGTCGTGCGCGTCATCGTCAGCCGTTGACGACAATCGCTTGAGCGCCAGGTCGCTGTCGTCCGGCACCGCCAAGTCTGCCGCGTAATAGGCGTGCATCTGTCGCTGCGCCGAATCGTCAATCCAATGCAACCAACTATCGCGGACCAAACTTCGCTGTGACAACCACGCCGCCCAGGCAACCTCGGCAACGGGTGGTCTAACGGCTTTCTCGGACATGCCGAACTTGTTCGACGCATCCACGTTGGGTTGAGCCAACAAGTTGCCGCCGTTGCTGCTGATGGTACCGGGCGCAGAACCGAGATGGGACTCCAGCGCCGCCAGCAACGGCTCTCGCTTAAGTTCGGGTAGTCGCCATCGATCGGCAGCAAAGGTTCGCTGCGCCAGCGCCCCGCGCATCAGATCCGCTTCATCGGCGAAACGCCATTTATCGTCGACGTATAACTCAAACGAACCGCGCCGCATTGCGTCGCTGGCAATGACCGTGACTGCTAAATCACGAACGTCAAACCGCGAAGCAACCAGCGAATCGACCAACTGTTGTTGTGCCGCCAACAGCGCGTCGTCGCGCGGTGGTGCCACAATTGCGCTAGCGCCAGCGACCAACGGCGAGCCAAATCCGATCTGCCAAAGTTGATTGACAATCGCCCGAGCGAGCAACGGATTTCCCGGTAACGTCTTAGCCAAGGTAGCTCGACTGGCAGGCTGCACATTGATACTGGACGCAACTTCAGCCGTTTCCGAATTAGTTGATACCCAGCGAGACGGGATTGTCGCCTGGGCCACTCGTTGACGACCATCGACCAATTCATAAAACAACGGACCTCGATCCGGTGCGGCAAACACGGAGGCAAACGACCAGTAGTCTGCCTGCGAAAACCGACCATCAATGGGCGAATCGTGACAGCGCGCACAGCGGATATCGGCATCGAGCAAATGCACCGCAACTCCCTCTGCCAAACGATTCGGTGCTGCGGAGGACAATCGAGTCTCGTCGGCAATCCAACTGGCAACCAGTTCGTCGAACGGTTCGCCGCTAGAAATTGTTTTCGACGCCTGCGCAACCAGGTTGTCGCGCGATTCCCGATCCAACGGTATTCCAGCAAACAGTCCACCGACCAAACGCTTGGCCAGTTCAAGACATTGCGATTCGCCGAGCCATTGCGAATCCGCAGGCACTTGGCCATCAATCACGACAGGCTGAAAACCAAACGCGCGCTCGACGCGCGCGATCAAGTCGACGTCGGTCAATTCGCCCGCCGGCGCGATTCCCACCCGTGCCCAATACTGGATCAGCGATTGATTTACACCGGTCAACACTTTTGCGATGGAGACATCTGAACGCATGGCAGGCGTGACACTCGACACTTCGGAACGCGCCCGAACATCGGTCGTCGGCGTCACCGGAGACACAACCGGCGCATCCGTACGCACCAGCGGCATGCCATCGCGGCGAATTGGCATCGATTCATCGGGTGTACCGACAATTGTCGGCTCCGGAGTCGATGACTTTGCCAATTGCGACGGCTCAGTCGTTGCGCTCAGCAGCGGCTTCGCCGATTTATTGGAATCAATGACGGCAACATCGACATGGATTGGAGCCCAGACAAAAATTGCCATCAACATCGCCGCCACAGCCAAGACGCCGGCTGCCAAGGCGAGCCAAACTCCGCGACCACGATACTCGTCGACGGCATCAGGTCGAGTGACGAGTCGAATGTTTGCACCGTCGCTGGCGACACCAGGAGACAACGCCAATTGCTGCAAAATAGCCAACATTAGATCAGGCGGAGCCGGTGCATACCCCTGGACTTCGGCCAGCAACGCATCGAGCGCAACCTCATCCTCCGCCGTCAACGGCAAGCTTGCGTTTCGATTTGGGTCGCGGGAATTCATCTCATTCGGTCTCGGCAAAGTTCATCTTCTGTTGAACGCAGTCTTTCAATTGTTGTTTCGCCCGCTGCATTAAGTTTCGTGCACCGTGTTCGGTAATTTCGAGCGCTGCGGCAATTGACGCGCGGCTGGCGTCATCGGCGAACCGCATTTTCAACGCCATTTGTGCCCGCTCGGTTAATGATTTCAAACATTCACGAAGCATATCAACCGCGATGTCACCGCTGGCATCACGCCCCGCCCACCGGTCCCAAATCTCGTCCAACGGATCACCGGTAAACAGCGTTCGTTTTCGACCACCTTTGCGATGATAGGAAACCAGCAAATTATGAGCCGTTTTCCGCAAGTATGCCGCCGTCGCGGTATCGCTGTGCTGGGTGAAACCGTCCCGTCGTAAAACTTTCAAAAACGTTTCCTGAGTCAAATCGTCGGCCAACGCCGCTTCGCAGCCGAGCATCCGCAGGTAACGCCATACACCGGCCTGATGAGTGCGGATCAACTCTTCAGGCGACTTCATGGATGTTGGCTCTGGGTGGGGCGAACTTGCTTCATTGGGTCCAAGAATCAAGGAAGCTCGCGGCCCGTTTCCAAGCTTAGACAACTAACTCCTTGATCAATTTCCCGCCGCCGGCGATTTTCATCGGTCGCCCGCTCTTGGAGGTGTACGTGGTATCGAGCGAAATGCCTAGCCCCTGACACACTGTCGTCATCAAATCTTCGCTGCTAAACGGCTCCGACGTAACCTCGGTGCCATCGCTGCTGGTCTCGCCAACGGCCAAGCCGCCCTTAATGCCCGCGCCGCCGACGACGCATGACCATGAACGTGCCCAGTGGTCGCGCCCGGCATCTTGGTTGATGCGCGGCGTTCGTCCGAACTCACCCATCCAAATGATCGCGGTGTCTTGCAGCAGTTCTCGCTGGGCCAAGTCTTCGACGAGCGCACTCATCGCTTTATCGAGATTCGGCAACTTTTGCGTCGACAACGACTGGTGAATGTTCTGGTGATTATCCCACCCACCGAGATCGACCTCGATAAACGGCACACCGGCTTCAACCAAACGTCGGGCGAGCAAACAACCTTGGCCGAAACCATCGGTCCCGTAGCGGTCTTTGACGGCTTGCGGTTCTTGCTCGACGCGGAACGCCTTCATCTGGTCGCTGGTCATCAGTGCCAACGTCTTGCCGAGCACCTTTTGATGCTCACCCGCGGCGCTACCCTGGCCGGCTGGGCCGCTGCGAGTGCGTTGCACGAAACCGGACTCGATCATGTCGAGTGCCGCCATTCGCTGCATCAATCGTTTGTCGTCCAACGTCATATCGAGATTGCGAACGCGGCCATTGCTGGTCACCGAAAACGGCGACCACGCCATGCCGAGAAAACCAGGACCGGCACCCGCGCCGCCAATGGAAACAAACGGCGGAATCTCCAGTTCGGGGCGCTGCGACATCAATTCGTGTGCGACCACCGCGCCATAACTTGGGTGCTCGATATTGGGGTTCGGCACAAATCCGGTGTGCATGTAATAGCGACCACGATTGTGATCGGCTTCGCGCGTTGACATCGACCGCACGACCGACAAATGTTTCATTTGTTGAGCCACCAGCGGCAGATGCTCACAAATCTGGGCATTGCCCGTCGTCCCGATTTGCTTGAACGGCCCGCCCGTTGGGGCACCGGGCTTTAAGTCCCACAAATCGATCGTTGCCGGTCCGCCACCCATCCACAACAAGATCGCTGACTTGCGATTCTTGCGCATCGTATCGGCGTTGGCGGTGATCGCGTGACCGAGTGAAAGCGATGTGCCCAACATCGCCGACGCCCCGACCATGTGTTGAGCGAAATGCCGACGCGTCATGCCGGTTGGAGTTGCGAAAGGTGAGTAGTTCATTTTGATATCCAAAGCTGGCCAAGGGACTGGAGACGAGAATTTCGGAGTTGATAATTCAGTGTTGCATAATGAATTCGTTGCTGTTGATGATTGCCCACCACATATCCTGCAGCATCGCAACTTCGTTACCACCGCGAGCGGCCAATAACTTGCCGGACATTGCCGTTTCGTCCTTCGTGGGCCGTCGTGCTAAACCAGTCAGGAACAGTGAGCTAACGCGATCTTTGGACGATTTACCCGTCATCATTAAGCGTTTGATAAATCCGCCATCGGCATCGCTGGTCGCTTGTTGAGTTAGCTCACCGTTGAACAACATCAACGCCTGGGGAATCGAACCGTTGAACGTCGTCGCCTCGTCACCTTCGTCGGTGCCAAACGCGACGACAAATTGTTGTAACCATTGGCGTCGTTGGCGTTCTTGTTCTTCATAGCTACCCTTGGCCGTCGCACCGCTGGCCGCGACCAATGATTGATAAAGCTGCTCGGCGGTCATCTGACGCAGGTAGAAGTGTGAGAACTTTGGTGCCTCGCCAATCGACGGATCATCAATCTCGTTTGCCGAGGTCTGCTTAGCGCTAAGCTGGTAAGGCTTGCTCAGCGTGATCCAAAGCATCAACTGCTTCATGTCAAAACTGTTCTTGCGAATCTCCTCGCCCAGGTAGTTGATCAACTCTGGGTGCGTTGTCGGATTGTGCGGCCCAATGTCGTCAACGGGTTTGGTAAACCCAAAGCCAAGGAAGTGTGACCACATTCGATTGACGAGCATTTTGTCCAAGTAGGGACTGTTAACTATCAACCGGCCGAGCTCTTGCCGCCGATTGACGTCGCTGACAAATCCGCTGGTGCCAATCGCCGTGTCATCAACAAACACCGGATACGAAACCTTGGTCAAACCGTTGCGCAGATCATAAAAGATCATCGCGTCTTCGGGATCGTTCGCTTCACCGGCGAAATCCTCGTCGACCAACTCGGCGTACTCGACATCGTTGGTTCCATCAACAAAACGACGCAAGCCGCGCGATTGACGGAAGAACGAATTGAAATCCCAAAACTTTTGTTGCTTCCATTGATTGAACGGATGGTTGTGACATTGTGTGCATTGGACTTGGAGCCCCAAGAACAACCGCGAGGTGCTGCTGGTCGCCAACGTCGCCTTCTCTTCATTGACCTTGCCGATCAAGAAGTTTGTCGCTCCATTAAAACCGGTCGCGCCTGGTTTCGTCGCGCCAGCCGCGGTTACCAATTCAAATACAAACTGGTCATACGGTTTGTTGCGGGCGAACGAATCGCGTAAGTATTTCAACATGCCGTCGCGATTGGTCAACGAGCGGCGATCATCATCACCACCGCGTCCAATCAACAGATTGCACCAGACCGTTGCCCAGTGCTCGGCGTATTCTTCGGCGTATCGATCGTCATAAAGCAACTTGCTAACCAATCGCTGACGATTGCCCTCGCCACGGTCCTGGACAAATTGCGTTAATTCAACAAGCGTCGGAATTCGCCCGATGACGTCCAAATAGACGCGACGACACCAAGCGGCGTCATCCACATCCGGTGCGGGCTTGATTTCGTAATCTCGCCACTGTTGCTCGATCGCATCATTGATTTCCGCGACTTGCACGGGCACACTCGTCGAATCTGCTGCGAAGCAAAACGACGCCATGACCACGCCAGCGGCAAAACATATCACTAAGGAGTAACGCATCGAATTCATCAGACCACTTGGATGACAAGGTTTTCCAACCAACACCTTCTAAACGCGCGGAATCAGCGCCGATACCCAAATTCCCGCTGAATATCCATTGTAGTCTCGATTTTTTTCTCGGCGGTTACTCCCCGACGTACTCGGACTCGGTCAAAACGTCGTCCCCGTTCTTGTCAAACTTGGGAAAACGCGCCTTTGCCGCCGCTGGATCGGGCTGGGTCGCAATGAACTCAGCGAACGTCAATTTGCCGTCCTTATCCTTGTCTCGTCGCAAAAAAGCGGCGGTTCGCGTGGCTTTGTCCTGCGGTTCTGCCGTCTTTTTGAGCTGCTCCAGCAAGCTCGGTTTCGCCTCCGGATGCGTCGCCAAGATCGCCTGCAGTCGGGCAACCACGTCGGGCTGGTCGCCGGCCAAATTGCGCGTCTCAAGTGGATCGGTTTGGTAGTCGTACAGCTCGAATTCGGCAGTCTCAGTCGCCGCGCCGGGTTCTTTCCATTGGACCATACGATATCGAGGCGTCCGAATCGCGCGGCCCAGTCGTCCCCCGCGCGGATAAACATGCACGACGCTGGACCGCGCCGACGCCTGTGGATCGCGAATCACCGCTGCAAAGCTTTTGCCATCGATATCTTTTGGCGCGTCCAAACCGGCCAACTCGACAAGCGTTGGATAGATATCAACGCTCTCAATCATGGCACTCGTTTTCGCACCCATGCTCAGGCCCGGTGCCGACACAATCACCGGAATCCGGGCGGCTTGTTCGTAGTTCGTGTGTTTGCACCATTGGCCATGATCGCCCAGGTGCCAACCATGGTCGCCCCACAGCACGATGATCGTGTCTTTGGCTGCCGCGCTGGCATCGAGTGTATCGAGAACCAACCCGATTTGCGCATCGGTGTAGCTGGTCGCCGCGTAGTAGCCATGGATCAGGTGCCGCGTCAATTTAATGTCAATCGGCCCTTTCTCAGGCACACCAGAGTAGGTTCGTAGTTCGCCGCCGCCGGTCGGTGCATACGACGGAGCCAGCTCCGGTGCAACATTTGTCTGAGGCATCGGCAATTCAGCGGGGTCATACAAGTCCCAATACTTTTTCGGTGCGGTAAACGGCAAGTGCGGGCGAATGAAGCCAACGGCCAGAAAGAATGGCTCGTCGCGTTTTGCCGCAGCGTTCAGTCGACGACATGCTTCCAGCGCGACATCGCCGTCAACATAAGTCTCGTCGGCGACATCGGCGCTTTCGGTCACCGCGCCTTTGGCTGGTTTGTTGCCACTGGATTCTTTCCACTGCGTCGGCAGGTTGTAGGACTTTGCTTTGCTGCGATACAGCGGCACGTCCCACGATGCGACATCATCGACGTTGCCGTGCCCCACGTGAAAAATCTTGCCCAACGCTTCAGCGCGATAACCGCCGGCGCGGAAATGCTGCGCGACAGTAACCGCATCCGGAGCCGCTTTGCGAAAGTTGGTCTCCAGGTCATAGACGCCAAGCGTCTGCGGCCTAAGTCCCGTCATCAGCGCATTTCGCGACGGCGAACAAACCGCTTGATTGCAATACGCAGACTCAAACAATACACCGCGCTGTGACAAGCGATCGATGTTCGGAGTCTTGGCAACGCTGTCGCCAAAGCAGCCGATCGTCGGCTTCAAATCATCAATGCAAATCAACAACACATTGGGCGGTGAATCGCTGGCGGCTTGAACAAGCCTTGTTGGCAACGACATCAACGCGAGCGACAAAACGAACAGTGATCCAAAGAGCAATCGCGACATGGCAGGAGTTCCCAAGCGGGGATCGAAGGCGGGAAAAGCGACAAGCAAGAGTTTACTCGAATGACGCACGTTCTTTGTTCGACTTTCGCTCTTTTTATCGTAGAACAATTGTCTCAATTGTTCAGCCAGCATCGCTGGCGTAGGTTCCCAAACATTTGGCGCAATTGTTCTACTCTGCGCGTCGTAAATCCGCTCAATTCCAGCATCGCTACGGGATCAACAAGAACGTTCCCGTCATCGCTGCGGCTTGGTACAACCCGCCGCGCAGACTCAGCGGCACCGGTGGCACAATCCATGGTGCACAATTGCCCGGACGATAGTAGCCAAGTGCGTATTGACATTCGTTCGGAGCGTGAACGCCCATCTTGTATGGCAACACCGCGATGTTGGCAAAGAAGTGCGCCGACGAGATGACGGGTTGCAGGAACGGACCGCCGGTGTGGCCATAACGTTCGAGATTGACTTCCTCAAAATACAACGGCTTGTGGCACAAATTCGGCGCCTTCCAGGTGACCTTGGCATGGTCCCACGAACGTTCCTGGTAAGCTGCTTGCTCGATCAAGCATTCCTGTGGCAATCCCCAGTTTTTGGAAAGGTATGCCAGGTCCGCTTCGCTGATACGATTGATCGGAATCTGCTCCATCGTGCCAAACTCAGTCTCGATCACAATCTTTTCATAAGCCAAATCACGCAACCGTCCACGGCCAAGCTTGCGCCCATCGACTGATTGCCAATCACGAGCCTCTTGGCCGTTGTCGAACTTGTCTTTCAGCTTGCGATACTCGTTGATCTCGATCACATCGGGACGAAATGGCGGCGATATATCAAGCGACAACGTTTGAATTGTTGCCGCCGCAATGCTCTTGCGAAAATCATCACAGGAAAATTCGCTGGTCTTCTTCAGCTTCGCGTCGTCTTCAAGTTCGCGTAGCTTTGACGGTGCCGCACGGTCGCCCTCGCGACGCGGAATGTCGATGTCTTCAAGCTGTTGTCGATCGCGCTCGTCGGCCTTTCGCTCGTCGTCACTGCGCGTTCGGTCAAACGGATTGGGTGCGGTTTCGCTTGGCTTGGTTGGCTTCGGTGCGGGCAATGGATCTGTCTCTGGTGGTTCCAGTGGCTCGAGGTCGCGCAGTCCGTTGGGCTCCGCAGGCTTTGTCGGCGATTGTGGCATCGGTTCAGGCATGCCGAGTGACGGTGCGGGGCCGGCAGCTTCGTCACCAAAGGGATCCGAGAAAAAATCGGGCAACGGTTTGGCGGCACCGGGTGCCGGTTGAGGCACAGTCGGTGGCGTCATCGTCGGTGGAGCTGGCATTTGCAATCCAGGCGGCAATTTCAATCCGCCGGAATCACCCGGCAGACTGCCGTCGTTCTGGTATCGCGCCTGGCGAACCGGTGCGACTATGCCGCGCGGCTGCGGTGCTGCAGCGGTCGTCGTGGGAGCAAGCGACTCGGAGTGCGACGCCGGAACAACGACTTGGCTCGTCGCCGCAACCGGAGCAACCTCGCCGCTGGTGCGCCATTGCAAACTTTGCGACGCCGCTGATTTTTGGAAATCGTTCCGCTGGTCGCGGATACTGGTGCCGCTGAAGCGCGGCACCGGACGCATACCGTCTTGGGCCAGTCCGATTGCGGGCCATTGAACGGTTGCCGTCGTTGCCAGGGCGAGCAGCGCGACGAGTAAACGTCTAGCCGATTTCGCCTTGAACGTCAGGGCTGTAGTTGGGCGCTTCATGCGTGATTGCGATGTCATGCGGATGGTTCTCCCTAACCGTCGCGGCACTGACGAGAATAAAGCGAGCGTCGTGCCGCAATTCCTCGATCGTCCGTGTTCCCAAATATCCCATACCCGCTCGCAACCCGCCGACCAATTGGTAGACGTAATCGCTGAGCGGTCCTCGGAACGGCACGCGGCCTTCGACGCCCTCGGGGACAAGCTTGCCCGCCGCAGTGCCACGTTGCCGATACCGATCGCTACTGCCTTGCACCATCGCGCCCATCGATCCCATGCCGCGGTAAGATTTAAACGTCCGACCTTGGAATAAAATCATTTTTCCGGGGCTTTCGGTCAAACCGGCAAACAGGCTGCCGATCATCACGGTACTCGCCCCGGTGGCGAGCGCTTTGGTAATGTCGCCGCTGAAGCGAATCCCGCCATCAGCGACGATAGGTATGTCTCGTTCATTCGCCACCGCCGCCGCTTCCGCGATGGCAGTGATTTGCGGAACACCGATCCCGCTGATTACTCGCGTCGTGCAGATCGAACCTGGACCAATCCCCACCTTCACCGCGTCGGCTCCGGCGTTGATCAAATCGAGTGTTCCTGCCGCCGTCGCGACGTTCCCAGCGATGATGTCAATGTCCCAGCGTGTTTGTCCTCTTAACTCGCGAACCGTTTCGATCACGTTCTTGCTGTGTCCGTGAGCCGAATCGACCACCAAAACGTCAACGCCTTGGCGAATCAGGCTTTCGGCCCGCTCAAAATCGTGTACCCCAATCGCCGCACCGACCCGCAACCTGCCGAGCGAATCTTTGCATGCTTTGGGGAATCGCTTCATCATGTCGATGTCGCGAATCGTAATAAGTCCCGTCAGTTTCTTATCTTCGTCAATCAGCAAAAGTTTCTCGACCCTTTTTGCCGTTAAAATCTTCTCAGCTTGCTCAAGCGTTACATTTCCCACTGCCGTGACCAGATTCTCGCGAGTCATCACCGCGCTAATCGGGAGCTCTGGGTCCTCTAGGAAACGCAAATCTCGCCGCGTCAGGATTCCGGCCAACCTGCGATCGGCGTATACAATCGGAATTCCCGAGACATTCGCTTGGTCCATCAATTCGGCGGCGCGGCCGACGCGTTCATCGGGCGAAAGCGTAACCGGATCAACAATGATACCGTTGGCCGAGCGTTTGACCTTGAGCACTTCCTCGGTCTGTTCGGCGGCAGACATATTCTTGTGAATAATGCCCAAACCGCCTTCTTTCGCCAAACCGATCGCCATTTCGGCTTCGGTGACGGTGTCCATCGGCGAGCTGACCAGCGGAATCTGCAGTTTGATGCGGCGTGTCAAGCGGCTGCTGACGTCGACTTCGCTGGGCACGACTTCGCTGTATCGTGGTTGCAGCAGGACATCGTCAAACGTAACGCCGGAGAGGACGATTTTTTGGTCGAGAATGGTTCCTCGGCTGGGCCGGCCACCCACGGCCGGTGAGGATGGTTTATCAGACATAAGAAACTCAAGTAATCCCGCGTCGCAGTTCAATCCGGCATGATAGGGCGACAAGGTCGCGCGGGTCGAGTGGGGGCCAGCGGCAATTCTTGTTTACCGCTACCGCCGATTCCTCCCAAACCTTGTGCTTGGTGGACCCTATTCCACGAGGCAGATCTTTGGTCCAGGAGTCGGAAATTTTAATTGGCTTTGAAATTGAATGACGTATTGGCAGACAAGTTTGCGCTATAGACAAGAGGGGATCGCAACAACTCACAACAAACAACTCAGCCGTTCGAGATTCCACCCGCTTTTCGCTGCGTCAATTCCGCCCACCATTGCCACACAGACTTGCCGCCATGAACCATTCCTCCTCTAGCCCAGTCGAACCGAATCGCGCCGCCCAACAAGCAATCGATCTGGTTTGCGACGATTTTGAAACGGCCTGCATCGCTGGCGAGATTCCTGACATCCACAACTTTGTCGCGCGCGTCGAACCCGGCCTACAAACCGAGTTGGTCCATGGTTTAATACTGCTGGATCGCTTCTACCGGACCCAGCAAGGCCAGCCATTGACCGTCGACGAATATCGCCGGCGGCTTCCCCAGTTCCCTGACGCGGTCAACCGAGCGCTGGCCGATAATCAAAGCGCCAACACTCTCACCGACGAAACATTGGACGGCGGCACCGTGCCCATGTCAGGAAAATCTTCAAGGGCGACGCTAGGCAAATCAAGCGTTCTTGTGGGCGACCGAGTACGTTACTTCGGCGACTACGAATTGCTCGACGAAATGGCGCGAGGCGGTATGGGCGTTGTCTATCGCGCCAAACAGATTAGCCTGAACCGGGTGATTGCACTGAAGATGATCTTGGCCGGTACGATCGCGGGCGATGATGAAATTCGTCGATTCCAGCGTGAGGCCGAGGCAGCGGCGAACTTGGATCATCCGGGCATCGTGCCGATCTACGACATCGGCGTGCATAACGGCCAGCACTACTTTTCGATGAAGTTGATCGAAGGCGGGACGTTGGCAAATCAAAGTGCAGCGCTCAAGCGCGATCACAAGCGCGGAATCGAATTGGTTGCAATGGTCGCAGATGCGGTTCATCATGCCCACCAGCGAGGTATTCTGCATCGCGACCTTAAACCCGCCAATATTCTTCTCGACTCTGACGGCAATCCGCTGATCACCGACTTTGGGCTAGCCCGAAACACCGGATCGGATTTGCAGCTAACCCAATCGGGTGCAGTCGTCGGAACACCTGGCTTTATGCCACCGGAACAAGCCGCCGGCCGAGACGTGACCACCGCAGCAGACGTTTATTCGCTCGGTGCGATTCTGTATCAGATCGTGTGCGGCCGACCGCCTCATCAATGCGACAGTGTGATGCAAACGCTAATGTCGGTCATCAGCGAGGTACCTCCCAAGCCACGCGATTTGAACTCCGAGATTCATCCCGACTTGGAATTAATTTGCATGAAGTGCTTGGCAAAAGAACCGGCTCAACGATATGCAAGCGCTGGCGAATTCGCAGGCGAATTGCGAGCGTTTATTGCCGGCGAACCACTGCGTGTTCGCGCGCCAACGATATTTGAGTTAGTCAGATTGTGGCTGTCCAAAAACTTTGGCAATGTGCTTTGGATTCCGCTGATTGCGATCGTCATGGGAGCGCTGGCGGGCTTCTCGCAATGGGCCTGCACGTTTGGCCAAGACATGGCCTTTTATCGCCAGACGTATGCGAAGTTTCCTGCGGCCGATCGATCGCTGTTGGCCATCGATTGGCAAACGATTCAGTTTCCGATGTTGATCGTTTTCTTATTGTCGCTGGCATCCAGCGGATGGCTCGTCGCGAGCTTGACCCGTACCAAAAATCGCGCTGCGGACATTGGCGCTGGGCTTGCGGTCGGGTTGTTGACCGGGATGGTTGCGTTCGCCTGTGGCATGGGATCGGTATTGGTTGAATCGATGATGTTCGGGGTGAAACAGGATATGGAGCTACTGTTTCAAATTGCTGCGACGGACAACGAACTTGATAGCTATGCCCAGCAGCGACTGGCAACGAGATATCCGACACTGCAATCACTCGCTGCGGTCGAGCGAACGTCGGCGCTGACCATGAAAATCTCGGCTGATCGCAATGCTACCTCATTAACCGGTACTGCACTGGGGACTCTCATCTGCCTTGCGTGGTTCGGCATGCTCGGGTTAGCGCAAACCTGGGTAGCCGGTCCGTTGTTGCGGGGACAAAGCCGGCTGCGAGCGTTGTTTAGCTATACTTGTTTCACCTCGGCGCTGATTGCCGGGTTATTTGTGATCGCTACCGAAGTGACGACTCGGGTGATATCGGGCAGCGGCTATATCATCGATTGGCCACTGCCGATCGCTTGCGGCTTGGCCACAATGCTGGGCATCGCGTCGGTAGTCGCCCGTTGGCCCTGGCCCGCACAATTGACTGTGACGGCAGGTTGGCTGGCGCTGGTGATTGCGTTTTTGCAGACCTTTGTCACGATCCCCGTGCCGCGCATCGCGGGCTGTCGAACAGAGCTTAAGATCGCTCAGAGTCAGTTAGCCGACGAGCCACAGCGCCGCGACTTTCAACTGAGACTTGCGCGAGCGCATCACGAGTATGCCAAAGTTTTCACAGAGTTAAATCGGCCGGAGTCGGCGATCTCCGAGTATCGCGCGGCGCTGGAAGCCATCGAACGTCGGCCTGTTAAAGAATTCGGTTCCGAGGAATCGATCTTGCACGCGTCACTTCTACACGAAGCGTCAGCCGAGGCGCAGCGGCTCGGACAATCCGAGCAAGCAGCAAAGTGGCTTGCGCTGCACAGTCAGCAATATGCGACTTCAACCGACGCGCTGTCCGCGTACGCGCAAAATGTCATTGCGTCGAAGCAACCCGTATTCAATTATTTAGCACCGACGACGGCGACCAACTTGAATTCTTGGTATCGCTTGGCGGTACAACTGCGTGGGCTTGCCGCCTACAAAGATGCACACGCCACCGCCGCCGACCCACCGTCCGACGCTTGGCTGAAAAACGTTGTGGACGAGGTGCTCAACCGCACCACGCAGACCGCAGATGACCCCGAATGGCCAATGCATCGTCAGCGGTTGCAAAGTTGGTTAACGAGCCGCCAAACCTGGGATTTATATGGACCGTTTTCCGCTGGCGAAATCGCGGACCAATCAAGCATGATCGATACCGAGTTCGGGCCGGAAGCAAAACTCGTTGCTGGCGAAACGGTGGTGGCGAACAGGTCGATCTCCGCATACGTCGGAGCGAACGTGGATTTACGAGCACAGTTCGCCTCGAAGGACGCAAGCATTGCGATGGGCAATATGGTCGGTTATGCGCTTATGAAGTTTGAGTTGAGCGGGCCGCAACGCATTCGCTTCCGGTTCGGCAGCGACGATGGGATCAAGGTTTGGCTCGATGGCAAGCCGCTGCTTCGTAACCCCGTGGCCCGCGCATTATTTGAAGGCAATGACATCGTGGAACTCAATGATCCCGTTGCGTCCGGTACTCATTCACTGGTTATCAAGGTCACACAGGCCAGTCGCCAATGGGGGTTCGTGTTCAATACTTCACAACCCGATGATTGGCCACTCGTGTTTCGCGATCCATTATGACTTCGAATGCACCCAGCGAAAATTCTGTCACCGTCTGGTTCTCGCAATTGTGCGCCGGCGATCCCGCAGCGGCAGAGAAATTGTGGAACCGTTTTTTCGATCGCTTGGTCATCGTTGCCGGCCAACAGATGGCGTCGGCGAATCGACGGGTAGTTAGCGAAGAGGATATCGCCGTTGGCGTGATGGCGGCGCTTTGTCGATGCGCCCGTCGAGGTCAATTGCCGGCGATCAGCAATCGCGATGACTTGTGGCAACAATTGTTGTGCTGGACGAAGCATGACGTGATCGATCACCTGCGAGCAACTGCGGCATTGAAGCGAGGATCAAATCGAGTCCGTGGTGACTCCGTGTTTTCCAGCGGAAGCGACCCAGACGGCGATGTACGAGGTTTCGACGGGATCGCCGACCAGGCGGCTACGCCCGAAATGTTGGCCGACATGGATGAACAGTTGCGGGTCTTGTTGGACCGTTTACCCGAGGCAAAATTGCGGCAGCTTGCGATTCTCAAGATGGAAGGTTTCACCAACGCCGAGATCGCGACGAAGCAAGGCGTCTCCCCAAGCACAATCGATCGCAAGCTCAAGCTCATTCGCAGCATTTGGTCGGAGGTGCAATGATGCGCGCAGAACCTCAGAAGTAGAATCCGCAGGCGCTTCACAGAACCAAGTCACGGAGCGTTTGGGGTAGGACGTTCCAGGTGTCCATGTAGGTCGCTTCGAGTGGCGTTTGAATGTAGTAGGCGTTATGCAAGAACAGCGGCATGTCAGGCAGTGGTGAACCGAGCGCGATCGGTTCGATGTATGCCGTCTTGATGGGTGATGACTGGTAGGCAGCAATCGTCAGCCGACGATCCGTCGGCAACTCGAATGGTTGATCCGCCACCATTTCCCAGATCGCTTGGTGGATACCTTGCGGATCGCGCGGCCCGGGTGGAAAGGGGTCGATGACCAACAAGTTGATGCCCTCGAAAAGCAGATCAACCGATTTCTCGACGAACGA
>JBGSVE010000019.1:0-2849 GCA_041753075.1 Pirellulaceae bacterium
TATGCCATTCATGGGCGTGCGAATTATTGGGCAGGCCAATTCAGCCGAGACGTCCCAGCTGCGTGAGTTCTTCTATAAGAATCATGTTCCGCACACATTCTTTGAGGCGACCCAGGACGACGGTCGCGATCAGTTAGCGAAGCTAGATGCGAGCGATTTGGAACTACCAGTCGTGCGCTGCAACGGAAGCACGGTCGGTAATCCGTCTCTGGCTGAAATTGCCAACTGCATCGGGATCAATCGCGATGTTGATCAGCAGCTATTTGATTTGGTCATCGTGGGGTCGGGACCGTCGGGTTTAGCGGCCGCCGTTTATGCCGCGTCCGAGGGGATCAAGACACTCGTCATCGATCGAGTCGGCCCGGGTGGGCAAGCGGGCAGTAGTTCGAAGATCGAAAACTTTATCGGCTTCCCGTCGGGACTCAGCGGGAACGACTTGGCCAATCGCGGCTATTTGCAGGCCTTAAAATTCGGAGCCAGTTTCATCGCTCCAATTTCAGTCAAAGCCATCGAATCGCATGAGGGCGAACATCACTTGAAGTTGTGTACCGGGCAAACGGCGCGAGCTCGATGTGTACTGATTGCAACGGGCGTGCATTATCGTCAATTGTCGCTACCCGGTTGCACGCGATTCGAAGGTGCCGGTGTCTATTACGCTGCGACGTCAGTCGAAGCACGCGTGTGCGAGGACGGCACAGCCGTGGTGGTCGGCGGCGGGAACTCGGCGGGCCAAGCGGCGATGTTCCTGGCCACCAAAGCCAAGCACGTGAAGATGCTGATCCGCGGCCCCGACCTTAGCAAAGGCATGTCGTCTTACCTCTCATCGCGAGTGCTCAATCATCCCAAGATCGAGGTGATTGCGAACACCGAGGCGACCAGCATCGACGGCGATTCCTGTGTTGAATCGGTTCAGACGATCAACCACGCGAATGGCCAATCGCAAATGATTCCATGTGCAGGCCTTTTCCTGTTCATCGGTGCGGCTCCAAACACTCAGTGGCTACCCGATGGTGTGTTGAAGGATGACAAGGGATTCGTCCTGACCGGCTCTTCATTCTTCGTGGACCAAACACTTCGTTCGCATTGGCCGTTGGATCGAATGCCAGGTGAATTGGAAACCACGATCCCTGGAATCATGGCGTCGGGCGATGTTCGCGGTGGCACGACAAAGCGTTGCGGCTTTGCGGTCGGTGACGGCTCGCTGGCGGTTTCGTGCGTTCATCGCTATCTCAACAGTATTGAACGCCAGTAGTTTTGATTTTAGTTCTTGATTTCACTTTGAGGCATATATTGATGACGAAAGCACACGGATACGCGGCTCACGAAGCCTCCGGAAAATGGGAAGAGTTCGAGTTTGAGTTGCCGCCGCTTGGGGCCGGTGACGTCGAGATCGCGGTTGACGCCTGCGGCATTTGCCACAGCGACATGTCGATGCTCGATAACGCATGGGGCATGACACAGTACCCGTTCATCGGTGGGCACGAAGTGATCGGTCGCGTTGCGGCACTTGGCCAAGCGGTGCCAAACCTGAAGTTGGGCGATCTCGTGGGGTTAGGTTGGTATTGCCGATCGTGTATGAGCTGTGACCAGTGCATCGGCGGCGATCACAACCTTTGTCCGACTGTCGAAGGCACCATCACGCATCAAGCAGGCGGCTTTGCCGATCGAGTTCGCTGCCATTGGGGCTGGGCAACGAAGATTCCCGAGGGACTCGATCCGGCCAAGTGCGGACCTTTGCTCTGCGGTGGCGTGACGGTCTTCAATCCGCTGGTGCAGAACAACGTGTCGCCCACCGCCAAGATTGCTGTTATAGGCATAGGCGGGCTCGGCCACATGGCGATCATGTTTGCCAGCGCATGGGGTTGCGAAGTAACCGCAATCTCACGCAGCCGATCGAAAGAAGCTGAGGCTCGCGAACTGGGCGCATATCATTTTGTCGCCACGGGAGAGGACGGAGCACTTGAATCGGTCGCCAACAAATTCGATTTGATTATCAACACGACTGACGCGGAATTGCCTTGGGACGCTTACATCGGCACGCTTGCTCCCAAGGGAACCCTGCACACTGTCGGTGCCGCGTCCAAAGTGGAAGCGACGGTATTTCCTATGTTGATGGGTCAGAAGTCGTTGTCCGCATCGCCGCTGGGCAGCATCGCAACGACGCGAACGATGCTGGAGTTCGCGGCACGACACAACATCAACCCAGTAACTGAAACCTACGCCATGAGCGATATCAACCTAGCCTTTGAGAAATTGCGAAACGGTTCGCCAAGATATCGCTTAGTACTCAAGCGTTAGAATCAGCAAACTCCTGCTGAATGCACCGACTCCGCGCTTTCGAAATTTAAGCGGACTTTAACTAGTTTTAGTTTTGCGCGACTCGAAGCCTTTTCCAATTCAATCGGCAAGACCCGATGCGTTGGCGACATCCAGTCAGTGGTGTCGCAATCCGTTCGATCTGCGGACGAGAAAACCGCTTGCGTCTGAAAGACATAAAAATGAAAAAGTTCTTCTCCTCCGCCGTCGCAATCGTCTTTCGCAATCCCAAATCAAAATTCAGTAGGAGCGAGGCATTGATGGTCGACACGATGGCCGACATGTTCCAGCAATTGATTGATGCCGGAATTGTGGTGGCGAAGTCGATCAAGAACAGCGTCTTTGTCGCTCAACCTTGCTCATGATACGCCGCGACGCTTTGACGTGCTTTGGGTCGTCGAACGACTGCTTCAGCAAGGTCCATCAGACTTTGTCGTGGATTTGCCTAGGAACCCGGATTTTGGAGGCATGGCTCCCGTGTCCAAAAGTCGTCGCGATGGAAGATTCGAGAAAGTCGCCGGCGGGTATCCCGC
>JBGSVE010000020.1:0-2158 GCA_041753075.1 Pirellulaceae bacterium
GCGAACTTCGAGCGATGCGTCACGAACGACTTCGATCATCGGTCTGGGCTGCTCAAGCATTCGGTTCTCTCGCAACCGACGCAGCACATTCTCCACATCAACGATCGCATCATCGACAAGTTCACCTAACGCGATAGCCAGTCCGCCAAGCGTCATGGCATTGAGCGATGCTCCACAACTAAGCAGCACCAAGATCGCTCCCAATAGTGACAGTGGAATCGCGATGAGGCTAATCAACAGCACTCTGGCGTTCATCAAAAACAGAATCAAGACGAGCGTAACCAATCCACAGCCAAACAACAGCGAATGACTAAGGTTGGCGATCGCTCGCTCAATGAAAGCAGCTTGGCGAAACAACAACGGGTGCAGCGTCACGTCATCCGGTAGCGTGCCGACAAGTTCGTCCAGTGCCGATTGCACCGACCGTGTTACGTCCAGCGTGTTGAAATCGGGCTGCTTATGAACGATCAGCATCACGCCAGGAAGGCCATTAATCATCGCGCCACCATACGCATCGGCAGCACCGATCGTCACATTGGCAACATCACCCAGCGGCAACGCAATGCCGTCGCGAAACGTGACAGGAACCGCTGCCAGATCGTCGGCACTTTCGATGCGAGTTCGCTGGCGAATCGGCAGACGTTGATTCTCAGTTTCGACAAATCCGGCTCCTCCAAACCCTGTTGCTGATCGCGCCGCGATGACGACTTCGTCCAGCGTCAACGCCACCGCTTGCAATCGTTGCGGAGAGACTTGCACTTGATACTGTTTCACGTCGCCGCCGAACACTTCCACATGAGCGACTCCCGGGACCGCTTGCAATCGACGCCGCAGTGTCCAATCGGCAAGAGTTCGAAGTGATTGCTGCGAACTACTTCCGTCTGCCGTCAAGCCGAGCATCACCAAGCGACTGGTCGACGAAGTGAGTGGCATCAACTTGGGTTGACCGGCGGTATCAGGCAATTGCGAGCGAGCTTCGATCAAGCGTTCACTGACCAACTGCCGCGCCGTTAAGACATCCGTCCCGTCTTCAAAGATTGCCGTGACGACACAAAGGCCAGCAACAGACGACGATCGCAACGTTTTGATTCGGCTGACACCGCCCAAAGCCGCTTCGACTGGCAGCGCAATCAATTGCTCGACTTCCTCGGTCGCCAGTCCCCGTGCTTCAGTTTGTACGGTAATCTGCGGCGGAGCGAACTCAGGGAACACGTCCCAATTGGCGGACTGCAATCGGACGACTCCGCCAACGAGTATCGCGACCGCACAGCCAATCACAACCCAGGGGAATCGCAATGAAAAATTGATGAGAGAACGAATCATCAGTCATCGTCCTCCACGGCGAGGTCAGCTTTGGATTCATCGGCAGCAAGTTGTTGCCCACCAATCGCAACGACGTTGTCATCGGCTTCAATGCCACGTTTGACTTCAACAACATCGTCCCGCCAATCGCCGAGTTCAATCCGTTTGCGAACAAATTCGTTGGCATGATTGACCATAAAACAACTTGCCTGCCCGAACTCGTTGTAGAGCAACGCCGATCGCGGAATGACAATCGCATCACGCCGTTTACCCGATGGGATTTCGACGACGATGGATTGTCCAACCCGAAGATTCCAATCAGCGTTTTCGATCGCGAACAGCCGATCAACCGTTCTCGTGAATGGTTTGGTTTCGGTGGGAACATCGACTGCGTCGACAATGGTTCGATTCCCAGTCGATGAATCCAATACGAACGCGGTTGTCGCTCTACCCGTCCGTCTAGCATCCTGCTCGAACTGTGGAACCCGAATCCATAGTTTGCTCCAATCCGCGATCGTGCACAGCGGATCGCCACTCACCACGAATTGTCCCGGTGTGACATGCAACTGTGTGACACGACCGAATGCCGAACTCAAAACGCTGACGGGTTTTACCAACAGTCCCTTGTCGTAAGGCTCTTGAAGCAAGAACGGCAGTTTGTCACGGGCTTGTTTGTAAGCCGTCTTGGAGTGCGCGAGTGCTTCTTGCAATTGTGCAATGCGAGTACCGGCAACCGCCTCGCGAGCATCGGTCACTTGCTTCAATTGCGATTCCGACAACTCCATCGTCACCATCGCCTGTTCCATTTGAATATCGTTGTCCTCCTTGGCCATGACGAGCTGCGTGACTTCTTGTG
>JBGSVE010000021.1:0-16215 GCA_041753075.1 Pirellulaceae bacterium
GAGTTGGCTTCATGCTGATGTGCGTCGACGAATCGAAGCTGGGTTCTTGCGCAGCGGCGACTACGCGGCGCTGGCCGACTACTACGCGGCGCAGGTCAAACAGCAACCCGACGAGATCGAACTGCGGCTTCGCCACGGCCAAGCGCTGGCCAAAGCGGGACGACTCAACGAAGCCGAAACGGCATTGATTGAAACAACGAATCTCGCTCCCGAAAACGCTGACGCAAGATTGGCGCTGATCGAGTTGCTTCGTGCCGGTGGCAAAATGAATGACGCGGCCAAGCAACTCGAAACGCTTGTCAAACAATCACCCGACAACCCTGATTACCTAGTGCGATTGGGCAACGCTTGGCTCGATGACTCGTCGCTTGAGGTCAACGCCCGCCACGATGCGGCTGCGGCAGCGTGGATGCAACTTGCTGACTTGCGCAAAGTTGATGCGGTCGTCGCGGCTCAAGTGGGTGACTTGATGCGACGCATTGAAAGGAACGACCAAGCGATTGCACAATACCGGCGCGCCAGCGAACTGGCTCCTGACCAACCGCAATACCGCGAATATCTGGGCGAATTTCTCTATCGACTCGATCGCAAAGATGAAGCCATCGACGTCTGGTCTCAGATCGCCGCCGGAGACCGTGGGACTCGCGACAACCTGGTCCGTTTGGCCGAAGTCTTCAACACGTTTGAGCAGCCCGAGAAATCTCTCGCTGCGTTTTCAAAGGCAGCCGAACTCGATCCCACGTTTGGCCAGCGATTACGGTTCGCCGAATTGTTGTCCCGCAGCAATCGTTTTGAAGATGCGATTGCTCAACTTGATGCCGCGGAGCCAATCGCGCAATCTCCCGATGAGCGTGAGCAATGGCTTCGTGCCCGGATTGGCGTTTATAGTTCAAGCGGCAAACTCAATGAACGGATCGCAACCATCACCGCGAAAGCCGAAGCGAGCAAGTCAATCAGCGACTTTCGCGAGTTAGCGTTACTGTTGCAGGCAGCAGCACGAGTCGGCGACGCGACCAAAGCGATCGAGCAAGCGATGGACTTGGATGCCGGGGACACCGCCAACTTGTCCGTCGCTGCGGAGCTTTACCAAAAGGCCCAACGTTACGGCGAAGCGATCGCCGTTTATCAATCGCTGGCCAAGATCGATTCTCGGTTTCTGCCAAACTATTTGAAACAGATTGCCACGCTGCAGATGCAGCTTGGCCAAGTTGACGCGGCGCTCGTCACCGCGGACCAATTGATCGCCGCACAACCGGGGAATCCGGAATCTTATCGCTTCTATGCCGAGCAGTGTTTTCGTGTCGGTCGCGACGATGATGGTATCGAGCGACTGCGCCGAGCACTTCGCGCCGCACCGCGAGATCGAGATTCGCGCCGGGCGCTGGCCAGTGTGTTGGCGGATCACTTTCGGACCGACGAGGCGATCGAGCTAAATTGGCAATTGCTCGAAGACTCGACCGAGTTCGCTGACCAAACCAACGTCGTCACGTCATTGGCGGCGCTATACGAACGCAAAGGTGACTTCGATCGCTTGATCGAACGTTTGGAAACGCGTGGACGCGAAGCATCGGACATCCGTACGTCGGCTTTGCTCGCGTCGGCGGCGCATCGGGCCACGAACGATTTTGGTTCGGCTCGCCAATCCCTTGAATCGCTGTTGTCCGACAATCCACGCGATGCCGAGTTGCTGGAGCAAATGGTCAAGCTGGCCGAGGCGGCGAGCGATCCCGAGGCGGCGTTGGGCTACCAACAACAATTGATCGCGCTGGCCGATACGCCAGAGAATCGTGCCAAGTTGTTGGGCTTGTTGGTCGACAGCGGACAACTCGATCAAGCCGAAGCGACGTTGGAGCGACTGCGTGGTATCGATGAACCGGCAACGATGGTCAACATGATCGACCGCACCATCATGCGAGGTGAAACGGACGCGGCGGTTAGGTTTTGTCGTGCGGTCTTGGACCGACAACCGGACCTTTGGGAAGTTCGCATTCGCTTGGCGGCGTTGCTGTTGCAGCTTGATAAGTTCGACGAATCGACGAAGGAAATCGAACTTGTCGAGGCATTGAAATTACCCGCCACGACGAAGTCCGAACTTTCCAAAACACGCCCCGCGCGACCAAACCCAAACCAGCCGGCGAATCCGACGATTCCCAGTGAAGCAGTGGCTCGGCTCAACAGCGCGTACACCGTATCACGCTTGCCGTTGTTCTTTAAACTCGGTCGCTACGCTCGTGCTTACATCTCGCCTGGAAGCACTTCGCCGTTAGCGATCACGGATTACGGCCAAGCGGTGGTGTTGGGAACCGGATTGAGATTGGTTGCCGCAATGAAGCAAGATCGACTCGGTGACCTCTATGCCGAGATGGTTCCACCCGGCTTCATCGACCAAGCTCAAGACGCCGAGTCACTTTGGACGGCCTATACCTCGGTCGCGGCAAAAAGCGCACTGGAGTCATCGCTTTCTCAGCGTCCGTCGGCGGCCAAGCAAGATGATGCAAATGCAATTCTGTGGCGTTTGGCGAAATTTGACAAAGACGGACAAAAGGCAATCCTGGGTCGATTGTTGCCCACGCGGCTTCGAGCCCGTCATCCGCAGGCGATGACCAGCGCCAAGCCGGCTGCCGTGGACCCGCTGACGCCCGAACGGCTTGAGATCTTGCGGGCTGTACTGGCCAAGACAACCGAGTGGAAGTCACCGCAGGGCGATGTGCAATTGCTCGCTCCGGTGTACGACGAGCTCGCGCAAATCGGTGCCGAAGCCGAGGTCGATTGGATTTTGAAAAAGTATCAACAACCACCAACGAACTTCGACGAAGCGTCGGCGGCGATCGCGTTCTTTGTAATGCTCAAACGCGGCGACGATTTGAACGCCACGATCAACCAACTTGTCGATAACTTTGAAACACTCGCGACATCGACAAAAAAGGGCCAGATGCAATCGTTGACGCGAATGCTCGCGGAAGCATTCTCGATGACCGAGGTGTCGGACCAAGCCAAATTGGCCGTTTGTGATTTGATGATTGCCGCCGAGTCGCGTTCGATAGTTACCGATGGATCGGCACGGACAACTATCTCGCAAACCGGAACCACCAATGCCTACTACCTGCAGTCCGGTCAGTACACCAGCTCGGAGATTGCGATCCCGTTTTCATCGCGGCTGATGTCCGAGTCGTTTGCCAGCCAGTTTTATCAGGCCACGAAACCGCCCGAGCAAAGCGAGGCTCGTACCCAGTTGATGAGTCATCTGGCAAGCGGTTCCAAGTCGCTGAATCAATTGCCGGCACAAGCTGCGGCAGAACAAAACCTTCGCAACGTGACCGCTGCATTCTTTTCCTGGTGGGCGGGCAACAAAGAAGGTGCCTACTCGCTCGTTACCGAGGCCAGCGACGCGAATCCCGATGATGATGATTTGCGAATCGAACGGGCAAGATTGGCCGCCGAGCTCAACCGGCCCGCTGCGGCGCTTGAAGCCCTGGACAACATCCATCCGATCGACCAAAAGACGCTCCGCGTGCGTGAATTGGCGGCGCTGAATCTGGCATCGCGGCTTGGCCAACTCGATCGCGCCAAAACCGCCGCGACTCGTTTGTTCGGTATGCGACTGGACAGCAGCACCGACATGTTGCTCGCTGAACAACTCAATCGTCTCGGCATGCGCGAGATGGCAACTGCGGTTCTGCAGCGGACACAGCGTCGCGGCGGACAATCGGTAAACGAAATGATTTCATTAGCGCAGCGTTATTCCGAAGCGGGCGAGCGCGAAGCGGCCGCCGAAGTGGCGTTTGCGGCGCTGCGAAAACTCAGTAGCGGCAGCGAGATGAACGCGGAATACTATCGCCGCACCGTGATTCAAGTTTTGAAACAGTCCGGGCGGCTGGATTCATTGCTCAGCCAAAGCCAACAGCGCGTCAAATCGGCACCGAATTCATTGTCGGCCATAACGGAATTGGCCGAACTATATACGGCCGCCGGCAGACGCGAAGATGCCGACAAGGTGCTGCAACAACTCGCCGCGCTCCAGCCTAATGACCCCAAGATATTGTGGGCCACCGCCAAGCAACTTGCTCAAGCCGGAAAGCACGCCGAAGCGGTCGATAAGTTTCTCGATGTGATTGAAAAGAATCCTGAGTATCTGCAGCGCGAATACTACACGCTTGCCCAGTCGGCATCGTCAGCCGATGTGATGGACAAAGTATTCGAGCGGCTTACGAAGATTGATCCCAATCGTATCGAAGTTTATGCGATCAGTAATTTCCTCAATTACAACTCACAGCGCACCAAAGGTTCGGACGTCGC
Source organism: Pirellulaceae bacterium (assembly GCA_041753075.1). GTDB lineage: Bacteria > Planctomycetota > Planctomycetia > Pirellulales > Pirellulaceae > UBA6163. The sequence continues at coordinate 4,297 of JBGSVE010000021.1, forward strand.
CAAGCCGTACATCGAACACCTGTTAAAGAATATTTCACCCGATTCGTTGGGTTCGCTGTTGGGCATGCTGAACAACGAGACTTTCAGAATAAGTGACCTAGAGTGCATGCCCGGAGTCGTAATTCGCGTTTTCTCGGATGATGCAACCTATGCAGCGCCAGGCCAGTTTTGGCAATCCGGTTCCTACGGCAATTCGGGACAGTTTTCCGGGGCGCTGGACGTGTTGCTTGAAACTATCAATCGAGATGAAAAGCTGCAGACTCAGGTGCACGAGCTACTTAGTTCGCGCCTCGCTGGCGACAAAGCCAGCCCGGTGGCGAGTGTGCTGATGTTGGCATTGGATGCAAATCAGGTTGAACCAAGTGAACTCGCACACCGCACCGAGAAATTGATTACGGATGCCGGCACCGAAGTGTCGTTCCAATTGTGGTGGCAAGTTGGTCAATACCTGGAGGACCAAAAAGGTCGCGAGAAATCGACGGTCATGGTCTTTGAGCACGTCAATGAGAACTCTGTTGATGCAAATCGACGTTATGAATCAAGTGTCGTGCCGAAGCTCGTCAATGCCTATGCCAAGCATGGCGACAAGGACAAAGCTCGCGACCTGCTTTTAAAGTCGTTCCAAACACTCGACTTTTCGCGCGACAACCAATACAACCCCGGCTATGGCGAGTACCAATACATTGCCGCGAGCCGTTCGATCGCGAACCAGTTTATTGAGCTCGGCGATCGATTCGCGGCGATTCGTGTTTACAGTGAACTGCTTTCCAATCCGCAGCGTTTTGAAGCGGCCAAGCGATGGGGCGGTGGTGGACGAGACCAGGCGACGTTCGAAACGTCGCTGACGAAGGTGTTTGACGAATTGTCCAATCAGGACTTCGAGCGATTTCTGACGCTGGGTGACCAGGGCGTCCCCTTTGACCTTATTCCGCTGGCCGCATCGGCGACGATGAAGCCTAGCCGCAGCTCGATCGCCGCCGCCGCTGTCAGCGCGCTCAAAGCTACGCCGGACGGTCGTGAAATGTTGACCAAGTTCGATGGTCAGTGCAGCGACCGATTGGCAAGCAAAGTCGACCTTTCGCTGTTGGCAATGCGCGCGATGATCGCCAGCGAACTTGACTCCAACACGGCTGCTTCATTGCTCGCCAAGATCGCCGCCGATCCTGCTTTGGCAAGTATCGACGACGAAAAGAAGTTGGATTCGTCGGTCGTCCAAATGCTGTATTCACCGGTGATCGTTGCCCTGACATCCACGAATGAGGCAATCAAGACGGCAGCGATCGACGTTGCCAATAAGCTTGTAAAATTGGCCGCCGAGCAAGAAAAAGCGGATATCGGTCGTGCCCTATCGTTCGCGCTCATCGGTGCCAGTGGCGCAGGTGACCAGTCCGAGCTTGCCAACACGACGATGCGGGATCAATTGAACATCGTCGCGCCGGTTACTGATGCGATTCAAGTCGCATCGACTGAAATTGCGGACCAATGTATCAGCGTCGCTGAAGTTGCCCAGCAAGCCGGAGCCTGGGAAGTCAGTTTGGAGGCGATTGTTCGCGCTATGGGTGGTGGTCCACCGCTGAAGTCCGACGCCGGCAGCCAAGGTGCGTCGGGTACATTTCTGGCTCGTGCCAACCGATCGATTGGTAGCCAATCGCTGCCCGATGCCGACCTGCAGGCGATTACAAAACGCGTCGTTCTGTTGGTCGCAAAAATTCTCGATTGTGCCGACAACGACGAGAAGTCTCGCCGCGCCGCAGCCGTTTATCGAACGCTCCAGCAGGTAGTCTTGCCGAAGTCCCGTCCGGGTGAAGTGTTCCTTTATCTCAGTGACATGTTCACCTACGATGCCCAGCGGATGTCGCGCTCGGCTGACCCCGACATGAACCCGCCGAGCCTCGCTCGCGCAATGGTTGACGCGGCGATCCAGGGCAATCAAACGCAAACGCTCGTGAATCGACTGGACAGCGAGCCGGCGTCTGCGGCGATCGCGCCGCAAATTGCCATGCTCCGAACCTTGTTGGTATTTGGACAAAGAGATCCGGCGGCTGCCGACGAGTCGCTCGTTGGTTTGGCGGTCGCAATTGGCATCGTCGATGGCGAAGTGAAACCCGATACGAAGGAACCCACTAAGTCCGCCGGAAGCTTCAGCCGGCCCGGTGACCTGTTCAATCTGGTGCTGCATGCCACGCTACCGATTCAAGAGCGCGACGGAGTCACGGAGAACATCGCCAAGCTTCAATCTTATTGTCTAAAAACCGATACGCCCGATGACAACGCTCGCATGTTGTCTTGGGTTACCAAGAAGCTGGTCGCGTCGTCAAATGTTAAAGTCTTTAACGCCGATGCGATCATTGAGAACTTTTTTGAATCGATTCGAAAGCGTTATGGACAATATAACGGCGACTACGCTGAGCAGCAGACTGCCTACGAGTCGATCGAGATGATTGGTCCGACACTCGAAGCAAAACGTTGGACGACGGCCGGTAAATTGCTTCGCAACTATGCAAACGCAAGTAGCGACATCCAGAGTCAGCAATCATTTGCTGTCGTTGCCTTGATGATCGGCGAAGTTGATGCCGACACGCAGTATCGCCTGTTGCGGACGATGATGTTCGGTGAATCAAAGGACGCTCCGTTGGGCTCGGCAGCCGGTGCCGTTTCGTATGTCGAGCCACCTGCAGTGTTGCGTTCGACGACGCTGAAGCTCGACTTGGCCAAGCAGGTTCCGCTGGCGCACACGGACTTTTCGATGACCGGATCGGCGCTGATGATTGCCCAAGTTGCGGCGAAATGTGGCAAGACCGCGGAGTTGATTGAGCAGCTCGGCAGTCACGTCGAAAAGCCCGGCGACGATGTTGAGGCGATGATTGGCCAAGCGCATCTCGCCGCCGGCAACATCGCCGCAGCCGAAGAGATTTTGGCGCGCGTTATCAAACATCTCCAGGACACTGCACCGACGGCAAAGGATACGCAGCCATTGGCCAATACATCAGCGATCTTTTTGGCAAGTTGCGCCAACGACGAATCGCTGCGGACCCAAGCTGCCACCGCGTGGACCGCTATGCTTTCGCATGCGCGTCATCGCAATTCCGGTAGCGGTGGGTTAACCAGGTATTCACGAATGGCCACAGCCCAGGGGCAAACGATTGCCTCAGGCGCAAAGCACGATTCTCCATCACCTCATTTTATCAGCGTACCGGTTGCCGACTATTCGTTTGCCAACGACGTGCAAACCGGGGCGCAGTTCGTCGTGGGCGATGGCTCGCTGCGAATGACCGGAGGATCGCTCAACAATGTTCTGATGCTCAAGTATCCATTGGCAGGCGACTTTGTGATCTCCCACCGCAACATACATCATCCATGGGGAGTCAGTCGAAGCATGGTCGGCGGCGTGTTTTATTATCCAAACCTGGAGAAACAGCAGGCATTGATGTTTGCCCTTGGCCAGCGAACAAACGTCCAATGGCCTAACCCAGCACTGAATAAAGACAAAGGCAACCTCAACGCCATCGAAATCAGTGGCGAAGAAGTCACGATGAAGGTTAACGACACTGTGGTGGCGACCCACAAGCGTACCGAATCATTCCCGTTTGTCGGTATCGGCTTCAGTGGCAATCATATTGTCGAGGTCGACGACCTGCGGATCGTAGGTAATGTGACCATCCCGCGCGAAGTAAAGCTGATCGAATCCGAAATGCGTGGTTGGGCTTGTCCGACGCGTTACGGCACATTGCCCAAGGTGCTGTTGCCCGTTGACCCCAAGGCGACGGCAACTCCGCAGCAACCATTCGACGAGGAGTCGCCAACGACCAAAACCACTTGGCATGTTGTCGATGATGAATTGCAATCTGCGGCAAAATCAGGCGAGCAATTTGGACTGCAGCAACGACACGTCCAATATCAACGACCATTGCTCGATGGTGAAACGATCGACTACGAGTTCTTCCGCGAAGAGGGCAAGCTGGAAACGCACCTCACGATCGGTCGCGTGTTGGTTCTGCTGCGCAAAGACGGCATCCGGTTGCGTTGGTTGGAACAAGGCCAGTCGCTGGAAACGGCGACGATGGATTCCAAAGCCGATGTTGCACCGGACGCTGACGACATCGTTGGCGACCTTGTGCTGCGCGACAATGATTGGAACCATGTAAAACTCACCGGCCAAGCCGATCGCGTGTTGATCGAAATCAATGGCGTGCCGACGCTTCGCTGCCCCGTGGCCTTGGAAACACAATTCGGACTGTATGCCGAGGCGGATCGCGAATGTCGCGTTCGCAACGTGACGCTGGCCGGACCCTGGCCCGAGTCGCTGCCGAGTGATTTGATCCCAAGCAACTAACAATCATGCCAGAACTTCCCGAAGTGGAGACGATGCGCCGTGGCATCGCGGTCGTGATCGGCAATCAAATCTGCCGCATTTCGCGGCCACCTTGCGATCGCCAGCCAATCCAGATCACACCGTCGATCCAGTCGATTAACAGCCGTGTTGCCGGCAAGACAATCGCCAATATCGGTCGTCGCGGCAAGCGGATTTTAATCGAGCTCGACGACGACCAAGTGATCGTGATCGAACCACGGATGACGGGCCTGATGTTGCTGGTCGATCCGCCAACGGTGGACCATTTGCGATTGCGAATTGAGTTGTCCGGCGGTGAACATCGCGAAGTGCTGTTTTGGGATCGGCGCGGCTTGGGGACCGTGCGGTTGTTAACGCCGGACGAAGCCGATTTGGTAATCGGTAGCGGGCGAATTGGACGCGATGCGCTACAGATCAGCGCCAATGAGCTGCGCGAGCAATTGCGCCACAGTCGCCGCGCGATCAAAGTCGCACTACTGGACCAAAAGCATGTTGCCGGGATTGGTAATCTTTACGCCGCCGAGATTTTATACGTCGCGGCAATCGATCCGCGAATGCGTTGTGATCGACTGACGAAATCGCAGTGGTTGCGGATTCATGAAGCGATCTTGTTGGTGCTCAATGACGCCATTTTGCACGAAGGCTCGACGCTCTCCGACGGAACTTATCGTAACGCGCTGAATCTTGATGGTGGCTACCAAAATCACCATCGCGTTTACGATCGCGAAGGCAAGCCATGCGTCCGCTGTGAATCGGGCGTCGTCCGCCGCATCGTCCAGGCCCAGCGCAGTACGTTTTTTTGTGGCTTGTGCCAGCGACGGCGATAGGTATTGCCAATGATCAGTCGTAGGCCCGAATGCCCAGCGATGGCCAAACCGATCGCACCATCCGTTTGATAGTATTCTTAGCGGGCATTCGCTTTAATTGCGCCGCCGCGTAAGCCATCGCGTGTTCACGAAATTGACTAGTGCGACACAATGAGACGCAACCATACGGCACCTCGGTAATGGTATCAACAAGTTTGTGTTTGTAACCCTGGTCGCCGTAGCCAAGATCGATTCGTTTGATCCCCAGTGACGCCGCTTGGTTAGCAACCCGCAGAAACAAAGCTGTGCCCGGCGAGTATTGCCGATGCTGTCGATCGAATACCGGAAACCAATAGTGTAACAATTCGCCCTCGATCATTCCAAAATGCGCCGCGACAATCTTATCACCGGCATATAAGACCGATAACAGACCACGACATGATTCATCCTGTTGCTGCCAAAGTTGCCGCAGCATTTGGCGCGACCAATCGACGGACAAAATGTCGAAGATATAACTGCGCTGATATTGATCGCGTTTTAGTGAGATCGTGCTTTCCAGCGCCGACTCATCACGACAATCCAATTCAAGTCTCAGTGGGCCGAGGTCTTGGACCATTTTTCGTGACTTGCGCCGTTGTTTGCTGATCGTGCCACGGCTGTTCTCAAGGTAGGCAACATAGCCTTCGGGATGTGCCGCGAGGTTGGCCAAAAAACTTGGGCCTGTCCCCATCACGTGCGATTGATAACCATGACCTGGACCGGCCAACGAGTGAAATCGAAACATCTTGACGCCCAGCGCATTGAGCACGTCGCAGTAACCCAGCGGTGCGGCCGGATCGCAAATCAACCCATGTGAATCGTTAAATGCTTTGCCGATGGGTTCGATGATGTTGCGACCAACAAATTCCAGTGGCAAAAATCCAGCGAGTACGTCATCGCGATGGATCGCTGCAATTTTCGCGAATGGACGCAGTTGGCCGACGACGCGAGAAAATGTTGACGAAAAGAATGGTGAAGCCAAGTCAGGACACAGCGACCGCATCGTTTCCCAGTCACTTGCCGCCTGGCCATTTAAGTCGCTGGCGGGGAAAACGTCGATCCGCAATCGACCGCTCTCGGTCAGTGCAGACCGCGACAACTCGTCGAGGGTCACGGAGCTGGATTGACGGACCAAAGCGAGTTGCTCATCAGGGTTTAAAAAGCTACGGAAATGAATCGCTGGCCACGATTTCCAGGAAATCGAGTTTAATTCGATACTTGTTGGGCGCTTCGACTATGCCGCCGAAATCAATGCGCCGAGCTTCCGCAACGCGTGAAAATCGTCCTAATTGGTACTACAAGATTGATCCTGGCAAAAGATTTTGCAGTCGCAGACGATTGCGTTTTGTGAAAATCGACTTTATGCGCGCTGATATTGGCTGCGGTATAGTTGTCGCAGTCAGTCCGCGTCGATAACTTCGGTGTAATACATCGCCGAGGGATTGATGCGTTTTTCTCTCAGCGGCCTGATCCAGTTTTCTACCATTGGATGGGTCGCGGTCCAGGGCAGCACAACGGTCCAGACAACCAACATCGCAATCGTCAATGCGGCCAAAGTCAAGTGTCGAATGTTTGTCATTTCGTTCTCTACGGTTCACTATTTGGTGATCGAATCACGAAACAGCCAGCCGAAAACAACCCAAGCCATTAGTCCGGTCAGCAGGATGTTGAATGCTTGGCCGACAACATAAAGCACCAGTGGTTTTCCGCCGCGCAGCACTGGCAAAAATGTTCTTGCCTGCATTTCCAGACCGATGCAGACAAAGGCCAAACAAAACAGCCAATTGCGGGTTTCTTTGGTCACCAAATCAATCGTTTGCTTGATGAGCGTTGCGCCCGACGGGCCGCTCCAGTCAATCACGCTGGCAATGAGTGACACCAGCAGAAACCCGAGTACGAACTTGGGGAATCGTGCCCAGACTTCAGCCATCAATCCAGACTGCGGTGCGCGGTCTGGCGATCCTTGCGTGTCGGTGTAATGAGTCGCCCAATAGATTGACACCGAAAACGCGATCACGCCAATCAAGATATTCTGAATCATCTTAACGGTCGTCGCGATCTTCAATCCCTCATCGCCGAGCGCCGAACCTGCGGCTGCGACGGCTCCGGTGGAGTCGATGGTTCCGCCCATCCACGCTCCACCGACGATTGGATCTAAATCTAAAGCACGTATCACAATCGGCATCACGACCATCATCACCGCGGTGAAGCACAATGATAGGCTGATCGCCAACGACAACTCCTCACGCTTGGCGCGGCAGGCCGCGGCCGTCGCGATCGCAGCCGACACGCCGCACACTGACATGTCGGCGGCGATCGTGATGGCCAGTGACGGAGATTCGATGCGCAACACTTTCATGCCAAACCAAAACGTCGCCACCAAGACGATCGGCGTCACGACCCACGAGACCAGAATTCCTGGCAGTCCCAAGACAACCAACTTGCCCATCAGCACTTCCATACCAAGCAACACAAGACCAAGCTTGATATAAAACTCACCCTGAACGGCCGGCTGCAGCCAGCGCGGAACGCCGATCGTATTGCCGATGGCGGTGCCGATCAGGAGCGCCCAAAGCACGTATTCAAGGTTGTAGTACTTGACCACCGCTTGGCCCGCCATCACGGTTGCCAATATGGCCAATCCGCTGAGCCCGACGAATGCAACGAGCGAACCGGTTAGGTTGCCGCGTGATTTGAAATAGCCGGTCAACATCAACGCGATGGTTGCCAAGCTGACGACGGTGGCAAGCCATACCGAGACACCCGATTTTTGGTCATTGAGTAATTCAATCGGTGATGTTGTCCATTCACCGGGCTTGTTGATCCAACCGATCAAGTCGTCTCCCATCCACCACGTAACGCCGACCCCGACGACAACGAAACAAACCCCAACGATCACCGCGTAAACGTCGTCGCTGAAATGACGTGGGACGTGGGTTGCGACAGCGGGCGAATCATCGGTGGGTGCCGTAGACATGCAGTTGGCTCAAAAAGTTTGGCGGAAAACAGTATATGACCCCAATTGCCGGGAAACAGCCCTTCGGTACTGGCGTCGAACTGGGATTTTACAGCAAGAAAAATCACCTCAATCGGCAAACTTTCCCCAAGTCGCCAACTCGATGCAGTCGATACAAAAGTTAGCGGCAATTGCGGGTCGCGTTTCGGAACGGCGATGTTAGCGGCGGCATCGAGCCAAATGAGTGGAAAAATGGCATTAAACACAAATGCGACGACATCCGGCAAATCAATTGGCATCTTGGCAATCGTCAGCCTAGCGATGTTTACCGGCTGCACGATTTGCCAAGAGTGCGGCGATCTTGATTATCCAACTTATGGCGGTGCCTGGGAGCGGACGCGGCGTGATTCAGGCCGCGTGGCCAGCATCTTTGATCCCGCCGGGGCCCGTAGCGCGACATTGGCCGACCGCGACAACGACTCCGAAGACCTGTCATTCCGTAGCCCTGGCGATGCACCCACCGATCCGAAAGATGACGATCCGGCGGCTGACAAATCCAACGACGAGAAGGGTGACAAGGGCGACGAATCCGGCAACGACGACAAGCAGCCGTCGCCATCGGATCGCGACCGCAAAGACAACGAAGATTCACTGCGAGACCTCGACCTCGAAGACATCAGCGTCGGCCGCGATGGCTTCGAGCCGCCTGACTTGTAAGCAACGCGTGACTCAATCGGTTTACGCTTGTCTGTCCAGCGACATGCGCACAGAACGATTGGGGACAATCGTTCTACAATACGCGTTGGCCTTTTAACTAAACTATTCTGCGTAGCTCCAAGCGTTATTCGCAGTTGTAGCTAGGCCGCTGGTTCATCGATCCAATCGACATCGGCAACGCCTATTCGCGCGGTCGTGACATCAGCCTGACGGTCTGTCGGCAACGCAGCCACGAGCGAGATCCCGGGATACTGCGAATCTCGCCTGCTGTGCGATTGAAACTCTTGGGCCGCTTGCCAGCCAGCGACAAACAATCCCGTTGCCAATGCATCAGCCTGCGTTGCCGCCAAGATGGGTCCAATCTGAGGAACCTGCGTCACGACGGTCAGCGACAATATATCCCCCGCTGGCCAACCCGTTCGCGGATCGATCACGTGCCCCAGTCGTTTGCCTTGGTGATGGAAAAACTGTTTCCCCGATCCGCTCGTTCCTAACGCTTGATTTCGCAATCGCACGCCGCCCAGTCGCACGCCCGTTTGCAGCGGGTGCGCGATCGCGACCTTCCAACCGCCTCCGGTCGCGGGATGATCGTCACCCACGGCCAACACACTACTGTAGCCGCCGTGAATCAGAAAGTTGCTCATGCCTCCGCGCCGCAATCGGCTCGCCAGTTGATCTATCGCAAACCCCTTGCCGATCGCCCCAAGATTGACCAGCATACCGGCAACGGCGAGTGCAGCCGTCTGTTCGGCGGGATCCAATTGCAATTTGTCCCTACCGACCAGCTCCAACGCTTGCTTGATTACGTCGTCCGTCGGCTTACCACCGCTGCGGCGAGTGAACCCCCATGCTTCGACCAGCGGTCCGGCCGTGATATCGAATGCCCCGTTTGTTAGTGCCCCCAGGCGGACCGATTCTTCGAGCAGTGCAAACGTCTGGGGACCGAGCTTGATCGCGGCTTGGCCAGCGGCCCGATTGAGCCGCGAGATCTCACTACCCGATTGATAAACGCTCCAGGCCGCTTCGAACCGGTCCAGTTCTTCGAGCGCCGTGACGGCCAATTCGACTTCACGCGGCTGGGGTTGAGCCAGCATCACGACGAACTCGGTCGCCATCGCGCGGTGGCTAACTTCGGTGATCAGACCGGAATGTTTCATGGGCATTCAAAAAATGATTTCGCGTCGGTGCGCTGTATGACCGGAGATCAATCCGGGCTGGGATCGGCGAACCAGGCCGGGGACGACCCTGTCAAATATTCTAGGCGATCGCAGAATTCGGCAAGCGGCTTGTCAATTGGGCCGAAAGTAGCCACAATCGCCGCAATCGGAGAGGTGGCTGAGTGGCCGAAAGCACGTCTTTGCTAAAGACGCGACCGGGTAAAACTGGTCCGCAGGTTCGAATCCTGTCCTCTCCGCTGAAAGCTCGCTGGCGGGAGTCGCGCCGGGCAAACGATTGGCATAGTTTTTCAGTGAACAAAGCCAGTTTGATGCGGTCATACTTTGCCTAAGAGGGTGTAGCTCAGTCGGTAGAGCAACGGACTTTTAATCCGTTGGTCCTGGGTTCGAGTCCCAGCACCCTCATTGATGATTTGCAAGTAAGGTGACCAATCCCGCCCAATCGTCGTCTGACAAAAAAACGCGTGCGGCTTGGGTCACAAACTGCGCTGGCTGACGTTGTCCAGCGTTGGCGTGAATTGAAGCACGGCAACTCGGATGACCGGATGAGCGAAACCTGCGGGATGGTAAATCTCGAAGACTTCGAGAAGATCGTTATCCGAATCGGCAGAGTCATCGAAGTGACGCCGTTTCCCAAAGGACGATACTCAACCCATGTATTGGCAATTGATTTCGGGTCTGAACTTGGAACGAAGAAGTCTTTGGCTAAACTCGCCCCGAACTACGAGGGCAATCAGGTCGTCGGACGAATGGTGCTTTGTGTGATAAACTTTCCACCCCGGCAGATCGGCAAACACCAGTCCGAAGTCTTGACACTCGGCGTGCCAGACAAAGACGGCAACGTCGTGCTACTACGTCCCGACGCCGATGTTCCTCTGGGTGGGAGACTCTACTAACGCGATTTATGACCTCAATTCTTGTGGTGCTCATCGGTTGCCAATTCGTTTTGGCCCAAGAGACTCCTAAGTTGGACAAGACCCAGCAGGAGAAACTTCAAAAGATTTCCGTGGACCTCACTGCCGCTCAGAAATCAGAGGACGAGGCTGAGGTGATACGACTCGCAAAGAAGGCAATCGAAGTGCTTGGCGATCAGGCTGGGATACCAGAGATTGCCGACCAGTTTAGTGAAGTTCCGAAGAACGCCAAGCCTCTGTCCCCACAGGAACTTCGCACTGCATTCGACCCATACATCGACTTCATCGAGAAGCAGAAATGGTGGAACGTCGGCCTTGATCCAGCCAAGACAAACCACCTGCCACGAGAATTGGCTACGATCATCGAAGGCTGCTTGGCGGCGAGGGCCGTGAACGAAGCCAATGCCGAGCGACTGCTCATGATTGCCAAGGATGCCGGGGACTTTCTTGTTTGGTCGCAGGACCAAGCCGGAACCGGCGTGATTCCGTTTCCTGCGGTACGCAATGGCAAAGGCCGTCCGTTTGAGGTCGCCGAGCGATTCATGAGGCAGGCCGAGAAGGAAGGCAAACTCGATCAGGTCGTAAAGAACGGTTGGGCGGTAGAAGATTTCAGCGACGGTGGGCTGCAATTCGACAACGGCTTGGCCGGTGTCGCACTGGTCGAATTGTTCGAGGCGTCCAAAGACGAACAGTACAAGAAAGCGGCAATCCGGGCCGCAGATTGGGCTATGAAGCGTCCGGTCGTGATCAATTGGAATTACAACAGCTTCAGTGTGTTCCTGCTGGCTGAGGTTTACCACATCACGGGCGACAAGAAGTACCTCGAATCCGCCAAGAAGAAGACTCGCCTCGGCCTTCTTCCGGGGCAACTCACCGAAGGACCACGCAAGGGTCGTTGGGCCGACGCCCACAACGCACGGCCAGCTTACCACTACATCATGGTTCGAGGATTGGCGGCACT
>JBGSVE010000022.1:0-54937 GCA_041753075.1 Pirellulaceae bacterium
ACAAAGGTGCTCGTCGGTCGCCGGCGGGATACCCGCCGGCGACTTTCTCGAATCTTCCATCGCGACGACTTTTGGACACGGGAGCCATGCCTCCAAAATCCGGGTTCCTAGGCAAATCCACGACAAAGTCTGATGGACCTAGTAAAACGTCTGCGCGTGACATTGTTTCGCCCACGACGCGAAAACCCATTGCTGACCCCAACGATTACGGTCGCAATTTCCAGCCAACGATGACGCCAAGTCCGAAGCACCACAAGGCTGCGACGTCGGGCTTCGATTTGGCATACTCCTTCATCAAGGTCAGCATATCCTTAGCTGGCTCGGCAACGTAGTATCCGCCGAAATCCTTGGCCGTTCCGGCGGCGGCGTTGGCCGCTACTGCCAGTTTTTCTTTGGCAACGCTAGTCATCTCGGCTGTCGTCGAGGCTGTGTTCGCACAATTTGCTTGGTTGCCGGATGTCGTTGTGGAGTTCATTTTCCCTAATCCTAAAGTGGTGCAATAAAGTTCTATGGAGCGCGGTCATATTGAGGCCGATAAAATTGTTCTTCCTGTCGATAAGATGCCGATTCCCGTGCGTCGTGTGAATCGGTGTCTTTGGCGAGCAACGATTTGAACCAGCGCAAGTTAGTTGCAAATTCGTTGCGAGTTTCGCCCAACGACGCAACTGCATTTTTTGATGAGCGATACGCGAATACAGTCATCGCCATTGCTAGTGCCATGCCAACCAACGCACTCGTCGCCAAGCCCACACTGAGCGGCCACAGACAAAATTCATGTAGCGCCCAACCGCCTGCGACCATCAGCGTCGTGCATGACGCCAACATTACTGCACTGGCCAAAACAAGACCGACAAACGAAGCCGTTGCTTTGGACGCGGCGGCCTTACCATCGATCGCAAGAAGCTGAACTTGCAATTCGCAAAGGTCAGCTACGTCACCGGCAATCTGCCTTAAGTCGTTTATCGATGTCATCATTTAAACCTTAACGCCGATCGCTCAGTTAGTCCGTCGCTTCAATAATAATCCAAGTGTAACTCCAACCGCAGCGGCAACGCCGACCGATGCGGCGGGGTGATTCTTGATCCATCGTTCGACCCGCTTGCGAATTTCAACAACTTGAACCGCCGAAGAATCAGCATCGGGACTTGGACGGCGATACTGTTCGCGGATTGCTTGGTCATACTCCACGGGCGGCGGGGTCACGCGACCTCGTGGATGGACAGGTGCAATCATGACGATTCCTCGGCCAACGTGTTTTTATCGAATGAATTCGTTGGCCGTGGTGAGCGACGACTAGCAAGCTCACCGATTACTCCGGACGCGTGCGATAGAGCAAACGAGGTCGCCGAACGCAATGCAATCCCTGCCACTGCGCTGCCAACGCCCGCTATGAAAGACCGCTGCGCAACTTGTTCGGTCTTTGCATGTTTCGTTGACGAATTATCTGTCATGCTTGACCGGTTCGCCGCATTCAATTTTTTTCCTTTGGGAATTAAAGCGAATGCCGCCAGCGAGACCAGCGGCAACAAAATGGCTGGATAGCTACGGACGTAGAACTTCCAATCGCTCAACTGCTTCACATCTTGTTTTGCGGAGAGCACTTGCTGCGGAAGCCGGATGCGTATCTCACGCATTCGCTCGCGAATGATGTCTGCATCCGACTTGTTGGAAACCACAGCCATTCTGCTCACTTCGACTTTCAATTAGCGGCGACGACCCATGAAACATAATGCGCCCGCAGCCAGCCCGATGCCGAATGCGATCACCATCGATTCCGCTGGGCGACTGCGAACTGAATGCGCTAATTGCTTTGAGAAATCGCTGGTGACAGCCGCAACACGATCATAGTTTTCCTTCGCGTAGTCGCTCGCTTCTCCGGCGTAACGACTGGCAACCTCGTTAACTCGAGCCGCCACGGTTTCACCTTGGCTAACTACGTCTGTCAAGAACGACTCGATCTCCTTCTGCGTCGCGCCAGTCTTCTGCTGAATGACGCCAATCAGTTCGTTAGTTGAGCCGCGAAATTGCTGCAGGTCATCGTCGGTCAATTGACCCCACTGTTCCTGCAGACGACCCTTAACTTCGTTCCAACGCCCTTTAAGTTCTTCACGAGTGACCATTTGAAATGCTCCTTGATATTGGTTAGACGACGGGACGACGGCCAGCTATCAAGCTGATCACGAACATCACCAGGAAAATGAAAAACAGAACCTTCGCAATGGTGAGCGCCGTGCCAGCGATGAAGCCGCCAAAACCTAGTGCACCAGCGATCAATGCGATGATCAAAAATACCGCCGCCCAGTAAAGCATGATTCGTTCCTCGTCGAGAGAGATCTAAGTTGCCGCGAAGATGCGGACTAGTTGCCGATCAATGCAGGCCGCGTGCCAAACTATCCATTTTCGACCGCATAGCGAGACATTTGCAATTTTACTGACGAATGGCATCAAGGCATCAAACAGAAGGCAAGTCGGCTGATTGATTCTGATTCAACCTGGTCGGTAACCAATCGCCTTTGTTCCAGCGATGTGAAACGCAAGCAATTACCGGCGTCTGGCATGAATTCTGCTGGCGTCTGGCATGAATTCTGCTCATGAATTCTGCTCATGAATGTTGGTATTCGATCTGCCACCAGTCATTGCTGCTCCAGTGTCCAAGCCTGCTTCCGATCATCAAAACATGCCTACCCTTGAACATTCTGCTGCGCAAGTAGAAAACAGTGCCGAATGCTTGCCGCCTGTTGCTCCGCGACCATCATCCGCCATTGGACTGGGTCACCGTATGCCGCGTATCCTTGTCATTGATGATGATCGCTCAATTCATTTGCTGACTCAGAAGGCTTTGGGGTCGATCGCCGATGTTAGCGTGGTCGGAACGGCTGACGAAGGCATTCGGCTGATCAAGCGCCAAACGTTCGATGCGGTGCTGTTGGACATTATGCTTCCGGATCGAAACGGGTTGGCGATCTATTGTGAAATTCGTGAGCACGATCGACGGTTGCCGGTCATTTTTATGACCGTCGAAGCGGCCAGCCAAACGGCAATCGAAGCGATGCAGATGGGTGCCTTCGACTACCTCGCCAAACCGCTATCCGTTGATCCGCTGCGTGACCTAGTCGAAAAAGCGATCGAGCAGCGCCAAATAAGCAGTGTGCCGGTGGCTATTTCCGCCGACTCGGACGCGTCGCTTAAGTCGGGAGAATTATTCATCGGGCGCAGTAACTCGATGTTGGATGTCTTCAAGGCAATCGGACGCGTTAGTAAGCAAGACGTTCCCGTGCTTATCCGTGGCGAAAGCGGTACGGGCAAAGAATTGGTTGCCCGCGCATTGTTTCAACACAGTCACCGCTCCGAGGAACCGTTCCTGGCCGTCAACTGCGCTGCGTTGCCCGATAACTTGCTCGAAAGCGAGCTGTTTGGCCACGAAAAAGGTGCGTTCACGGGAGCGGAGTCGCGACGCATCGGGAAATTTGAGCAGTGCAACGGTGGCACGTTGTTCCTCGATGAAATTGGCGACATGGCTCCTGCAGTGCAAGCGAAGGTATTGCGGGTTTTGCAAGAGCAACGATTCGAGCGAGTCGGCGGAAATAATGAGCTAAAAACCGACGTTCGTATTGTTGCTGCCACCAATCGCCCACTTGAACAGATGGTCAAAGATGGTGACTACCGCGAAGATTTGTTGTATCGACTCAATGGGGTTACCATCGATTTGCCACCACTGAGAAATCGCCCGGGCGACGTTGAGTTGTTGCTTCAGCACTTTCTTAGCCAAGCCAAACGCGAGTTGAACAAGCCCGATCTGGAAGGTGTCTCGCCAGCAACCGTTGCGCTGTTGACGGCCTATTCGTGGCCGGGAAATGTCCGTCAACTGCGCGCCGTAATCCGTCGCTGCGTATTGGATTCGACAATGCCGGTGATCGTGCCCGACGTCTTGCCGAAAGAGATCACCGGAAATCAACCAGCCGGGAGTTTAAGCCCGCAGATGCCTTCGGCTCCCGATAAGCAGGCCGCACCCGGCTCCGAATTACCAGCGTTAGTCGAGCGGCTAATCCGCGACAAGTCGACCAACATCTATGCCGAAGCAGTTGAATACACCGAACGCCATGTGCTGTTGCGAGTCTTGTCAGAAACCAATGGCAATCAAAGTCAAGCCGCTGAGATGTTAGGGATTACTCGCGGCAAGCTGCGCGATCGGATCGCGACTTATCAGATCGTGTTAAATAGTGGTGTTGCGATTCGCGAAGATGTTTAGATCGAGCGAATCACTGATAAAAAGGAAATCGACGTCTTGATTACGACAGAGCAAAAACACAGGTTTTCCGGTGCATTGCAGCGAGTTGCTGGTGATACGGAATTGTTAGTATCGATAGCGGCTCTGGTCTCGGAGGATGCTCCTCAGGTCTACGCCGAGTTAAAAACCCAACTAGGCGATGGGGATCTTGCCGGTGTCGCCATGACCGGCCATCAGCTAAAGGGAATGTTGAGCACATTTGAGACCGATGGACCAACCATCATGGTGCAGCAATTGATTCACGCGGCGCGCGAGGGTAAGCAAAGGGAAGCTGAAGAAACACTTCGCCACTGCGACCGTGATATTACCAATCTACTCGCAGACGTAAAGCAGCTCGCAGCCTCGGGCGAGTGACAAAGCAATTTCCCGTTTCAGGTGGGAAAAAACGGTCCATCAGACTTTGTCGTGGATTTGCCTAGGAACCCGGATTTTGGAGGCATGGCTCCCGTGTCCAAAAGTCGTCGCGATGGAAGATTCGAGAAAGTCGCCGGCGAGTATCCCGCCGGCGACCGACGAGCACCTTTGGCGCACGGTCGACCGGGCTATTCCTTCCAAAGTTGCGTCCCCGCAGAGCTTCAGTCCGCTTCACCCGGCACATCAATTGTACGGCACAGGATCGTCCTTCAGTCACTTTGGACACGGGAGCCATGCCTCCAAAATCCGGGTTCCTAGGCAAATCCACGACAAAGTCTGATGGACCCAAATAAAGGTGTCAGGAGCAAAAGCGTCTTCGGTTGGTGCCATTCATCTTGTGGCTTCCTACGGCAAACGCCTGCCCGGTGGCGAAGACTCCGGGGATGACGCCAGCGATCCCAATGGCAACAAGAAAGCGTTGCCGACTTCGCCCGGTGGGGACTTCAGTTGGTGCCATGCACCTTGCGATGATAACTCCGTTTCGTGCGACAACTTCATTTAGTGCCAACGAGAAAGAGCTTGCGGTGAATTCAATCTCTTACTCCAAGCGATCGTCCGCACAACGTGCCCGAAGGTCGCTTTCCGTCAAATCGTTTGTGCCGGAAAGCGACTAATCAGTATGTCGGTTTTGGACCTATTAACGAATGGCGATGAAATCGAAATCAGAGTCATTTGGCGTTTCGATTTCGCTGCTAAGTCCAGTGAAAAAATCGTCCACCGATTTCAAACCTGAGCTGTCACCATCCGGCACAACACCTCCTCCAAAAATGGGTAAACCAGGTTGGCCCGTAGGAAGCGAAGCGTTGAAGTTTGCCGCGAATTGCGACAAGTCGCCCCCGTTGACAGAGCCATCAGCGTTCCAATCGGCAGGGGCGGAGTATGAACCAACGCCGGCGGATTGATTGAATGACGCCGCAAACGGTGTCAGGTCAGCGCCATTGACGCTGCCCTCACCCGTCGCATCGCCAACCAAGATGGAGAATACCAAATCAAAGATTCCTCCAGCCGTCGCATTGCCGTCACCGTCCAACGAATTGCCCGCCGCGTCAACAACCAAATCGGATACCGCAACGCGAATCCGATCGCCGTTAATCGGTGCCATCAATGTCACCAAGCCACGATTATTTTGCATGTCATAGATGACGCTTGCGATGTTGGCCGAATAGTTCGCCGTATTGATTCCCAACAAAGCGAACTTACTGGCATCAAAGCCTACAACCGGTTCGCTGAACTGGATCGTAATCTGATTGATGTTGGCCCACGGCAACACCTCACCAGACACAGGTGCATAGCCGACGCCAGCGGGATCAAGGTTGCTCATGAACACGGCATCCCACAGCGAACCCGAGACTTTCACACTTTGAATCGTCGGTGCGATTGGATCCACGATCTCGTCGTCCGCAATGGTGATCGTGAACTGTTGGTTACCGCTGGAAGTCGCATTCGTCGTGTTGAGGAAGTCCACAATCACGGTTTCGGTCGGATCAATGATTGTGTCTTGCACTGCGGTAACGGTGATCGAACCCTCAAGGCTACCTACCGGAATCACGATCTGCGGCACCGATACGGTGTAGTCATCGGTCAACGTTGCGGTACCGCTAATCGCTACATCGATCGTCACGTCGACGGCACTGGCCGTCGATAACGTAGCCGTCAGCGTCGCGATTCCCGCGTCTTCAGCAATCGATGTGGTGTTCGTCGCAAATGTCACTGCGGATGGGGCAAAGTTTGTCACCGACGCTGTCGCGATTGATGTGCGTCCCGCCGCGTCCGTAATGGTGTACGAGAACGTATCGACGACCGACTGGCCTGGACTCAAAGCCGCAATCGCTCCGCCGGCCGCAGTGGTGTCGTAATTGAGCGTACCGTTCGGATTGATTGAAACCGATGCGCCTAGTGCGCTGACTGGCTCCACCGCCGTCACAGTGAATTGACCATCAGCACTGAGCGGAGTTCGTAGCGGATTGGCAAACGGTACAAACATAAACTGAAAAGCCGACTGCACGGACAAGAAATCGACACCCTGGCGAATCGAGACTTCAAATTTGCCGTCGACGGTATCCGCGTAGAACGCGCCGTAGTTTACTGGAACCTGGACCGTTGAACCGTCGGGCAGTAATACATCTTGGGCACCGGTCGGTGAAACGATCAGAGTACCGTCGGTCGGGCTGAAGCCAGGAATGTCAATGATGACGCTGTTTTGGCCGGAATCGGTCGCCGTGAAGGTGCCGGTACTGAGGTCAATTCCCGGCACGCCACCGCCTTCTTCGCCGCCACCGATACCAAGCGACCAACGACCGCCGATTAGACTCGTCGTGTTGATGGGTACATACACAAAGCGAAACGGTTGGTCTTCGAAGCCGAGCGAATCCGAATCGTTGTCGGCTTGACGCACAAGCCAGCTATTGCCACCGACCGGCAGCGCCGCCGTGAAGTTATCGTTGTTGGCACCACCAATCACGAACAACAGACCGTCGTTGTTTGAGTCGGTGACACCAGGAATCGAAACCGACCAAATGCCGGTTTGAAGCTTGGTGACGTTTGATTGATTGACACCATTCCCCGATTCGAGCGTGCCGTTTGCGGCCACATTCCCACCGACCCAGTTTTCGGCGAACGGGAAGAA
Organism: Pirellulaceae bacterium; assembly: GCA_041753075.1. Classification (GTDB taxonomy): domain Bacteria; phylum Planctomycetota; class Planctomycetia; order Pirellulales; family Pirellulaceae; genus UBA6163. The sequence goes on from JBGSVE010000022.1 coordinate 7,329, forward strand.
TGCGGCACCCAACGGAGCGTTTCGTTCGCCATTTCCGCCGGCACCAAGTTCCGTAGCAAACGTATAAACACCGCCCGGTTGAACGCTCGCAAAACCACCTTGCCAAGCATTCACGGTTCCAAAGGGTGCGGCGTCATTGTGAATCGTTCCAAATAACACACCGTCGTTCTGAACCAAGGGAACACCATTGACGCCAATTCCAAGATCGCCGCGATCCGGAGGACTGACAATTGTGAGATTGTTAGGCGTCGAGCCCGTTTGATCAACGGTCCAAATCGTATCGGCGTTCCCCGTCGCTTCACTGTTACCAAAAATGTTTGCGCCCACGACTTGGAAAACACCAGCGTCCGGGTGCAAATCGTTATCTAAGACACTAATTATCGTCACCGAAGTCTTGGGCGCGATCGCCGTGTCAGGACTGGCAATTGGGCCATCCGCAGTAGCCGCCACTGAGACTGGAACTACTACGGAAGTGGTCGCGCCAAAGGTGTCCGTTGCCGTCAGCGTGACTCGCACGACGCCAAACTTGTCTTGCAATCCCGTGATCGAAAGATTGTTGCCGTTCACGACCGCGTCAACCACATCGTCCCTGGAAAACGATACCGAATAAGTCAGTGAATCGCCCAGGTCCGGATCGCTGAACACACCGGAAATATCAATGTTGGTTGACTGTTCTTCTACCAATTGAACCTCCGCAGGCGTCGTCAATATTTCGGGTGCATCATTGACGCCAACAAGGTTAATTGTGACCGTTGCGATATCGGTTTCAGAGTTAAAGCTGCCGCGATAAACAAATGAATCCGTCAACGTCTGGCCTGATCCCAACGGCCCAATCGCGGCATCGGCCGCATAATTGACGGTGCCATCGGGGTTAATCGAAATTGCAAAACCGCTGGCCGAAACGTTGTCGCCGAGCGTTGCCACTGAGCTACCAACCGCAGCAACCGTGACTGGCGTGCTCGACTGAATATCATTCTCAAACGGTATAAAGAAGAACGTAAAATCGCCGTTTTGAGGATTCGCTGTCTGCGTACCGCTAATGAAATCGAACTGCCTAATAACAAACTCGTTTGGGTTATCAGTAGCTGCGTCGTAGGTGAAATACGAATTGCGTGGAATCGCCGTCGTCAAATCAGCCGTTTCTAGAATCAACACGCCCGAGCTTGGACTGTGGCCCGGCACGCTTAAGCGCCAAAATCCATCAGTCTCCCGTTGGATTGAAAAATCACCAAAGGATTGCTTTAGCGAATTGACAGCCACGCTACCTCCATCAACAACGCCACCGGTCAACCCCGTTGCGCTGCGCGGGATGTATAGCAAGTTGAATCGACCATTCTCGTTGCCAGCCAACGCGGCCGAGTTATCGCGATGCTGGATCGCCCATCGATTCCCGCCTACAGGTCTGACGCGTGTGTAGTTATCCGAATTGTCGCCGCCTACGGAAAACAGGTAACCGTCGTTAAATGAATCTGTCACACCGACTACTTCAACTTCATATCGACCCGTACCCGTTGCGGTAACCGTCAGCCCCGTCCCGCCGGCGACCACCGCCGGTAAGTTGTCCGTTACCGCCAACCCATTGTAGGAGCCGCCGATCCATCCCGCGCTATAAGGAAAATACGCGGTGCTAAAGTCGATCGCCTGCTCGCCGGAATTCTGAGGCGCTGCATTTGTGGCAATGAAAGCAGCCGTCGCGGAACCTGTGTATTGAGCCACGGCCAAATTGGTTGCCGTCGCATCCAGTGGCGAGTTGTCAGTCACAGTCGTCAAAATCAACCCGTTGTTTAAGCCGGTCCTGGTCAATCCGCTCAAGCTGGTGTCATTGGAAGGATCGGCATCCTGATCAAAATAAATGTTTACGTCGCCATAGTTCAGCCCCGCATTGGTGATCGTCGTCGCACCGGCGTAGACCGAGCGCTGCGGAACACCGGGTTGCCCGGGTCGATCAAAAATCGCATAAGTAGCTGTATTGGCAGTCTTTGCTGCTGCATTATTTTCGGAGGTAAGTGTGACATTGATTGCCGAGATATTCTGCACCTCAAAACCCGACTTGTCGTTGTTCAGCACACTCAAAGTCGCGTCGCCGGTAACAAAGAACGAATCGTCAGACAGGTTGATTCCAATGACTGACAACGTTGTCGTTATCGCTGCCGACACGCCGTAAGGATCGGTAGCTGTGATTGTCAGATCAACGGTACCCGAGGCATTTGCAACCGGCTGGAGGGTGACAACGTTACCGCTCACCGATGATGTGGCGACGCCAGGTGCTGAGAATGTTGCCGAGTAGGTGAGCGTGTCTAATGTGTCAGGGTCTGAAAAGAATGATGAGACATTAAGATTCACCGGTGCCCCGTTGCGTTGGAACTCAAGTGCGGTTGGCTGGCCAACGGCAACTGGTGAATCATTCACGCCTCGCCACAATACCGTTACCGTCGCGCTCGACGTCAACTGCCCACCGCTGCCATCACCCGCCACCGCTTCATACACGAACGAGTCGGTAACTTCGTTGCCTTGGCCGAGCGCCAAAATTGCGGTTCCGGTGTTGTAGTTGACCGTTCCATCAGCATTCAAGCTCAACGGAATTCCATTTGAGGAAATGTTGTTGCCCAGCGTCGCGACCGAGCTGCCCAATTGCGTCACCGAGATGTCGGTCGTTGGCGAAAGTTCGTTGCTAAACGGAATGAAGAAGAATGTAAAGTCTTCATTCGCTAAATCAGCTACCGGTCGGTTGTAATCAAACTGGCGGATTAAAATCGACTGAGCATCGCTTGGGTCAACGTCATAAGTAAAATAGGTGTTTCGCGGCAATGAATTCGACGCATCCGCAGTCTCCAAAACGACAACCCCGGACGCAATGCTTTGGCCCGGCACCGTCAATTTCCATATTCCATCAGATTGACGTTGAATGTCGAAATCGCCAAACGATTGACGCAGCGGGTTGGCATCGGCAACGCGACCATTTACTGTTCCCCCTACCAAACCTTTGGCGGAACGTGGGACGTAAAGCAAGTTGAATCGTTGCTGATCGGCTGCGGTATCGGTCTGGTCAATGCCATTGGAGTTGTCGCGATGGATAATTCTCCAGCGGTTCCCGCCCAACGGCAGCGTTCGCGTGTAATTATCAACATTATCACCGCCGATTGCGAATAAGAATCCATCATTGAATGAATCTGTCACGCCCGCTACGGTGATTTCGTAGTCGCCAGCACCGCCGACGGCAGTGATCCCAACATCACCGCCGAGCTGCGTTTCGCCGTTGAAGGAGGCACCGCGCCAACCGGCTGCGTAGGGAAAATATGCACTGCTAAAATTAGCTGCTTGCTCACCGCGATTCTCGGGTGAGGCATTAGTCGCGATCCAAGCATCTCCCGCCGCGTTGGCTACGTACTGGACCACCGCAAGATTTGTCCCGGCAGCGTCACCCGGTGGCGTATCAAGCGGGTTGAGCTCACTGTTGTCAACGAGTGTCCCCAAAACAATACCCTGGCTGAGATTCAGTCTTGCCAGCGTTACCGGGTCACTGGGGTCAATCGGCAGCGTGTCGTTAGTTGGATCAGCATCCAAATCAACATAGAGGTCTACGTCGCCGTAATTTGCCTGGGAGCGAACGAGTGTAACCGCGCCTGGGAAAACAGAACGTTGTGGGACTCCAGGTTGGCCAGGAACATCGGGGATAAAATTGTCAGCCGTATTGGCGGCACGATCAGCCGTCAATTTGTCGACTTGAACGTTCTTGGCCGACACGTTCTGCGACGAAACCGCACTGGAGTCATTCGTTAATACGTTCAACGACGCATCGGCAGCGAGCGAAAAGAAATCGTCGGCAATGTTAAACGCTAGTAGTTGACGTAACTCAAGCTTTTCGAGATTCAGCCGCCGATTGGAACTCTTATTGGATGCTCTGATTCTGCGAATGTTCATTTGCGATTTGCTGTTAGCGTTCATAGCGGCAATACCCAGTCGAAGGCGGGAAGTTTTTGAGGCTTATCGAATGCTCAGCGACATTGTCGTAAGGCAGCAGGCACCACCGGAGAGCATTTCGGCGAGAAGTCTAACGACCAGAACAATCGCTACAACCCAGTTCACGGGCAATTCACATTACCATTTAAGAACGCCTAAATCGTTAATACAAAACACATAATAACTGATCTCAAATACCATCGTTTGAATTGTTTATTTCTTGCTTTGTTCTAAGGTGCAAATCGCGAAAATCTTCGCAATCCATCGGTGGCATGAGTGTCCAATCGACGTGCCAGGCCTCTCTGCGGGGACAGGTCCACCCTTAATTGCTTGGTTTGATGACCGTTCGCCTACCTTAGCTCTTGCCGTAATTTTCAACTACTCAGCCTGTGAAATGAAGAACGAGTTAATTGCGAATCGCGGCTATTACTTAGCAGGCTTGTCTGTGGTTATCTTGCATCACGTCGGGTTAAAAACCTCAATATGAGTGAATCGTTCTTCTAAACCTTGGATGGAAATGATGCAGTTGCGAAAGCCATTGTTCTGGCCTTTTGGCGCACGACAAAAGTCCGATCGTGAAAAGCGGGCATTCACGCTCGTAGAGTTGTTGGTAGTGATTGCAATTATTGGTGTGTTGGTGGGGCTGTTGCTTCCGGCCGTTCAGGCAGCCCGCGAGGCGGCTCGTCGTATGCAATGTTCCAACAGTATTAAGCAAATCATGCTTGCCACGCTCAATTATGAAAGTGTCTATAAGTCATTGCCTGGCGGCCCAGTGGATGGTGATCCCTTTGCGATTTTCAAGGGCACTGGTGCGACCAATGCGGCGGGCAAAAATTACACGACCGGGACAACTTGCTGTCGCGCCGCAACTCGTTCTGGATGGAGTGCCCAATATCGTATCCTTCCGTACTTAGAGGAGGGCAATACTTATGAACTCGGGCGTGACGATCCTCCTTATTGGCCGAATGATCCCAACAATGGCGGCGAGGACGTCGTCGCTCAAAAGCTCGTAGCAACTTACTATTGTCCAACTCGCCGCACCGCGACGGCCTATGGCACGGGCAAGTTTGGTCGAACGGACTACGCCGGCTGCGGCGGCTTTTACCATGGACGTCCCGATTCGACCGTCAATCTCATACCTGCATCGCCCCTTGGAGCGCCGGCCCTGGGCACTCGCGCCGAAGCGAACGGTGGATTAAAGCGTGGTAGGAGCGGTGCGATCGTTTGGCAAGGCTCGGCAAAGAAGCGAATGCTTGCCGACCTGATCGACGGAACCAGCATGACGATTGTTTTCGCCGAAAAGGCGCTTAACAACTTGGAACATGGTCTGGATGGTGGCGACAACGAGCGTTGGAATAACGCTGGCTGGGATGAGTGCGTGATACGTTGGCACTTTCCTCCTAAGTCAGATCGCCAGACCAAAGCGCCAAACCGCGATCTTGGTGAGGCAACGAATTGGAATCGTTATTTTGGCTCGTCTCATGCGTCGGGGTTGAATGCAGGCTTCGGTGATGGATCGGTGCGCTTCTTTAGTTTCAATATTGATGCCACCACGTGGATGCGATTGTGCGTCAGCGATGACGGCGAATTGATCGACGAAAATACCCTCTAGCCAATTTGAGATAGTTTAAAGATGTATATTCGCAACTCAGTTTACGTTTGCTTGTTTTTGGTGATCGTTGGATGCGGCCCGACCGCTCAACCCACACCCGAGCCGCTTGCGCCGGATGTGGCGGAGCAGGTTAAGCAAAAGGACGCAACGATCGACTCGTCTGAATCAGGCATGTAGGTTTGGACCCAAAGGTTGATACAAAAATGACGTTGATACGGGGTTGGATTGCAGCTTCGCTGCTGGCGGTTGCTTGCTTGGGCTGCGAAGCGAATACAGAGGGTCGTTTGTTGCCGACGGACACTGCCGGTGAATTGGTTGCAAGCGAACCGCTGGCGGAGCCAGAGCTTGCCGACTTTGCCGTCTGGCGGCCCTTCTTTTTCACTTCGGTTGGCGATCACAAGATTGATGAAATCGTTGGGACTGCGTTCGCCGTGCGGATACGCGATGGCGATCAACCTTACCTGTTGACCACGTCGCATTTACTTGGGCCTGAAACCGGACTGGATCATCTAATCGAGCCCAGCAAGATCCGCGAGCAGGTTAACCATGTGGTGGCCAGTGAGGCGTTTGGTGCGACGGACAGCTTTATTGACCTGGCGCTTCCGCTGGACTTGCCTGTCGATTTGGAGACGGACAATCAGGGACGTGCAACCGATGTTTTGTTGATCCCTGGAGGTCCCGGCGCGAAGCGGTTGCGTCCTATCTCATTGGCAGAGGGTGCGCCGGAGGTTGGGGATTCGATTTGGCTTGGAACCGCTGTGTTCGGTGGCGCGCCGGCCAGCCAGAAAGTTCATCAAGCTGAAGTTTTCGTCATCCGCGACGGCACCGTTTCGTATCGGTTTCACAACCCGCTACTGGACTTGAAAGCCGCCGCCGGAGCACCATTACTTGATCGCAATGGCCGCATCGTCGGAATGCACTTGAAAGGCTCGGCGGACAACGACGAAGTGAGCGGCAGCGGAATCGATGTTGACTCGTTAAGAAGCCAATTTGCCCAGTTCCTGGGCGGCGCGGTGCTGGAACTTTAACAAGATCCACTACCCGAAAATTAGGCTTTCCCGGACCGCTAGTCAAAAATCGCCTGAATCATTTCAGCCAGCGGCATTGCTTCGCCGGGGATGAGTGTTGGAATGCCCCCGCGAATTGGATAGCAGCGCTGGCGGTCGGCGGTGACGAGTGCTCCGTCGATCGCGTCTTCGACCACGCCGTCCGATGCGTCGCGCAATTGGCGTTGATTGATGCTGGCGTTCAGCGCGGTCACCACCGGCGAGGGGGCTACGGATAGCGTCTGGCCATCGATCGGACAGCGAATTAATTGCAAAAGCTGCGGATCAATCATGGTCAGGAAAAAAACTTTCCAGTGAGAAAATACTTTCGCCGCAGTTTGCCAAGCGGTTTACCGAAGAATGACGAAGAGCGGGCCGGTTGGTCAATGATGACCGATTGATTTGCGACAAATTCTCATCAAATCAGTGACTCTGGCGAGGGATTGCCATGCGATTGCGGACTATTTCAAAACGTTTTTGCGTTTGTCTGGCAGCTTTCCTTGGTGGAGCCGTCGCCGCTAGCGGTGCCAGCGGACAAGACGCGACCGGATTCTACACCGATCCCGGTACGGGCGTTGTTTACCGTAAGGTCCAGCGTTCGATCGAGCGTCCGGTAGTCGAAACGCAAATGCGGACCCAGGAAAGCACGGTCTATCGTCCCGAAACGGTGGTCACATCGCGACCGGAGACTCGAACAGTCTACTCACCAACGGTCAGCTACGGCTGGGAACCTCGGCTGGCCAACCGCTGGAATCCGTTTATGCAGCCAACGGTCGTCTACCAGCATGTACCGCGAACACACTGGGAAACGCGCAGCGAAACGGTCGAGCGCCAGGAGAGCCGAACCAACTGGGTCGCCGAGACGCGCAAGATTGATGTGCCACAACAGATCGTTCGTATTCAACGCGAAACCAAAGACGAATTTGAGCCCGTTGGCAAAGTCGCCTCGCCGCAACCAGCCGCTCCGCCGAATTCGACCGAGTCAGCAATTGCCGCGAGATTGCGACCGATGGATTCGGGCACGCGAATTGAACCGCTGTATGGCAACTCGGTGCCCAGCAGTGCCTACGCCAACAACAATGCCTATCGCAACGATGGCCAGCGCGGGATGCCTGTCAACAACTTGTACCCCAACCAGTCGCCGGTTTACTCGAGCCCATTACCTCCGGCGAGCTCGGGATTGGGCGTCGCGGGGTTGCCTTTGACTCCGATCTGGCGATAAAGGTCAAGGGAAAAGGTGTCAGACACCTTTCCCGAATTCCACCTTTTCCGAATTCGAGTCCTTCATCACGGAACCGCTGGCCCATGTCTTCCTCCGAGTCCTCGAAGCCGGCAATGGGACGTTGGGTCGAGATTGAATTTGAGTGCCTGCCGCTGCGTAGTGTCACACGGCTCGATGTACCGTTCGACGCCTCACCGGCACACGAACAGTTTGTCTTGCGAGTCAAGGCGGCGATCGAAAAGCATGGATCGCACAACGCCTACTATCTTTCTTCGGCAAGCTGCACTTTCCATCTGACAAACGATCCCAACTCGGGTACGGTGCGATACGCCGTCGAGGGCACGGTGTTGACCGATGTTGGCGACACCAGGACACGAGCAGCCGACTTAAGCGTGCGGTTAGATCGCGAAACCTGTCCTTGGCTGACCGAACCAATTGTCGACTTTCTTGCCGAAAGTGTTCGCCACGCGATGTTGGTCGAGTTCGATCGTTACGTGGCGGCGGGCGATCTACGACGGACTCAGGAACGACTCGACAAGCTTCAATCCGAGACCGATTCGTCGGGTGGATTTGTTGGCATGTATTTGTAAAGCTGCGGCATGATCTCGGCGGCCACTTCCGCAACTGATTTGCCCACCACAGTGATGTTGAAATCGGCAACGCTGGCGTACAACGGAGCGCGAGTTTCTAGCATCGTCTGAATCTCTTCGCGCGGTGGCAACGTCGATAGTGCGGGGCGTCGCGCGCCCGTGGTCTCATCGCATTGCAATCGATCCAGCACCGTTTCGACATCCACTTGCAACCAGACGCAGCAGCCACACGCGGCGATCAATTCGCGATTACGTGGCCGCAAGATCGCACCGCCGCCCAACGCAATCACGCTGGTTGGTCCATCGCAAGCCAGCGACAACTCGCGGGCTTCGCGGGCTCGAAACCCGGACTCCATCTCGCGGGCGAAAATTTCGCGAATCGACATCGCAGCCGTTGCTTCGATGCAATCGTCCAGGTCAATCGCCGGGAGATTGAGATTCGCAGCCAGCAATTTGGCCACGCTGGTTTTGCCCGAACCGCGATATCCGGTTAGGAAAATGTGGCGGGGAGTTTGGCTCATCCACAATCTTCCGATTGGGAACCGTGGACTTCGCGTGGGACATAGCGACCCGGAAAATCGGGTTTGTAGAACTCGGTAAGCACCGACTCGATTTCATCACGCGAGCGAATCCGGACCAACCGCTGTCGAATGGTTTCGTGATCGGGATGGCTGGCCGAATACTTGATGCAGAACTTGCGCATTAACATCGCGGCGCGATCAATGCCGTAACTTTGCTCACACAACGCGTAATGCTCGCGAATCACGTCGGCTTGCTCGACCAGAGTTGGTGGCGGCGGCAATGGCTCGCCACGCCACAAGGCATCGACCTGTTGGAAAATCCAAGGATTGCCAATCGCACCGCGAGCGATCGTGACGCCATCGACGCCGGTCTCGTCAATCATACGAATGCAATCATCGGCGCTGAACAAATCGCCGCTGCCAAAGATCAGTTGATCGTTGCCAACGTGACGTTTGACCTCGGCGAGAAACTCCCAGCGGCTGGGGCCGACGTAGCGTTGCTTGACGGTGCGGCCATGGACAGTGATCGCCGCAGCGCCGAGCGAGAATGCACCATCAAGGATTTGGTAGAAATGGTCGCGAGATTCGGCGCTGTCGTCCATGCCGCGGCGCATCTTCAGCGTCACCGGACGATTGGCGGGAACGGCTTCGCGTACGCGGGCGACGATTTCCAACGCCACAGCGGGTTGTGACAAGTGAAAACCGCCGCGACACCGACCGAGTACCTTCTTCACCGGACAACCAAAATTGATGTCGATAATATCGAAACCGGCCTCTGCTAATTTGACCGCGCCGGCGGCGAACTGTGCCGGTTCGCTGCCCATCAATTGGCCGCCGACGGGATGCTCCTCGTCAGCGATGTCAAGAAAGTGACGATTTTTCTTACGATCGTTGAGCACCACCAGAAACTGGTCCAGCATGACTTCGCAAATCGAATATGATGCACCGTGGCGGCGGGCGATGACTCGCATCGGCGAATCGCTGTAGCCGCTCAGCGCCGCCTGGAAAAATGGCGTGGCAATTTCGACGTCACCAACCCTCAACACCTGTCCCCTTTTTGAACCGAGACCATTATGACACGCTTTCGCACCACCGGTCTCGGAATCGTCGCCGTGTTGTGGTTGGGCGTGGGTGCCAGTGGCAATCATCTCCGTGCAGACTCTTCCCATAACAAAAATCAAACAACAACTATGAAAATGGACGTCTCACCGTTTGGTGAAACTAACGAGGGCCAAGCCGTCCGACGGTTCACCATAACCAACCGCCACGGCCACTCGATCTCGTTGACCGATTATGGTGCGATCTTGATGGACGTGAATGTACCGGATCGCGACGGCAAACTTGCCAATGTTAACCTGTGCTTCGATTCCCTGTTGCCCTATCTCGACTCGCATCCGCATTTTGGATCGACGATCGGCCGCTACTGCAATCGGATCGCATACGGAAAGTTTACGATCGATGGCCAAAACTACCAAGTGACCACAAACTTGGGCAAGCACCACCTGCACGGCGGCAAGGTCGGCTTCGATCACTTGATGTGGGAGGCAAAACCATACGAAGAAGCTGATCGCGCCGGTGTGCGGTTCACGCTGCGCAGCCCCGACGGCATGGAGGGTTTTCCGGGCAATCTCGTTGCCGTGGCCGACTACAGCTTTAACGATCGCGATGAGCTGGCGATGACTTTTTCGGCCACCACCGACGCCCCGACTCACGTCAACTTGTGCAATCACAGCTATTGGAACCTGGGCGGCGCGGGCAGCGGCAGCGCGCTGGATCACGTTGTCGAAATCAGCGCCGACCAATCGCTCGACGTGGATGCCGACCTGATCCCGACGGGAAAACTCAACGATGTTACCGGCACGGGGCTCGATTTTCGCCAAGCCACCGCGCTGGGAAAACGGCTGGATCAATTTGCCGCCACCAAAGGCTATGACCATTGCTACGTGATTCGCGGTGCAGCGGGCACACTGCGACCGGCGGCGCGGATTGTCGATCCCAAGTCGGGCCGTGTGATGGAGGTGACGACCACGCAGCCCGGTGCCCAGCTGTATGCGGCGAACCATTTGCCAGGCAACGAAAAGTCGGGTGGTTATGGCAGCCACGAGGCATTTTGCGTCGAGACTCAAGGTTACCCCAACGCGCCAAACATTGCGTCTTTTCCCTCGACTCTACTCCGCCAAGGCCAAACGATGACCGAGACCACGGTGCACCGTTTTTCGGTCGAATAAATTTTTGGTTTTCGTTCAAGAGTTAGCGGACGCCGCGTCGATACCTATCAATCGCATGAGGTAGATATTGAGATGGCTTCAGGGACGAAGCTGGCCGATCCAGGCTGGCTTGTCGCAAGCGTTTGCGATCGCTGGCTTGGAAATGTTCCAGCCCCTGATAAAGCAAAATGCGAACAATCACACTGGCCGTCGGAATTGTTTCCGTTGGCGTTCTTGGTGCCTTGCCGTTTCGCCAATTACCTAACTCCGGTAACGCGGATCAACTGACTCCGATGGCCACCGGGCCGCTGGATCGTCAAAGCGATGTTCGCGCGATCGGTGGCGTGGTGCAGTGGCCTGATCGCGGCGGATTTGATGCGTCGCTGTCTTGGCAACCACAACCGATGACGCTCGATGCAGCGCCATCGTTTGATTTGCCGGCCATGCCTGAGTCGTTTCCCGACAGCGGCATTGATGTGCCGATTCCGCCACCGGTTCGCGATCGCTTTGCCGCGACGTATGAGGTGCGCCGCCAGGCGTTGGCCACGGCGGATACCGCAGTGACGTTACCAATGACTGCACCGGAGCCGTCAGCATTTTCGATCCAACCACAGGATCGCTTTGTATACGCACCCTTGCCATCGCTAGACGACGCACCGGCGGTCAGCCCATTTGGCACGGGACGATCGTCAACGGCAGCGCAGCGGGCGTCGGTCGTTCGCGAAGAACCGCAACCAGTCGCCCCCAGGCAATACATCCAAGAGCCGCGCTAGGACTGCGTGGCAGCACAAATTTTGGGCGACAAAAATTGTAGAACGGTTGGCCCCAACCGTTTGGCAACGCATAAACGGTTGGGGGCAACCGTTCTACAATCGCCTCAACCCGAGAATCAAGCTACTAGGTAATACTAGGGTTGAACACTTTGCGTGTATTATCTTATTGCTTAGACTTATTGTCCTGCGGCGTATTAAAGATGCTGCACCAAAGTTTCGCGGTTGCGAGTTGCTTGTTCTTGGTTGGGTTATCGTTCGCTGATGAGCAACAGCCATCACGTCGCAACGTTCCGATACCACTTCGCGACCTAAAGGTTGAAGACGATATCGTCTTCAAGCAAGTCGGTGCCTTGCAATTGCAGTTGATGTTGTTTCAACCGCCGGAATTAAAGTTCGAGAAGTCGCCGCTGGTGGTTTATATTCATGGCGGCGGTGGAGGAAATCTCGCGTCGCACCGCAGATTTCTTTATTCGATACTTGGAGTTAAGGTAGGCCGTGGTTATTAGCTACACTTTATCGGTATCACCATCGTTTGAATCGAGCGGAGAATTTGCATGAGTCCTAACAACGCCGTCGCCTCGACGCTCGAAGATCATCTCGTCGAGCTTGGCGGAATCGCTGCCAGCCGCGTTTTGATGATACCAGCCGTAGGAACGGCGACTTTCGCGGACTTGGTCGCTGTCAACGAGAGTGCTGAGGGAAGATTGTGCGAGCTGGTCGATGGAACGTTAGTGGAGAAAGCGATGAGTTACGAAGCTTCGGTTGTGGCAGTGACAATATCCTTCATTTTGAAGGGCTTCGTTGCCCCACAACGTTTGGGCCTGGTGTCGGGAGCTGATGGTTTTTTTCGGTTGTCGTCCACCACGCGTGGTCCTGATGTGGCGTTCACCGCTTGGGATCGTTTTCCTGGCGGCGTTTTCCCGAAGCAGCTATACCCCGGAGTCGCGCCGAATTTAGTGGCTGAAGTTCTCAGTCCCGGCAACACCAAGGCCGAGATGGCGCGCAAGCGGATGGAGTACTTTCACGCCGGCGTGACGTTGATCTGGATGGTCGATTGCACGCACCGTTCGGTCGCCGTGTACGCTTCGCCCACCGACGTTGTCATCGTCGGTGAAGCTGAAGCCATCAACGGCGGAGCGGTGTTGCCAGGATTCTCGGCACAGGTCGGCGACTTCTTTGCCGACTTGGATTTCGGTCAACCGGCTGTCGAGTGAGCGTCACCAATTCAGAAATCGCCGGAGCAACTCAACGCCCGGTTCCGTTAAAAAACTTTCGGGGTGAAATTGCCAGCCTTCGAGTTTTTCGGTTCGATGACGCACGCCCATGATTTGGCGAGTTGGCCCCAGGTCGCTCCAGGCGCTGACTTCAAGACAACTGGGCAACGTCGGCGGGTCGATCACAAGACTGTGATACCGCGTGGCGACGAATGGCGATTCAATGCCGGCGAACAAGCCATGGTCATCGTGCGCGATCGCGTCGGTTTTGCCATGCATCAACATTGGGGCGCGGACGATCTTTGCACCGAGCGCTTGGCCGATCGATTGGTGGCCCAGGCAAACTCCCAGCACGGGAATGCGCCCCAGAAAATGCGTCACGCAGGCAACGCTGATGCCCGCTTCAGTCGGCGTGCAAGGTCCGGGCGAAATCAACAAGCGAGTTGTGCCCAGTGCCTCGATGTCGCCCGGTGTGACTTCATCATTGCGGACGACGCGCACGTTCACCTCGGGATCGATCTCACCGAGTCGCTGGACCAAGTTGTAAGTGAACGAGTCGTAGTTATCGATGACAACGATCATGGTTTGCTGTTGAACGAGTGCGAGAGAAAAAGTCAAGATGAATCGTGCGGCATTTTGTCAAAAGATTATTCCATTGGACGATTGCCGTAAACGCTATTCAGCGACTGAGTCGAACCTGCGTATAATCAGGGCTGGCGACTAGGTGATCGACACCAGCGTCGCAGTTTGTTTGCTCCAGTGAGATCCTACACGTGCTTTCGGTTCGTCCAAAAATCGCCGAATTGGCGTTTCGAGTTTTTAGCCGCAGTTTGCATCCCGAATTGTACTCGGTCCACCAAACTCGCCAGATCGAGCGCAGCGGCTACGAGTCGCGCATCGACATTACCGATTGCGGCCACGTGATTACTTGGCATGGGGCGGGAATTACGTTTTGCGAAGTCGCCACCAGCGCGTGCCAACCGTTACCGGCCAAACGATGCCTGTTGTCGATGCCGATCAAGGGTGGCCGAACCGATCGCACCGAACATGGTGGGGCAATTTATCGCACCAGTTTCCAACTTGAATCGGTCGCCCCCGAAATGTTTTGGATGGTTGGCCAAACGCTGACCCACGATGCTACCCAGGGACTGTTGCACCGTTTTGATTCCAGTGGCCGGATGGCGCTCGGGGCACTCAGCTATGTCAACATCGAGACCCGCCGCAACAGCATGTTGATTCAAGCAATCCATACGTTCCCCGATGACTACGCGATTCTTAAAGTCGAGTCGCTGTTTTCACTGCCACCGGCTCAGTGAAATTTTCCGAATCGTTGCGAGGCGTAATCGATTTGCGCCGCGGCCGGGCCGTTCACGCGGTCGCCGGTCAACGATCGGTGTACCGCGAAGCTGTCGTTGACGAATGCGAATTGGGCTCAACACTCGACATCGTGCGACGTTATCAACGATTGGGTTTGTCATCTGTATATGTCGCCGATTTGGACGCGATTCTCGACAATGCACCCAACGTCGGGCTGTTAAGCGAAATTGTCGAATTGGTGCCGGATGTTTGGATCGACGCGGGCGGCGCAGCGGCAGGATTGGCGATGCAGTTCGGCGAGTCGCAGGTTCGGTTCGTGTTGCCGACCGAATGCGTCGCGACGGTTGACCAGTGGTCGCAGCTTTGCCAAGTAATCGGTGGTGGCGAACGAGTCGTCCTTGGCTTGGACCTTGCTGGTGTTCAGGTGCGGACTTCCGCAGAAGTGAATCGTGCTGCTTGTGTTGACGAATTAATTAACGCGGCCCTATCCTGGATCGAAGCAGCGGTCACGCACGGCGTGGCGTCGGTCTTGGCACTTGATCTACAGCACGTTGGCCGAATGCAAGGTCCAGGAATCGCGCAGACTTGTGCGCACTTGGTCAACCGTTGGCCGCGACTGCAATGGGCCAGTGGCGGCGGTGTCCGCGACGCGGATGACGTGAGGTGTCTGCTCGACGCCGGTTGCACCAGTGTCTTGGTGGGAACCGCACTGCACCGTAACGAAACCGCAAAACGAATGCGTGTTGGCGGTAGTGGATATTGTTAAAGATTCTCCGGGTGCAGGATCTTTAACAATCTCCACTACCCGAGAATTAAGCTGTCGTAGAACACTTTGTACGAACCCAATATCAAGCGGCTCGACGCAGCGGCGTTGCCGATTCAGGCAAGCGGATGCTGCGGATGCGATCCTCTGGCGACGAAATTTCAACGTCGTGCAAGGTGCCTGTGGGGCTTGAACCAGCGAGCAGCGATGTGGCTTCGCCAAGAATTCGTCCCCATGCGCGCGGTTGAGCGATATGTAGGACGCCTGAGAAGCCCACGGCCATTGCGGAACCGACCAGCGAGTCGCC
Source organism: Pirellulaceae bacterium (assembly GCA_041753075.1). GTDB lineage: Bacteria > Planctomycetota > Planctomycetia > Pirellulales > Pirellulaceae > UBA6163. Next base: position 22,861 of record JBGSVE010000022.1, read on the forward strand.
GCTGAATTGGCGAGCGAGTGAACGCAACGTCGCGCCCTGCGAAAATGAGGGTGACATTCCCAGCATCGATTCGTCGGCAATCACAAACGATTGGTCCGCGACGACGCATCGCCAGCCGGCTTGGCTGAGCAGTTTCGGCCAAACGTACTGGGCGGCGACGGCATTGGTGGTCACGAACTTTTCCGTGACGCAGCGAAGTTCATTTCGCCGCCAAAATGAAGCGGTCAAACACGCCCCACGGATTGCTGCGGCGTCGCGGCGACCCAGCGACGGCTTCATCGCCGCGAGCGGAGCAACGACGCTCCTGGCCGTCGAGGTCCAACCAGCGGCGGTGATTTTGTCATTCACTACCGAGCGCGCGATTGGGGCGACGACGCCCGCATCTTCGTGTTCAAAAAGTTCCAACCCGGCATCGGCCCAGCCTTCGCTTGCTCTTACGCCGTCAGCGATCACATGCACAAAACGGCCAAACACTCGGTCGGCGGCGGCAGCGATCATTTCTGGCAACGAGGGACCGGGCGACGTGATAAAACGCACTTCGTCGCCCAGTTCAAACGGGTCGTCGTAGCGCCCGTCATGGACGACACAAACTTCAGCGTCGGCGGGGCGATTCTCGAGCACTGAGACGAGACTGTCCTCGAACCGGGCATCGTTGCCAAGATGCGGCACCACAATCGAGAGTCGATAACTTGGATCTCTGCGTGCCACTGGTCCAACCTCCCTCAAATCGGCTGCTTTGCGGCATTCCGTGCCACCGCTATGTCAGCAATAAGTTTCGGTAAACTAAGCGTGGCAAGTTGAGGTGTTCACCGACGTGACGCCGAAACACCCGGTCGTCGCGCCCATTTTTGAGCATATTCACCGCGATCGGCAAATTTTAACTTCGCAAGTTTAGTGACGATGAAAAAGCGATTACTTGGAAACCAAGCTCTGGCCGTTTCGGAAATTGGCTTCGGGGCCTGGGCGTTGGGCGGCCAATGGGGCCAACAGGACGATTCGGACTCGGTCGCGGCGCTGCACGCGGCGATCGATGCAGGTGTCAACTTTATCGATACCGCACCCGGATACGGTGACGGTCGCAGCGAGCGTATCGTCGCCAGTGTGATTCGCGATCGTGGCGACGAAATCATTGTCGCCACGAAAACGCCGCCCGCAGCGGGGCCTTGGCCGCCGTCACCATATTGTCGTTGGCAAGACCGTTACAGCGCCGCCTACTTACGGCAAAACGTCGAACAACGACTGCGTAACCTAGACTGTGAACGGATCGATTTATTGCAATTGCATACTTGGACACGTGCCTGGAACGACGATCCCCAACCACTGCTGATCCTGCGCCAGCTTCGCGATGAAGGAAAAATAAATTTGATCGGCATCAGCACGCCGGAGCAGGACCAGAATTGTGTGATTGACCTGATGCGCAGCGGTTTGGTCGATGCCGTTCAGGTTATTTACAACGTTTTTGACCAGGAGCCCGCCGCCCAATTGTTCACTGTTGCGAAAGAAACCGGCACAGGCATTGTCGTTCGCGTGGCGCTCGATGAGGGTGCGTTGACCGGGAAGTATTCCGCCGACCATGTATTTCCGGAATCCGATTTTCGGCAAGTTTACTTTGGTGGCGACCGGCTCGCACGCGTCGCCGGTCGCGTCAGCGAAATCGAGCGCGATATCCGCAAGCACGAGTCGGCCCTGTCGCTTTCGACCGCCGACGTGGCGTTGAAGTTTGCCTTGGCTCCCAGCGCCGTCAGCACGGTGATTGTTGGCATGCGGAATGTCGATCAAGCACGTCGAAACAGCCGCGTCAGCGAGCTTCCTGATCTGAGTGACGTTCTACTGGCCGATTTGCGACGTCACAATTGGCACCGTGGCGTTTGGCATTCGCCGTAGCGTCTAGCGTTCCATCGCAGTTTGATTTTCGCCTTGAGGCGATTGAAGCCGATAAATATTGGCCTCGGGCGAAACCTACCCGGTTCGCGGCGGTTGAGTTTAATTGATACCGTGTTCAATGGACCCGAGGTCGTAGCCTCGACCTGCTTTACCCTCTCCTTTCGAGATTAATGATGTCTATTCGTCAGTTTCTGGTCGTTGCGGCGATCACCACCGTGTCGGTGGCAACGTCTTTTGCGAACTTGTCCGCCCAAGATGGTGAGCGACCAGATCGCGGTGGTGAGCGCGGTCGCTTCGGTGGCGGTGGTGGACCTGGCGGGCAAGGTGGATTCGGCGGCGGACTGGGTGGTTTTGGTGGCGGTTTTGCTCGACCCAGCGGTGACATGCTAATGGTCGGCTTGCTGCGTAACGACAAAGTTCGCGAAGAACTCGAAATCATGCCTGACCAGGAAGAGGCGCTGAAGAAGATGGCCGAACGTCAACGCGGCGATCGCCCGGAAACCAATTTCCGCGACGCATCGGAATCCGAACGGGCCAAGATGCTCGAAACTTTGCAGGCCGAAATGCAAAAGCGGGCCAGTGAAGCAAAAGCCCAGCTCGAAGAAGTTTTGTTGCCAGCGCAATTCGAGCGTTTAGAGCAAATCGCGGTTCAAGCGCAGGGCGCTTCCGTATTGGCGACTCCGGAAATGGCTAAGAAGCTAACTCTCACTGCGGCACAAACCGAAAAGCTGCAGGCTGAGATGAAGACCGCATCGGATGGCTTACGGGAAAAAATGGGCGAACTGTTCCGCAGCGGTGATCGCGACTCGATCCGTGAAAAGATGGCTGAGAAGCGCAAGGAAGACGACGCAAAATTGGTCGCTATCCTCGATGAAAGCCAAAAGTCAGAATTTGAAAAGCTCAAGGGCGAGCCCTTTGATGTGGCCTCGTTGGCGATGGGCGGACCCGGTGGTCCAGGCGGATTCGGCGGCGGTCCTGGCGGTGGCGGACCCGGTGGTGATCGCGGCGATCGCCCACGGGGCGAACGGACTCGACCACCCGTCGAAGAATAAGACATCAGGTCGCGCTGGTTTCCAACGTGACCAAGTCAATTGAACTTCCTCAGCCGCCGGATATCTTTTGGGTAATCGGCGGCTGTCGCTTTGACCGACCGAACAATTGCAACAGCGCCGGCAGAAAAACAAGGTCGCCGATAATGGCGGCAGCGATTGTTGCGGCACCCATCAATGCAAAAACATGATGTTCGCGCGAATCGCTCATCCATACCGTCGAGAAACCGGCCAACAGCACCACGGTTGTCATCGTCATTGCTGGACCGACACTCTGGGTCGCTCGCTTGCAAGCCAGTTGGCGATCGCTGGTGTGCCGTATTTCTTCGCGATAGCGCGTCATGAAGTGGATCGTATCATCGACTGCGATTCCCAGACACACGGTAAAGGCGAGCACGCTGACCAGTTCCAGCGGTTGGCCCACCAACCACATCGCCGCCCCCGTGATCGTCAGCGGAAACAGGTTTGGTATCACGGCAATCAACCCGAACCTCAGCGAACGATAAAAGATTCCCAAGACAACCAGAATCACGATCGACGCAGTGCCCAAACTTCTCGCTAAATCAACAACGATGCGATACAGATTCTGCCACCGCCACACCGCCGTTCCCTGGAGCTCGATCGTGACCCCAGGATATTTTTCGACAAGCTTGTTCAATTCTCGCGACAATCGTTCAAAGACTTCACCATAGGCAGCGATCCCCAAATCTTGAACACGAAAAACGATGAAAGCACGGCGGTTACTCGGTGACCAGAAGATTTGTTTCAGCGGCGGTGGCAACAACTCGATCAGCCCTGCTTTTTCGATTGCCGTGCCATCACCGGGCAACGCGCGAACCAAGGTCGCGATACCCAGCGGCGAACCCAGCATTGGTTCGCTGCGCAATAGCGACTCGACCTCGTCACCGATTGCAACGACTTCCGCGTTCGCGATGACTTCGTCGGCGGTCCAGCGAATTTCAACAAAGGATGTTTCCAGTCCGCCAAAAGTTTGGTCCATGTGACGCAGCGTCTTGGCCTCGGGACTTGATTCCGGTATACCCTGAAAAACTCGCTCGTCAGGTTTGAGTTGCAACGTCATCATGCCCGTCAACACAGTTAACAAAATTGCCGTGCCCGCAACCGCTCGCGGCCAACGGCCAACCCAATCGGTTAGCGGCGTAATGCGATAGAAGTTGCGTTCGATCCAACCGCCGACTTCGCCTTTTTGGATGCCACGAACCAACCAAGTTCGACACGCCAGTGAGATTGTTGTGATGACGGCAACAAACATCACGATCACGCCCACGACACAGCATTGGCCAAACTCACGCACGACATCGTGATGGGCCCACCATAGCGACGCAAAACCGATTGCCGTGGTCAGCGAAGTTAAGAAACATGCTCCGCCCACTTCGTCCATCGCCAATGCCGTCGCCTCGCGCAATCCAAGTCCAGACAATCGCTTCGCGCGAATATGGGTCACCAAATGAACGCTGTCGGTAAAACCAACCATGCTCAACAAAACCGGCACGACGACGAAGTTAAACGGATTGTCTTCCATGTCCATAAAGCGGATTAAACCAAACGTCCAGAACGTACCAACGACCGTCGGCAATGCGGCGATGATGACGGCCAGCAAGCCGCGAAACAGAATCGCCGCCATCAGCAACACGCCGCCATACACAATCCACTGGAACTTGCGATCGTTCTCGTCGTTCTTTTCACCGATGCGCAATCGCATCGGCATTTCGCCGGTGATCCCGGCTGTCATCCTGACCTCGCGATGCCGCGACATCGTCGCATCAAATTGCTCGACGAATTTCGTCGTACAGTCAGCATCACTGCGGACATAAAACCAATCGATGTCATACAACAGTAACAACGTATGTCCGTCACGCGATAACAATTGGCCGGCAATCATCGGATTGGCCAATGCCTTTTGCTTCGCTTGCTCGAATCGTGCCAGCGATGCGCGGTGATCCGGCAGCACTGGCTCGGGCAACCCAAACAGGTTCAGCGGCGGTGCATTTTCGATCCACGTGATGCCGCGAACCTGGGGCAGTGCCAATTGGTCAGCAACGATTTCGCGAATCGCCCGAGCGGCCTGGGGTTGAAAGAAATCGTCTGTCTCGATCACCATCATCACATCGCTGGCGAATAACGCCGCAGTCTGGACTGGCCGATCGACGGTCTCGCGCCGTGAGCCCGGTTGCGCCGGTCCATTTTGGTCGCGCTGGCGATCTTGCTCCAAGTCAGCGCGCGAATTGAAGACGCTGGGGAACCAGTCTGCCAACCACTGGCGCGGAAGGTCAGGTTGCCAATATCCAAATCCCGCAAGCGCTGTCATCGTGACAAACACAAGTGGTGCCAACCAAGCCCTGCGAACGACAACTCCATAAGTGAGCCAATAGGAGGCGTCTGATTTCACACCCGTCGACTTGAGGTTCGTATCAATGGGCTTGCCTTTCGTGGCGATATTGTCGCTACGGCACTTTAGGAACGAGTGGAAAATAAGTGTCGGGCGTCATGGTAGCCGAAGTCGCCAGACTTCGGAAAACGCAGGGAATCCAAACTCTGGCGAGTTCGGCTACTCCAGTAATTGACCGCTAGTCTATCCACCTATGGCGAATGATGTGATCGGTACTATCCTGACAAAGCAGCATTGTTAGGCAATCGTTGGCTGGATCGGCTACAATTTTGCTTTGACGTTGTCGAGTGAGACCGTCGGCGGTTTCAACGAACATCACCCCGCATTACTTATCAATTAAAATGAGATTTGCTTTATCACTCATGGTTGTCTTGCTGGTGCCGGTTACCGATATCACCGCAGCCGAGGCGTCCAAGCCGAATATCGTCTACTTTTTGATCGATGATCTGGGCTACGCTGATTGTGGCTTCAACGGTGGAACGGATATTCAAACGCCGAATATCGATTCGCTTGCCAAGGCGGGCGCGGTATTGAAATCTTTTTATGTCCAACCGGTTTGCTCGCCGACTCGTGCTGCACTGATGTCCGGTCGGCATGCCACGCACACAGGCGTTTACACCGTTATCCGGCCGGGTGCGCCGTGGGGATTGCCTTTGACCGAACGGATGTTGCCGCAGGCTTTGGGCGAGGCCGGTTACACGACGGCGATTTGCGGCAAGTGGCACCTGGGCGAGTTTGAATCCGAATACACGCCTACGCATCGTGGCTTCGAACATCAATACGGCCACATGTTCGGCGCGATCGATTATTTCAAACACAACCGCGATGGAAAGAGTGATTGGTACCGTGATGACAAACCGCTTCAAGAAGAAGGCTACTCAACCAATCTGGTTGCCGACGAAGCGTGTCGCCTGATCCACGATCAACTCGCCGATAAGCCGTTGTTTCTTTACGTTCCCTTCAACGGTATCCACGGCCCGCATCAAGTACCTGACAGCTTCACCGAACCTTATCGCGAACTATCCAAGCCACGCAGCACGATCGCGGGCATGTTGGCAGCGGTCGACAAAGCGGTCGGCAAAATCAGTGCGGCGCTTGATGAAAAAGGAATGAGTAAAAACACGCTGATTATTTTTTCCAGCGACAACGGTGGACCTAATCCGGGCAAGGTAACGATGAACACGCCGCTGCGCGCCGGCAAAGGCACAATCTATGAAGGCGGAATCCGCGTTTGCGCATTTGCCACCTGGTCAGGCAAAATTCCGGCGGGAATCACAATCGATGAACCGCTACACGCCGTGGACTGGTATCCAACGTTGCTCAAGCTCGCCGGTGCAAACGTTGCGCAGCAGCTTGCTGTCGACGGTCTTGACATCTGGCCGGTGTTGACCGAAGGAGCCAAACTATCTCGCGAAGCGCTGCTGCTGCCCGGCACCACGCCTGGCCGTATGGCGCTGCGGATGGGCGATTGGAAACTGCTGCTTGGTGCCTCCGACAAAGACGCTGAAGAGTCCTCCGATAACGATGCGGCTTCCGGCAAGGTCGAACTCTACAACCTCGCCGACGATATCGCCGAACAACACAACCTCGCCGTCGCCCAACCGGAAAGAGTCAAGGCAATGCGTGCTCGCATCGAGACGCTGACCAAAGACGCCGTGTCGCCAGAATCACCGCCTACCGCGCCCGCCAAAAAACGGAAATCCTAGTCCGAAGGAGAACACGATGATTGCTGCGAATGCCAAGTACCTTGTATTTTTGATGATTGGTTTTGTCGCGCAGGGCTCGCTTTACGCGGCGGACCGGCCCAACATTTTGCTGATTGTGTCCGATGACCACGGCTATGCCGACGTGGGGTTTCAGGGTTGCCAGGATATTCCCACACCGCATTTGGACCAGTTGGCGAGCGAAGGTGTGCATTGCACCAACGGATACGTCTCGCATCCGTTTTGCAGCCCAACGCGGGCTGGTTTGATGACCGGACGGTATCAACATCGATTCGGCCACCAGAATAATCCGTTCTATGACCCCGACGATCACACCGAAGGCCTTCCGACGAGCGAAAAACTATTGCCGGAGTTTCTCCGTAACGCTGGCTACAAGACCGGCTGGATTGGCAAGTGGCATCTAGGCGCTGCACCGGAGTTTCACCCTGAGAATCGCGGCTTCGCCGAGACGTTTGGTTTCATCGGAGGCGGTCATAAGTACATCCATTGGGAAGTCAACGAGAAAGTCGAATACAACGTTCCGATCCGGCGCAATGGCAAAGCCGAGGACGCCACCGAACACCTCACCACACTCTTTGGACGCGAGGCGGCGGGCTTTGTCGCGCGGCACAAAGCCGAACCATGGTTTCTTTATCTGGCCTTCAACGCACCCCACCAGCCTCACGAACCGACGCCGGAACGTTTGGCACGTTTTGCCCCGATCGAAAACCCGGTGCGTCGTGGCTATGCGGCACAAGTCAGCCTGATGGATGATGCGATTGGCGAAGCGCTCGACGCCGTCAAGGCAACTGGCCAAGAGAACGATACGCTCGTCTTTTTCTTTAGCGACAACGGCGGACCCGTTTCTAAGAACGGTTCCCACAACGATCCGCTGCGTGGCGAAAAGGGAGACGTCTTCGAAGGTGGTGTGCGCGTTCCGTTTGTTGTTAAATGGCCGGCAATGTTGGCCGCCGGTGACAAGTATGAGTTGCCCGTCAGTTCGCTGGACGTCTTTGCCACCGCGCTTGACGTCGCCGGAGCCGAGATGCCAGCGGATCGCAAGTATGACACGGTGAGTTTGATTCCTTACCTCAGCGGCACGAAGAAAGAATCGCCACACGATGCGTTGTACTGGCGTCGAACGGCGAGTCTGGCGGTTCGCCTGGGCGACATGAAGCTTGTGAAACCGGGCCCCGGCGAGAGCATGTTGTACGACCTGCAATCCGACATTGGCGAGAAGAATGATTTACTTAGCACGCGCCAGGACGACGCCACTGGAATGAACGCAGCGCTGGAAGCCTGGGACAGCGAAATGGTGCCACCGGCATTTGCGGGCCTCAATGCGCCCCGGCAGCCGAAGAAAACAAAGTAGCCGATCGTTCAAGTTCATGCTGCACCGAATTCCGACTGACCAACTTGGCCCGCGCGGCGACGAAATGGGCCGCGCTGTAGAGACCTGCATCCATTGCGGATTTTGTTTGCCGACATGTCCGACTTATGAATTGCTTGGCGACGAAGCGGACTCGCCGCGCGGACGCATCATGCTGATGAAGGAGGTGCTCGAAGGAACGCTTGACCCCGCCGTCGCCGCACCGCACATCGATCGTTGCCTCGGCTGCGTCGCTTGTCAAACACATTGCCCCTCGGGTGTTCCCTACGGCAATCTGCTCAGCTCGTACCGTTCGCGCGAATCGACTCGCGGTACTTCGCCGCGATCGCTGGCCAATCGGGTGCGTCGTCAATTGGCGTCGTGGACGCTGCCCTATCCACGACGGTTTGCGCTGGCGATTCGAATGGGAAAGCTCGGACGCAAACTAAGTTTTCTCACGCCGACGGCACTGCGACCGATGTTGGAGTTGGTGCCTGACGAGTTGCCACCGCCGATCAAGCCAGCGATTGATTCTCCGGCGATTGGTGAACCACGTGGCCGTGTGATGTTGCACATCGGTTGTGCCGCGCAGGTGCTACGGCCGGACATCACCGCCGCCGCGATCCGCGTTCTCAATCTCAACGGGATCGCGGTCCACACACCGCCGGCGCAGCGTTGCTGCGGAGCCTTGCACTGGCACATCGGCGACGATTCAAAGGCCGCGAAGTTGGCGCTGGCCAACGTGCAAGCTTTCGGTGACGGCGATGAGCCGATCATCACCACCGCAGCAGGATGTGGCAGCGGGATGCACGAGTATCCATTGATTTTGGCTGGTCAATCTAACGCCGCGCTGGTCGAAAAGTTTTCTCACCGCGTCGTGGATATCAGCGTTTACCTGCATCGAGTTGGCATCACGCCACCGACGCCGCCAGCCGCAGGGTCAACGCCACTGCGAATCGCTTACCATGACGCCTGTCACCTCGCCCATGCTCAGCGCGTTCGCATACCGCCGCGCAAGCTGTTGCAATTAATTCCTGGGGTTGAGTTGATCGATGTCGTCGAGGCGGATATGTGTTGCGGTTCAGCGGGCACCTACAACATCGACCAACCCGAGTTGGCGGGTCAATTGGGTGAGCGCAAGGCAAAAAACTTGCTGGCCACGAAATGCGACATGGTGGCGTTGGGAAATATCGGTTGCCAAGTTCAGATCGAGCAGCATTTGGCGAAACTTGACAGTCCGGTTCCCGTCTTGCACACGATTCAGATTCTTGACCGTGCTTATCGCGGCGAGCTGTGGGCCTAACGCATGTCGGTTCCCCAAGACTTGTTGAGATTGACCGACAGCGGACTGTTTTGTGAAGCCGGTGGCTTTTACATTGATCCATGGAAACCGGTTTCGCGCGCCGTCATCACTCACGCGCACGCTGACCACGCGCGACCGGGCAGTCGCCACTATCTTGGATGCGAAGCCAGTCGCGAACTGTTTCGACTGCGATTGCCGAATGATGCCGAGTTTCAATTTTTGCAATACGGCGAGACGCTCAACATCGGCGGCGTCGCGTTGTCGCTTCATCCCGCCGGCCACATGCTCGGTTCAGCGATGGTGCGATTGGAAAAGCGTGGCTTCGTGGCGCTGGTGACCGGCGACTATAAACTCGGCGACGACTTGACTTGTGAATCGTGGCAGCCGATTCAATGCAATCTGATGGTGACCGAGTCGACATTTGGCTTGCCCATCTACCGTTGGCATGACCAAGCGACGACTTATCGTCAAATCAACGATTGGTGGAAACAATCTGTCGCAGGCGGAATGTGTTGTGTGTTGTACGGTTACGCGATCGGCAAGAGCCAGCGATTACTAGCCGGACTCGATCAAACTCTCGGACCAATCTACACCCACGGCGCAGTCGAAAATGGAGTGGCGGCCTATCGGCTCAGCGGTGTCAATCTGCCGGAAACGATTCAGGTCAACGGCGACCACAAGCGGAGCGATTTTGTCGGCGCGATGGTCGTCGCGGTCCCCAGCGCCCACGGCACGCCATGGATGCGGAAGTTCGGCGACGTGACTACGGCGATGGCCAGTGGCTGGATGACGATTCGCGGAGCGCGAAGGCGCGGTTCGGTTGATCGCGGCTTCGTGCTAAGCGACCACGCGGATTGGCCGGGTTTGCTCGAGGCAATTCGACTGTGCCAACCCGAGCATGTTTGGGTGACGCATGGCCAGACGGCGGTGATGGCAAGGCATCTGCAATCGCTTGGTTACGCGGCCAAGGTGTTGGCAACGCAATACGATGATGGCCCGCCGTCTTGAATCTCTGGTCGCACCAAAAATTAGTTGTTACGAATCAACCATCGACAAAGACCTGTTGCGGGCAATCCTGGATCGATGCTGATCACTGGCTGGCCGAGTTGCTCGAGCACACTCGAGGCAGCCATCATGCCACTGATGACCGCTCCTTCCATTGTCGCTGGCCAAGTCGTTTGCACGAAGTCGCCTGCTAAATGCAAATTCGATAGCTTGGTTTTCGAGATCGGACGCAGCTCATCTACTTCAGGAGTAAGTGAAAACACGGCCCGGGGATCCGTCACGATTTTGCTTCGTAGCAGTTTTGCTGCAGACGTTTTGGGGAACGCTCGCTTCAGTTCAGCGACCACTTGATCGATGATTTCACTGGACTCGGCATTGCGCAGAACATGCGATGCGCTAACCACGACTTGCACATAATGTTCGGCGACGATCTCCGGTGCGTCCTGTTGTTTTGAATTGAATACCCACTGGGCGAGCGTACCGACAAGGACGACATGTGGTTGGTCCATCACCGGGCGATCAAACCACAGGTGAATTCCCGTGATGGGCGACATCGGTACCTGCGCGAACGACGCGACGGCTAATCCAGCAGCAGCAGCAGTTGTTGTCTCAACAATTTTCGCTAGCGAGCGAATCGGCGTTGCCAAAATCACATGGTCAAAATCAATTGCCTCGTTGTCAAGAACGACGGTTATTTTTTCGTCGCTGGATAGCGCCACCCGCGTAACTTTGGCACCGGTTCGCACCTGAGCACCGCAGCTTTGTACAAATGCGGGCAACATGACTCCGAAAAGCTTCGCCAACGATTGCTTGGGGGCCCAGACGTCGCTGGCATCACGGCTGGCCAAGAATCCATCGACGAATACTTTTCGAACCGACGCGATACTTACCCGCTGAGTCGATTCGCCCAGCGCACTAGCGATGACAATGTCCCAATAGTCGCGAATCGTTGCTGCTGACTGCCGCTGATTCGTTAGCCAATCGGCCGCGACGATTCCGGCAAGTTGAGTTGGTCGCGAGCGCATCAACGCCCAGGTGGCGCGAGCGATCCGGTAACGCTGCGTCCAACTCAAATACGGCAAGCGAACGAGTGTTGGCAACAGGTGAAACGGCGGCGGCAGCCATGACGCATTGTCAAAACTCGCGGCTAAAAAATCGAGATGATGAAACGACAACGATCGATACCGCGTCCACTGGTCCAATTGGCCGGCGAGTTGAAGTGTCTTGAGTAAATTGGTACAGCATCCCATTGCGACATGTTGGCAATAATCAACTTCATCGCCCGAAGCCGCGTCGAGAAACGACCCAGCGCGACCGCCGGTGACGCGCTTTGCTTCAAACACCGTCACGTTGCAATCAACATTTTGACGCGTCAGCGAAATCGCGGCCGAGAGCCCGGCGAGTCCACCGCCAACGACTGCGACCTTTGATCGCCGGTTGCTCATCGACGCGTGACTTCAAGCGGCGGGACGGGCAGACGACGAAACGCAGGACCAAAGAAGTGTCGCGACGCAATTTCAAACTTTTCAAACGCCGACAGACTCACCCGTTGTCGCAATACCACTGCCGGGTCGGCTTCGATCCGGGCGAGCAGTCGCCGATACGTGCGCCACATCATGCTGAACATTGGCCGCCCGTCACTGTGCAGCGAATCCCATATGCGCCAGCCCGAGTCGTACAATTCCGACGCGCGTCGCGCTTCGTCGGCAATTAAACATCGCAAGCGGTCGTCCGGTCGCGGTTGCAACAAATCGTCTTCGCACAATCCATGATCTCGCCAATGTTGTTGTGGCAAATAGATCCGGCCGCGCCGCGCGTCTTCGGTAATGTCGCGGAGGATATTCGTCAATTGAAATGCGAGTCCACAATCAATCGCTGCGCGCATCGGCAGCGGCGAATCGAATTGCCAAATGTGCAAACATGCCAATCCAACCGCGGACGCAACGAGGTAACAGTAATGCTCAAGTTGTTCAAACGTATCGAAGCGAGTTTTCTTTTGGTCGGCCAACACGCCATCAACAATCTCAAGCAAATAACGGCTGGGGATCTCGAACCGCGCCGAAGCATCACGGATCGCGGGCAAAATCTCGCTGGCTCGCCTACGAATATCAACCGGCCAATGTGCCGTCGAAGGTGGCAATCCGTCAGGCAAGCGACATCGTCCATCCTCGGGGTCGGCCAGTAGGTTAAGCGCCGTCATTTGACGCCACCACTGCAGCCACTTGCGGCGCAGCGAAATCGGTGCATCACAATCACCAATGTCATCGGTGATCCGCGCAAACGCATAGAGCGCGTACATTGCACTTCGCTTTTCGATCGGCAGCAACCAAAACGAGCGATAGAAATTGCTGTGCGAACGCCGCGAGATGCGGTGTACGTGGCGATAGCTGGCGGCGATGTTGACATCGATATGACGCATGAATGACGGAACTCTTGGATTGGCTTTCAGTCAAGTCGTCCCAGCAACGCGGCCGTCATCAAACTGAATTGACGCCAACGCGAAACGGTGGGGCGAATCCGCATGACGTCGTAATTGATCTTGCGAATTTGCTCGATCGTTGCCAATCCACCATGGACAAATAAGCGTATGTCATTGGCAAGCCAACGGGGCACTCGGGCCGCTAGTGGCAAACCCTGACGTAAAAATTGTTCGCCACGATCACATTCATAGTGAATCAATTCTCGCACTGCATTTTCCTGGCTTGATTCGTCCAATCTCTCAAGGTCAATGCCGTACTTCTCAGCATCTTCACGCGGCAAATATATTCGACCACTGGCAAAATCACGAGCAAGATCTTGCCAGTGGTTCGCCAACTGCAGTCCCGTGCTAATCGAATCCGACAGAACCAAGTTTTCGTTTTGGTCCGAATCAGCCAACCGCAAGACGATCCGCCCAACCGGGTCCGCGGATCGCCGGCAATATTCCAATAACTCATCAAACGTTTCGTAGCGAGTTTTTTTCTGGTCTTGTAAGAATGCCGAAATCAAATCGTCAAACGGTTTTCGGCTCAGCGTGAACGGTTCGATCATGGCCCGCAGCGCCACAAAAATCGGATGCGTTGCCTCGCCCGCAAAGCAATCCGCAAGCTGACCACGCCAATTCAGCAGACGCTCGGTGGCAATGGCCCGCGACGGCGAACAATCGGCAAGATCGTCGGCGTGGCGGCAGAACGCATACACGTTGAAAAATGGCTGGCGCATCGCGCGCGGCAAAAAAACACTGGCGACAACGAAATTCTCGTAATGTCGCGTCGCAATCTGGCGACATTCACGCTCGGCCTGGACCAGCGAAAGCTCGCCTTTCGACGACCGTTCGTCAATCGGGTTAGACGCGCCGGGGTGCCTGCGGTTATCTTCGCAGTGATTCATTTCCATCCTCGGTGTTCAACTTACGAATGAAAATCATACTTGCCGCACCTCGCGGTTTCTGTGCTGGTGTCAATATGGCGATCGATAGTCTTGAATTGACGCTTCAAGCATTTGGTTCACCGGTCTATGTCTATCACGAGATCGTTCACAACCAGTATGTCGTGCGATCGTTCCGCGAGAAGGGTGCAGTGTTTGTTGATCACCTTGATGAAGTCCCTGAAGGCAGCACTTTGTTGTTTTCGGCACACGGTGTTTCCCCCGCCATCCGCAACCATGCTCGGGCGCGCAAGCTCAATGCGATTGACGCCACGTGTCCGCTGGTGACCAAGGTTCACTTGGAAGCAATTCGTTACGCCAAGGATGGATACAAGATTATCTTGATTGGCCACGAAGGTCACGATGAGGTCATTGGTACACTGGGCGAGGCTCCCGAAGCGATTGTGCTGGTCGAGGACGAAGCCGGTGTGGACAAACTCATTTTCCCAGTCGGTACCAAACTCGCTTACCTCACTCAAACCACGTTGTCCGTTGACGACGCAAATCGCATCATCGCAAGATTGCGAATTCGCTTTCCGGAGATTACCTCGCCGCCCAAAGAAGACATTTGCTACGCGACGCAAAATCGCCAAGAGGCCGTTCGCGAACTCAGTGGCATGGCCGATGCGATCATTGTGTTGGGCAGTCAAAATAGCAGCAACAGCCAGCGCCTTCGCGAACTAGCGGCCGAGCGCGGTCAAAGGGCGTTTCTGGTTGATGGTCCGCAGGACTTATCAACCGGCTGGTTTGCGCGCGACCAAACCGTGTTGATTACGGCGGGTGCCAGTGCGCCCGAATCGGTTGTACGTGAGACGGTTGATTGGTTGATCGAGCACTTCGACGCAGTGATTGAAACCAAAACGATTCGTGAAGAAAAGGTCCAGTTTCCGTTACCAAAACCGCTGCGTGGCGTTCAGCTTGGAAAGCCAATGTCGACCACCTCGGATTAAGGCGCAGCATCGATACGATCCGCTCACAATCCGAAAGTGGCTACCGTGAAACGCTAATCACCTAACGAGAACAATTGTTTCAGCGCTTCGAGCAACCCTCGTTGATGGCCGGCTGCCGCGTCATCGCGCAGCGACGCCATCGGTGGATGCAGCAACTTGTTAACCAATCGGTCCAAAGACTTTTCAATCTCTTGTCTCGCCTCGGGGGAAATGTTCATCTGCTTCAACCGATTCTCCAACCGGATCCACTCTTCGCGCTTGATCTCGCCGGCGTGATCTCGCAGCCGCTGGATCACCGGCCCGGTGGCGCGATGTTGCAAATCGGTGACGAATCGCGCCGTTTCCTCATCAATGATGCGTTTGGCTTTTGGCCACTCGCGTTTGCGTTCTTGGCGATTTCGTTCGCAGGCGGCTTGGAGGTCATCGACGCAGTAGAGATACACGTCGTTGATCTGGCCGATCGACGGATCGATATCGCGCGGCACGGCCAAATCGAGCGCGAGCAAAACACGTTGATGGCGAGCCGACTGGACGCGTGCGAATCGTTGTTTCGTAATGATCGGTTCCGACGACGAGGTTGTACCGACGATGATATCAGCGTCGACGAGTGCTTCGTCAAGTGATTCCCAAACAATCGCTACACCGCCAATTTCCGACGCCAGAAACTCGGCTCGGTCAACGTTTCGATTGGCAATGCGAACGTCTTTGGCACCGGCATCGATCAAATACCGCAACGCTTCGCGGCCCATCTCTCCCGCACCCATCAAGACAATTGTTTTGTCGCCAAGTGAATCAAAGAACTCGGGAATGATTTCGCCAACCGCAACGCTGGGCACGCTGACTCGCTTGCGGTGAATGAGAGTTTCTCGTTGCACGCGCCGCGCGACGCGGCTGGCCGCTTGGAACGCCGCGTGGGTTAGCGGTCCAACCGATCCCGATTCGCAAGCCAAGTCATACGCCTCCTTGACCTGAGCCAATATTTGCGTCTCGCCGACCACCATGCTGTCCAAGCTCGCGGCGACAGTAAATAAGTGTGTCACCGCTTCGGTCCCGCTGCGATAGATCAAGGCCTCGAGCAACCGATCGGGTGATAGATTTCTTTGGTCGGCAAGAAAATGGATCACATCATCGCGGCTGGGCGCGGCGTCATTGGTTCGATTGACGGCGGTTGTGGGCGGATGTTCGGCGGGAGTTGTCGTGTACACCTCGACACGATTGCAGGTGCTCAGCAGCACCATTTCTGCGGTTGGAAATCGCTGGCGAAACGCATCGATCGCAGCTCGCGCCTGCTCCGACGTGAATGACAATTGTTCGCGAAAATCGACGGCTGCTTGTTGGTGACTGCAGCCTACCATTTGCAATTTCACGATTTGACACCCGTCGTGACTCGCCCACTCAAACTTTGTGGTTGGTCGGACGCCGATCGTCCATGGTCACTCGACAACACGCCGTACATCGTTAATACCAGAAACCCAAAGCTTGCCAACGTCAGGTAGACAATCTTTCGACCCTCGCGCGCGGGGCGGTAAAAAAATTCGACCGCCGTCGCAATCACCAACCAAATGAACAACACACCCGACAAGATCACTCCGCCTTCGCTCCAAGCCACAAACCCCCAGCGATTCAAATTCATCACGATCCCCGAGAACAAGCCGATTCCAACGGCAATCGTGCTGACGACCAACGATTGGCGATTCATCAATTGCAAACGCTCGAGGTTAGGCAGCCGCAGGGTCGAAGCTCCGGCCTGCTTTGCCTTCAACCGCCATGCTTTGATCAAATACATCAGCCCGGCGATGAACCCCATCAAAACGGCGGCCGCACCAACGGTCATCGATAACGCATGGACACTGCGCCACACGCCAACGGCCTCGACTCGTGAAAACGGTGCCCAATCTCGCGTCAATAATGCCAACCCCACGAGCGCCAGCACCGTGGGCAACAAGAAATAACCAACGATTGTGTCGGGCCGCCGCAAATACAAAATCAAATAGCAGGCCGCCAATGCCCAGGCAACCAACAACGACCAATCGTACCAACCGGCAAACAATCCAGCCTCGCCACCGGAAATGTGCGACGACGCGCGAACCCCTAAATACACCAAATGCGAAAACAGTCCGGCGACGGCAAACACAATCGTCAGCAAACCGCGACCGGGAATCCGAATCGCACCACGTGACAATTCCAACAACAGCGCGACGATGTAGCTGCCGACAAAGCAGGTGACCGAAATACCGTGTAAAAAATTCTGCATCAAATCGAACCTGCGTTTTGCCCGCCATCCTGCCGCCTTGTGTTCTGCGGTGGTCCCCAGCGTGAACACTTCTCGACATAATAGCACACTTACTTAATCCGACTACTTTCCGTATTGGTGTTGAAACTGACCCGTCTAATTGACATTCCGCCATTGGAGTACCCGCCTGAGCTGCCAATTACCGCACACCGCGAAGCGATTGTTTCGATGTTGCGGATGCATCAAGTCATCGTTGTCTGTGGCGAAACCGGCAGCGGAAAGAGTACGCAATTGCCCAAGTTCTGTTTGGAGGCTGGACTTGCTGCACATGGCATGATTGGCCACACCCAACCGCGACGCTTGGCCGCGCGCAGCATCGCCGACCGCGTCGCCGAAGAATTGAAGACCACCGGCGATGGGCGTGTCGCCTCGAAGGTTCGATTCGGTGACCAAACGTCATCGCAAACGCTCATCAAGCTGATGACCGATGGCATTTTGTTGGCCGAAACGCAATCGGATCGGCTGCTCAAGGCTTACAGCGCGATCATCATCGACGAGGCCCACGAGCGATCGCTGAACATTGACTTTCTGCTTGGTTACTTGCGTGGTGTGCTGGATCGTCGGCCCGAGCTGCGGCTCGTTATCACGTCGGCAACGATTGATGCCGATCGCTTCGCTGCGCATTTCGGCGTTGACGAAAACCCGGCACCGATCTTGATGGTTGAAGGACGTGGCTATCCGGTCGAGACGCGGTACTTGCCTTGGACAGCGGTGTTTCCAGCGGCGGTCGACAATGACGACCAATATGATCTTGCCGAACATGTGATCGCTGGCATTGATGAAGTCTGCCGCGCCGGTGGCGGCGATGTGTTGGTTTTTCTGCCGACCGAACGTGACATACGCGAAGTCTCGCATCGCACCGCTGGCCATTTCAAACGCTTGGGGCTGGCTTCGCAGGTGGATACGTTGCCGCTGTACGCTCGACTTCCCCAAGCTGAACAACAACGCATCTTTCATCCCACCGGGAACAAACGCCGAATTGTGTTTGCGACCAATGTTGCCGAGTCGTCGTTGACCGTGCCCGGCATTCGCTACGTCGTCGATTCGGGCACCGCAAGAATCAGCCGCTACAGCCCGCGGACGAAAATCCAGCGGCTGCCGATCGAACCGGTCAGCCGTGCCAGCGCCGACCAGCGTGCCGGACGCTGCGGGCGCGTGGCACCGGGAATCTGCGTTCGACTTTATGACGAAGCCGACTACCAATCTCGCGATGCGTTTACGACGCCTGAAATTCGCCGTACCAATTTGGCGGCAGTCATTCTGCAAACCAAAACGCTGCGACTTGGCGATGTCGAATCGTTTCCGTTTATCGATCCACCGCGGCCTGAGGCGGTTCGCGAGGGAGTCAAGACGCTCCGCGAAATTGGCGCTATCGATCGCCATGATGAATTGACCGAGATTGGTCGCACGCTCGGTCGCATGCCGGTCGACCCGCGAGTTGGCCGGATGCTCATTGCGGCGGGCCAGTTTGGCGTACTCGCCGAAGTGCTTGTGATTGCCGCGGCGCTGGAGATTCAAGATCCGCGCGAGCGTCCGCCCGACAAACGCCAAGCCGCCGATGAAGTTCACACCCGGTTCCAAGATCCACGCAGCGACTTTCTCAGTTTTCTCAAGCTATGGCGGTTCTACCAGGCGCGTCGCGGCGACGTCAGCCGCTCGAAACTCGATCGCGTCTGCCGATCACACTTTTTGTCGCCCCAGCGAATGCGAGAATGGACCGATGTGCATCGCCAATTGCGTCAAATGGCGATGCAAATTGGCCCGCGGCGTGACCAGTCGATCGCCGCGATCCGCTACGACGAGGACCTCGAAAAAGTCATTCCCGAGGATCGCTACGCAACGATTCATCAAGCGATCTTGACCGGTGTTTTGGCGGGCGTGGCCATGTCCGGTGACAAAAACGAATACACCGGAGCCGGCGGACTGAAGCTGTTTTTGTGGCCTGGCAGCGGCGTGTTTGTCGCCAAACCTAAATGGATTATGGCTGCTGAACTTGTCGAAACGACGAAGCAGTACGCGCGAACCGTTGCCGCGATCCAGCCACAGTGGATCGAATCACTCGCCGAGCATTTGGTCAAACGTCATCACGCCGATCCGCACTGGAGCAGCAAATCCGGTGCAGCGTTTTGTTATGAGAACGTGTCGCTGTTCGGTTTGCCGATCGTGACGCGGCGGCGCGTGCCGTTGGCACCGATCGATCCGGCGACTGCGCGTGATCTGCTGATCGAACCGGGACTCGTCGCCGACGAATTGACCACAACGGCGAAAGCGATTTTGCATAACCGCAAGCTCGCCCAATCGATCGGCGAATTGGCCGCCAAAACCAGACGCCGTGAATTGATTGTTGATCCCTACGACGTCCGTGACTTTTACATGGCAAAGGTTCCCGAAACGATCAACGATCGCGTCGGCCTGGAGCGTTTGGATCGCGACCACGCGCCGCCACCGTGGACCCGCCAATTGGCAACAGCCGACGCGGTTGCGAAATGGATCGAATCGCCACCGGATATGGCGGCTTCCGACCGTGGGCTGTTTATGTGCCCCGAAGACTTGCTCAAGTCGATGAGTGTGACGGTTACGCCCGAAGCGTTTCCCGATGAATTGGTCATTGGCGAAACACGGCTGCCGCTGGCGTATCGATATGAACCTGGCTCGGAACAAGATGGCGTTGCGGTAACGGTGCATCATTCGGCCATTGCACAAATCAGCGACGACCGACTCGGTTGGTTGGTGCCGGGACTGTTGGAGGCAAAGCTGACGGCGATGATCAAAGCGTTGCCAAAGCGCATCCGTCGCAACTTGGTTCCCGCCGCCGATGTGGCCAAGTCGATTGCCCAGGAATTGGAATCACGTAACGGCAAGGTCGCCTTCATGCCGGCGGTTTGCGCGGCGATGTCAAAACGCGCCGAGATGGAGATCAGCGAGCGTGACTTCACCGATGAAAAGGTTGAAGACCATTTGCAATTTCTGATTCGCGTGATTGACGACGATGGCAGATTGATCGCCGAAAGTCGCAGTGCCTCGCAGTTGAAACATTTGGCTAGTACCGATCAATCTGCGGCGACCGACTTGCAATCGAGCGACAAGTTGTCGGCATGGGCGCGCCAGTCGATGACGACATTTGATATCGATGAATTGCCAACGCAAATCGTTCGCCAGCGTGGCGGAGTCCAAGTGGCTCAGTTTCCCGCGATCGTTGATCTTGGCGACAAGGCCGCGACCGCTGTGTTTGCGGACCAGGATACCGCACAAGCGGCAATGCAGCGCGGACTGATGCGGTTGTATGCAATCAGCGAGCGCAAGGAATTGCGTTCACAAGTCCGCAACTTTCCGGGGCTTAACGAGGCCAAGATTCGGCTCGCTTCGATCGTGCCGGCGGCGCAGTTCGAGCAGGCCATGATCGATTTGTTGGCCCGCCGCGCGTTCGTCGAAGGTGAAACAAGCGTTCGCACGGCCGAGGCATTCGCAAAGACCGCGAGTGAACGTGGCCGACGAGTCGCCGTCGCCACACAGGAAGTCGCTCCCTGGTTAATGCCGTTGGCCGACGCGTTTCACGCAGCACGTCAAGCAATCGAAGCATTCACCGGGCCGCGATCCGCAGAAATCCTCGACGATGTTCGCTTACAACTGTCGTGGTTGACCGCGCCCGGTTTCTTTTCGTCAACGCCGTGGTCGTGGCTCAAACAATTTCCACGTTATTTCCAAGCGATCCGCTATCGGCTCGACAAATCCAAAAGTGACGCAGCGGCGCGTGACAATGAATCGATGAGATTGGTGCGCGATTTGTGGTCACGCTGGCTGAGTTCGTTGCCGGAAACCGATCGGGTTCCCGAGAAACAATCGAATAGCGAATTGCGTTGGACGATCGAAGAATTACGGGTCAGCCTGTTTGCCCAGCCACTAGGCACCAGCATTAAGACCTCACCGCAGCGATGCGAAAAGCTATTGCAAGGTCAAAGTTCCATAGCCCAAGGGAAATGAAGACGCAAAATCTTGGCATGTCAGTTGCTTGCTCCAGTCAGTCATCGCGCAACGGAGCCATGCGGTTTTAATAGTTGATAGCGATCACAATCTCGCAAAATTGAAGGCGCAGACATGAATAACGAACAGAAATTTCTGGACATGCTGTCCAGCTTTGATACGGCGATGTTGGTAACTCAAGCTGAAGACGGACACCTATCCGCACGCCCGATGGCCGTGGCTCGCGCGGAAGCTGATGGCGACTTATGGTTTGTTACCGACCAGAATTCGGGCAAGATGGTCGATCTTGAGGCAAACCCAAATGTATGTGTGACGATGCAGAGCAGCAGTCAATATGTATCGATGTGCGGCCGCGCCTCGTCGTCAAAAAACCACGCGAAAATCGGCGAGCTTTGGCAGGAAAAATGGAAGATTTGGTTTCCTGGTGGGAAGAATGACCCAAAATTGATGCTGATTCAAGTGGTTCCCACCAAGGGCGAGTATTGGGACAACTCGGGACTTGAGGGCCTTCAATATCTGTTCGAAGCGGGCAAGGCATACTTACAGGGTACTTCGCCGGATATCGATAATTCAATCAACGCTAAGGTTACGTTGGAATCAACTTGGATCGAATAAATGTGGCGGAGTTGATGAGTAATGGCGGACAAATTAAATCAGTGTGTAATCGCGGACGATGTGCGGTCGGCTCGTGAGCTGTTAGGTTCCTGGATGCGTGAGCTCGGCTTTCATTGCATACTGGTCGGTGATGGTAAAGAAGCGCTAACGGCGATCGAAGCATCATTGCCTGACCTGGTAATAACTGATATCGAGATGCCGCGGTGCAATGGATTAGAACTTTTGAATAATATCCGCGACAATGATCATTCAGCCATTCGTACTATTCCGGTTGTTGTAGTCAGTAGCTTGGAGGATGGGCTGCTTGTTGATCTAGCGACCGGACTAGGAGCAAGCTGCGTGATCGGCAAGCCACTCGAAAAGTCGCGGATTATTGATCTGGTCGAAGCGTTACTGCGTGGTGCCCATTCACTGCAGGATTTCTCGCACGCCGAACCATTTAACGAGGGGCCACTGGCCGCAGCGGTGTCTCCGAAATTTCGCCGCATGGTGGATTTAATCTCCGCAGATTGCCGGCGAGCCAACGGTGCCGCGGAAGATTAAGTGCCTGGGTAGGTCTGTCATTTACATTCAAAATTAGCCGTCAGTATTCAAAGGAAACTTATCCATGAGAACTATCATCATCATCATAGTAGCGATTATTGCCATCGCGATTTTTGCCGGATGGTTGAAGTTTTACCGCAATGGCGAGAACGCAACTATCGAAATCGATGGAACTGAGTTTCGCAGCGACGCCGATCATGTCTTGCAGGAAAGCAAAAACCTAATCGATAAAGGCAAAGAGAGTATTGATGCGGATTCGTCTCCGCAAACAATCACACCTTAGCGGTGAGCTGGAAATTGTTGACTAATGTGGCTGGGGCTTCCAGCCGCAGCGCTGCGGCTGGAAGCCCCAGCCGCGTTTTTTCGGTCCATCCGGGTTTACCGTGGATAGGCAGGATGTGCTGTTGGATTTTTTGAGGGATGGCTCCCGTGTCCAAAGTGACTGAAGGACGATCCTGTGCCGTACAATTGACGTGCCGGGTGAAGCGGACTGAAGCTCTGCGGGGACGCAACTTTGGAAGGAATAGCCCGGTCTACCGTGCGATAAAGGGGCTCGTCGGTCGCCGGCGGGATACCCGCCGGCGACTTTCTCGAATCTTCCATCGCGACGACTTTTGGACACGGGAGCCATGCCTCCAAAATCCGGGTTCCTAGGCAAATCCACGACAAAGTTTGATGGACCAAAAAATTGATCTTGTCGTGATATTCAGTTGCGCACATTGTAGCCCGAAGATGTTGTGAGTTTTTCCGACTTTCGGACTTTTGGTTGGCTAGAGAAGAGCATTTTCGATTTTTAGTTTGCTTGGGGATGCTGAAGATTCAATTTCATTCCACCTGATACTTGGAGACGATCCGCACAACCTGGGTACATTCGGGGCGCTGGGTGCGTGCTCGGCCACGTTGGGCGCGGTAAGATTTATGCATGCGACTAATCTAGCGCTCTCAATTTTAACGAATAGTCCCCTATTCTAAAAACTCACAGCCTCTGCGGGGTAAAATTCAAGCAATATTGTTTACCGACGCAACAGATCAAGCGTGTAGATCGCACTGGGCAAGTTCTCGCATTCGGCCCAACAGCCACCGCAATTACGCACCCATTTTCGCTGTGCTTTAATCGTTGCCGATTGCCAAACAGCGGCGAACGATTCGCTGCGCAGGTTACCGACGGCTTGGCTGTTGAATTGGCAGACGGGAACGTCGCCGTTGGGAAAAATTCGCAAATGCGTATGCAGCGCTTGGCACTTGGGGTTGGGCGTACGTTTGTCGCCAAGCAACCGATTGCGAACGCCACGGAGATAATAGTTCCTGGCGACGCGGCGATGAAGCGGCAGGCGCGCGGCATGTTGTTCCGCAAGCTCGACGACTCGTTGCAACGCCGCCGGCTCGAAATCAGCGAACGAATCAAACCCTTGCGAATTCGAGAATTCGATCGCGCGATCACGTTGCAACGAATACGTTGCGCTCTCGGCATAAGCGATGAT
Source organism: Pirellulaceae bacterium (assembly GCA_041753075.1). Taxonomy (GTDB): domain Bacteria; phylum Planctomycetota; class Planctomycetia; order Pirellulales; family Pirellulaceae; genus UBA6163. Next base: position 46,852 of record JBGSVE010000022.1, read on the forward strand.
CAAATGATGCTCTACGGCAAGCGGTGCGAGCCTTTGATGCAGTCGTTCATATTCGATCAACCCTTCGTTGTTGGCAACCGTTTGGTTGACGACCAATTGGATGCCGAGCTCTTTTTGTCTCGGCACCAGCGTCGCGAGCGTGTCCCAAACCGATCGAAACGCGCTAGAATTACCTCGAATGTGGTCGTGGAAACCATCGACGCCATCGATTGACAACGCCAACTCCAGCGGAATCGATCGATCGCGCTGCTCACAAAAGGTCACAATCCGATCGGTCAAGAATCCGTTGCTGCTGATGTGTATCAACAATGGCCGCAGGTACACGCCGACCATTTCGGTAATCTCCGACATATCGCGACGGACGAACGGTTCGCCACCGGTCAAACGGACGACGTCCATGCGTGGCAATTGCTTATAGATCGAATGAATCTCGTCGGTCGTCAGATCGCCCTGTGTTGGCAATTGCCACGAGTCGCACATGATGCACCGCGCATTGCAACCGAACGTCAATGTGTGCGTCAACAAACGCGGTGATTGAGGATGTCCGCGTCGAGCTTGAAACGCCGCCGGCGGAAACGAACTGACTCGCGCCACACGGTCCCATATGCGACCTAATCGCGAAGGACGCGGCGGCTTCGTTTGTCGAGGATTGGTGATCGTATTCGATCGGTGCGCCGCCGGTACAGGTGGCGAAAGATTCTTGATAACAGGCAACGAATGGGGATCAGTGACGCTCATGCGGCAACCTCGTTGGGGATGGTTGGGAATCGATGTCGTACTGGTTTGTGCTCAACGATCCGTTCGTGACCACCGATCATTTGCTCGATCACTTCCAAGACGCGTGCGTTGCCGATCTCGCTGAACCGCTGAATCGATTCACGAAAACAATCCAACTTGTCAAGAAAGTTTCTGAACAAGTTTGGCGACACGTCAGCGACGGCCACGCATTGGCCGTAGCCCGATTGTTGCAAAAAGAATCCGTTGAGTTGTTGCTCAAAATTGCCCGCTTCGGGGATCGCCAAAACCGGCTTGCCGACGGCGAGGGCTTCGCCGACGAGTTGATTGCCGGCGGTGGTAACCAGTGCACACGAGCCGCAGAGGTCATCCAAAAATTGCTTCGTCGAGATCGGGCGGAAATCCAAGTTGTGGTCACGACCTTCGCGATCGAACCCATACAAACGCACGGGCAGGTCGAGACTCTTTAACTTCATGGCCCAGGTGGCGCTGGCACCGCGCCTGGCATAGACGACCAAGTGCTTGCCGATCGATCTAGCTTGCTGCATCAGTTCGCGGCGCAGCAGTACGCCCACCTGCTCAAATTGGGCGGTGTTGGTTCGTTGCGGATAGCGATAAAACGAACTGACCAAATGGATGTCGGCGCGAGGACAAAACAACTTGACGCTGGGTCGCAGCAACAATAGTCGTCGGCGCAAACTCGTTGGCAACGCCCTGGGATCAACCGCTTGCAGGAAATGTTGATGGTCAAGACTGAGACAACGCAAACCGAGCTTGGCCGATACACGCGGAAGCAACGGCTCAAAATCGGCTATCGCCAAGTCAGGCGCAAACCGCTGGACCGTGTCGCTGAGATGCCGGACCATTTGCGGCAACTTCACCACGAATGGCACGGCGTGCAGCAGCGATCGGCCGTAGCTGAGTTGGCCACCGACTTTGTAATGAAAGCTCAAGCCCGGCAGGTGCTCGTGACGAATCGCGGGTAGGTGACGAAGCGCTGTATGAAGAAATGCGTTGATGCTGTCCGGGGCCAGCACCAAGATTTCGTGATGGTCGGCAAGCGATTCCAACAGCGTCAGCATTCGCGCCGCGTGGCCACGACCTTCGCCCGACAAGCTGATCACAATTCGGCCCATGATTCGTTCGCTCCCCAGAGGGCAGGTGTTCGATCAAACAGCGTCCCGATGATCGCAGCGAAATGTGGAAAAGCTGTCGATGCGCCGTGAAGATTGCGAGTAATTTCCAGCTCATTGGCGGCAAATCACGCGATCTTCACGCGATGTAGCGCGAAGTGACATCGGTTTAAGGAAATCTTCGCAATTCAATCAAACCCGGCACTCGGCGGGCATCTCGTTACCACGCTTGACGCAGCGGCCCAGCTCGTGCTACTTTCTCGAAGCCATGAGGGACCGTTTACGCCGGGGGATTAGCTCAGTTGGGAGAGCGATTGCATGGCATGCAATAGGTCATCGGTTCAAGTCCGTTATCCTCCATCATTTGAACCCCGGAAAACACGGCGAAAACAGCATTTTTGCTGATGTTTTCCGGGGTCTTTGCGTTTTCACGCGTGCTGTTTGCGGAACCTTGCTGCGCCTCAAAATGCGCCGTTTTTGACACCGAGTGCGCGGCATTATGCGCCGCTTTTTTGAAGTCATCTTCGGTCACAAGCAGATAGTTTTTCTTGGCCACCGCTTCGGTGTTGCCAAGCCACGCGCGAACGACTTGTAGCGGAAAGTCACGCTCCATTTCCGTTTGACGCGTGGCCCGCATCGAATGAAACAATCGCTTCCGGGGTGCGCGCCCGCCCGCTGTAGAATTTTGAGAAACTGCGTTCGCAAATTCGCATTCGCCCAACCGCATTGCTGCTTCGCGGTAAGTCGGTTTGTTGACGACGTAAGCGTCCGGTGACGGGTAGACGTTGCCGACCGTCGCCTCTTTCCAGGCTGCTTCGAGGTGCGGGAGCAACTCGGGGAAGATCGGCACCAAGCGGACGCTACGCCCTTCGTGATGTTCGACCTTTGGCTCAGGGACCGCCATGCGTTCGTTTTCCCAGTCAAGTCGCCCCATTTGAGCGAAAGCGTTTCTGACGGGCACCGCAGCCCACCAAATCGACTTAGCGAGACAATCACCGCCCAGGTGATGTCGCATTTCGCAAGTACCAATTCGATCGACCCCCGCGAAACTTCGACGTTACTTTTCGTACTGCTGGTTGGCGTCTTGACCCGCGCAAATGGGTTGCGGTCAATCAATTCCCAATTCACCGCGTCTTGGAAAAATTGACTCGCCAAGTCGATGCGTTTGGAAATCGTCGCGGACGCTAACCCACGTTCCTTCAATTTCGTGACGAAGTTCTTCGCTTGGCCCGTCGTCACCTCGTCCAGGCCGATTTCCTTGGGCATGTACCGACGAAGCATCGTCATGGAAATTCGACGGGAGGACGAGGCCCTGACAAGACCGAAGGAGATTTCCTAGACGCGGCCTACTTCGGTGTCGGGGTGGTGACTGCGAAACGCTAAGCATCTCGACTGAGCTGTGCTAGACCCATGAACCTCAGAGTTGAGCAAAAACAAGCTGCCCTCGGCAAGACGCTATTCTTCAGAGACCATCATTTCAGCTACGCCGACGCCGACTTTGTTGCTCATGGGAGTGAACACCACCCGAGCCTTACTTGCCGTTACGGATTTGAAAATGACTTCGTTTACTTCGCCACCCGTCGGCTTTGCGGGGTTAAACTTGGGCAGCTCGACGGGCTTCCACGCATCGTCTTGCCATACCTGGATCTTGTACTCAGCGGGCGGCTTCACGCCATAGTCTTCGTATACCGCGAGCTGAATCCGGCTGAATGTCTTCGGTTCTCCGAAATCGACCGCCAGCCAATCTTCGGCGTTCTTGGAACCGTAGCTGGTCCAGCGTGTTTTCTCGGCGACGTTGTAACTGATTTTCCCATCAAACGCACGCGTCACCTTGTCGAAGGAAGATGTGAACGAAGCAGAAGCTTTGGGGAACGGATTGCGGCCGGGGTTGAAGGCGAGACTGGCGTGCAGCGCGGGATCCGGTGCCAGCGCCGCGCGCTGTTTCGCGAGTTCTTTTTGAGCGTGCTTCAATCGCGTGGTCAGGTCGCCTTCAAAAGCCTCAGCGGTTGCAAACTTACTCTTCGTCAGGCGTTTTATCTCAGGCGTAAGCTTGGGCTTCAATTCGATCAACCGCCGTAAGTACCACTCTGCGGCCCACCAGTCTCCGGCAGCTTCAGCCTTGGCGGCGTCGTCGACGTACAAGATTGGTATCCAATAGTCGCGGCGATCGTGAGCTTCCGACCAAATGGCGTCGTAGTGGCGACTTCGCCGCTCGACAACGACTTCTTTCTCGTTGACATGCACCGACGTCTTTCCATCCGGGCTGACAACTCCCTCGAATCGATTTTTCGGCGGAGCTTCGTCGGGCATCAGTTCACCAGTCGCTGCGTTCCAAACCAGTTGCTTTCCGGCCACGTCGTCAGTGACGATCCGCGTCCCGTCGGCACTGAACCCAACCGACGAAACGCTTACCTGGCTTCGAAGCGTGGTAAGTTCCGTGGTGTTCCGTGCATCCCAAAGTATTACGGTTTTGTCGAGCGACCCGCTGACGAGCTGTGTCCCGTAGGAGCTAAATTTAATGGACGTTACCCAGTTTTCATGACCGCGAAGCGTGGCCAGTTCGCCGCCGGTCTGTACATCCCAGAGCCTGATTGTTTTGTCCTCTGAACTGCTGGCAAGCTGCGTCCCGTCAGGACTAAAGACAACGGTCGTCACCTCTTCGTCATGTCCACGAAGCGACGCCTGTTCCTCACCGGTCCGCACGTCCCAGAGCTTGACTACATCTTCTGCTGACCCGCTGGCCAGACTCGCTCCGTTGGGGCTGAACGCAACTGTGTTGACCCCTTCTTTGTGACCTCGGAGTGTGGCCAGTTCAGCACCCGTCTGCGCATCCCAGAGTTTAATTGTTCCTTTGTGCATGAAGTCCCCATCGCCGCTAGCGATCTGCGTTCCGTCTGGACTAAATGCGACAGAGTTGATCCGGTTTTCATGTCCGAGCAGCGTCGCCAACTCTTCTCCCGTCCGGGCATCCCAAAGTTTGACACGATTGTCGTAACAACCACTGACGAGCCTCTCGCTGTCGGGACTAAACGCGACTGCGGACACCAAGTCTTTGTTCCCGCGTAACGTCATCAGCTCGGTGCCGGTCAGCGCGTCCCAAAGTTTAATTGTCATGTCGGAGGACCCACTGGCGAGCTGTTTCCCGTCGGGACTATACACGACCGAGTTGACCTGTTGTTCATGCCCGCGCAGCGTCGCCGTTTCTGCTCTCCTGCGTGCATCCCAGAGTTTAATTGTGCCGTCCTTGCATCCGCTGGCGATCGATGCATCGTCTGGGCTAATTGCGACCGACATAACGAAGCTCTCATGCCCTTTGAGCCTGGCTAACTCAGTCCCGATCCGCGTGTCCCAGATTTTGACCGTATTGTCTTCCGACCCGCTGGCAAGCCGTGTGCCATCGGGGCTGAACGCGACTGAGTTAACGTAGCTCTCATGCCCTTGCAGCGTCAATAATTCAGCATCGCTCAACACGCTCCAGAGCTTGACCGTTTTGTCGATGGACGCGCTAGCGATGCGTGTCCCGTCCGGGCTAAATGCGACCGACGTCGCATTATGTTGATGTCGATAATTCCTCGATAACTCGGCCCCAGTTTGCGTGTTCCAGAGCCGGATCGCAAAGTCCCCACCCGCACTGGCAAGCAGCGTCCCGTCGGGGCTGAACTCGACGTCTGCGACCCCACATGTGTGTCCGCGCAGCGTCGCCAATTCGGCCCCCGTCCGAAAATCCCAGATCTTAATGGAGTTGTCGCCTGATCCGCTGGCGATGCGAGTCCCGTCGGGGCTGAAGGCAACCGGCCCGCCGGACCCTGGTTGCGCACGGATCGTCAACAGTTCGCTACCGGTTTTGGCGTCCCAGACTTTGATGGTTTTGTCGCCGGAACTACTGATGATCCGCGTCCCCTCGGAACTGAAGGCGACCGAGCCTACTGCCTCTGTGTGCCCGCGGAGGGTTTGCAGTTCGGCCCCAGTCCGCGTGTCCCAGAGTTGAATGGTCTTGTCCCAGGATGCACCTGCCAGCCGGGTCCCATCCGGGTTGAATGCAAGTGAAATAAAGTAGGTGTTGTGGCCGCGGAGCGTCGCTAGTTCAGCCCCCGTCTGCGTGTCCCAGAGTTTGATCGTCCCACGCCGACATCCGCTTGCAGCCGTATTGCCGTCGGGGCTGAACACGACAGTCACAACAGCGAAGTCGTGTCCACGAAAAGTGAACGGCGTCCCCTCGGCGCGGCGCGTCAGCCAGGTGTGTTCAACACCCCGTTGCTCTTCAGGCATCGCCCTCAACGCAGCTTGTGCCACACCGACCCCGCCAGCGTCAATTCGCGATTGCTCGCGCGCGATTTGGGCGAGATAAAGTTGCCGCATCGTTAATTTCTGCTGCGCTTGGGTGCGGTCGCGCTGCTTGCCAGCTTCCCTCGCTTCTGACTTTGCCCAAACTGCAAACATCGTCGACACACCCGCACCGATGGCGAAGACGAAAGAGATCATCGCGACGCCGATCATGAACAACCGGCGGCGCTTCGCTTGTTCTGTTGCGGTCGCCTCCGCCGCCGCGCGGGAAGTTTCTGACTCTCGCAATCGCTCCTCGACCAACGCCCGATGGCTGGCGACATGATTGGCGACCGCAACGCCATCGCTGGGGCGAGCCTTCGCAACGGGCAATAAGCACTGGATTGTCAGTAAGGCTAAGCCTTCGTCGATGCCCGACTTTGACAGACGCTCGAGCGCTGCGGTGACGTTGCCAGCTTGCGCGTTGCTGAGCAGCTCGCGCGAGTTTCCCTCGTAGACACGGCCGCCCGCGAGGATTTCCAACAGTATCGCCCCGAGTGCGAACACGTCTGTTGCTGTGCCAATGTTCGAAACGTCCCCGCGGGCTTGCTCTGGGGACATGTACGCCAGCGTGCCCAGGATGGTCCCGTCTACCGTGCGCTGATGTGAATCGTCTGGAAGTTCTTCCGTCAAACGGTTTGGCGATTCAGCCGCACCGATCTTCTTTGCCAAGCCCCAGTCCATGACTTGGACTTCGCCAAATTCTCCGACCATCACGTTGGCCGGTTTAAGATCGCGGTGGATCACGCCTTGGGCATGGGCATAGCCGACTGCGCGAGCCATCTGTTCGAAGATCGAGAGAAATCGTTGCAGGTCTTCTGCAGGGTTTGCGCGCTCCTTCAGCAACTCCGCGAGAGTGCGTCCAGCGATTAGCTTCATTGCCAGGAACGGATCTCCATTGGGCAATGATCCTAGATCGTGCATCGGAGGAACCCCTGGGTGCTGCAGCCGAGCGGTCAAGGCCGCTTCTTCACGGAAACGCTGGCCAGCGCCACTGTCTCCTTCGTACTTTGGCAAAAGTCGCTTGACGGCAACTTCGCGGTTGAAGACGACGTCGGTTGCGCGATAGACCTGACCCATCCCTCCTGCGGCGATGAAGCTGCCGAGTCGATAGCGATCGGCCAATAGGTTGACTGGGCCTGCTTGCTCCATGCGTTTGTGCTCAGATGCAATCGTCGCGTCAAGACTTCGAGTATTGACACTCGCGTCATTCTTTGTTTCGTGGCTTAGCGTGACCAACAAATTGCCAGCGAGCGAGATCTCACTGACTTTGGAAGCACACGACTTGCACTGATCGATGTGCTGCTGGACGACCCTGGTTGGGTCAGCGAGGTTTCCCTCGGCGAATTGGAGCAACGTGTCCGGCGACGGACACTCACGCAAGCAAGATTGGGTTGGTTCCATCGAAGGAGTTCTCGCAAAGACGTCTCAAATCAACTGCCGCAATTATAGGTTGCCGCGCGGTCGAAATTATCGCAGGTTGCAAGAATCACGCCACCTCCTCATCTTCCGAGCCTGCCGCCATTCTGGACCGCCAATTTCAACTGGCTTGCTCTGATCACTGCACTTTAGGCAAACGTCTAAAGCCGTGTTCGTGATCATGCTGCTAATGCCAGCAGTTGCTCGAATCGAGCCCGTATTTTTGTTTCGTCATGGGCGGTTTGCAGATCACTCAAAAATGACTGGCGAAGCATTTCACGAGCGATCTTGCGACGGCGATCACGGTGCGAAGGTCGCCTATCCGGATTGTCTCACGGACGGTCTCGACGATCAACGAGGTGGTCGCTCGACGTATCCCAACACTCCAATTCCACCATCGCGTAGAGCCAACCACAAAGGTTCCAACAACCAACGCTCGACCAGACGTTGCGGACTTGCTGCTCACCGACACCCCA
>JBGSVE010000023.1:0-44275 GCA_041753075.1 Pirellulaceae bacterium
GCCGTTTCTCGGTCGCCTGGTCGCTCTGGAACAATAGCGTCGCCATCCTTGGCCTCGTGTAGAATCGTGGGATGAATTGGGAGACCGTAGACTAACCGATTACGCCAAAACCTCCGACACTAATTTTCCGTGCGTTGCTAAACTGCCCGCTGGAACCGTTGAGTCTTTGGTCAAGCCAGAGAACAAGGCGAAGTTAGCGTCGATTTTGACCTATCACGTTGTAGCAGGTGCTGTTCCAGCAGCAACGGTCGTTACGCTTCACGAAGCGGGAACGGTTGAAGGTTCGAAAATCAAGATCGAAGTCAAAGATGGCTCGGTTTTCTTGAATGGAAGTACGAAAGTGATTATCACCGACGTGCAATGCAGTAACGGTATCATTCATGTGATTGACACTGTCTTGATGCCGCCGAGCAAGTAAGCTTACGCTGGTGTTTGTGGCTGAACTCGCTTGCAATGCAAACGAGTTTTTTCTGTTGGTTTGGAAAGTTGAAACTTGTCATTCCGCGACATTGATGGCTCGTCTGGCCAATCTCAAGTTCACAGTAATGGTCTGCGTACCAGTGATAAAGAATTTCTACAGGCTGCCAAGTCGTTTTACCTCGCTGCTTAGCGACCTTCGCGAAGTCGGTCGCCGAGCAAGTTGTCCAGTTCTTCCTCAGCGTAGATTGCCGCGACGGTGCGATCGACATCGTAGGCGACGCGTCGATAAGTCAGCGTTTCGTCGGCGACAATCACATAACAACTACGCGGATCGCTGTCACGCGGTTGACCGACACTGCCGACATTGACCATGAATTTTTTTCCGTTTCCGGAGATTGAATAATTCTCGGGCACTGCTTCGCTGCGGAGAAACTTAAGGTCGCTGGTAAACACACCGGGAACGTGCGTGTGTCCTTGAAAGCATGTTTGAGAAATCAACGAGAATAGCTTCTCCATTTTTTTTGGGTTTTGTGTGTCTTCGGGAAAGACATACTCGCTGGTTGGGCCACGAGGTGATCCGTGGACGAACAACATGCCGCCCCGCCGCATAACACGCGGCATCTTGCAGATGAAGTCCAGCCGCTGTTTACAAACCGCCGGATCACCACCGGAATGCAATTGTTGTCGCGTCCAAAAAATGGCCCGCTCGGCGGTGGAGTTAAAGCCTTCGGGGTCGAAGACGGCGCTGCTGTCGTGATTGCCCAGAACCGTAAAGCTAAACTTCATCGCCGCATCAAGGCATTCACATGGATGGGGACCGTAACCAATCACGTCACCTAAACAAATGATCTCGTCAACCGATTGCGATTGAATATCCTCCATCACGGCCTGGAGCGCGGCGAGGTTGCCGTGAATGTCGCTGACGATCGCAATCTTTCCCAATGCGGTCTCTCCGGGGTATGACAATGACGCTAAGTGCCAGCCTGATGAAAAGAACGCTTAGCCGGCGTACTGGGCACCGAAAAACTCTTTGCTCGATTCGACGCCGGGCTTGATCGTGCGGCCGCCTTCTTTCCAATCCGCTGGACAAACTTCGCCGTTTTTCTCGAAATACTGCAATGCCTGGACCATTCGCAACGCCTCATCAACGCTGCGGCCCAACGGCAAGTCGTTGACGACCTGGTGCCGGACGACGCCTTCGCGATCGATCAAAAACGTACCGCGAAGAGCGACGCCGCTATCCAATAGCACATCATAATCACGAGCAATCTGCTTATTCAAATCGGCGACCAACGGATATTTTATGTCGCCGATTCCACCCTGATTTCGCGGTGTGTTTCGCCACGCAAGATGCGAGAAATGGCTATCGATCGAGGCCCCGATCACTTGCACGCCAAGCGACTCAAATTCCTTGACGCGATCACTGAAGGCAATAATTTCGGTTGGACAAACGAAGGTAAAGTCGAGCGGGTAAAAGAAGAACAGCACATACTTGCCGCGATAGGCACCGAGCGTGAAGTCGTCTTTGAACGAGCCGTCAGGCATGACAGCGGTGGCTTTGAAGTCGGGAGCGGCCTGGGTCACGAGCACTGACATTGAGTAATTCTCCGAGTAAAGTTTAAATGTGCTGAGGTAACATAATCCCGCCCCGAGCCCTCCTCATCAAGGCCCGTCACCGGCCTGCGGCATTTCGTTACAATTCGAACTTCTTACCTTACCTCATTTGGTACCCCGTCCATGAGTCTTTTACGCTGTTTCTGCATCAGCCTCGTTTTGCTGGTCGCCCCACTTTTTAATCAATCGCCGGCGGCCGAGAACCGTCCCAACGTGGTATTTATCCTGAGCGACGACCAAGCCTGGGGCGACTATTCGTTCATGGGGCACCCCAGTATCGAAACCCCGCGGCTTGATGAATTGGCGGCGCGCAGCGCCACGTTTACTCGCGGTTACGTGCCCGACAGCCTCTGTCGTCCCTCATTGGCGACCATTATCAGCGGGCTGTATCCACACCAACACGGCATTGTTGGCAATGACCCGCCGCTGCCAGAGGCGATTATCAAAGGCGGCAAAAACATCAATCGCGGTGCTCATTATCGTTCGCCCCAGTACGTTGCGGTTCGCAATCAATATCTGCGACACGCCACGACGATGCAAACGCTTCCCGAAATGCTTTCGCCGCTGGGCTATCGCTCGATGCAATCAGGCAAATGGTGGGAAGGCGGTGTTGCGGTCGGCGGTTTTGACGAAGGAATGACCGTTGGCGACTTTTCCAAGAATGGACGACACGGCGACGACGGGCTGAAGATAGGCCGCGACGGTATGGAACCAGTGCTGGAGTTCTTGTCGCGCAGCGCCGATTCGAAGCAACCGTTCTTCCTTTGGTACGCACCGATGTTGCCGCACACGCCGCACGATCCACCGGCTGATTTGCTTGCGAAGTATCAAGCACGAACCGATTCGATGGCGATTGCAAAGTATTGGGCGAATTGCGAACGCTTCGATCAATCATGTGGTCAACTGATCGACGCGTTGGACGACAATGGGCTCACCGACAACACGATCATCATGTATGTCACTGACAATGGTTGGATCAATCAAGTCCACGAAAGCGCGTATGCACCGCGCAGCAAACGCAGTCCCAATGAAGGCGGCACGCGAACGCCGATCATGGTCTGTTGGCCCGGCAAGATCACGCCGCGGTTGGACACCACTCACCTGGCGTCGTCAATCGATATGGTGCCGACGATTTGTTCGCTTTTGGGTCCAAACGAAGGACTTGAAAAAGCGGCAGCGGGGCTACCGGGAATCAATTTGCTTGACGAGTCAGTGATTGCGAAACGCGACACGTTGTATGGCGAGATTTTCGAGCATGACATTGTGGCGATGGATGATCCGGCGGCGAGTTTGATGTACCGCTGGGTGATCGAGGGCAATTATAAATTGATCGATCCATCGTCTCGACTGGCCGGCGAATCACCGCAACTCTATCGTCTCGACGAAGATCCCGCCGAAGACCATGATTTAGCGGGCGTCGATCCCGATCGCGTTGCGCGGTTGACCGCCAAGCTGGATGCTTGGTATGCACCGCCGACTCGTTAGCGACCGACCACGCGGGCTAATAATTCGCGGATCGCGCTGGCGAATTTGGCACCTGAGCCGGCATTGGGAATGAAATCGCTGGGCGACCAGGGTTCATCGGGACCCGCTTTGTAGTCAACCGGTATGGCGACGAGATCGAGTCCCTCGCGAGCGGCCAAACGCATGGCGCGTTGCATGTGAAAGGCGCTGGTAATCAAGCCGATAGGCCCGTCCGTCGGCAATGTCTCGGGCGGATCGCTAAGAAACGCGCGCAGGCCAATCATCTCTTCCGACGTATTGATCCCCGGCGTGCGATACAGCGATTGGGGCGCTACGGCGAGCGACTCCAGGATCTCCATACCGACCACGCCGGGATGGTTTCGCTCGAGATTCGCTCGCTCCTGGGCGTCGCCGTTGGCCAAATCGGGGATGAAGTTATCGACTCCGGTGCAGACGATTGTTTTTGTCTTGCCGGCATGGTACATCTCGGCGGCAAAAACGATTCGTTGGCCCGCTGTGTTTAATTGCGCCGAACCATCGCGACCAATCGACGCGCCACCCCCAAGTACGACAACAGCACGATACACCGGAGCCTCGGCGGAAAGCGACTGCGGCTGCAGCGGCGGAGCTTCGACGTAGATCATCAATTGCTGGCTGACCGCAGGACAAAAGAAAAACATAATCGCGATGAACAACAATGCGGTCATGGCGGCGGCGTATCGATTGCCACTGCGCAGCAAATGCACCGTTGCCAGTGCGGTCCCCATCCACGCCAAACCCAACGGCATTGCCAATTCAACGAGTATCCGCTGGGCGGACAAACTGCCTTCGCGGTACTGCGCGAATACAACCGGCAACGACATGCCGATAATTGCATAGATCGTCGATCGCCACAGACTTGGTTTGGCATTGTCAGGTGAATCGTCAGCCATCACTCGTCATCGCCCGCGGGTTGCCCGCTTGAGCACTGGCTGATCGTCATCTGGGTCGCCATCTCGCGGGCGCCCTGGAGGTCCAGTTTGCCGGTGCCAAGCACCGGAATCTTATCGACCACAAAGAAACTATCGGCACCGGGAATGAACAGGTTTGGTAGTCCCGATTGCGATAGCGCGGCGCGCAGTTCAGCAACCGATTTTTCGCTGGGCAAATGCAGCACAATGATTCGCTCGCCACGTTTGGCATCGGGAATCGCGGTCACACAAACTTGAATCAAGTCATCGTTTGGATCATCGCCAATGAATCGCATCAACTCGTCTTCGATGCGGATGTGAGGCACCATTTCACCGCCAATCTTGGAAAACCGACTGAGCCGTCCCGTGATGTGCAAAAACCCCTCCATGTCCACGTGCGCGATGTCGCCGGTGACATACCAGCCATCGACGACGGCTTTGTCGGTCAAATCTTGGCGACCGATATAGCCCCGCATCACGTTCGGCCCCGTCACAAGCAACATGCCATCCTGGCCGGCGGCTAGCTCGATCGCCGAATCATCAGGCGAGACAATCTTGGCTGCGGTACCGGGTAACGGACGACCGACCGATCCTTCGACGCGGTCCAATTGGTAAGCGGCCTGTGAACGGGTCGGCGGAATGTTCACCGACACCAGTGGGCTGAGTTCGGTGGCACCGTAGCCTTCGACTGGCCGGACGCCGAACCGCTGTTCGAATGCATCGAACAAATCAGCGGGCATTTTCTCGGCACCGACGACGACGACATTGAGCTTGCTGAATTGTGCCGGTTCGATGCGGCGCAGGTAGCCACGCAGGAATGTTGGCGTTCCGAGTAACACCGTGGCACCGTAGCGCTCGGCCAGCTTGCCGATCTGGCGAGCGTCAAGCGGGTTGAAATGGTAAACGCCCGTAGGCCCAAGCGTCATCACACCCCACAACGTAACCGAGAATCCAAACGAATGAAAAAACGGCAGGACGCCCAGCACGACGTCTTCGCGCGTCAATTGAACGGCGCGGCGAATTGCCTCGACGTTGTGGCTGATGTTCGCGTGGCTGAGCATTACGCCTTTGGGATTGCCGGTCGAGCCGCTGGTGAAAATTAATGTCAACAAATCGTCGGGACTAATTCGGTGCAGTCCAAGGACGACACTGAGCACATGCTTAGGCGTCAGCACCGCCTGCACAAACGCAATCGCCTTGTCGAGTTTGCTGACCTTGTCCTTCAAGTCTTCCAGCGCAACCACATTGGCTTCGAGCTTCAGATCCATCTTTTCGATAAACTTGGCGCTGGACAGCACCGTGCGAATCTTCGCCTGGTCGATGCAATGATTGATCGCCGCAGCGGGCAATGTGTAGTTGAGGTTTGCGGAGATGCGTTTGTCGAAGGCCAACGCGACATTCGCGAGCACGCCGGCGACGCTTGGCGGCAACAGCAATCCCACGGTGGTTTCGTCGTTCTTGAACACTTCGCGGCGCAGCATGCGCCGCAGCGCCAGTGCGCGAATGAGCGCATCGCGCCCCTTTAATTCGACCCCGGTCGAGTCAGCAACTTTGATCTTGGTTGCATCCAAACGCCAGGCGCGGATGATCTCCAGCGGCAGGATCTTGAACTGCTTGCGTCGCGCGATCGTTGCCTTGGCCCCCAGCGCCAAGACCGCCGATTGCAAGCGGTCCACCGGCGTATCGACCGGCAGCGGTTTATCGATATAAAGCGTCAATTCGCGCCGTGGCCACTCGGGCCATTTCCAAAAAAACTTGCCGCCGGAAAAGCTGAACACGCTGCCCCACATGCCGTCGAGGTAAACGGGTAATAGGGGCACAGTCGTGCCTTTAACGATCTTGGTGATTCCGGGCTTGAACGCCTGCAATTGGCCGGTGCGAGTCAGCGTGCCCTCGGGAAAAATTCCGATCACATCGCCTTTGTTGAGACCTTCGCGAGAAGCAATCAATGCCCGGCCGATCGACTTGGGGCTGCTTGACATCATGATCGTGTCAAACGCACCGCCCAGGAAATCACCAATCCGCGACTTGAAATTGCCTCCGTCGACGAGGAAGCGAATGTTTCGCGGCAACAACCACAACAACACAATCCCGTCGATCCAGGAAACATGATTGCTGACCAACGCGACGCCGCCGGTTTTGGGCAAGTTTTCCATCCCGACGACGCGGGCACGGTATAACAACGTCAGGGTCGGTGTGAACAGGCAGCGAACGAATTTGCGGCGGTTAAGTTTGGCGAATAGTATCAATCCGACCACAGCGACGACGACGCCCAGCAGCACGTAAAGAAAAGTGTTCATCCGGTCCCGATCGCAGCCAAGTCTCTGAAACGCAAATCCGCACAAGTCGATGTTTTAGGGTTATGGGCGGGCAGCGCGTAGACCAGTGTGCCGTTCAGCTTGGTTCGAGCAAGCTGTCGAACACGCGAACCAACTTCCAACTGGGTCTTTCAAGTTCGATGAACTTCAAATGTCGCGGAGCAGTCTGATATGCATCATGTGTCGCGCGATCGCGAAAGATCACGTGCAATGAAACTTCGTATTGGGCATCGTTGACCGGGCGGTCGAGTTCGGTGTCGCGCCGACCGACCGAAAAATCGACCACGCCGTCGTGGCCGGTCAAATATTCCTGGCAAGCTGCGATCAGCTTCGTTACGTTCGACTCGGTCGGTTCGTGTAAGGAAAAGAAAACATGGTGAGCAAGTCGTGACATGCGAATCCTAGAGTTCGGTGATGTTTTTGTTCTTGGTCGGATCGGACTCGCTGCGGCGGCTGAGCCCAGCACGGTCCATCAAAGAACTCTTCATCAACTCTTCCATGTGATCATCGTCGGCTGGCGGCGGGCCAAACGCGCCAAGATCCTGTGGTTCGTAAACAAGTTGATATTCGTGCTTGGCAAACGAGATGCGACACTTGGGGTCGAGCCGTTTGCGAACGATCGAGCGACCATCGACCTTGGTACCATTGCGGCTTCCCAGATCGCGAACGAACCAGTATCCATGCTCGACCGTCATCCGGCAATGCTGGCCCGAAATATTATTGAACTTGAGCACAATGTCACAGCCTTCACGTCGGCCGACGATCAAACGATCCTTCATTAGCGGAATTGGATCTCCGCCGCCGACCGGAACTAGCACGCCGAACCGCGTCGGTCCGTCAACTTTATGATCCCAAGACATGGTTTGAACTCGCGTCAAGTTGAGTGAACACCTATTGCCGAATCTTCATTATAATTTACTGAAGAATCGCCGAGATCAATGTGAGAAACCGACGGATGCAAAAAGATTCTGGCATTGCCAGCCCCACCAGCCACGAAAACCGGCATCTTGATGATCATCTTTCGAATCGATTTCGGGCTTTCGGTGCTGCGCTGAAGCGGCGATTTGGCGGTCGCATCCAACGGGTCAGCATCGACGCCGGCTTTACCTGTCCAAATGTCGATGGCGCGGTGGCCCAGGGTGGATGCAATTTTTGCGACAACCGATCGTTCAGTCCTAGCCGCCGCGTTCGCTTGGCTGCGGTGTCGGAGCAATTGACGCGCGGGATCGCGACGGTGAGAAAGCGATACAAAAATCCAATCGGTTTCATTGCTTATTTTCAACCGGCGACCAACACGTACGCTCCGCTTGACCAATTGGAGGAAGTCTACCGACTGGCGCTGACTCACTCGCCCGAGATCGTTGGGTTGGCAATCGGCACGCGACCGGATTGCGTTCCCGATCCAGTGTTGGAGCTGCTTGAGCAATTGGCGCGCGAGACTTACGTGTCGCTCGAGTATGGGATGCAATCATGCCATGACGAAAGCCTGCTGTGGATGAATCGAGCCCATCGCCACGCACACATGGTTGACGCGATGAACCGCAGTCGCGGTCGTGGCTTCGAGACCTGCGCGCACATTATTCTGGGTGTTCCCAGCGAGACACCGGAAATGATGCTGCAGACCGCGCGGACGATTGGACCGCTGGGCTGTGACGCGGTGAAGATCCACAATCTGTACGCCGTCCAGGGTACGCCGCTGGGTGACGAAGTGCTTCGCGGCGAAGTGAAAATGCTGGAGCGCGGCGCCTACGTGCGTACCTTGATTGAATTTTTGCGATTGATTCCTCCCGAAACTATCGTTGAAAGAATCAGCGGCGATGCGCCGCCAAAGTATCTGATTGGTCCGCTGTGGTGCTTAGAAAAGTCATCGTTGCGAAAAGAGATCCAGGACGAAATGGTCCGGTTGGGAGCTTGGCAGGGTGATCGTTACGATTCGGCCTGGCGCGATGAAGTCGCACCAGCGTCGACGCCCGCAGCGATTCAAGAACGAATTGGCATTCGCGGTCGTTTGCCGGTCTTGCGGTTGGGTTCGGCAAGCAAGGCCACGCAGTGACGTATTTTTGTAGAACAATTGTCTCAATTGTTTCTCGCGGGCTTTGCCAGCGACGTGCGCACCGAACGATTGAGGTCAATCGTTCTACAATGATTGCTTCAAACGCGGCACCACGGCGGCTTGGCAGTTTTGCTATCATTTCGGTGGACTATTTTTGACGTTAACTCTTTGAAGTCGATGGTGGGATTTTGCTTAACCCGATTGGTGTGTTCGCTTCGGTCGATGCGGGCCTGGGAGTGTCTTGGGGTGTGATCCGCGAAATCGGTGTACCCACGGTCCAACTGCATGCACCCCATCGTGGTTCGCGGTCGTCCGCGATGGCTGCCAAACTGCGATCACAAGTCGAGTCGATCGGCATTAAAGTCACCGCCGTGTTTGGAGGATTCGAGGGCGAAAGCTACGCCGACATCCCGACCGTTGGACGGACAATTGGGTTGGTGCCTGGCGAGACACGCCAATCGCGACTTGCTGAGATGATTGAGATCAGCGATTTTGCCAACGAGCTTGGTTGCGATACCGTGGCCTTGCACATTGGCGTCGTACCGCACGACCCCGCCAACGCGGATCGAATCAGCTTGATTGAAGCGACCCGCAAGCTGTGTGATTACTGTGAATCGAACGACCAGTTTTTGCATTTGGAAACTGGCCAGGAGACCGCCGAAGCGTTGATCGATTTTATTGAAGCCTGCGATCGTGACAATTTGCGGATCAACTTTGATCCGGCGAACATGATTCTTTACGGGATGGGAGAACCGCTCGTTGCTCTCCGCACGCTTGCTCCGTGGGTTCGTAGCGTGCATTGCAAAGACGCCACCTGGAGCGACCAGCCGGGTGTGACCTGGGGACGCGAAGTACCGCTTGGTGATGGAGCGGTCGACATCAAAGCCTACCTGCAAACGCTCGCCGAAATCGGTTACGACGGACCGCTGACGATCGAGCGCGAGATTGCACAGGATCCAGTTCGACAACTGCGCGAGGTCGGCGATGCAGTGCGGTTGTTGGAACAATATCGTGACGAGATCGTGAGTTAGATGACGCGCATCTTGTTAACGTCGTTTGAGCCATACGATCAGTGGGCGGAAAACAGTAGTTGGTTAACGGTGGTTGAATTGACTCGGTGGTTCGAGACGCGGTCAAAATTGGTGACGAGGCGTTATCCCGTTGATCTGCAGGCGGCCAGCGACCGTTTGCAAAAGGATTTACAGGAAGACTTCGACTACGCGATTCACCTTGGCCAAGCACCCGGCTCGGCCGTCATTCGCCTGGAGACCACGGGATTGAATCTACGCACCGACGGCACCCCGCTTGTTGAAGGAGCGCCGGCGGCTTACTTGACTTCCGTACCGCTGGTGCAATTGCGTGACTTGTTATTGGCCGAGCGGATTCCGGTGGAGATATCGCATCATGCGGGCACCTATTTATGCAATGCGGTGCTTTATTTGAGCCAGCATTTTTCAAGCGAGTTTGGCTTGGCAACGAAATCTTTTTTTGTGCATCTGCCGCTGGCTCCTCAACAGGTCGCCACCGCGCGATCGACGCTACCCAGCGCCAGCGCCGAAATGATGGCGCGGGCCATAGCGCAAATCATTCAGTCGCTGGAAGCTTCGCTGCTGGCCTGAAAGGCGGACGCGACGATTGCCAGTAAAGACTCGTCGCGGCAGAATGCGGTTACCTTGCGGAAATCGGGTGGAGTTTCAATTTGTAAATTGATCGCGATGATGTCGCTAGGCATACAGCGGTCAATTCGACCCGGCCATTCGATCAACACCGTCGCATCCTCTTCAAGTAGTTCTTCGCCTCCCAGCTCGATGAACTCGTCTTCGTCCGCCAACCGATAGGCATCGATATGATGAATCTTGCGATCGCCAAAATAGGTCTGCACGATGGTGAATGTCGGGCTGGTCACCAACGAAGTTTCAACACCGCAAGCCCCGGCGAAGGCTTGCACAAATCGGGTCTTACCGGCACCCAGAGTGCCTGACAATCCAATGACCACTCGCTTTGGCAACCGCGCGGCCAACGTCACGGCAAGCATCTCAAGTTGGTGTTGATCGATTTGGTTCAGCGTTGACAATCGAGATCAGCCCTTTTGAAACACGTTCTAACGTAGCGGACTGTTCTGTTGAGCAACGTTGGCGAACGCGGGAATCTCGAACACACTGAATTCGCCCCAGACCGGACGGTGGTCGCTGACCATTGCCGCTTGCTCGGGCGTCAGTCCCAAGTCGCGTTCGTAGTCGATTACACCAAAGACACCGGAGAATTCGGCGGTCGTGTTGCGATCCATCAAGATGTGATCGTAGGTTTTTGTTCCCGCAGTGTTCGTGGGTGTGTTGCCAGCGATCGAATACATCCCGGGGATCTGGCCAAGTTCGCCGAGGTGGGCGACATCGACGTTCAGATCACCGACCATGAACACGTCTTCTTCGCCGCGACGACCGTATTCATAATCGCGTACGCGAACGAACACGTCATCAAGCACATTCATCTCGTTCAGTTCACCCTTGGTCGTTACTTCATCGGGATCGGTGTGTCCATTGATAACGGTAAAGCGAAACGGTGCGCGACCTTGCGCCGCAGGAACTCGCGTTTCAAACGACGCCACCATCGGTTCGCGGTGCATTCGATCGGGACTTGATGTTCCATCGCCATCCATCACGACGTAGGTTGAGTCGGGGATGATTCGCATTCGCTGGGTGTCCCAGACGAAGCCATATTGCTCGCGATGAGTCGTTCGACCAATCGGCTCGCTCAATGTCGCGTCATACTGCAGACCGCTGCGATTGATCAAATCGACCAGCTTTGCGATCGGCATGGCTTGCGGCGACTGGACTTCTTGGATCGCAACGAGATCAAAATTGGAAACGATCTTTGCGAGTGCCTGCATCACGTTCGCGTTGGACGCTTTTTTCTCGCCGAAGTTCTGGATATTGAAGGTTGCGATCCGAATGCGGTCCGGTGCACGAGCGGCGGATTGGTCCAATCGTACCGGTGTGATTGTTGTGGTCGGATCGTCTTTGCCGCCGAGTTGTGCGGTGAGCGAACCGAGATCAAGACTCGACAGATTCACGCGTCCGGTCAGGACCATGAACGCGGACGCGATCAGCCCCACAATGCTCACCGACGGCCCAAAGAACCGGACCGGTGAGATCTGTTTGGCGACGAATCGCTTACCCAAGCGCAACAATGGCATCGCGTTCGGCCTCCCTGCCGATATCGATGGTCGTCAACGATCTTTATTGTGTTCCACGACGCTCCGCTGTCGTGACTTCACGACGGCGGAGCGTCGTGGAACACTTTCCCAAGTCCTAAACGGGCAGTTCGGGCAGCATCATGCCGCGCGGCCTGCCAGTGAATGAATCGCGCTGGCAGCGAGGCGTTGTAAGCGCGGTGGATCGTCCGTGGTGATCTGTTTCAGTGCGTTGATCGCCGATTGGGCTGGCGGGCCAATTTCGGCAATCGCCCAGGCGGCTCGTTCGCGCGCCGCTAAGCATGGCGAATCGAGCAGACAACTGGCCAGCGCCGCCGTGGCTGCGGATGCCGAGGTGCCCAGTCGGCCCAGCATCGTTGCCGACCAATACTCGACCTCGCCGTCTTTGGTCTCACGCAACAGCCGGATCAACTCGGGGACTTCGTCCACCGACGGCTTGATAGTCGACTCCAATGCCTCACAGCTCCAATTGCGGATCGATTCCTGATTGTCAGCAACCAAACCGATCACCTTGCCCGTGATTCCCGAATACTCGCGCCGCGATTGCGAAATTTGGCGAATCGCATTGCCGCGACGCTCGGCGTCTTGGTGTGTTAATTCGAAAATCAAGACCAACAGCGGTTCATCAACCTGGGACATTTCGAAGCGGCTCTGCATGGGGCGGGTAAAAACAATTGACTACCCCTACTTCCGTACAAGAAATCGTCCGCCCAATGCAACAGCGATACTATCGCGCTAGCAAAGCAAAGAGAAAATCGCGATTCGCGTTGGTTGAAGACGAGGTGGTCACAACCGGCGGCGTGGTCGTGATCGGTGGTGCCGCGAAGTATTTGGAAACGTTGTTAACGACGATTTCGCTTGAGCGGCTGCGGCCAGCTTGGCTCAGACTAAGCTGCACTTGGCCACCGGTACCGTTGTAACCATCGACCAAAATCTGGTAGGTCGTGCCCTTGGTGGCGGTAAACGACGCACGGCTGGTCAATTGTCCGGCGGCTAGGTTTTCATCATCGTTGCCGGTGACCAATCGCAGCCGGCTGAGCTGCGTTCCGGTGTAGACGCCAAGCGTGGTGTCAAAGTCACTGCCCGAGGTTGCCAGCGTTACCGTACCCGATGACGGAGCCTTCCATGAGTACCAAATGCTTTTGCCACCAGGAACGCTCGCCGCACTGGGTTCGCCGCTTTCCCGCGTTGCCGAGATCGAAGTTCCCGTGACGATAACACCGGTGCCGGTGATCGTTTGGCGATTGGCAAAACTGTCGTTCGAGCGCGCCACGTCGTTGTCGGCAATCACGATCGTCGACGAGCGCAACGACGCGTTTGTGTTGTAGGCGGCGCTGGCGTTGACGGTGAAAATCGCGGTTTCAGTACCTTCGACGATCGAATCATCGCGCGGTGTAAAGCGAACCCTCACTGATGACACTCTGGCAGGAATCGTGATCGAAGATGGCACGGTGCCATAGTCCACGCCGTTGGTCGCCGACCCCGCGATGGCAAGCGAAACGGTTAGCGCTGCGCTAGTGGAACCTGTTCGCGAAATCACGAATTCACCGCGATTGGATGACTGGGACGAACGTCGTTCGCCTGCATTAGCATCGGTCGCGCGAATTGAAACGGTTGGCAATTCCGGTGACGGTTGCGGAACGGGCTGTGGGCTCGGTGTTGGCGTTGGGGTGGGTGTGCCCGTCGAACCAACGATTGAATCGATCCAGCTTTTATACGCGTCGACGCGTGTGTCAAAAGAGTTGTCACCGATTGCCGAGTTCACGCTGGTGCCGCCCGATGTCACGCCCGCAACGTAGTAAACACCGCCCACGTTCAGAAACGCGGGACCACCGGAATCGCCTGGCGCAGTGTTGCTTTCGCTGGCATTGTCGTAGCGCCAACCCACGATCGTTTGCGAAACGCGATCGATCGGCGTGGTCCCTGATCGCTTGGTACCAAACGTTCCGTCGGCACCCCCATTTGACGCGCGACCGCCGCCAAATCCAACGAGCGTCAGCGTCTCGCCGACCCGCGGCGTCGATCGGTAAATTGGCGACGCAGCGACATCAGTCACGGGACGACTGAGCTTATACAACGCGATGTCGTTGGCTTGGTCGGTGCCGAGCCGATTAATGTTGTAGCTCGGATGCACGATCACTTGGCTGGTGCCATACGTCGTGCCGTTGATGTTAAAGCGACCGGATGTGTTGGCAACGTCATCAGCACAATGGGCGGCGGTTAAGACAAATTCGCTGCTGATCAAAGTGCCGCTACAAAACCCGCCGCGAGTATCGCCGACAATTCCAACGGACGGGAAACTGCTTGATGTTGTATTGCCGGTTCCTTGCGGCGTGACGATTCGTGACACCGCTGCGGGAACCATGTCGCTTTGTTCGGAATGCGGTGATGCGAAAATTGCGGCCGCCAGCATCGATCGCTGCTCCAACCATTGGGCTTGGCAAACACGCCGAGTTGAGCGTCGTTGCCGCCGCGGTTGTTTGCGCCCGACGACGATTTTTTGCAGCGAATTTAAATAAGTTGCCAAGACCTGCGCGACCATTTGGCGATTCCGTTGGATGAAAAGTTCGGTGGTGAGCCAGCGCAACCAGCGATTGCCGCTAGCTTGGCGTCCCCGATCTGAAAGGTAGGTCGCAAACCGTCTTTGTGTCGGGATTTTCTGGATAATTCGACAATTGACTTCTCTTTCGCCGCAATCGCTCGATTCGGTACAAGTGGTCGTTAATCAATTGTCAGGCGAAACCGCGGGAGTAGGCGACCATGAGCACCGGACGGCGACAAAGCGTTGAATCGCGTCGGCGTCGCGTGCTGTATCAGACGACGCTTGATTCCACCCCCGAAACGGCCGCCCAACGGCGCGAGTCCGAAAAACGGCGCGAAGCCAGACGACCAACAGCAAGCTACGGAGCCAACGTGAATCGCCGATTGCGCGGACGCTGGTTCTCGCTCGTGCCCGTTCGCAAGCGGACAATGACCATTTGCGGAGCCGTGATTCTTGCCGTGCCTGTGGGATTGGTATTGTTGCACTGGGCGACCGAAGCTTGGCCCGCACTGGCCTACAACGCTGAATTGGCGCGGCCACTGCGGCTCGATCGGGCGGACGGTTTCGGTGCCTGGGCCAGGACATTTTTTCTGGCCGCTGGCGCGGCGACGGCGCTGTTGGTCTACCAGCTACGACGCTACAAGGTTGACGATTACAAAGGCCATTATCGCATCTGGCGATTGGTCATCATTCTGCTCGGCGTGATGAGCGTTCACTCGATCTGCGACTTGGTGTCCTGGAGCGGTGCGATCATTGATGCGTCGCTAGGCAAACGCACGGCGCTGGCCGGTGCCGATTGGGTGCGCATCGTTTTAACCGTCGGTGGCGGTGCCCTTGCGCTGCGTTTGGTTGCGGAAGTGTACCGCTCAAAATTAGCAATCTCAATGATGTTGATCGCGGTCGCCTGCTTTGCCACACCGCTGATGAGTCACTGGAAATTTTTTGACGCGGCAACACTTTACGGCTCGATTACGCTGACCTCGGCACCGCTGGTCGGTGCCGCAACATTGTGGGTTTCGCTCGCCGGCTACCTGCGGATGCTGTTTCGCGAAGTGCGCGGTATGGATGAATCGACCGAGGTGACTGCTGAGTCGCTCGAGCGGAAATCGCCGGTGTCAAAAGCAACCGCCGCGCGAACCGAATCGACCTCGCCCGAATCGATATCGCCGGAGCCGGCACGACAGTGGTTCGGACTGCGGAAAGCGAAGCCGAATGTTATTGCCGCTGAGGTTATCGCCGCCGAGTCGCCGCGCCCTCGTCGCGCCCAGGTCGAGAAGTCCAATAGCGAAACAACGACTGCAAAACGACCGGCGGCAGTGAAGGTATCAATGCCAACTCGCTCGTTCGCATCGCGGCTGTGGCCGTTTGGTCGATCGACGAAAAAACCTGCCACAGCGTTATCTCCAACGAGTGCGAACACGACCGAAACGTCGTCGGTGCCGGTTGCCAAATCGGCGATGCCTGTTGCCTCCGCGCCAACACCGACTGCAGCCGCGAGCGCAAAACCGGCGATTGCCGAAAAACCGGCAACGCCGAAAGTCGCCGCCGAACCCAAGCCACGTCGTGCCTGGTTTTCGTTTGGTCGATCATCCAAACCCGCGAAAGCTGCCACCACACCAGCCGCCGCGAAAACGAACGCCACCGCTGGCTCCAAAGCGGCAACGCCAAGCACCGCGCCAGAGAAGCCAGCCGCTGACGCTAAGTCGCCAGCAAAGCCCGAAAAACGCGGCATCGGAAGCTGGCTACGGCGAGATTCGGCGAGCAAGCCTGCACCGGTGACCACCAAGGCCGCCGCCGTTTCCAGCACACGGCCAACCACGGGCCAGCCGTCCGAAGCCGACGACGATGAGGGTGACGTCGACGACGATTCAGTCGATTGGGGTTCGATGAACAAATCCGAACGGCGGCGAATGCGCAAGGAAATGAAGCGTGGCGGGCGGGCCGCATAGTCTGGCGGTTTCGGTTTTGCTAACGTGATCGGCTTTCCTCGCCACGTTAGGTCACCATGATTCGCACCCGATTCGCTCCCAGCCCCACCGGATACCTCCACATCGGCGGCGTTCGTACCGCGTTGTTCAATTGGCTATTGGCGCGCCAGTCCGGTGGCCAGTTCATTTTGCGGATCGACGACACCGACCAACAACGCAACGTCCAAGCCGCGATCGCGCCAATCCTTGACGGCTTTCGTTGGCTGGGGTTGGACTGGAACGAAGGGCCTGAAGTCGGCGGACCGTACGCGCCCTATTACCAATCCCAGCGCGCCGCGTCACATCAAGCCGCCGCGGCGCGGTTGGTCGAGCTTGGTCATGCGTATCGCGACTACTCGCGCCCCGAGGAACTGCAACAACTGCGCGAGCAAGCCGATCGAGACAAGGTCCAATTTGTTTATGATCGTCGTTGGATGGCCGCCGACGATGCCGAGGCAGCAGCGTTTGAGTCCGAGGGGCGATCCGCGACGGTTCGACTTAAAATGCCTCGCTCGGGTGATTGTGTGATTCAAGACATCGTTCGCGGTGAAGTCAAAGTCCAATGGGCCAGCGAACCCGATCATGTGATCCAGCGGACCGATGGAAGTTGCTTGTATCACTTGGCAAGCGTCGTCGATGACCACGAACTAAATATCACGCATGTCGTTCGCGCCGAAGAACACTTGCCCAATACGCCCCGACAGATTTTTATTCTCGAGTCGCTTGGCTACCCGCGACCGATCTATGCCCACCTGCCGTATGTCGCCGAACCAGGTGGCACGGCCAAAATGAGCAAACGCAAGCTCAAGCAGTACATCAAGAACCAAGACTTCGCGGCGCTGCTCCGTCACGGCGAGCGGATTGCCGATCGTGCCAAGCGACCACGCAACGAAGATACCTTCAATCCCGTGATCATCGATTTTTATCGCGAGATCGGTTTCTTGCCCGAGGCGATTCTGAACTACCTGTTGCTAGTCGGTTGGTCGCTCGATGGGGAACGCGAAAAGTTCACCGTCGCGGAAATGATCGAGTCGTTTACGCTCCAGCGAGTCACCAAGGCACCGGCAAGTTTTGATCCCCAGAAGCTGATGTCGTTTCAAGCCGATCGAATGGCGCAACTTGACGTCGCGACCAAGACCACCATGGCGATGCCGTTTCTGGTCTCAGCCGGCTGGGTCAATGAGCCCGGTGACCATGATCGCGTCGCAACGATCGTTGCCGCCGCCGGTGAGCGAATCAAGGTTGCCGGAGACATTCTTGATTTCGATTATTGCTTCGTCTCGGCGGATGCGATTGCTTACGATGACAAGGCATTCGAAAAGCGAATCGCCAAAGCCGACGGTGCGACCTCGTTGTTGTCTACGTTCGCAAACCAAATCGATGTGATCGAGCCATTCGATGCCGCAACCTGCGAAAGTGGCTTGAAACAGTTTTGCACGGACCAGGGTATCGAGATTGGCCAAATCATCCACGCATTGCGTGTCGCGGTGACCGGTACGGCGGCTGGGTTCGGCATGTTCGATACGCTCGCGATCGTCGGACGCGATGAAGTTCGCAAACGGATTGACCGCGCGATCAAGTTGGCCGGTTAATTTGCAGACAATTCGTAGTTCTACCTTCGCACTTTTCGCGTGACGATGTCAACTATTGTGGAACGATTGCCCCAATTGTTTATCCGGCACTGGGGGCGAAGTTTGCCAAACAATTGAGAAATTAGATCGATACTGCGAATCGCAAATGAAAGTCAGGTTAGCGAAACGTTTTCGCAGGCCGGTGCTGCGCCTTGCCGTCGCAGGGACTTCAAGTAGTCGCCCTATTGGCTATTCTAATGGCTGGAGCTTAACCCATACCCTCGCCAGGGCGGCGTGGAACGATTTGACTCATCCCAACCCTGATTGACCCCCACGCCTGATCGACATGACCGCCGATTCCGCTGCCAACGATATCAAATTCTGCGATGACCGCATGGTGCGGTGGTTTCTGCTGGCCTCCGCGTTTTGGGGCGCGGTGTCGGCCGCGCTGGCGGTGTTGTTGGCCGTGTTGTTGTTAGTGCCGACACTGTTTTACCCGCTTGAGGACTGGGCACCGCACTTTTCGTTTGGGCGACTGTATCCAGTCCAAGTCCAACTGATGATCTACGGTTTTTTGGGCAACGGTTTCTTTTCGTTTGTCTACTTCGCCAGCCAACGTTTATGCCGCGCGCGATTGGCGTTGTTTTCATCGGCGACGTTTCACTTTGTCTTATGGCAAGTGCTGTTGGTAAGTTCCATAGGCTTTGCGGTTGCGACGCAGACCCAGGGGCGAATGTTGGCCTGGATGCCGTGGTCGTTGGACTTTGGTCTCGTGGCGATTTGGGTTTTGTTATTCGTGCCCGTCGTGCTGGTGACGCTTTGGCAGCGACCGCGCGGTTCACGATTGCCAATTCCACTGTGGTTTGTATTGCTGGTGATGGTCGCGATTCCGGTCTTGCAATTGACGGGCAACATCGCCAACCGAATCACCGGCGAGTCCGTTTACCTTGGCATTCAAGATGCAATCATGCAGTGGTGGTCGGCGCGCGGTATGACTTCGTACTGGATCACCGTCCCCGCTGTCTCGATGCTTTACTACCTCGTCCCAGGAATCGCGTCGGGAAAAATCTACAGTTACCGGATCGCGGTCATTCACTTTTGGTCGATCGCGTTGTTGGGTGCCTGGGGTGGAAATTTCCAGTGGAAGGTGACTGCGATTCCCCAGTGGATGAGTTCGTTAGCAATGATTGCGGGGTTGTTGTTGTCATTGGGCTGCGTCGCCGGAGCGTATAACCTATGGCGCAGTCTGCCGCGTACCAATCGCAGCGACCGTAGCACAACGATGAAATTGGCCACGGCAGCGGTGGCTTGCTACGCGATCTACTCGCTTGATTCGGCGATCATGAGTTTTCGCGGCACGACGCTAACAACCCAGTTCACCGATTGGTCATCGGCCAACCAGTTGCTCGGAACGTTGGGCGTCGGCGGGTTGTCGCTAATGGCGTTCTCTTTTGCCGCGATACCGCGATTGTTTGCCATTGATCCAAAGGCAAACCGCGGAACTGCGATTCGTTGGTTGGCGACTGAGGGCATGGCGTTCCAAGTGATTGCACTTTACGTCGCCGGCGGCACGCAAGCGTTCTCATGGTTTCACCTCAACGATCTAGGACGCCTGGAGTATCCCGAATTTGTCAATGCAATCGGTTGGGTCAAGCCGCTGTGGATCGTCGTCTTAGTAGGAAGCGTACTCTGGTTTATCGCTATGAAGTGCTGGGGCTGGACCATTCAAAAGGCGATGTTCTTTTCGGGTAGCTATCGTGAACCGTTAGCCAGCGACCCAGTCGTTGTTACACCCGAAATCGATATGATTCCTAGCAACCTGGTCGGCGCGCCAGTGCTCGATGCGGCGATTCGGTTCGAGCAGTGGATGCAATTGACTTGGCACGCGGCAATCGAACGAAGTACGCCCAGGCTGTTGGGCCGTATTTTTGTCGCTTTCATCGCGGGTGGGCTGTTGGTTTGGTTACCATCGCTACTGTATCACGGTCAACAAAAAGTATCAGCGATCACGCAAACGCCCTACACGGCATTGGAAATGATCGGTCGCGAAATTTATGTTCGAGAAGGATGTGTGTCATGTCATACCCAAGCGTCGCGGCCGCTGGTCCCCGAAGTGCTGCGGTACGGGGACTATAGTCATGCTACCGATTATGCGAATGATAAACCGACACAATTTGGTTTTCGCCGCGTCGGACCTGACCTCGCTCGCGAAGGTGGCAAACAAACCAGCTATTGGCATTGGAAACATTTGGAAAACCCAAGATCGACGACACCCGAATCCGTCATGCCAGCTTTCGATCATATACTTGGGCTGTCACTTCCCGAATTAGACGACGAATCAACGACCAAGCAAATCGAGACGATCGCCGCCGACATCGTGGCCGAAGGTGGACCGGTGCTCTATGGAGATGGCTTGTTGATGAATAGTCGAGGAATCGCCTTGATTGCTTATCTGCAGCGGCTTGGCGTCGTCGCACCCCCGCCGGTGAAGCTGTAATGATTCACTACCGCGTCGTTCCCGATTTCATCGTAGCTCGGCTCGCCAGGGTTCAGCCAGGTCTGAAGTCCGGTCAGACTGTCGTTACCCGCGGCGAATGTCTAGAACCGCTTTGCGGTACAGACCAGACAAGCCAACGCTCTTTCCAGCGTTTAATTTCCGCTTGATCCATAATTACAAATGATTGACTCCAGCAACCGACCCAACGACGAACTTCGCTACGGTGACGCCAAGGTTCCGCACTGGTGGACGATCGGCGTCTTGTGCATTGTGCTTTACGGATTGATCTACTTTGTCTATCACCATTTCGGCGCACCGGGGCGCAGCGACATCGACAGCTTTGATGTTGCGTTAGCTCGCAACACGGAGCTTCAATACGCTGAAATCGGCGACCTCAAACAAGACGAAAAGACGATGGTACGTTTTCTTGAGGAACCAAGCTGGTTGCGTGTCGGGCAAAGTATCTTCAAGACTAATTGTGTCCAGTGTCACGGCAACAACGGCGAAGGAAAAGTTGGCCCGAACCTGGGTGATGAAAGCTATAAGAATATCCGCAAATTAGAAGATATTCTTTTGGTCATCAATCGTGGTGCCGGCGGCGCTGCAATGCCGGCTTGGCAAAATAAGCTCAACAGCAACGAGATCGTTCTCGTCTCAACCTATGTGGCCAGTTTGCGAGGCACCAATCCCGAAGATGGAAAAGGTCCCGACGGACAAGTGATTCCGCCCTGGCCTACGCCAAGTGAACCCGCAGACCAAGTGGAGAAAGCACAATGACGACTCGGGTCTTTTCGATTGCAAAGAGTCCTTTACCGATTCAAGCCCTGGTCGTGATCACCATTTTGCTTGCCACTGGTTGTCGTAAGGAGAGACCCGCGTTGTTCGAGCCGAACCTTGTGCATGCTTACAAGTATGAAATCAAGGAAGGGTATTCGATGGCCCAAGCATCGCAAGACACAACGTGGGCAATCAATGAGATGTTTGGTTCACCTGATGAACCAAAATTGCCCACCGTTATCACCGGTGACGAAGACCTAGCGGTTGTTGTTTCGATGGACAACTTGGTTGCCGCCTCCGGACCAAAAGACGGTGATGGGCGCGGCTTGTATCGCCAGCACTGCGCCGATTGCCATGGAGTCACTGGCAATGGTCGCGGCCCAACCGGTGCGATCATCAATCCTTATCCGCGTGACTATCGACCAGGAACCTTCAAGTTCAAGACCACCGCGCGCGGCAGCAAGCCGATCAAAGATGACATCGCGCGTTCGATTAGGGTTGGTATCGCCGGTACCGCGATGAAACCGATCGAAGGTTTGAACGAAGCGGGCATCGCGGCGCTCACCGACTATGTCATCTACTTGTCGATGCGGGGTGAAACCGAACGGACGGTCATTGACGCCGCGATCTTTGAACTTGACCTCGAAGGTGGCGATCGCATCATTGATCCCGAGCTTCGGGAATCGGAGCAGGACGTGGACAAAGAAGCCTTCGCCGAGCAATGGGAATTGATTGAAGACACGGTCGCGGACATTGCTGATGCGTGGTTGACCGCGGCCGATGGGGTAATCGAAGTACCCACGCCACCGGCCATCATTCCCGTAGCAAACAATCATGCCGAGTTCGTCAAAATGATATCCGGGGACGCCAAGGATGCGCTGATCAAATCGATCGACCGCGGATCGGAGTTGTTCAAGGGTAAGATTGCGTCGTGCAGCAAGTGTCACGGCGAAACCGGACTTGGAAATGGCCAAACAACGGACTACGACGATTGGACCAAGGACTGGACCATGCGTATTGGTCTGGACCCGCTCAAGCGTGAATCATTGATTCCGCTACTGGCGCGTGGTGCCTTGCCGCCGCAGACGATTCATCCGCGTAATTTTGCGGAGGGCTATTTCCACGGTGGTGATCGTGCCGCCGATCTTTGGATTCGAATTACCCAGGGTATCGAGGGGACACCGATGCCGGCCGCAACGTTTGTCGCTGGTGAGTTTGAACAGGTGGATGTGTGGCACCTGATCAACTTTATTCGTTCGCTGCAAAAGGACGAGCCCGTGGTCGCACCGTCGCCCAGCGATGAAGCTTTACGGACGGCTCGGCGCTGAATCGCCACCGGTGTGGTAACGATGGCATTTGACGCAAGCATCGCCCGCCGCGTTGGCGGTGTGGCAGGCCGCACAAGTGTGACGCTGAAGTTGTTCAAAGTCGTGCGACGGGCTTGCACCCGGCGCGAATGAAACGGTTTGCATTGATGCCGCTGCGTTATCCATCGAATCAACAACGCGAACTTGATGACAGTGCGTACAATCCGCCAGAACCGGCAGATTTAGGTGCGGGCTGTGCTCGAACTTCGTAAACCAATCGGTCTTGGCCGCTGCGGACTGGTTCCACTGGACGGGCCCAGGTGTAATCGCCATTTGGTGGCACTGGATACATGCGCTCGTTGAACCGGTCTCCAGCAGTTCGCGGCGAATCGGATCATCAATCGCCAATCCAGCGGCCAATTCAATCGCGGATTTTAGCACCGGGTCCGCGTGACCATTGCCACGATAACTAATTGCCATCCGTGAATCGTCAACGTACCAGCCGCCGGAACCAAGCATCGTCAGCGGATCGAATCGACTTGCGCGACGGCGGTTTGAATTCCCGCGAGTCAAAGGTTGCTTCAAAACGTCCTGTGTTGTTGAAGCCGATGGAGACAACTCGTCCACACGTGAGCCGTCGTCTTCGAGCAGCAAGTCATCGTCTTGGGTTCGCGCTGCCGCCGTACGAAACGGTGTCCCACCACCGATCGGTCGGATCCGATTGGATTGACGGTCGATTGAATTGTTCAACCAAGATGACGTCGAGTACTCAATCAATTGTGGTGACAAGAACTGCAACAATTGCTTGATCGCCAAATCGCCAGGACGATACTTTTCAGCGGTCGCCATTGGGCCAGCGGTTGACATCGATTCCATCAAGTCGAAGATTGCCTTGGCGACGGTTTCAGCCGCGTCACGATCGGTGGCGTTATTGGGGTTGATCAGCCCGAAGTTACCGCCGCCGGGCAATTGCGCAAGCGCATCGTTCACTTTGTTATCGGCACCGAGCAGCCATCGCGCCAGCGATCCGACCTTGCCATCGTAGAACCCGGTTGCGGCCCTGGGCCACCGTGCCGCGATTCTGGCACTGGGGTCAATGAGACTGGGTAGTACCAGCAGATCAAGACGTTCGCTGGTTTGTTGATTCAGTGCTCGATCATGACAATCACCGCACGATTGCTCGTAGCTTGAACTTCTGGCAAAGTTTCCGGTTGCTGTTTTGGTGTGACAGGCTGCACAATCAAACGCCGACGCATTGCCTTGCTGATCACGTTTGGCTGGAAAGTGTCGTTGGGCGTGGGAAGCGTGATCGAACGCAATCGACTCGCTGGCGCGATAGGGCCACTGGTTCCACGGCGGGTGATCGACGGCGAAGCTCGAGAACTGTTGGCTGTGACACGTTTGGCATTGAGCGTCTGACAGCGAGGTCAGGCTAGCGCTTGCGCCACCGTGCTCGCGATGGCAGGTGGCGCAGGCGATATCATCTTGTTCAATCGCGGGGCTGTTTAACCAATGTTGCCATGTAACGTTTGTCACCCGATTGTTTTGATCCCGAAGCTCTCGCAAGGCATCGCGAGTTTGGTTGTGAGCCAACCTGGCCTTGTCACGTGGCAATCGATTGTGGTGGCAATCCAAGCAGCGATCCGTTTGCACAAGTGCCGCCGAGTCGGCGTGCCCGGATTGAAACCAATTTGCCAGTGATGATTCGGCTTGCGGATGACATGCCGCGCAGGACGTGGTCGACAATTGCCCCGTCAGAATTTGGGCATGCGGCGTCGAAAGCTCACCGGGCTTAGCGAAATCACGATCCCAAACAGAGAAGCCGACAATCATCACCATTATACCGACCGACATTAAGCCCAGCGTTCGCCTTCGCTGACGACGCGATGCGCTTAGCACGGGATTGCACAATGTTCCCTCGCGACGGCAAGCACCCGACGACGTTGGCCCCAAGGGACAATTGCGAGACTCGCCGGGTCCGCCGCAGGGCAAGCCGCAACGGTAGCGATCGTGGGGACGATCGTTTTTCGGTGCTTGGGGTAGTTCGCTGTCTTCGCGTCTCATCCGCCCAGCATCCTCAACGCAACTCCAGCGTGAACGATTGACCAAACGAACAACACACTCGACATCGCTCCATGCACAACGACCCAACTGCGCAGGCGAAATTGAATCGCATTTTGATAGTCGAGATCATCGCGATGACGGACCAAGGCTGACAATCGTTTTGACGCCGCCATGACGTTCGGATCCAGGTAGCGATCATGTTCCGCGAGCTCGGCAAGTAACTGGTGCCGACGTGCGGAGGTGGGAAGCAGCAGATACCGTTTCGACAGCGGTGAATCAAAATAGGGTTGCAGTGAGCGATCAAAGTATGCTTGCAACACTTGTCGATCAGCGGTCTCGGGAAGCTGGTTGACGGCCCCATGCGCGGCGATGGCGAGCTGGTTTCGATGCCAACTGATTTGGTCGTAGCGTGGCTGCGTTGACAATGCAGTCAATCGCTTCGGGCCGGTCCGGCTGATAAACAATCCATAAAATCCACTTGCCGCGACGACCAGAAATAGACACGACAGGCCAAACTCAAACTTGCCGTTGGCGACGATCGACGGCACGTGAGCCACGAAGGCAACGCATGCAAACACGGCGGTATAAAGGTGAATCTGGACCCAGGTGCTGACCGACCACAACGGCAGGATTGGCACTCGCCTGCGCAATCCAATCAACATCAATCCGACGAGGCAGGTCATCAATGTCGCACCGGAGTAGATCGCGGGGTGCCCCAGTGTGATTCGCACCCAATAGGCACCGGCAACCCATAGCAGTCCAACCAGCAGCGTGGCTACGATCGCGCCGATGCGTCGGTTGCGAAGCGACCATCGTAAAGTTTGATGTTGAACTGCGTCCATGTTCCGATTCCCGAGCCCTGCTCAGCGTTTAGCCAACCAATGATGAAGCGGTTCGGACTCGGTCAAATCGACCCGTGTGATCGCGTCGTGGGGACACGCCGAGACGCAAGCCGGACCCGTCGGTTGACTTTGGCACATATCACATTTGGTGGCTTTCATAATCGGCAGCCCCGTTGATTGATCGCGAAACGGTCGGCCCTTGGCATCATTGATCGGCGTGATCCGAATGTTCTGATAGGGACAAGACGACGCACAAACACCGCAGCCCACACAAATCGATTCCTCGATTTGCACCACGCCCGTCGTCCGATGGCGATGAATCGCTCCCGTCGGACAACCGATCATGCACACCGGATCGGTGCATTGCATACACGCTTGAACAAACTGCAGCCGGCCGTGGGCCACTCCATCGCGAACAAACCGCGGGTTGCCTTCGTGGGTACTGGCGCAAGCCTTGACGCAATCATCACACCGCGTGCAACGATGCAAATCAATCACCATCGCCTGGGTGCCGTTGAACAGCCGGTGCTCGACCAAGAACTCAAGCTGCGCCGTGTGATCGTTGCGATGTCCAGTCAACACCGCGACATCGTCCCGCGGAGCCATCGGTTTATCACCAAGCTGCGGACGCGATTCGCGGCGGCGCTCGCCACCGCCGTTGGCTTGTGGATCAGCTAGATGACGAACATCAAGCGGCAGCTCGCTGCGCCGAACATGCGGCAAGATGTGCTCGGCGACGACTTCGATCGGAATATGTAATGTGTCGACGAAGCCAACGGCACGCAATGATTGTTGCAAAACTCGCGGCGGCCCATCCAGAGGCCCAAATGCGGAATGAACAATCTCCGACAATCCAAACAGATGCCCGGAGCCGAGATACGCGGTCGTTTGTTGTCCGGCACCATACGACCGACTGGTCCGCGCAAAGCCGCTGCGAACCACGATTAAGTCCGTCGCAAAGCTGCCTTCCGATGCAACCACGGGTTCGCTTTCGATCTGTTCGCGCGAAGACAGCTTTTGTGTTTTGCGAAAGTCGGCGTTCCACTCGATTCGTCCAAAGGAGCGCAGGTCGGTGGCCGCCGCGATGTGCTCGATATTCTGCTCGGGCACGTGACGCAGCAATGACAGCTCGCGCAAATGAAGCTTGAGCCAATGCTTTCGATAATGATCTTCAAGTTGTTGCGAGAACGCCGGGTCTTTGCGCAGCAAACGCAGACCCTGCCAACGAATCTCGACCAATGTCGCTTCCTCATCAGCCACGACCGTTGCGGCGCGGGGCGTGCGGTACATCGCCGCCACTTCACCGAACAATTCGCTCGGGCCCAGCGTGACGGTTTTGTTGGCCCCGAGCACGGCCGCGAAATCCTGCAGCAATAATGTCGGACGATTGTCGACGGTTGTCAGCTTCGTATCGCCGGGAATCGCGACTTGGTCCGGCGAGCGAACTTCGGCGTGCTTACTTTGGTGCCACCAATTGCGAATCGACTCGGACCATGTCAACTTCGTGATTTCGTTTCGCCCCAGTCGCTCGGGCGGAAGTTGTGTAACGAGCACGCGGACGCTACCAGCAAGCACCAGAAACGCGCTGCCGCCGTAATCCCCTTCGCGAACGACGATTTCGCCAGGCTCACAGCGCAGCAATCGGCAATCGTTTCGCAGCACACCATCAAGCGGCGTTGACTTGGGAAACACGGATGAATCAAGCGACGCAAACGGTTGCCGCGAGCGCAACCACGAAACGTCCGCGTCGGTCATCGACGCATCCATCGGCTGGTCCCAACGTTCAGGACGACGAACAAACGTGGCAGGCGAAGTGATTGCCATCAACGGGGCCGATCGGTGACTATGGAACGAACGCTTGCCCAAGGATGTACCTGAGCACGAGCGTCGCGGTCAAGACAAACCAGGCGATTCGCGTCGACTACAATGTTGGCGACTAATTGCGTAAGGCCCTGCCAGTAATCGAGTTAGGTGCCTCGGCAACCTCATGTGGTGTTCCGAACGCCACAATATGCCCACCCTCATCGGCGGCTCCCGGCCCGAGGTCAATGACGTAATCAGCGGCCCGAATCAACGGGAGATTGTGCTCGACAACGATCAACGAATGCCCGTCGGCAATCAACGCGTCGAAGCAATCAACCAACCGCACCACATCCGCAAAATGCAAACCCGTGCTTGGTTCGTCGAGGATAAACAACGTCTTGCGGCGTGATGCCTTGGCCAAAAACGCGGCCAGCTTCAGCCGCTGCGCCTCGCCGCTGGAAAGTGTGGTCGCCGATTGGCCGATCGGGACATAATCGAGTCCAACATCGACCAAGCGTTGCAAGCGAGTTTGCACAGCTTCGCATCCACGAAAAAACGCGATCGCTTGACGTGCGTTATTTTCTAACACTTCGGCAATTGAAAGATCGCGATATTTGACCTGCAAAATTTCGTCGCGGTAACGCAATCCATGACACGCCGGACATTGAATCGTCACATCGGCCAAGAACTGCATATCGATCGTCAATCGCCCGTCGCCCTGGCAGGTCGCACATCGTCCCTCGTCGTTGTTGAAGCTGAAGTAGCCTGGTCCATAGCTTCGCGTCCGTGCATCGACGGTGTCAGCGAAGACTTGCCGAATCGCATCGAAGGCTTTCACATAAGTCACCGGACTGCTTCGCGCACTGCGACTGATCGGTGCCTGGTCGATCAGGATGCAATCTTTGATTTGGCCGATTCCATTGACGCCGTCGTGCGGCAGCGGCGCTTGCGTGGCCAAGCCCCACTCCGACCGAATCGCACCGTACAACGTGTCCTGCACCAATGAACTTTTGCCGCTGCCCGACACACCCGTCACCACGCACAACACACCAAGCGGAAACTCAACCGTGATGTTCTGCAGATTGTGTCCCGACGCACCACGCAGCGTGATGAAGCCGCGCGGAGTCCGTGGTGCGTGGCCGAGCAAGGTATGCCCGCGTCGTCCGCACAAAAAATCTCCGGTGACGCTGTCGGGCGAGTCCAACAGCTCGGCGACCGATCCTTGGAAAACCAATTTGCCACCGGCGTCACCGGCTCCCGGACCAATCTCAATCACCTCATCGGCCATCCGAATCAGTGACTCCTCATGCTCAACGATCACCACCGTGTTGCCACGTGCTCGCAGGCGGTCGATCGCCAGACACAGCTTGTCAATATCATGCGGATGCAGTCCAGCGGTTGGTTCATCAAGCACGTAAAGCGTGTTGACCAGCGAGCTGCCAAGTGCCGAAGTCAACGCCACGCGTTGCGCTTCGCCACCCGACAACGTTCTCAGCGTCCGCTCGATTTGCAAATACGCAAGTCCCACCTGGTCCAAGTAGCCAAGCCGATCCAAGACCTGGCGCAGCGGTTCCTTTGCGATCACTCGGTCCCGAGAATCAAGGTCGAGCTTAGAAAGAAACAAGGATACTTCGTCACCGCGC
This sequence comes from Pirellulaceae bacterium, assembly GCA_041753075.1. Classification (GTDB taxonomy): domain Bacteria; phylum Planctomycetota; class Planctomycetia; order Pirellulales; family Pirellulaceae; genus UBA6163. The sequence goes on from JBGSVE010000023.1 coordinate 29,044, forward strand.
AGCGACATAATCTCGGCCATGTTCTTGCCGCCAATCCGATAAGCCAGCGCCTCGGGGTTCAATCGTTTACGGTCACACTGGGGACAAGGCCGATAACTGCGGTACCGCGACAACAGCACGCGAATGTGCATCTTGTATTTTTTGCGTTCCAGCCACGCGAAAAATCCAGCCAATCCGCCGAAGTTTCGCTTTGGCACACCGTCTTCAATCAAACGCAGATGCTTCGCTTTCAATTCGCGATACGGCACATCAACCGGAATGTCATACTCATCGGCCAGCGCCAACAACTCTTCCAACTCATGTCGATACGACGGTGAATTCCACGGCGCGATCGCGCCCTCGCGAATTGTTTTGTGGCGATCGGGAATGACTAGGTTCATGTCGATGTAAACCACATCACCGAACCCTTCGCAAGTCGGACAAGCACCCAGCGGATGATTGAAATTAAACAATCGCGGCACCGGCGGTGGATAGTCAATCTCGCAGGTCTGACAACGACGCTCGCGGCTGAAGATTGTGCGTTGCCAATCTCGCCCGTCGATCTCGATTGCCGCATCGCCAGCGGATGATTCAGCAAACACGCCCGCGCGCCCGTTGCCCTGGTCCATGGCGTTTTCAAACGTTTCGATCAACCGTGGCAATTCTTCTTCGGTGGTCAATCGATCGATGATGACGGTCGTGTTGATTCCGTTCTTGCCAACGCGTTTTGCCAACTCGACGCGATCTTCATCAGACAAATGAAACGTGCGATCACCAACGACCAACCGCAAGTAACCATCTTGCTGCAGCCCCAGCAAAATTTCGCTGGCTTGTTTTCGATCGGGCAATTGAACGTCGAATCCAATCATCAATCGAGTGCCCGGAGCAAGCGATTTGCAATGCGCCGCCGCGAGTGATGGGTCGGACGCAATCACCGGGCGACCGCACTGGTAACAGACCGGTTGGCCGATCTTTGACATCAGTAGTCGCAGATGGTCCGCGATCTCGGTGGCGGTTCCAACGGTGCTGCGACTGGTTCGCGCTTCGCCCGTCCGCGTGACGGCAATCGCCGGTGGAATTCCTTCGATCGAGTCACAATCGGGTTTATCCAATCGCTGCAGAAACTGGCGCGTGTAAGCCGAAAAACTTTCGATATAACGGCGCTGTCCCTCGGCATAAAGCGTATCGAGTGCAAGACTGGTTTTGCCGCTTCCCGACAAGCCACAAATGACGATCAGTCGACCGCGACGCAGATCGAGATCGATGTTCTTGAGGTTGTGGACGCGACAACCGCGAACGCGAATGTATTCAGCAGTCAAAAGAAATCACTGCCTGGAAGGAAGCGGCGTTCGCTGAGCGCCTCGCGCCTGCCAACTCGCGCGTTCGCTGAGCAATTGAGCGACGATGCTAATCGCAATCTCCGCAGGATCATGGTTGCCAATCGGTTTACCATCTTGAATCAGTCCAACCGGACAATGAAACGTCAACCGCGACGCATCGATTCCAACCGATCGAAGTTCTTTTCTTAGCACCGCCGCCTTGGCATCGCTGCCAATCACACCGACAAACGGAAACGTCCGGTCGAGTTCATAGATCTTGCGCAGCACCGGCAGGTCGGCGCTGTGGCCTTTGGTCATGCACAAAATAAAACTGTCCTCCTGGACCGACGCGACGTGCGCAGCGGGTTCAGGTTCAACGATTGCAGTGATTGACGCCGGCAACCGCTTGATCCACTGTTCGCGCGGGTCGACGACGGTCACGCGGCAAGAGATCGTATCCAGAATCGGTGCCAATGCCTGCGTCACGTGTCCAGCGCCAAAGATGACGATCGACCACGGCGCAGCGTTGACCAATTCAAAATACAACTTGACGCGACCGCCACACGTCATGCCAACATCCGCTTTCAGACTCCAATCGACAAACGCACTTGGCTGGGCGCTGGCAACTAGGTTGATCGCCTCGTCGATTGCGCGGGCCTCGATTCGTCCGCCACCGACGGTTCCAAAATCAAGTCCAGCCTGGTTGACAATCATTTTGCAACCGACGCTGGCCGGCGCCGAGCCATGGCAATCAACAATCGTCACAACGACAAACGGTTCGCCGCGTCGCAACCGAGTACTCAACGCTTCATTAAACCGCGACGGATCGATCATATCGCTTGATCCGTGACGGCCACCGCGCTGACGTCCAGCGAACGTGCGCGATGCGTGATGCACAACAAATTCGCCTCCGCCGTCGCCGGAATAGTCAAACATACCGGTGAACCGGAGTTTAGTCGCCAAATCGCGTCGCAGGCCGCCAACCAGACAGACAACCCGAGCATCAGCGGCGGTTCACCGACGGCCTTGCTATGGCCAACGTTGATTCGGTGTTTGGGATTGTCGATCGTGTCAACGTTAAAAACAACGGGCACGTCCGTGATGTTTGGAATCTTGTAAGTTGTTGGGCTGGTCGAAAGTAGTTTGCCCGTGTTGTCATAAACGAGTTCCTCATTGGTACACCAACCCATTCCCTGGATAAAACCGCCAATGATTTGCCCCAGGTCAACGCCAGGATTGATCATTTTGCCGACGTCCATCAGCATGTCGACACGATCAACCGTCATTTCGCCGGTAAATCGATCGATGGTCACTTCCGCGACGGCGGCACCGGTGGTGTAGTAAAAAAACGGTGTTCCCTGGCCGGTTTCGCGATTGAAATCGACTCCGGGCGTGGCGTAAAAGCCGCGTGCCCCAAGGTCGATTCGTTCGCGCCGGGCCATGTCGCAGAACTGATGAAACGGAATCCGCGCAACCGGATTTCGATCGTCAAAAACGAATCCGCCGACGAAGCGAATGTGCTCGGCCGAGGGCGCGATTCCTTTGTCTTCGACCGAAAATAGCTGCGCCGCAAACCCCGCCATCGCCGCGCGAATTTGTTCGCACGCGACGACGGCGGCTTGGCCGTTGAGGTCCGTTCCAGCACTGGCCGCCGTGGGTGACGTGTTGTTGTTTTTCTCGGTTGAAGTCGCCATCAACATGACGCGATCAACCTCGATCCCAAATTGGTCGGCCACGACTTGGCGAATTTTGGTGTTCAGCCCCTGGCCCATCTCGGTGCCTCCGGTCGAGACCTGGATCGTGCCGTCGGTGTAGATGTTGACCAGCGAGTTGCCCTGGTTGAGGAACTTGCTGGTGAATGAAATGCCGAATTTGATCGGCGACATCGCGATGCCTTTGACCTTGACCCGCGAGACCCGGTTGAAGGTTTCGATTTCGGCGTTGCGGCCTGTGTAATCCGATGTCGACTCAAGCTGGTCGAGCGTTTCGACAATCAAATGATCTCGAACCAATTGGCCATAGGGTGTCGAGTTCGCATTGGAGTCGCCATCACGATAGGCGTTGAGTCGCCGAACTTGCCAGGGATCAATGCCGAGCTGTTGGGCCACTTGCTGCATAATCGTTTCGATGACCGCGACACCCTGCGGTCCGCCGAAACCACGAAACGCCGTATTGGGCGGATAGTTGAGTTTGCAAACTTGGCCAACGATCCGCGCTGCGGGCAAGAAATAGGCGTTGTCGCAGTGCAGCATCGATCGCTCCATCACCGAGGTCGATAGATCCGCGAACGCGCCGCCGTTGCTGTGGAAGAAAATTTCGACGGCGAGGATTTTGCCTGAGTTATCGAAGGCGGCGCGATACTTGGTTTGATAGGCATGGCGTTTTCCGGTGACGATCATGTCTTGGTCTTTGCCATAGATCACGCGTGCCGAGCGACCCGTCTTGGTCGCCACCAGCGCCGCCATGACCGCCGGGATTGCCGACTGCGTCTCCTTGCCGCCGAAGCCGCCGCCCATCCGACGGCATTCGCAGACGACTTGGTGCATGCCAACTCCGAGCGCTTCGGCGACCACCGCTTGGGTCTCGGTGGGATTTTGTGTCGAGGAGATCACGCGGACCGCGCCCGATTCACCAGGGATTGCGATACAGGCTTGCGACTCGAAATAAAACTGTTCCTGGCCGTTTGATTTCAATACGCCACTTAGCTCGTGCGGCGCGCCGGTGAACGCCGCGTCGACATCGCCGCGCTCGATTCTTCGTCGCGGACCCAAGTAGGAACCAGCGGCAATGGCGTCATCGATTGATAGAAGCGACTTCGTTGGTTCGCACTCGAGTTTGACCAACTTCGCCGCCGCGCAGGCCGCGGTTTTGGAGGTCGCGGCGATCACAACGATCGGTTGGCCGATGTAGTCGATTTCGCGTTCGACCAAAAACGGTTCGTCGCGAAAAATCGGACCGAATCGATTTTCGTGCGCTGGCAAGTCATGGTGAGTAAAAATAGCAACCACGCCATCAACCGCCTTGGCAGCCGCAAAGTCAATCGACTTCAACGTTCCGGCAGCGAGCGGTGAGCCAACAAATTCCACGTGCAGCTCACCCGCCAGCGGCGTCATGTCATCGATATAGGCAGCCGTGCCGGTGACGTGGCCAGTTGCCGAATCATGCGGAATCGATTTGCCGACTGCGGTCATGATGCCTCCGCCAGTTCGATGAAACATTTGGCAAGCAGGTTCTCGGTAAGCAGCGAACGATACTCGGCGCTGCCGCGAACGTCTGTCCACGGTGAAACTTGTTGGCGGGCGATTTGGCCAGCGAGACGAAACGATTCTTCGCACCAAGCTTTGCCGCGCAGCGCCGCTTCGGCCGCAGCCAAACGTGTCACCACCGGACCGACGCCGCCAACGACAATCCGCGCGTCTTGGATGTTGTCTTCGGCAAGCTTGACCCACAGCCCAAGCGTCAACGTGCTGATATCCATGTCATTACGTTTCGATATCTTGAACAACTTGATCCGCTCGTCGGCCTTTGGCAGCGGCGTGAAAAGCCGCGTGATCAGTTCGTCGGGTGCCAATGCGGTCTTGCGGTAGCCAAGGTAAAAGTCAGCAAGCCGAAGTCGCCGCGTGCCACGAACACTTGCCAGTTCAATCTCGGCATCCAGCGCGATATGAAACGGCACCGAATCGGCAATTGGTGAGCCACCGGCAAGGTTGCCCGCGAGCGTTCCCATGTTGCGAATCTGTGGGCTGCCAAACCGACAGATAATCTGGTGGTATTCGGGCAAGGCATCTTTAATCGCATGCTCGATCTTGGTCCATGTTGCCAACCCACCGATCGTCAGCATCGCGTCGTCTAGCTTGACTTCGTCGAGTCCCGCCACGTTTGCCAGGCAAAGACGCTCGCCGCGAGTGACTTTGTCGTGATTCTGCAAAACGCCGTAATCGGTTCCTCCGCTGACAATCACGGCGTTCGGATAATCGGCGCGAAACGCAATTGCTTGTTCCAGCGTCTGCGGAACGCAAATCGTTCCCGATGGGAGTTTGATGACCGGGACACCTGGCGATTCTGCAAATGATCGCAACATCGGTGCGGCCGGATATTGCTTTGCCAATGGCGTCACATCGCTAACTTCGATTGCCTCACCAGCTTGAATGATTTGCTGGTAGCCGGTGCAACGACAAAGGTTGCCTGACAAACCAAGCCGCAGCGATTGGGCGCACAGCGTTTGCTTGGCTTCGATCATCGCGTGCAGCGTGGTCACGAAGCCTGGTGTGCAGAAGCCGCACTGGCTGGCGTGGCCGTGAACCATGGCCGCTTGAACTGGAGTCAATGAACCGCCTTCTCCGAGCCCTTCGACGGTCACAATATGAGTGCGGTCCAACTGGTACATGGCAACGATGCAGGCATCAATCGCAGCGTACTGAAACTCCGAGCCGACTGCATTAGGCTTGCCCACGAGTACCGAACACGCACCGCAATCGCCCTCGTTGCAGACCACTTTGGTACCGACCAACCGCCGCCGCGATCGCAAGAATTCAGCGAGGGTATCGAGTACGTCGTCGCCGCGTATCGACATCCTCTGGCCATTGATCGAAACGGCTAAATGATCGCGGGTGGGAAATTGCATAGCACCTTGCAGGTAGGGAGCGTCGGTCGCGTGGGATTCTTGTCACTCTAGGACTGGAGGCCAGATGGGTCAATTGTGCCAATTCGTCCGCTTGGTGCAACATGGTAGAACCGTTGGTGATCGCTTTGCCTGATTCGTGGCCTACACTACCCGGTGAGGTCTATGTAATCTCGACATCGGTCGTTTCTCCCCCTTGATCGTAGGGTTCCAGTAATGCGGGTTGCAGTGATAGGTGCCGGCCCGGCCGGGATGACCGCTGCCTTGCAACTGCAGCGTGGCGGGGCGACGGTCGATTTGTATGAGGCCAGTTCGTTCGTTGGCGGCATGGCGCGATCAATCGACCTGTGGGGCCAACGTGTCGACCTGGGCCCGCATCGATTCTTTAGCACTGACCCGCGCGTCAACCAATTTTGGCTCGAGATCGTTAGCCGCGACTATGCGATGGTCGATCGCCAGACCCGTATCTATTACGACCAAAAGTTCTTTCAGTATCCGCTGCGGCCGCTGGATGCCTGCCGCCAATTGGGACTTGTTAACTCGGCGCTGTGCGGTGCCAGCTACCTGAAACAACTGAGCGGCTTTGCCGTTGCAAAGGATTGCGAACCATCATTCCAGACCTGGGTAACGCAGCGATTTGGACGCCGACTGTTTGAAACTTTTTTCAAGTCCTACAGCGAAAAGCTATGGGGCATTCCCTGCAACGAGTTAAGCGACGAGTTTGCGGCACAACGCATCAAACAGTTTTCTTTGGCCGAAGCGGTTCGTAGTTCATTCTCCCGCCGACGGGCCAGCGATCACAAGACGCTCGTGGACCGATTTGCGTATCCAACCGGCGGCACCGGGATGGTTTACGAACGCATGGCGACAATGTTCCGTGCCTCCGGTGGAACCGTTCACCTGGAATTTCCGATTCGTCGAGTCGTCACCGAGCAGCGCCGCGTCACGGGCATCGAACTTGGCGATGGCAATACGCGGCGCTATGACCACGTGATCTCAACCATGCCGCTGACATCGCTTGTCAAGGGTTTTGACTATGCTCCCGACGACGTTTTAAAGTCAGCTTCACAACTCAAGTTTCGCAACACCGTGATCGTTTATTTGAACGTCGATAGCACGTCGCTGTTTTCGGACCAATGGCTTTACATTCATTCACCCAACCTTGCGGCCGGTCGCGTGACCAATTTTCGCAACTGGGTAAAAGAACTTTATGGCAACTCATCGACGACCATCCTGGCGGTGGAACGTTGGTGCGATGCCGATGATGCAACTTGGAACGCCAGCGACGAAACGTTAATTGAGCAAGCCTCCGCTGAAATGCGCCAGGCAAAATTGATCGGTAATGAAACCATTTTGAATGGCCACGTCGTCCGCCTGCCGCGTTGCTATCCGGTCTATCGATGTGGATATCAAACGCACATTGATGTTGTCGCTGGTTTCATTCGGTCGCTGAGCGGTTTGACAGTGATCGGCCGCTATGGCGCTTTCAAATACAATAATCAAGACCACAGCATTCTGACCGGCTTATTGGCTGCGGAGAATTTGTTAAACCAGCAATCTCACGACTTGTGGGATATCAATTCGGACTACGAGTCGTATCAAGAACGAACTTTGATAACCGAAACCGGGTTGGCTGGTCCGCTAGGCAACATTGACTTGCCGCTCTACCGAACCGCAGCCACGGTTTAGTGGTCGTAGTGGATCTTGTTAAAGATCCAGGCGGCGTAGGAACTTTAACAAGTTCCACTACCCGATGGTTGAGTTGTGGCTATCGCAGCGCGCTGATGTAGAAGCTAAAGATGCGGCGGTCATCACCGGCGGCTTCGGAGATTGGATAGGCAAAGTCGAACGCCAATGGCGCCGGTCCCAGCGCCGGGATCGAGATTCTCAGTCCCACGCCCGGTGCAACGCGGAAGTTGTCACTGTTAATTTCGATGTCGCGTTCGACGGTGCCGAAATCCATAAACGCGACGCCGCGAAACGCATCGTCTGCCGTGATCGGAAACATGTATTCGAGACTATTGAGCCACTGGAACCGTCCACCGATCTGCTCGTTATCGTCCGTCACCGGACTGGCTCCACGAAAGTCGAAACCGCGCATTGTGGCATAACCACCGGCATAGTAGTTTTCAAAAAACGGCGTCTCGTCGCCTGCGAAACCAAGCCGCGTGCTGAACGCGAGTGTCTGCTTCCCCGAGCCGTCGGCGCGCTGGGCAAGTAACAGATAGTTGCGGTTTTCGATGTCGAACCGCGAATAGTCAAAGTCGCCGAACGTCTTCTCGTAGCCGAACTCAAAGTAATGTCCTTCGCTTGGTTGGAAGGGACTGTTACGAGTGTCGTGGGTCAAGCGTACCTCACCGGTGAACAAGTCGTGATCGCCGGTTAATTGATCGATCTCGCCGCCGTTGACTCGCGCGTTGCTGACCTCGACATTTTGGCCGCCGATCGCTGTTGTCAACGACAATTCGGGAGTCACGCGATAGCCAAAACTGACTCGCGCACCGAGCCGCTCTTCGTCATAGTCTTGATAACGACGATCGTACAAGAAACCCGAAATGCCAAAGCTGATCGGTAGGTAGCCAAACAAGTTTGGATCGGCGAAGCTGGCTGTATAGCGTTTGAATTGAGAACCTGGCACCGCTTCGAGCCGTAGCGTTTGGCCAGCACCGCGAAACGCCGTGCCGCTGGCCAAATCCTGGAAGCTCCGCGGGAATCGTGTGATGTCAAAGTTGCGTTCGTCGATCGTGATTTGACCCGTGACACCGGCGTCGCTGTTCACCGCACCACCAAACATGATGCGGCCCGTGCGTGCTGGGAAACCCGAAATTTCCAAATCGGCTGTGCGTGTGTTGGGGATATAAACCGGCGGTGCCGAGGGTACGCCGCCATACGGATCAACGGGACTTCCAAACGACGGATCGCCGTAGATCGGCGAGCCAAAGGACGGTGAGGCAGGTCCATAGTCAACGATCGGCGGTGGCAGCGACTGGCTTGGGGGAAACGAACCGCTGGGAGGCAGGGCCTGCGGCGGCGGCAATGCGCTGCCACCCTGCTGCACCTGGTAATTCTGTGGTGGCTGGTAAGTCGGCGGTAATTGGTAAACCGAGGGTGGTTGGTTTACGGTGGTCGGAGTAGACGGAACCGTATAGGTGGTCGGCGGTGGCGGCGGCGCGGGATAGACGCGCGGATATTGCCGGGCGATGTATTGATCGGAATCACCACTGGCGACCGGTATCAACTCACCGGCGGAATAATCAACCGCTTCATCGCTTGCTTCTGGCTTGGCGGCCATGACATCATCGTCTTCGATCCCCAGCGACGCTGTGTCCATCGTGTCGCTGTCACTCGCACATCCATAGCACGCTGATTCCGGTGGATCGATCGCGATCGGAGAAATGCCAGGAGCCAATCGCGCGCATCCGCCGGCGGCCAACACAAGTAGTGTCAGCCAGGCGAAGCAGTCGAGTCGCAATTGGCGAGTGTAAGGGGTCATAACGGCGTTGTCCGTGCCAGGATATCGTTGCGGATCAATGAGTTCAGAATCTAAAAGGCGTCCGCATCATCAACCGGAATCACCTTGATATCCGGTGGATCGGCGACGGCGGGATTGGTTTCGAGCAGGCTTTGTCGTTCCAGTCGTCGCTGGTTCAATTCAAGTGTGCGGCGATTGATATATTCACCTTCAACTAAGTCGATCTGGTTGAGCAACGTCGTGTCTTTCATCAGGTGCGGTTCGCCGTCGATGTTGACATTGATGTTGCGAATCTTCCAGCGATCGCCTTCATTGATCGTGTAGACCAAATCGACCAAGTTGCCTTCATCACGCATCACCGTTTGCGGCTCAATCTCGGAATAGATAAAGCCCAGCGAACCGTAGGCGTACGTGATCTCGCCAATGTCGGCGCGTAGTAACGTGCCGTCGAACATGTCGCCGGCGTTAAGCTGAAGCAGATTCATCAGCGACGCCGTTTCGATATATTGATTGCCCAGCACGCGAACTTCGTTGACCTTGAATCGCTCGCCTTCGTTTACCACGTAGGTCACGGTCATCCATTTTCCCGTATCGTCGTAGGCAATGCGGCGGCCGACTGTGGCGGTCAGAAAACCGAGATTGTGGTAGTAGGACTCCAGCACGCGAACGTCTTGATCGATTTTGGTCAAGTCAGCGGTGTTGCCGACGTGGCGCAGCAGGCCACCAAAGGGGCCGCGACTTTTGACAATTTTTTGCAACCGCGATTCGGTGACAATTGTACCGCCGATAACATGGACGTCTAAAACTCGTTCCTTGTGCCCTTCGTTGATGCGAAAAATGACAAGTTGAGTGTCGTCACCGGTACCGCGAACCGTCTTGATCGCAGCCTGGTTGAAACCTTCTTCTTGGTAGTAATCGAGCAGACGTCGCCGCGCCGATTCGATCGCAAATTCGCTGAGCGGGTCCCCGGCCCCGATGCCCGCTCGTCCGCTCAGTTCGCGGTCGTTCAGTGCATAGTTGCCGTGGTAGACGACTTTCGAAATCGTTGGACGCTCGCGAACTTCGAATCGCACGATCATGCCGCTGGCTGTTTCTTGCAACTTGTATGTCACATGCTCAAACACACCCATGTCGTTGAGTCGGCGGACGTCGGACAGCACCGTTTCGTAATCGTAGAAGCGATCTTTGCGAGTTTGGAGTTGCTGGAAAATGCGTTCGGTGCCGACGTTGCTGTTGCCCGCAACCAAGACGTCGGCAATCACCTGTTCGCCGGTTTCGCGGTGCGCCTTCAAGCCGCCACGCTCGTGGATGTATTCGCGAAAAGCAGGTTTTTCCGGTGGTCCGCCTGGTCCACCCCCGCCGGGGCCGCCGGCACCGCCGCCCCCACCGCCGCCGAATTGGGCGTACGCAACCGTGCCGGGAGACGCCGACAAGGCGACTAGCGAGTAAATCAGTAGAAACGCCAGCCACCGTGGCATGGACAGACTCCTATAGGGAACGCTGCAAGTGCAAACCGCAGGGTGTTACTACCAATGCCGAGACGAACGATACAAGGCGGGTTTGAGCCAATCCTGCATAAAGTGATCGCTAATCTGCGGCACTGCAGTAGAAACCGCTGACGTTTTCGATTATCTAAGTGGGGCCGAGGGACGATCATCATCGTTCCGATTGCTGGGTAAAACTGGAAACACGAAGTTGAATCGTATCCGTATCAAAACGACTGCTTTGCTGGCTGGATTGGTCGTCATATCAATCGCATTTTGTGATACGTCCTACGCGGATCTTATTCGCGTTCTGACGCTCGATGCCACACGGAATTTCGCGGGGCGCGGTGAAAACTTTGCTGGCGGCTCGCTTTACACCGAATTCAAGGCCGACCTGGATAACAACGCGAACTTCGGAGCGGGCGGGACTTATGGACGCGACGTGAATTTCCTTGCACCGGTCGCCAGCTTCAACACGACGAACCTCGGCCTAGCTGACGTAGTCATTTGGTCGCAACGAAGCGCCCCGGACTCAATGGAACAGATGGCGCTCAACTCATTTGTCAACGGCGGCGGTAGCTTGCTTGTGATTAGTCAGCAAGTCGCGCCGTTTATCGGCTACCTTGGTGGAACAACGACGCCGTCTTATGGTCAACCTGCTTACACCGGCACGTATGCTGCCGCTCAAGGCGGTAATCCCAATCCAATGACACAAGGCGTTTTTGGCGATGTATCGGGATTCGCTAGTAACGGCGGCGTAGCCTCGCCGGGATACTATCTCAATACCAGCATCGGTTTCAGCGGTCGCGCAGGCGTCGTCGATTCAACTACGTTCGCGCCAAATATCCTCACGATCTCCGCAACGGGAACCTTCGGTGCCGGGCGCGTGGCAATTTTTGGTGACGACAATCTGTTCTTTGATACCAGCTACGGAAGCTCGGCAGCCGATCGAACCGCAGCGTTGAACACGTTCGCTTGGTTGGCCGATGGCAGCACTGCCGTTCCTGAGCCATCATCGATCTTTATCTTTATTGTTGCCGGCACGGCTGCCGCCAGTCGCCGGTTGATGCGATCTCGTAAAACCGCGATGGTTTGATATGCCGTTGCTGATTCGCGGCGGACACATTGTCACCGCTTGTGATGACTACCACGCCGATATCCTCTGCGAAGGCACCAAGATCGTCGCGATTGGCCATGACCTTGTCGCGCCGGTCGATTGTGAGGTGATCGATGCCAGCGGCAAATTTGTGTTCCCCGGTTTCATTGATCCCCACGTCCATATTTATCTGCCATTCATGGGCACGTTCGCCAAGGACGACTACGCCAGCGCCAGCCGCGCGGCGCTGGTCGGCGGCACGACCACATTGATTGAAATGTGTTGCCCCAGTCGCGGCGAAGATCCGCTCGAGGCGTTCGAGTTGTGGTTGTCCAAGGCCGAAGGTCTGTCAGCGTGTGACTTCACGTTCCACATGGCCGTCTCGCGCTTCAACGACCAAACCGAAACTCAACTACGCGAAATCGTTCGCCGTGGGGTTGCCAGCTTCAAGATTTTCTTGGCTTACAAAGACTTCTTTGGCGTCAACGACACCGAGCTGTACCAGACATTGCGATTGGCTAAAGAACTTGGCGTGATCGTGACCGCGCACTGTGAAAACGAGACGCTCGTCGCCGAACTGCAGCAACAGTTACTCGGCGAAGGCAAGACCGGCCCCGAGTGGCACGAACCGTCGCGGCCCGTGACGGTCGAAGCCGCTGGTGTGTCGCATTTGATGAGCTTCGCCGAGCAGACGGGCGCACACGTTTACATTGTCCATACCAGTTGCCAGGGCGCGGTTGAAGCTGCCTTGGCGGCGCGGTCGCGCGGTGTCAATGTTTGGATCGAAACCGTGATCCCGTATTTGGTGTTGGATAAGACCTACGCCGAGCAAGCCGACTTTGAAGGAGCCAAATACGTGATGTCGCCGCCGATTCGCGATGTTTCGCACCAACCGTTTCTGTGGAATGCGATTCGTTGCGGCGATATCAGCACCGTGGCGACTGATCACGCACCGTTCGATTTTGTTGGCCAGAAAGAAATGGGCCGCGGCGATTTCACCAAGATCCCCAACGGCATCCCCACGATCGAGCATCGCGTGGATCTGCTCTACAGCTATGGCGTCTGTCGCGGACGGCTTGACCTTTGTACCTTTGTCGATGTCGCCTCGACCCAAGCCGCGAAACTGTTCGGACTGTTCCCACAAAAGGGCACGATCGCAGTTGGCAGCGATGCGGACCTGGTAATTTACGACCCGACTTATCGCGGCACAATTTCAGTGGCGAACCAAGAAATGGCAACCGACTACAGCGCCTTCGAAGGTTGGCCGCTGGAAGGTCGCAGCGACGTGGTCACGGTTCGTGGCCAAGTCCAGGTTCGCGACGGCAAGTTCGTTGGCGACCAATCACACGGCCAATTTCTTCGTCGCCAACCGACGCACTAGAGCATTATGCAGCAGGCTTATCAGACCGCGCGAGTCCTTCGCGAAAACATCGAACGCGTTGTCCTGGGCAAACCCGAAGTTGTTCGCTCGCTGGTTATCGCTGTTTTGGCGGGCGACCACGTGTTGCTCGAAGACGTGCCGGGCGTCGGCAAAACGTTAGCGGCCAAAGCAATGGCCAAAAGTATCGCCGGTGTGTTCTCGCGATTGCAGTTTACACCCGACCTACTGCCCAGCGACATCACCGGCAGCATGATCTACCGTTCGGACACGCGCGAGTTCGAATTCAGTCGTGGCCCCGTGTTCTCGAACGTTGTCTTGGCCGACGAAATCAACCGCGCTCCACCGCGAACACAAAGCGCTCTGCTCGAAGCCATGAGTGAAGGCCAGGTCTCGGTCGACGGCGTTACGCATCCGTTGCCCAAACCATTCATTGTGATCGCCACTCAGAATCCGTTCGAGTTCGACGGCACGTATGCGTTGCCCGAAAGCCAGATGGACCGCTTCCTGATGCGCATCAGCATTGGTTATCCGGATCGAGACGTCGAGCGTGAAGTGCTGAAGTCACACCGCGCCGGTGAACCGGTCGAGGATCTGCCCGCCGTTGTTTCCGTGGAAGCGGTTCGTGAAGCCCAACTTGCCGTTCGCGCGGTCGAGTTTGAGCCATCGCTGGTTGACTACTTACTTGAGATTGTCGACAAGACAAGACAGACGCCAAGCATTCGCGTCGGCGTCAGCACGCGAGGGGCACTGAGTTTTTATCGCGGTTGTCAGGCGCGCGCGATCACCGAAGGGCGCAGCTTCGTAACGCCCGACGACATCAAGAATCTAGCGGGCGCGGTACTGTCGCACCGCATCGCACCATCTGCGGTGATCGGGGCGCTGGACCGCGACAGTGTCGAACGCATCATCGGCGACCTCGTCGAAACCATCACCGTTCCGGTGTAACCGACGTCGTCCAATTTGTCGCCGCACCGCGAGCAATCGAACGCTTTTCGCCGCTAGCCGTAGAACCTAGTAAAGGAACTCAAAAGGGAACTTTATAGTCACTGATGGATCTAATTGAAACGACGATAACACTTGCGCCGGTCTTAAGCTGACACTGACCGGCGGTTTGGCGGAAAATCTGGCAGTCGTTGTGCCGGCATATTATTTCATGTCGATAGTGATTATTGTGGACGGAGCCATCGCAGGCTGGAATTGAGTTACGATTCAGCCTATGCTCTGGCAACGGTAATGGATACAATTCGCTCTGACCTATCACCCGTTCAAGAATTGTGCAACATGTGTGATCAATTTTACATTGCATTGCGTCAGCAGATTTGCTGTGGTCAAGGCCCCAAAGAAATCAGCAACGAGCTGCTCGGCTCCATTGTACGCAAGAGCGAAGGTTTGCAAGAAGATTGCCATGCGATCGGCACTCTTGTCATCAGACGCAGCGATGGCGTAACAGTCGGTTTCGGCGTATCATCACAAGATGCGTTGAGCTCGGTGTTAGAGAGCAACGACACGACGTTGCGCGCGATTGACCTGTATACGTTTTCCATTCCACAATCTGTATTGGCGTATCTACGGTCGAACGCCTCAGTTGATGTTGCAAGGTGATATTCCTTGTCAGCCTGGTTTTTGATCGACCTCGTTGACCACCTTCTGTTGAGGGGATAATATCGTCCCCTTCCAACACGATGCTTTTTCGGAATGTCTCGTTTCTACTATGCCACATCTCATGCTGCGCAAGGTCGAGCCAGATCAAAGCTTGATAGACGATTGTTTGGCCTCAACACCGCTTGGCAAAAATGGCGTACTTGAAAGCAAAGCTTTCTTTCAAGTTCAGGTGTTTTCGCTTGCATGGGTTACTCGGTCGAGAAGGGCTTTTCGTGAAG
>JBGSVE010000024.1:0-52812 GCA_041753075.1 Pirellulaceae bacterium
GCACGATTGCGCCGGGCGGCAGCACGATCGCGCCGGGCGGCAGCACGATCGCGTTGGGCGACAGCACAGTCCAAGCCGAGCTGTCCGGCTTCGAGGACGACGAGGAAGAATCGACCGAGGCCGCGCCGGTCGAGGATGACGACGACTTCGATGATTTCGACGACATTGACGAAGACGATTTCGACGATGACTTCGACGACGATTTTGAAGAGGAACTCGATGACGACTATGAGATCGAGATCGAAGACGAAATCAGCGCCGAGTTTGGGCTGAGCAGCGGTGGCAGCTCCAGTATCGATGACATCGATGACATCGAGGACATCGACGACGTCGAAATTGATCCTGAGATTGATCCCGAGGGCGGTGTTGATGATGTCGTGGAATGATGCCCAAGGATGAACCCCGTGTCCGCTTTTCGTGCCGCCAGTAATCATCCCGATTTTCCGCAACAAGAATTGGATGTGTTGCAGTTTTGGGATGAGGCCAAGATTTATCAAAAGTCGCTGGACCAGCGATCCGGTGCTGCGTCATTTGTGTTTTACGAAGGTCCGCCGACGGCCAATGGAATGCCGCACCCGGGGCATTGTTTAACACGCTCGATCAAAGACATTTTTCCACGCTACAAGACGATGCGTGGGTTTCGTTGTGATCGGCGGGCCGGTTGGGATACGCATGGCTTGCCCGTCGAGGTCGAGGTCGGCAAGGAACTCGGCATCCACAGCAAAGAAGAGATTTTGAAATACGGCATCGAGCCGTTTATCCAAAAATGCGAACGCAGCGTTTGGCGATACATGCAGGCCTGGCAAACGCTGACGCGGCGACTTGGCTTTTGGGTTGATCTGGACGCCGCCTATGTCACTTACCATCAAAGCTACGTCGAGAGCGTTTGGTGGAGTTTGAAGAATCTGTTTGATCGTGGGCTGTTGTATCAAGGCCACAAGATCGTTTGGTGGTGGGCACAAGGCGGCACGGCTTTGTCGGCGGGTGAAGTCGGTGAAGGTTATCGCGAAGTCGGCGATCCCAGCGTCTACGTTCGCTTTCCATTGGTCGATCAACCGGATCGAAGTCTGGTTGTCTGGACGACGACGCCGTGGACGTTGCCAAGCAACCAATTCGCCGCCGTGAATCCCGAGCTCGAGTATTCGATCGTTCGTGACGGCGACGCGGTTGGCGAGTTGATCGTTGCGTCGGAGCTGGTCCAAACGCTGGGGCAAAAGTTGAAGCGTGAGTTGACCGTTGTATCGACGACCAGCGGCCAATCGCTTGTCGGTTTGCGGTACGAGCCACCGTTTGCGACGTATCGTCAATTCGCGGGCGAAACGGCGAAGCTTGCCAGTGGCAAAACGATTCACAAATACTTTCGTGTCGTTGCGGCACAGATGGTGACGACCGACACAGGCACGGGCTTGGTCCACATGGCACCCGCGTTCGGCGAAGCGGATTTTGAAGTGCTCGCCGAACAACGTAAGCAGTTCGCCGACCCCGAGTCGCTCGAATTGTTTTGTGCCGTCGGGCCCGATGGCAAGTTCACCGAGTTGGTTTCCGAGCTGCAGGGGACTTGGGTCAAGGACGCCGACAAACCGCTGATTCGCCAGCTCAAAGAGCTTGGCCTTTTGGTTCACCTCGAGCAATACCTACACCAATATCCGTTCTGCTGGCGCGCCGACCAGGATCCGTTGATTCAATATCCGCGGCGCAGTTGGTTCATTCGCACGACGCAGTTCCGTGATGCGATGTTGGCCAACAACGCTCAAGTCACTTGGCAACCCGAGCATATTCGCGATGGCCGGTTTGGTAATTTCTTGAGGTCCAACGTCGATTGGGCGTTGTCGCGCGAGCGGTTCTGGGGCACACCGCTGCCGATCTGGGTGTGTGACCAATCGGGTCGTGCCGAGGCCATCGCCAGCTACGACGAATTGCTCGCCAAACCGGGCATCGCGGGCACCGAGGTTTGGGCCGCAGCGAAGACAGCAAACCCTGAGTTGGTCGACCATTTGCGGGTCCACAAGCCATACATCGACGCGGTCACCTACGACTCGCCATTCGCCGCCGGCGGGACGATGCGGCGCGTCAGCGAAGTGATCGATTGCTGGTACGACAGCGGTGCGATGCCGTTTGCTCAACTGGGCTGGCCGCATCAAAACGAGTCACTGTTTCGCGATCAATTTCCCGCCGATTTTATCAGCGAAGCGATCGACCAGACGCGAGGTTGGTTTTACAGCCAATTGGCAATCAGCACGTTGTTGTTTTCGCCACAAGCGGTCGCCGAACAAGCTGCACTAGGAAAACCAGTTGCTGCACCGGAGCAGACCGGGCCGCATCCGTTTCGCAATTGCATCGTGCTGGGGTTGATGCTTGGCGAAGACAATCAAAAGATGTCGAAGCAAAAGCGGAACTATCGCGAGCCGACTGAGATCTTTGACAAGTATGGTGCCGATGCGCTGCGATGGTTTTTCTTCAGCGGCCAACCGCCGTGGACGGCGATCCGTTATCGCGAACAATCGATTCGCGAATCGATCCCCGAGTTTTTGTTGCGGTTGTGGAACGTGTTCAGCTTCTTCACGATCTACGCCGAAATCGATGGGTTTGATCCCACGGTCGGTGCCGGTTCGTCACCGCAATTGGAGTCAAGTTCGTTCGCGGCGGCGCGTGGTTATCGCCCGGTATCGCAGCGCAGCGAGATCGATCGTTGGATGATCAGCGAGCTGCATCAGGCGACGCAAGTGATCGTCGAGCGAATGGATGTGCTGGACAATTACAACGCCGCGGCGGCGATTACGTCACTGGTTGATTCGTTGAGCAATTGGTACGTCCGCCGCAGTCGCGATCGGTTTTGGTCAAGCGACAAATTTGACTCCGACAAGTTGGATGCGTTTTGGACGTTGTACGAATCGTTGATTGGGATCACAAAATTGATCGCACCGTTCACGCCGTTTTTGGCGGAGACGTTGTGGCAAGAGCTTCGCCGACCGTTTGTACAAAGCGGTGGTGACGAGTCGGCGGTGCGTGAGAGCGTGCATTTGTGCGATTATCCGGTGGCAGATGCGGGGCAGGTGGATCGGGCGCTGAGTGAAAACATGAAGCAGCTGCGCGAGATTGCGTCACTGGGCCGCGCGGCGCGATCGCAGGCGAGCTTAAAGGTTCGCCAACCGTTGTCGCGTGTCGAAGTTGTCTTGTCCGACGCGACAGCCATCGATTGGTTGAGCAGCCATGATGCACTGGTGCGTGACGAGTTGAACGTCAAGCAGGTTGATTATACGACTGAAGGTGACCAATACGTGCGTTACGAAGTGGTGCCGAATTTCAAGCGACTGGGACCGCGCGTTGGCAAGAATCTGCAGGCGATCAAGGCGGCGCTAGCGACTGCCGACGGTGGCGAGTTGTTGGCGATGTTGAAAGCCAATGGCAAGATCACGCTCGCCACGTCCGGTGGCGAGATTGAATTGGACACTGAAGATATCGCCGTGCGGTTGGAGGCACGCGAGGGTTGGGCCGCGGCCGAGGGCACGGGTTGCGTCGTCGTGTTGGCAACCGAGTTGACACCGGAATTGATCGGCGAAGGGATTGCGAAGGATTTGATTCGCGCGATCCAGAGTTTGCGAAAAGAGATTCGTTGTGATTACATCGCCCGGATCGAAGTTGGGATCGTGCCCAAGACGGATGAAGTCAAGCAAGCGATTCTGGCGAACCGCGAGTTGATCGCCGGTGAGACGTTGGCGATCGACATCGTTGAGGTTCCGCTGAGCGGCGGTGGTGAGCTCGAAACCGAAGATGCGGCGGTGTCGATCAGGTTAGCTTAGCCATCAGGATCGTTGAGAAGTTCTTCCAATCGAAGCCGCAGTGGTTCCGGGAAGCGATCGAGCCAGGAGCGATCGATCATGTTAAGCGAAATCATATCCAATAGGTGAACTTGATCCTTGCGGCGGAATGCATTTAGCTTCATTCTCACAAGTGTCTCTAGTGCAACGGTTTGAAAGTCGTTTGCTCGCGCCGCTGGCACGATGTCGGGGTTCGGCTCACCACCGCGTTCCACGTTGCCAACCAGCAGAACATGAACGGCATCGCGTGCGGAGGCATCCGGATGCTCGACAAACATGTCCAATCCCGACGTGTTGCGATAATGATAGCCGGCGGCGGTCATGACGCGGATCATCGAATCGAGGTCCGCCGGGCGGACGAGAATGTCAACATCGCGAGTGGTTCGCAAGGCGGACTCGTCCACTTGTGCGACCCAGGCACGCACGGCATGACCGCCAATTACCGCATAGGGAACTTTGCCCTCTTCAAGAATCCTGACGGTCTTTCGCAGCCGATCATTAACGTTCTCCACCGCTCGCTCCATCCGCGTCCAAAGCACTTCGCCCGTTATTTTGAAATCAACCATCAATTCGTTCTTAATTTAGGCACTGTTTCGGGCTGCTTGCGCGTTCCCAAACGGTTGAGGACAACCGTTCTACAATTTTTTTACTGGAAATTGAAGTTGAGATCATGCGGCGTGTTTGCGGTATGAGCCCAGGAGGTTTAGTCGCATGGTGATCGCACGCAATGACTCGATTGCGTTGGCTACGGCCGGATCGGACACATGGCCAAGCACTTCGACGAAAAACAGATACTCCGCGCTGGTGCCGGGCACGGGGAAGGATTCGATCCAAGTGAGGTTCAAGCCGGCTTGCTTGAAGATCATCATTGCGTCGGCGAGCGAGCCAGGACGATGGGCGACTTGAAACAAGATCGCGGTCTTATCGGTGCCAAGTGAGGGTGGAGTCGGCGGCGGCAAATCGCGACCCAGGATCGCGAACCGTGTGACGTTGTTGGGGTTGTCTTCGATACCGGCTTGGATCACGTCCAAACCGTATTGGCGTCCGGCTTCGATACTGGCCACCGCTGCGACGCCCGGACGGTTGGCCGCCAACTCGGCCGCCGCCGCTGTGCTGCTGATCTCGACCAACTTCGCCTTGGGCAAATGACTTGCCAACCAACCGCGACACTGCGACAGCGCCTGCGGCTTGCTATGCACTTCGGTGATTGACTCACGCGGCGAGCGGCTGAGTAAGTTGTGATGAATCGGCAACAGCACCTCGCCGCAGATCTTGACATCAACGCGCACGAACATGCCCAGCGTATCGACGACGCGGCCGTCCGTACTGTTCTCGATCGGCACCACGCCGGCCGCAGCGTCACCGCGCAAGATCGAATCGAACACGGCAGGAATCGTCGCGACCGCGGCCATAGGATACGCGTCGCCGAAGACCTTGATGGTGGCCAAGTGGCTGTAGCTGTATTCGGGTCCGAGGTAGGCGACGCCTTGGCGACTGGATTGTGCCAGCGCGATGGAGGTGGCGTGACGCAACCACGCACCGACTTGCTCGCGCGCCTCCGGATCGGTTTCACCCGCCAGCGCCGAGGCTTCGGTCTGGGCCAGTGATTGCATCGTATGTTCGCCGCGGCGGATCGCTTCGATTCGTTGGGCAAGCAGTTGGATCAGTTGCGAATCAAGCTGGGCAATGTTATCGCAAGCGCGCGTCGGTGAATCGGTCGGCGATTTCAAAGGGAAAACTTTCGTCATGCAAAAAATGCGTCGTAGGTCGTTATCAGTGTTCTAACGACACTCCGCCGTCGTCACGATACGACGGCGGAGCGTCGTAGAACACTCGGCTGTCATTCTGACAAAACACGGCGGAAACGCCAAATGGCCTGGGGATAAAGTGGCAGAATTGGGCGGCGTTGTGGACTGGCCAGTGGAAATTCAGGACTGGGCAGTCAACGCGAAACACAATTAAAACGGCCAAGTCGGCGAAGTTTTCGCTGACACGGCGCTCAATTTCACAGTCTGGCACGGTTGTTGCCATTGCAGAACATTCGATCTTTGTATTTGCCGTCAGCAGCGGCCTGAAACACAACCTAACCAACTCAACCAGCGGAGCAGCACCTTATGGCTCAAGGCGAAAAAATTATCGGCATTGACCTCGGCACCACTAACAGCGTTGTCGCAATCATGGAAGGCAGCGAGCCGAAGGTGATTCCGAATGCGGAAGGAAATCGGTTAACGCCCAGCGTTGTGGCGTTCAATGACAAGGACGATACGATCGTTGGCGAACCGGCGCGTCGCCAAGCGGTGACCAACCCGCGACGAACCGTTTACTCGGCCAAGCGATTCATGGGCCGCCGTCACAGCGAAGTCCAGTCCGAAGAAAAGATGGTGCCGTACGGCATTACGGGCGGTGCCAACGAGTACGTCAAGATCAAGGTTGGCGACAAGGAATACACGCCTCAAGAAATCTCCGCGAAAGTATTGCGGAAATTGAAGGAGTCGGCTGAGAGCTACCTTGGCCATAAGGTCAGCAAGGCGGTCATCACCGTGCCTGCTTACTTCAACGATAGCCAACGACAAGCGACCAAGGACGCTGGCCAAATCGCTGGGCTCGAAGTGATGCGAATCATCAACGAACCGACCGCGGCGGCGTTGGCTTACGGTCTTGATAAGAAAAAGGATGAAAAGATTATCGTCTTTGACCTTGGCGGCGGAACATTCGACGTCAGCGTGCTCGAAGTTGCCGACAGCGGCGACAGCGAGAACGAAAGCCGTGTGTTCCAAGTCATCAGCACCTCGGGCGACACTCACCTTGGCGGCGATGACTTCGATCAAGCACTCATCCACTATGTTGCCGGCGAATTTAAGAAAGAGTACGCAATCGACTTGCGTAATGATCCGATGGCGTTGCAACGGTTGCAGGAAGCTTGCGAGAAGGCCAAGAAGGAACTCAGCTCGTTGCCCGAGACTGACATCAATTTGCCGTTCATCACGATGGACCAGACTGGGCCGAAGCACTTGACGATGAAAATCACTCGAGCCAAGTTCGAGGAATTGATCGACGAATTGGTGCTCCGGTGCAAGAAGCCGTTATTGCAAGCGCTCGAAGATGCCGGCATGAAACCGTCGGACATTGACGAAGTCGTCTTGGTCGGCGGCAGCACTCGCGTTCCCAAGGTTCGCGAATTGGTTCGCCAAGTGTTCAACAAGGAACCTCACCAAGGCGTCAACCCAGACGAGGTTGTCGCCGTGGGCGCAGCGATACAGGCTAGCGTGTTGGCCGGTGACCGTACCGATGTGCTGTTGCTCGACGTGACGCCGCTGACCCTCGGCATTGAAACCGAAGGCGGTGTGATGACGGCATTGGTCGAACGCAATACGACCGTTCCCGTGGAAAAGAAGAACGTCTTCAGCACGGCGGCGGATGGCCAAACGGCGGTAACCGTTCGCGTGTTCCAAGGCGAGCGGAAGATGGCGACAAGCAACCGGTTGCTCGGCGAATTCAATCTTGAAGGCATTCCGCCGCAACCGCGCGGTGTGCCACAGATTGAGGTCAAGTTCGACATTGACCAAAACGGCATACTCAGCGTTTCGGCAAAAGAACTTGGCACCGGAAAAGAAGCGAAGGTGGAGATCAAGGAAGCCGCTGGCTTGGACGACGCCGAAATCGAACAAATGCGCAAAGACGCTGAGGCGAATGCCGAAGACGATAAGCGCGAGTTTGAATTGGCCGAGGCCCGCAACAAGGCCAGTCAGATGGTTTATCAATCCGAAAAGCTGATGACGGACAACGACGACAAGTTGACCGACGGCGACAAGGAACCGATGAACATGGCGATCGAGAAGGTCAAGTTGGCCGCTGGCGCAGCCGATGTTTTGGCGATCAAGCAATCGACCGACGAACTGGATGCCGCATTGAAGGCGTTTAGCAAGGTTCTGTACGAACGTGCCGAGTCGGCCGAGGACAAGCCAAGTCCTGCCGCCGGTGCGGCCGCATCGGACGATGATGCGATCGACGCCGAGTTCGAAGTAAAAGATTAGTTTTCGGTGAGTGGACCTATGCCATTTCGTTTTGACAAACTAACGACCAAAGCCCAGGGTCTCGTTGCCGATGCTCAAGCGCGGGCCGCGTCGGCGGGGAACCCCGAGATCGATCCATTGCAATTGCTGTCGGCGATGCTGGATGAATCCGCAGGGTTAACCCGTCCGCTGCTCGACAAAATCGGCGTCGATTTGGTCCAGCTTGATCGGCTTGTCAAAAGCGAAGTGGCGAAGTTGCCGAAGGTCAGCGGCGGACGCCAACCACAGGTCGCACCGGCGTTGCAGAAAGTCTTTGACGCCGCCGCCGATTCAGCGACGACACTCAAAGATGAATTCGTCAGCACCGAGCAATTGTTGATCGGTTTGACGAAAGTCGAGTCTAAGGCCAAGCAGTTGTTGCAACTGTCCGGTGTCACGTCGGACGATGTGCTCAAGTCGATGGCGGCGATGCGCGGTTCGGCGCGAGTAACGGACCAGAACGCGGAAGCGACATATCAGGCGTTGGAAAAATACGGGATGGATTTGACGCAATTGGCCAGCCAGGGCAAGCTCGATCCCGTCATTGGCCGCGACCAAGAAATCCGCCGCGTTATTCAGGTGTTGTCGCGCCGAACGAAGAACAATCCGGTGTTGATTGGCCAACCGGGCGTTGGGAAAACCGCGATCGCCGAAGGTTTGGCGCTGCGGATTTTCGAGAACGACGTACCGCAAAGTTTGAAAGACAAGAAAGTCATTTCGCTCGACATGGGTGCCCTCGTCGCCGGAGCAAAGTTTCGGGGTGATTTCGAGGAACGCCTCAAGGCTGTGTTGCGCGAGGTCAAGGACAGCAACGGCAAGGTAATTCTGTTCATTGACGAACTGCATTTGGTCGTCGGTGCGGGCAAAGCCGAAGGTTCTGCGGACGCGGCCAATTTGCTCAAGCCCGAACTTGCGCGCGGGGCGCTACGCTGTATCGGTGCAACAACGCTTGACGAATATCGCCAACACATCGAGAAAGACGCGGCGCTGGAGCGACGTTTCCAACCGGTTTATGTCGGCGAGCCGACCGTCGATGACACAATCGCGATCTTGCGTGGATTGAAGCCCCGTTACGAAGCCCACCACGGTGTACGGATCACGGACAGCGCGATTGTGGCGGCCGCGACGTTGTCCAATCGTTACATCGCCGATCGGTTTTTGCCTGACAAGGCAATCGACTTGATCGACGAAGCGTCCAGTCGTTTGGCGATGGAGAAACAGAGTGTGCCCGAGCCAATCGACAAGGTCCAGCGACAACTTCGTCAACTTGAATTGGCCCATCGCCAATTGGTCGACGAAGTCGAAGTGTCGGCAGTCGAGAAACGCGCCGAGATCGAAGCGGAAATCGAAACGCTGAAGCAGCGATTGGCAAGTTTGCGCGAACAATGGGAAGCCGAAAAGGTCGGCTTAGACGATGGCCAGGGTATTCGACAAGAGTTGGCCCAATTGCAACATCGATTCACAACTCTTGACGCCGACGCCAAGCAATTGCAGATTCGCGGCGACAGCCCCGAGGCGCTGTATCGCGAAATGCTGCAGGTGCAAACTCGCCAACGCGAACTCGAAGCCAAACTTTCGGATATCGAACAACGCGATGCAGCGGAGAATGTTGGCGGAGCGGCGCATGCGTCGAACGATGGCCGTCGCTTGCTGCGCAAAGAAGTCACCGAAGAAGAAATCGCCGAGGTCGTTCACGTTTGGACTGGTGTTCCGGTCAGCCGCATGATGGAAACCGAACGGGCGAAGTTGTTGGTCATGGAGGAACGTTTGCACCAGCGCGTCATCGGCCAAGATGAAGCGGTTCATGCCGTCGCCAACGCGGTGCGCCGCAGTCGCAGCGGATTGCAAGATCCAAACAGACCGATCGGATCGTTCTTGTTTCTTGGACCGACCGGCGTTGGCAAAACGGAGCTTTGCAAGGCGCTTGCGCAAGTGATGTTTGATGACGACCAAGCGATGGTCCGCATCGACATGAGCGAATTCATGGAACGGCACAGCGTTTCGCGATTGATCGGTGCCCCGCCGGGATATGTCGGCTATGAAGAAGGCGGCAAGTTGACCGAAGCGGTTCGTCGTCGCCCCTATTGTGTGATCTTGCTCGACGAAATGGAGAAGGCGCACCCCGATGTGTTCAACGTGTTGTTGCAGGTGCTTGACGATGGGCGTTTGACCGACGGCCATGGTCGCACGGTCGATTTTGCAAACGCGGTGATCGTGATGACCAGCAACGTCGGCAGCCAAGTGATCCAGCGAGTTGCTGCCGAGGGCGGAAGTCAGGCCGAGATGGATGCGGCGCTCGAGGAAGCGCTGCACGCCAGGTTTTTGCCCGAGTTTCTCAATCGCATCGACGATGTCGTGACGTTCCAACCGTTGTCGCGAGACCAGATCCACCGCATCGTGGAATTGCAATTGGAGCACGTTGGCAAGCGACTTGACGCTGCCGGGTTGCATTTGGTCGTTACCAAAGCCGCGATCGCGCGGATTGCGGACGACGGGTATGAACCGGCGTATGGAGCGCGGCCGCTGAAGCGAGTGATCCAGCGGGAGATTCAAAACCCGCTGGCGACGGCGCTGTTGCGAACGACGTACCCCGAGGGTTCGACGATCGAAGTTGATTTCGACGGCAACGGGTTCACGTTCAAACTTGTGGACGACCACGCCATGGCCCAGGGCTGAGCGAAGCTATGATGTTGGACGAAATAACTCGGTTGCGAATAAGTCGATGATTCGGTTATCGCTTATGGGATTAACACCAACCGTCGTCGAAGCCGCCCATTGTAGAACAATTGTCCCAATTGTTCAGCCAGCATCGTTGGCTTAGGGTGCCAAACAATTGGGACAATTGTTCTACTCTGAAATATGAACGCTACCCAACACGAAACGCTCGCTCGCTTTCGCGAAATCCGCGACAAAGTTGAAGCGGGTCTTCGCTTGACGCTCGACGATGGGATTTTGCTTTATGATCCCGACGTGCCGCTGCAGGAAGTCGGTCAACTCGCCAATTTGGTGCGTGAGCGGCTCAACGGCAACGTTGGTTATTACAACATCAATACGCACCTGAACCCGACCAATGTTTGCGTTTATCGTTGTCGGTTTTGTGCGTTTCGCAGCGACTTGCGCGACCCCAAGGGTTACGCGATGAGCGACGAGCAGGTTTTGGCGCGAGGCCAGGAAGCGACGGCGCATGGTTGTACCGAAATGCACATCGTCGGTGGCCTGCACCATCAACGTCCTTACTCCTGGTATCGCAACATCATCTCGTTGTTGCACGAGCATTACCCACAGATCCATCTGAAGGCTTGGACGGGTGTCGAGATCAATTGGTTCGAGTTTCAAACCAAGCAAACAGTTCGCTGGGTGCTGGAAGACATGCGAGCCGCCGGTTTGGGCAGTCTGCCGGGTGGCGGTGCGGAGATTTTTCATCAAGAAGTCCGCGACCAATTGTGCGAGCACAAGGCTAACACTCACGCCTGGCTGGACATCCACCGGACGGCGCACCAAGTTGGATTGCGTTCTAACTGTACGATGCTATATGGTCACATCGAGCAAGCGTTTCATCGCATCGATCACCTGTTGCGGCTGCGTGACTTGCAAGACGAGACCGGTGGTTTTCAAGTGTTCATTCCATTGGCGTTCCATCCGGAGAATACGAAGCTTGATAACCTTAAAAAACCATCGGCACTGGTGGACTTGCGGACGATGGCGATCAGCCGCTTGATGCTGGACAACGTGCGCCACATCAAGGCGTACTGGATCATGCTCGGGATCGGCACGGCGCAGACGGCGCTCGCCTATGGCGCGGATGATATCGACGGCACGGTGCGACACGAATTGATCTATCACGACGCTGGTGCGACCACGCCAGAAATCTTGACAGTCGATGCAATTCGCGGTTTGATTCGTGAAGCAGGACGTGAACCGATCGAGCGCGATACGCTGTACCGGCATGTGATTCGCGACCAAGCGGACCCGGCGGCCTGGCGCGCCGGTGAGTCGGTGGATATGGCGGTTGCCGGTGCTACAGCGATGACAGCAACCGCATCGCGTCCGCCGCAAATCGCTCAATCGATTGGCCGGTGACGTGCTCGAAGTCGGCTCGTCGTTCATCACGTCGGTAGTCGACAAACGGCGGACGCGACGTCGTGTGATTGAGGATTTCGGCAAACTGCCGCGGCGTTTTCTCGCACAACGCGAACATCATCAACCAACTGACCGCATACGCATGGTGAACTTCGTGGTCCGCGTCAAACATGGTGTCGTCCGCGATCAAGCGGGTGATGTCGCTTGCCAATGAAAAACGCGAATCGGAGTAACGGCTTCTCATTCGAGCAACGGCTTCGGCGTGAGCGCGGGAAGATGGGCTGAGCGACGTTCGTCCATCGGCAAACGCCGGCACCTCGAACAACATTCCCAACCCCTCGGTGATCCATTTGGGCGTGTCGTTCAATCGCCCGTGAATGTTGCTGTTGAAGGCTGATTGATGCGCCGCTTCGTGACGCAGCACGGCCATGATATTGCCCGTCGCGCCGTTATCTTGCGTGTAAACACGATTGCTGTTGGCGATATAGATTCCGGCGACACCTTGGCGCGAGACGCCTTGCCGCTGCAATTCGTTTTGCAAGGCGACGCGATCAGGAAACACCACCGCGACCATCGGAAACTTGCCGTTGCGAATTGTGGCACCGCGAAGTTTCATGTGCGATACAAATTCAAGGTGCAGCTTTTCAAACGTGCTCGGCCATTTGGTTCCACGCCCGCGCGGCTGGACGACCAGGAAGTGTTTCGTGGGCACAACTTCAAACGTCGGACCAAACTCACGTTCCAGCTCGCCGCGCATTTTCACGAAGCTATCTGCCGTGTACGTCCCGGGGATTTCTTGGACCAATTGAAACTCGGCCTCGGTTTCCAGGTAGTGCAATTGTCCGCTGGTCGAAAGAATCAACCAGATCGTCGCGTTACGGCCCAGCGAAATTCCGGTGTGCTGTCGACCGCCCGCTGTGAACTGCAACAACGTTGATTCCTCAGCAAGCACGCCGCTGGGTGACAACGCCGCAAGGGCAAGAACGCCAACGACGCAGGTTCGGCGCATTAGCGAGGTGACATTTTCAAGCATTGCGGTGCCGTTTTACGAAACGCAAATGGACGAATCCAGGACGAGTATTCTGAACCTTACGCCCCAACAGAAGTCGATCCGATTAACTCCGCTCACTATAGCGACAAAACTCCGGTTCAATGCACTCGTAAGGTCCAACGACAACGGTTGTAATGGCTAGTTTCCATCGTAGAACCATTGTCCCAATGGTTCTACTCTCTATGGGCGATGAAGCGGCGACCTGCCATAGAAGGTTCGCCACTGGTTGACGCAGACCAATGCCGTGGGCTCGCTGGCAACGAACTTGACGAGTGAGCTGGTCGTAGCCTGCCAGTAATTCGCCACCAAACTCGGTTGGCCACCGGCCCGGTGCAGGTCGTCAAGCAACAGAGCAAGTAGGGCCGCACGATCAGGATTCGCGGCGTTGACTTTCAATGGCCGATTGCGAAAACGCTCTCTCAATTCTCCTTCAATCTCCGGAACCGATTGCGACGACCCAGGCAACTCGCCGAGTTCGCTGCGCAACAAAAACGCCAAACGCAGACGCAATCGCTCGATCGCGACACTACGATTCTGCGTTTGGTCGCGACGCTCATTCGCCTCGGCAGCGATGCCAGTGGGCAGGTGACGAATGACGATCGCCGAGCTGACCTTGTTGCGGTGCTGGCCACCGGGACCACCGCGCCGCAGCGCGCTCACTTGGCACTGCGCCACCAAATCATCGACCCCGAGCAACGCCGGATGTGGACGCGGCACGAATTGAACGTCGGCCAACGTATTTCGCGGGGGCCACGATGCTTGTTCATCCGCTGGAGTTGACTTGTCCACCCAATGCCTCGTTAACCGTCCTGCGCAACCATTGCCAAACCGGCTCGTGATCGTAACAAATCCTAACTTGGACGCGCAACCCGATCGTGCCGGTCCGCTGCGACGCGGGAAGCTTGCAGATCAGTTCGTAATCGACTTGCTCGGGATCGTCCCCCGGATCGGGCTGGCGCTGAGAAATTTCGTCAACCGTTAACCAGACGCGGCGAACGTAACCATCATCGAACACGGCACAAACCACATCGCCAATGTCCAACGATTGACGCTGCGAGCTGCTGACCGCCAGCTTGACGCAGCGCTGGTTGGCGTCGCCGATGCGGCACCACGTCGTTTGACTGGGCAACAACTCGCCGACACGCTCGTCCAGCGGCGTCAGTCTCGCATCGCGATTTTCAGTTTCGCCTGGCGAACGATTCAGCGGTGGGAAAACCGTGCCACCTCGCGGTGATTTCAGTTCTAATCGCGATTGACGATCGTCGAGTGTTTGCAATTGTGAATCGACCAGTTCGCGATTGGCTTTGTCGAGTTTCCAAGCAATTTCATCAGCAGAATCTCGCAGCGCCCGACGTTTGAGAAAGTCGGATTCGAGCTTGGCGGCGTTGCTGCGCGTTCGCCAGGAGACCAATTGGAATTGCAGGTCGGGATCGTCCAGGGACACTAGCGCCACGCCGGCTTGGACCTCGTCACCGAGTGAGTGATGCACTTTTGCGATCCAGCCCGCCGTCGGTGCGTAGACGTTGACCGCATCGGCAAGATCAACAAACCCATCAGCGACCACTTCGCGCCGGACCGGCATCAACAACATGGCAACGACCGCTCCCAAGCATACGACCAACAACGTCGTGCGCCGCCACAACTTGGCTTCGCGATAAAAACCAGTTCCCTTGATCACCGCCATGATTGCTCCGGTCAAGCGAAATTTGATCACGCTGCTGGCAAGCGACAAAATCACCAACCCAACCCACCACAGTTTCCAATGACTGAAGAACATCACGATCGTCGTCATGATGGCGACGGTGACGAACAGACGATATAGCGTTGATGCGACGTGGTATCCCGACAACAGCGTCGCGGAGGCGGTGAGTCTTGCCCGCGCA
Source organism: Pirellulaceae bacterium (assembly GCA_041753075.1). Classification (GTDB taxonomy): domain Bacteria; phylum Planctomycetota; class Planctomycetia; order Pirellulales; family Pirellulaceae; genus UBA6163. The sequence goes on from JBGSVE010000024.1 coordinate 14,885, forward strand.
CTCTTGATTCCCAACAGACGTGATATGACCAATCCACGCCATGCGCTCGACGCTTGGCGGCGCAAATTCGGTGTGCCGACAATATCGGACAAGACATAATAGCCGTCCATTCGCATCAACGGGTTGGCGTTGAACACAATCGTGCTGATGCCGCACACCAACATCGTTTGGAATGCGAGCACGTGAATCATTCCCTCGCGCGTTAGCCACCATACAATTGTGGCAATCGAGGCGACGATCAATTCCACATAGATTCCCGCCAACATCACCATCGCACGACTAGCGCGCGAATCGACTCGCCACACCTGCGATACATCACAATACGGACACGGTGTGCCGAAGAAAAAGAACAATCCAACATCGCCAACCGGTACATTCAAACGGCGACAGGCCACGGCGTGACCCAGTTCATGTAAACACTTCGTCCCGACGAAAAGTATCAGCGAAATTCCACCGAGCCTGGCCAATGACTCCGGCGATTGATTTGCCCATTGCAACGTTGCCTCCAGTCGCGACCAACCGGCTACAATCGACAACACTGCGGCAACAATCACTAACGACCAACACAGAATCGCCGCTGGTGAAAACAAACAACCGAGCCGCACCGCAAGCCATTTCGCAACCGAATCGATCGACACCAGCGGAACACGAATCGCGATCATGCGCAGCGGCCATGACCACCATGATGCAGTTTCGCTGCGCCGCGTTCGCAATAAACCCGCCGCGTGCGCCGCGCCGGTCGCCACCGCATCACCCGTTGTCGCATCGCTTTGCAAGACCAGCCAATCGCGCCGCAGCGCACGAACAATGCGTCCCGATATTGGATCGATGATTGTCATGTGTCGCGGGCGTCGAGTGTCGCCGGTGCTGACCAGATCCGTGCGAACTCGGCCGCTCACTTCGCCACCGCGCGAGGATAAACATGCATTCGCACTTCGGTCCCCGGGTGCAACAACCAATCCTGGTCGCCGGCGATTCGTTCGTTCTGGATCGTGGCCCCGATTCGATATCGCGAGCCGGCCAACCGCTGTGGATTAACCGCCGTGACGCGGCCGCGAAGTTCATGTTCAGCCTGCGTCAGTGGATCGGTCCAGCGAACCGAAACGGGTTGGTCACGACAATCTTGCGGCGACACTTGATCGGCGGTCAGCAGTGCGTGTACTTCGAGTCGATCCAGCCTGGCCACTCGCACGACGGGCTCGCCTGCGGTGACCCATTCGCCGCGGCGACGATAGACCTGCAAAACCACGCCGGTAAGTGGGCTTTGCAACTGCAAACGGCGCATCGTTTCGTCGATCGATGACACATCTGCGGCACGCAAGTTGACTTCAATCTTCGCGATCTCTGCGGCCTTCTTGGCGCGGGCGACTTCGAGCTCGGCGCGCTCGACCGACAATCGCAACCGCCGAATTGTCGTCATCGGAATCGCTCCTGCGGCATCGTTGTAGATCGCGCGACTGGCATCGAGTTCGGCTTGCGATTCTTGCAACGCCTTCTCGGCGTACTGCATTTCCAAATCATCACCAACTTGTTGCATTGCCGACTCCAGACGCAAGTTGGCGGCGCGGCTACGAATTCTCATCGCGCGGTCGTCCAACCGCGCAATCGAATCGCCCCATTTCAACTTATCACCAACCGCCATATTCGACTCCGCAATCAAACCCGACTCCGTCGATGGCAAATCCAGCTCTTCGGCGAATCGAACCACCGATTCTTGAACCGCCACGGCTCGCGATTCATCCAGTGGTGAATGGTCAATTGTCACGTCCGTCGGCGGTTTCGCTTGCGGCTGTGGCTTCTCCACAACCGGCGTGTTCGTGGCAATCCGCGGCGTAGTCGGTGTTACACGCAAGTCGCCGACCGTGTCGGCGCGGGTGAGCGATCCATGGCTGATCACACACAAGCCCACAGCAAGCATCGTCCATCTGGTGCTCATACCCACCTCGCCAAAGTGCTTTTGACGGCCCGAATAAAATCGAAAAACAAAACTTCGCCGAGCGGTCGCTGGCCACAAGGAATCACGACCGTCGCGGGAGTGCCCGACGACCACGTTGAATCCGCTTGGCCAGTTATCCGCAACTCGACGCCGAGTGAACCGGGCTGCTGCGGTGTCGATTGAATCACGTTTGTGCAGCGGACTACCTTGGCGGCGGTCCACTCGTCGGACTTGGCGATTGACGCGACATTCGCGACCAAGTTTTTGTTTGTGCCAAATTGGTCCAATACCACGCCGACGCGCGATTGATCGATTCGCACGTCCGCCATCCAAGTCGCATTCTCGGGTTCGATGCGAATCAGCGTTTCGCCGCGCCGCACCGGACGCCCTTTGGCGGTCAACTCGGTTTGCCACGCATCAACCTTGCCCGCCACGGCAGCACGAACTGTTAGCCGCTGTTGCGCCGACTGCAACAACAAGCACTGTTCGTCGATCCCGGCCAATTCGTCTTCGAGCAACCGTTGTTGTTGAATCAAGTCTTCGTCACTTGCCGACCCGCGCGACGCGTTGGCGAAACTAGTCGACGCCGGACTGACCAGTGAGGCAATCGATCGTGACAGTCGTTGATTGACGACGCTGCGCCGCGCGATCAATGTTGCTAATTGCTCTTCGAGCGACCAATCACGCAGGCGGACCAGGACATCACCGGCATTCACCATTTGGCCATGTCGAACTTCGACTTGCTCGACCACGCCATCGGCCGGAGCGTAATAGGCTCGCATGGCGTCGGCTCGCAACGTCGCGGGCATCGTGACCAACATCGGTGTCGGGACGAGCGACACCATCGTCACCATCGCCACACAGGCGACCACCAGCGTAAGACGCCGCACTGGCGTTGGTGACGCCTGGATGATCTTCGGTGTCAACGACGCATACGCGCTGGCGAACGGTATCGATTCAAGTCGCTGACGACCTGCCAATATCGGAAATACTTGACGCGACCAGGTATCCAACAGCTCGCCATCAAGCTCATCGGCCGGACGCGATTGGGCAACCTGCAAGATCAATCGATAACCATCGCCGGTGCTGCGTGAAATAGCAAACGGATCCAGCGGAGTATCTTGCGTTTCACCCGTCGTCGAATCAAGTATCGAAGGAAACAGCGTAACCTGATCGCCAGCGAACTGAAACTCAACCGCTTGGCGAACCAGTAATCGGCACGCGGCACCACGATGATCGATCGTCTCGACGTGACTGACGGCTTGCAATTTCGGTTTGCCAGGCGAAATGCGAACAAGTGCGACGCGATCAACTTGAAACAATTCGGCCGTGGCATCGACCAATTCCGCCGCGACCGCGTCGGACGTTTGCAACTCGTGAATTCTTACCAGCGCCGCGTCAATTTTCGCTTGACGCGCTTGACGCACGCGAGCTCGCCGGATTTCTTCACGGGCCAGGAACTCGCTGGCGTAATCCGTCATTTGGGCGATGAACCGCAGATACCCGCGCTGCGTAGCGACGCCCGCTTCGTTCTCAAGAAAGACTTCCAAAACGTAGCGAGGCACACTCGCCGACGACTCGAACGCGGCAGACTCCAAAACCGGCACCAGCGCCGCGGCGAACCGAGTCGGATTGCTCGGCAACTTCGGATCGATTGCGTCCGGCGTTGCCGGCACCACGGCGGGGACGCGTGATTCAACAAACTCGGCCAACAACCGCTCGTGTGAGGCAACCGCGGCCGGGTCGATCGACAAATCGGTCGTTCGGCCAGTCCGCACCGCCACGACAGGCTGAGGCGACGCGAGATCCCACAGCACCGCACCCTCGGCCGCAATCGCGCTGACGGTGCGATCGACCAGCGCCGCAAAATAGGATTCGCGCGATTGGTCGCGACGAGAAAGCGATGCGACCTCGCGAACAATCTCCGCGATTTCGACGCGGGCACGCTGCACGAGATCAACGGCCGGTGCCGCCGAGCGAAAATGATTACTGTTCGCGTTTTCACCAATTGACGAGCCGCCATCCCCGGGCACGATCGTCGTGCCCGAAAAGAAAAACGGCGATTCCGCAGGCGAAACGTTCAAGGCGACCGTGATAGAAGAAGGAATTGCGGATCAAACATCCGATTGACTATCAATTCCGCTGCCATCACGGCAATCGCAATCCAAATTACGGTAGCTGGATCGTTGCTAGCGACAATTGCTTGGCCTCGTTTTCGCTGACCACCAAGCAATGCGTGTCATCGACCTTGGCCAATTGCACGACGCCCGGCAACGATTCGATCTTCTCGAACGGCAGACCCTCGGTGTCACCGTCGGGAACGCGCTGGGTGATCGCTTCTTGTCCCGCGACATTCGCAGCATCGACTTTCATCAAGCCGCGTTCGGTGTTTGCGACCAGCACATACGGATGGCCATCGCGCTCGTATGCCACCATGTCTAACGGGCGATTCCGATTTCCCAGTTCCGCGACAGTCTTGCCGCGGACCTTGGCTCCGGATTGCAAATCGGCCATCGAGAATTGAACCAGCGGTGTGCAGGTGAAGCCGGCCAACAAGCTTGGCTTGCCGTCAATAGTCATCGGCACGAACGAGCGAACTGCAGCGGTTTCTTCGATGCGACCATGAGCACCGTGATAAATTTCCAAGTCGGTGCCAACGCTTGTTTCACGGAACGGAAAATCAAACGCCAAGACGGTTGAAGCGCCTTCGACGCCGGTCAAACCCGAGATCAACAACCGACCTTCGGCATAGGCCAAGTCAGTGATCGATTCCATTCGCTTGTTTGACGCGCGGCGACCTTCGCCGCTGATCTTGTCCGCCGGTGGATCGGGCAAGGCAACCTTCGAAGCGAGCACCTTGTCAAGCGAAACCACCTTCGCCGATCCATTTGGCGAGATGTGGACCAAGGTCGGTTGATCGGAAATCGTTGCCGATGCAATGGCAATGCCCGATTCAGGATCAATTTGCAGATCAACGAGTTGGACGTCGTCGGCTGATGCACCGTTGCCCGCCGATTTGGCGATTGCCATTCTCAAGTCTTCAACGTTCGTGGCCGCCCAATCGCTGGCCACCGCCGACGCGTTACCTACGGCTTCGCGGGCATCGATCGCATAAACGACTGCCGCCTTGGGATCGCCAACGAACAAAACGTTGTGCGGCCCGAACGCCAGAGGACCTGCGGACGTTAGCGCAATCGGTTGCGACTGAAGTCCAAGGTGGTCCGCGGCCGTCGCCATTGTTACGCCAAAGAAAGCAACCAAGCTCAAAATTGAATACCGCATCGCAAGACTCCTGAGAGAGAGGGGAGGGACAAATTTAATGTAACACATCCTGATCTTGACCATCGCGGCGCTGGGCGGTTATCTACGAACGTGTTGCAACGGGCTGGTGGTCACGGAGACTATGGCCTGATGTTTCCGCAGCGTTTTGATATCGCGAAAATTATTGCCAAGGAAGGCGATTGCATGACTCCGACCAGCCCGGTGAACTTGACCAGCCCCGTTTCGACCGTTCCGCTGCTAGACGTGGGCCGGGGAAACTCGCCGCTTCGCGAAGAATTATTGGAAGTCCTGGCCCGCGTGATCGACAGCGGCAAGTTTCTGTTCGGTCCCGACGTCGATGCATTGGAACGCGAAGTCGCGGCCTACAGTCAAATCGATCATGCGATCGGCTGTGCCTCGGGCAGCGATGCGTTGCTGCTGGCACTGATGGCCGCCGAAATTGGACCGGGCGACGAAGTGATTGTACCAAGCTTCACGTTCTTTGCTTCCGTTAGCTGCATCGTTCGGCTGGGGGCAAAACCGGTATTCGTTGACATTCGCCGCGACACGTTCAACATGGACGCCGAATTATTGGAAGCCGCGATTACGCCGCACACAAAGGCGGTGATTCCGGTGCACTTGTTTGGACAATGCGCCGAGATCGATCGCATTTGCCAAATCGCCGGCGACCATGATGTGTTGGTCATCGAAGACGCGGCCCAAGCGATCGGTGCGGCGTATCACAGCCGGCCAGCGGGAAGCTGGGGCTCGATTGGTTGCTTCAGTTTTTATCCAACAAAGAATCTTGGCGGAATGGGCGATGGCGGGATGCTGACAACCGGCGATCCCGCGACGGCCGATCGATTGCGGTTACTCGGTTCGCATGGCATGAGGCCGCGTTACTACCACCGCGTGCTGGGAATCAACAGCCGCTTGGACACGTTCCAGGCAGCGGTGCTGCGGGTCAAGATGCGGTATCTGCCCGCCGCCGTCGAAGCACGCCAAACCAATGCCGCGCGGTACGAGCGTTTGTTCCGCGATGCTGGGTTGCTCGATTCAGGCAACGTCGATTTGCCTGCCGTGGATCCACATGCGTTTCATGTTTGGAACCAATATTCGCTGCGGGTCAGCGGTGGCCAGCGCGACGCAATGAAGGCAGCACTGGGCGAGCAAGGGATCGGCACCGAAATCTACTATCCCGTGCCGATGCACCAGCAAGAATGTTTCGTCGGCTTGTTCGACGATACGCCGTTACCCGAGACCGAAGCGGCTTGCGCGGAAGTCTTGAACTTGCCGATTTATCCTGAGCTCAAGGTCGAGGAACAGGTTCGCGTGGTTGACGCGATCAAACATTTTTACCGACGCGCGACGCGAATCGCAGCGTAGCGATGCGGTTGTTAAGAACGATTGGGGACAATCGTTCTACAAAATTACCAGCCTTACTTTGCCGCATTGAGTTTTTGCTGGGCAATTTCTACCAGCGGTGCCAGATCGGCATTGGCCGAATACAACTCGACAACGCTGTACCAAATGTCCCGCGCGGCGACCACATTGCCGCGCGCAAAGTGGCTGTCCGCTTCGGCAAGTTTCCCCTGGACCATGCGCGCCGCTTCGCCAACATCCGAACTTTGGCGACGGATCACGGCAACCTGGCGTTTGGCAATGTTCAAATACGTTTCGTATTTTTCGTCACCACTGAGCAACGTCTCCATGCTCTTGTATTTGTCCAACGCCGTTGCCCAGTCACCGAAATGCTCGTAACGTTGCGCCTCGGCGAGCAATCGTTCACCCTCGTCGCGCAGTGGCAGGTTGCGTTTGATCTTGACCGACAACGCGTGCTCGGTTTCCTCCATCTCGATCTGGTCAATCTGGTCAATCGCCCACTGCGCATGTTCGCCATCGGGAAACCGCTTGGTCATCGGAATCAAGTAAGAACTCTTGGCTTGTTCACGTGACGATCGTGTTTCTTCGGTCATCAGCTTCTCAGCGCGGACTCGCATTTGCGATTCGTTGAGTGGCCAAACCAGCCAGGTGATGAAGCCAACGATCAACAACAGACTGGCAATCAACAACCAAACGTTTTCATAAAACGGAGCCGCATCGCGGGCCACCTCGGCGTCGAGCGAATCGCGGCCCAGCAGTTTGCGTGCTTCGTCCTTATCGACTTGGTTGGTCATCTTCAAAGGACTAAACCCGCTGGACGCATGTTCGGCAACACCGGCCAGCCCAGTCGATCGTCGCCGCGCTTCGGACAACGCCAACGCGAATGCCTTGGCGTCGTGCGGTCGATCGTCGGGGTTCTTTTCTAAACCCTGTTGCACCACCGTGCTGACCCAAACCGGACACTCCATCGCGATTGATGCGGGCTTCGGCGGGACCTCAGTGAGCACGTTGCGGGCAACTTCGTCAACCGTTAGACCGGAGATCGGCTGGCGACCGGTCAGCGCCAGAAACATTGTCGCCGCGAGTGAATAAATGTCACCGCGCGGCGACACGGCCGCTTGGTCAGCAACCAACTCCGGCGGTTGCAGCGACATTTCGGTGGGCGTCAATGAGCGTGGGTTTCGATACAACGTGTGAACCCGGTCGCTGCGAAAATCAACCAGCACCGGCGACATGCCCGCGATGATGATCTTGCTCGGCGCGATCGCCCCATGACAAATTCCCAACTCGTGTGCCGAATCGAGCGCTTCGGCGATAAAGACCGCAATGTCGAGCACAAATTCCCATTGCATCCGCCCGCGCGGACCGAGCATGCTTTCCAACGTTTCGCCTTCGATCAATTCGTGCGCCAAATACGCATCCGCTTCCTCGAACCCACCGCCATAACAACGCGCGATCGCGGGGTGCTGCAGCCGTTTGAGCAGTTCCCATTCGGCCATGAACGCTTCGCGGCCTTGTTCCGTGCCGCCAAACGGCGTCGAAAACACTTTGACCGCGACAGCCCGTTGCAAATCAACATGGATGGCGCGCCAGACGCTGCTTTGCGACGGAAAGTCGCCGAGTTTTGCTTCCAGTGCAAGCGGTCCGAGACGAGAACGAGGCATGGGGCCAAGGGGAAAGCGGAAGTCAATCAATCACTAGTGATCCGTCAAACCCTAATTTTCATACCTGACAAACCACTAGCCAACATTGTATCCACGAATCAGCCGGATGCGATTGTGGCGATATCTTTTCCTCGATTGAGCAAGTAACCCTGCCAAATCATGCGCGTTGCGACGCTGCGCCAAGGTCGCCAACGGTCACATCGCAAGACAATTGAGTCGATCGAATCAAAAGGTTCGTCACATACTTCTGCGATCCCTTTAACCAATCCCAAGTCACCAATCGGCAAGATGTCCGGCCGAAGCAAAGCCATCATCAAGTAGATGTCGGCCGACCAAGCGCCGAAACCAAGCTGCGACTTGATCCGCAACGCAACTTCGGCGTCATCAAGCTGGGAAAGCTTCGCCACGCTGAATCGTCGGGCCGCGATTTGGCCAGCCAACTCGCCGACGTAGCGCGCCTTCTGGCGGCTGAGTCCGCAACTGCGCAATCTTTCATCACCCAACCGCAAGATTGACGGTGCCGTGATGCGGCCTCCGCAGGCGATTCGCAAGCGGTGAAAAGTCGATTTGGCGGCGGCTAACGAAACCTGCTGTTCCAGCACGATGCGAACCAGCGTCGCGAAAGTGGTTGGACGTTGCCACAACGGCGGCGGTCCACAGCGGTGCAACACCGCAGCCAGCGCCGGGTCACGGCGGGCAAGCTTGTTCGCCGTGGTCCGCAAGACTGTTTCGTCCAGCCGCAGGATTGTCACTCGGCATCCGCTGCTGGCTTTGAATCTTCCTCCGGTGCAGCGTCTGGTTTTATTTCGGCGTCATCCTTGCCGCGTTTCTTTCGCGACGGTTTCTCGGGCGTTTCGCCATAGATGCGATCAGTCGAAATCTGCACATTATCGCCGATCACTTTCGTCTCATCCGGCGGAGAATGAAAACCGCTAACGTTCACTTGGTCGCCTGGTTGGGCCAGTTGCAAACTGTTGTAGCGAATCAATAACTTGGCGTCGGCGGCGATTGGCAATGGAACGCGAAGTTGGCCCGCTTGGACAAGGAGTCCCGAGGAATTGATCGCCACGACAGTGCCAACGACGCGATAGTTGCCCGGTTGGAAACCGGCTGGTTTGCCATTGGCATTGGCCGGCTCGCCGCTGAGCGAATAGACGCCCGGAATATAACGTTCGGTAAAGTTTGAATTCTTATTCTTTGGTGTGAAGGGAACAAACAACTCGACCGCATCGATCGGTTCGGGCGGCGTGCCTGCGGGACCAAACATCGATTCAACACGCACGAGCGTGCCTTGACGAATGAACGCGGCTTTGGCTTCGGCCATGAAAACTGTGTGCACTGGGTCGTCACCAAGTTTAACGGCGGTCTCGGTACCGTCTTCACGTTCAACGATCAGCACACCACGGCGGACATCTTTCAACTTGCCACGAAACGCGATTGCGGTGTCAAATGCGTCTTGGCCGAAAAGCTCGGCAGTTGGAAAAGCGATTAAAATTGCGACGCTGGCGAACCACCAGCACGCCGATGGAGTCTGAAGCGGTTTTGGGGTCATCATTATGTGTTTGCCAGCAGACAGAAATTTGCTACCAGACCGCTACACGGCTTGGCGGAATCAACCATTAAGATAAACTCCGCGGAGGTCATTGTCTCATTGCGGCGACCCAAATTTCCATTTTCCACGATCTCGCCGAAGCACCGATCGCATGAGCGTCCGTTCGACCCCCAAACGCACCGCTTCATCACCAAATGATCCCAAGCGAGTGACGACGCGGACCTTGGCGAAGATGCGGCAAGACGACCAACGCATCTCCATGCTGACGGCCTACGATTATCCCACGGCCAGGTTGCTCGACGAGGCCGGTATCGATGTGCTGTTGGTCGGTGATTCGTTGGCGATGGTTGTCCAGGGCCACGAAACCACGTTGGCGGTGACGTTGGACCAAATGATCTATCACGCCGAAATGGTTGGCCGAGCGGCGCGGCGAGCGATGGTGATTGTCGATCTGCCGTTTCCCGAAGGCCAACTTTCAATCGAGCGGACACTCGTTTCGTCGGCACGAATTTTGAAAGAGACGATGTGCCACGGCGTCAAGCTCGAAGGTGGTGCCGAACAAGCCGAGCGGATCGCGGCGTTGGCGACGGCCGGAATTCCGGTGATGGCGCATGTTGGCTTGCGACCCCAGAACATTCATGTTGATGGTGGCTATGCGGTGCAGCGAGATGAAAGCAAATTGGTCGCCGACGCCCAAGCCGCCGAGCGCGCCGGTGCGTTCGCGGTGTTGATCGAATGTGTTCCGTCGAGCATCGCGAAATCAATTACCCTGTCGATCGCGATTCCGACGATTGGCATTGGGGCTGGGCCCGGGACGACAGGCCAAGTGCTGGTCACCAATGATTTGATTGGGCTTACCGCCGGATACTTGCCGCGGTTCGTGATGCAGCTTGCCAATACCAGCGAAGTGATTTCTCAAACGGCAAAAGCTTACCGTGATGCAATCGCCGACGGTTCGTTTCCCACACCCAAGCATGAATTCAAATGACCCACGCCAAGCTTGATGTCTACGATTGTGTTGATGCCTTGAACGAGTCACTTGTCGAGGCGTTCATCGCTCTGACACAGGCAGCGATCGCGGCCCGCGGCGTTTGTCGCGTCTCGCTTTCCGGCGGTTCGACGCCCAAGCGGCTGTATCAATCGCTCGCCGGCCAATTGCTCGATTGGGAGCGGATCCAGTGGTATTGGGGCGATGAACGCAATGTTCCGCATGACCACGCGGACAGCAATTTCAAGATGGTCAACGAAGCGATGTTGATTCCGGCGAAGGTTCCGCCGAGCCAGTTTTTTCCGGTGATGGTTGATGCGTCCAATCCGGCTTCGGCGGCGACGCAGTACGAAGCGACGCTGAAGCAAATGTTCCATGGTGCGGTGACTTGGCCACAATGGGATTTGGTGTTGTTGGGAATGGGCGATGACGCTCACACGGCGTCGTTATTCCCGGGAACGCTCGCGCTGAAAGAAACGGAGCGGTGGTTTGTCGAAAACTGGGTCGAGAAATTTGACAGTTATCGGTACACCTTGACCGCACCGGCAATCAATTCAGGCCGCGAGATCTGGTTTTTGATTACCGGAGCAAACAAGCGCGAACCGCTGGGCCAGGTGCTTGGCGATGAGCACAATCCCGACATGTTGCCGTCTCAATTGATCAAACCAACAAGGTATTTTTTGACCCGCGATGCCTACGACGCAGCACCGCTCAGCACTTGAATCATTCGCGGTTTAGCGCCCAGGTGACTCCTGCGGCGACGAATTTTTGCCACTGGTCAGCGCGGATCGTTTCGTTGTGGTGACCCAGAGTTGTGCCGAACACGCGAACGCCTTGGTCATCGCGTCGCCAAATTACCGGTTGATCGGCTTTTTGTTCGGTGCTGTAGGCTTTAGCCAAGACTTCGGTTCCCGGCCACACCTTCGAGATCACATACAACTCGCCATTGGGCGTTTGCCAACCGTCACCAATCGATGCCACCAACTCCGATGCACGGCCTTGTTCAGTTGGCACAACGTCGAGTGGACGCTTGCCTTTTTCGTGAAACGTTGAAGTCACGCCGATAAATTCACGCCACGAATCTGCCGATGCTGCGGTCCGATACGAGTGCATCGAGCAATGTACGAAAACCGCTGGCACGTTGTATTTGCGGTGGCCATCGACGATTCGCTGCACCAGTGCCGCATCGGTCATCGCACCGAAGCACTCGTTGTGCACAACAAAATCAAACCCTTGAGCCCAGTCTGGATTGTCATAAACCTCGGCCCGAATGTCTCGTTCAATTCCGTACTGGTGGATGATCCACTGGATGTCTCCGAGGCTTTGCGACAGTCCATCAGGAATAAGGACTTTCTGTGCATCGTAGTCATGGCAACAACCGCCCGTGACCAACATCGCACGCAGCGGTTTCAGCGTTGGCGTGGCAACATCTTCGCCATTGCAAGGGACCGAAAAGCAGCTTGCGGCGACAATCATTAGATTGCAAACAGCGCGATTCAACATCGACATAGTGAAAGTCCGAGAAGTTTGGGTTGTGGCGATTGTAGAACGGTTGTCCGACTTTGGTGCGAAACGCTAGTTTATACCGAACAGGCATGCCATAGGTGCCTTCCCTTTTCTAATGGCTTGTTTTAAACAGGTTCCATGTCCGCCCATCTGCAATTTCGTCGTGATTTGATTTGCTGCCGTTTGCAGGCGGGCAATCGCATCATTTGGGTGTTGAAGGAACCGTTTTGTCGCGACCATCACTACGTTGGCAACGATGAATTTACGATTCTAGGATTTGCCGATGGTTGCCGTAGCGTGGAAGATTTGCATCGCCACTGTGTCATTCACTTTCCCTCGCGAGTCATCACCAGCGAGGGACTCGTGCGGTTTCTTGCTGACGCGAAACGGAAACGATTGTTGCTTGGGCCAACCACCGCGAAAGCTTTGAACGTTACGCCGACCGAAGAACGCTACGACCCGCGCAAGCGTCGACCTTGGTGGCATAATCCGTTGGCCATTCGCTGCCCCGGCGTCAACCCGGATCGATGGCTAGATTGTTTGCCGAATTTTTCGTTTGGCACTTCGTGCCTTGCAACGGCGTACTTCGTAGTGGTTGCGATTGCGGCAACCTTGGCGATGGTTTACAGCAGCGAGCTGGTTCGTGAGCCCGGTTGGAACTTGGTCGCTGTTGCGGACAATCATTGGACGACGCTCATCGTTGTGGTTGTTGGTGCGAAAATCATTCACGAGTTGGCTCACGCGATTGCTTGTCGTCGCTTGGGTGGCCACTGTCGCGAGATCGGCGTGATGTTGCTGCTTGGCGTGCCATGTTTGTATTGCGATGTGTCGTCCGCTTGGATGCTGCCGAGTCGATTTCACCGCATCTTTGTTTCCGCCGCTGGGATGATTGCCGAGTTCGGCTTGGCGGCGCTAGCAATGATTCTTTGGGCGATGACCAGCGACGATGACGTTCGCGCGGTCTGGGTTGTCATCATCGCGGTTTGCTCGATCAGCACTGTGGTCGTCAATGGCAATCCGCTGTTGCGCTATGACGGCTACTTTATGCTTTGTGACGGGATCGGTGTGCCGAACCTGGCCGGTAAATCAACACTTGCGCTCAAGCAACTTGTTCGTCGCGTGATTTGGAATGAACCCCTTTCGTTTGTCGACAACGAAACAGTCGCGGGTAATCTTTGGTTGGCAGCTTACGCAATCGCCAGCGGTCTTTATCGATTCATGGTCATCATCGCAATTGCGGCGTTGATCTACCAATTCGCCGGCGGACACGGTATCTCGTTGTTGGGGGTCACGGTTGCGATGCTTTTGGTTGTATCATCGCTTTATTCGGGTTTGCGATCGATTTTGGTGCCACCATCAGCAGCATTTCGCAGAAACACGCCAAACCGACGCTGGCTGCCGCCGTTGGTCGCCGCCGCCGTGATTGCGTTGGGGATGCTGGTTCCACTGCCGCGAACCGTTGTCCAACCGATGACCATCGCCGCGATCGAATCACAAAGCGTATTTGCCTTGCGGGGAGGCCGCATTCATTGCTTAGTCAAAGCGGGGGACGAAGTCATGCCAGGCGACACGATCGCAATCTTGCAGAACGACGAACTGCAGCAACAACGTTTACACAGCGAGTTGCGATATCAACTTCTCGAGTCGCAGAGTGCTACGTTGGCGACTCTGCGTACGTCCCAAGTTAATCAATCCGCAACGATGATTGCGACCCAGGCTGCTGCCACCGCAGCCCGCCAGCGGTTGCGGTTGGCGGAGGAAGAAGTCTCAGCGCTTAAACTCGTCACTCCTCGCGCGGGAGTCGTCTATCGTCCCACACATCGCGAAGCAACGCCGCACGATGACGATTCGGCGATGTGGTCGGGAACACCGCTGGACAATGTCAACGATGGCGCGTGGATCGAACCGGGGACTTGCGTTTGCATCGTCGGCGACGATTCAAATCGTGAAGCGATTGTCTACGCCGCCCAACAAGATGTATCGCTGGTCGAGATCGGACAAACCGTTCAATTGCTAATACCAAGGCAAAACGGCAACGTTGTTACGGGGCAAGTGGTTGATGTGAGTGCTACTCCGGTGCAACATTGTGCCATTGAATTGCTGCAAGCCGGATTGATCGCGTCCGACCCAAAGCAACCCGCAATGTCGCGTCAGTGGCTACACCAGGTCCGCGTGGTGCTTTCGGAAAGCGCCGACGGTTTGCCAATTCGGACCATTGGTCAAGCGAAAATCCAGGTCAATTCCGCGTCGATCGCTAGTCGCATTGTGCGGGCGATGTTGCAATCATTTCACTGGTAGCAAGTCCGAGAGCTCCGTCGCGGGCCAGAGTATTAAATCCGCATCGCGCCCAGTGGTCAGCACCACGTTGCCGTCCGCCGTGGCGTCGATCGCTGTGACGCCTTGTGTATGTTTGCGCAGACTTAAGATTTCGCGCGCAAGGTTTCCCTCATCCGGTCGCGGATCCCAGACACGAGCCGATTTGTCGCGCGAGGCCGTCAACACACGCACCGGTCCCACGGCGGGGGCCAGGAAATTGATGTCCTCGACTTGGTCGGCGTGCCCTTGGAAAACAATTGGCTCACGCGGCGATTCGCCCGCCTTGACCACGGGCCACAGCCGAGCGAGATCATCGTCGCCACCGGCGAGGACATACTTTCCATCCGGTGAAAATGCGGCGGAAATTAGGTTTCCCGAGCCTTTCGCGTCGTAGTTCACGATCGATCGCGGGTCATTGAGATCAATCAACTTCGCCGTTCCACCATCGCCGACGGCAAACAACATCAAGCCGTCCGCGGAAAATCGCACACGATTGATTGCCTGGTTGTTCTCGTTTGCTGTCCAATTGTTTAATTCTTTGGTTGTCGTCGCTGACGGATCAAATGCAAACAACTTGACGCTGCCGTCATTGGCACAAGTGGCGAATTGATAGGACTTCTCCGCTGGTGAAAACTCGACGCACGTCAGCGGTGCATCATGGGGATGTTCAACCTTGGCGACAGATTTCTGGGTCTTCACATCCCAGATTTTGACACTGTGGCTGCCGGTGATAACAAACCGCGAGTCGAACGAGAATCCGGCGGAGTGGACGGCGGCGTTGGCTTGGTAGCTGAGCGCGAGCTCTCGTTTACTGGTGTCCCAAAGGAACCCGGCGTCCCCGTTGAGCGTGAGCATTCGCGATTCGTCCAACGGCACGATCGCCTGGGGAGCGCCAAGCTGCGCCGGCAACTCAAACGCTTGGACCAGTTTGGCTTCACCATCACCAGCAAGCGTCCACGTTGAAACTCTGGCCGCGTCATCGGCGGTCGCTTGTTTGTTGATTGATACCGTCTTGCCATCGGTTGAGAATCCAACTGCGGTAATGCGTGATTGTTGGTTTATAGGTCTGCCAGTTGAATTGTTTCCGATGTTCAATGTGGTCGCAGCGCGGTCCAGCAATTGGTTGGTGCCGTTGGCAAGATTCCAAAGCGTTGCATCGAACCGCCGTTTGGTCGTCGTGGTTTGTTCGCTGAGAGTGATCGCGCGTTTGCCATCGGGAGCAAGCGCGAATTGGGTAACGAATCCCGGATGTCCGTACCGCGCCACAACGGTTCGCGAGTTGATGTTGATGCGAGTCAATTGCAGATCATCGGCGGCTACCAACAATTCATTGCCGTCCGGTGAGAACTCGGCGGCGTTGATGCGATAACCGCGAAAAGCTTCCAATGGCGGTCCGATCGGCTCGCCCGTGCGCCCGTTCCAAACAAAGCCCAAACCGCCCGTGTCAGCCGTAAAACATTTTGAGCCGTCCGCCGAGATCGCCAGCGCCGAGACGGCGATTTCTTTGGCGTGGCCGACCAATCGGTGCCGCAGTACCGGCGACTTGATTCCGGTCGGATCGAGCAACCACAACAAACACTTGGCATCGGACGAGCTGGAACGCGTCAGCAGAAAGCGACCGTCGCTAGACAGTGCTAACGACGTATTCAAACCGGTGCCGCTGACTTGGTGTCTCTGCGTGCCGCGACTCAAATCCCATACACGAACGACGGAGTCGGCGCTGGCGATGTAAAGCAGTTTGTTTGTTTGGTCCAACGCCAATGATTGAGCAATGAACAACGAACCTTCTTTCAATGACACCGCATCATCTTCATCGCGCAGAGTTGCCACACGCTGGGTCTTCATCGTCGCCGGATCGACCTTCCACACGCGTGCCGTCCGGTCGCGACTGGCCGTGACAATGTAGTCGCCAGTCGGATTGAATCGCGCCGATAGAATTTCTTCGTCATGCAGCGGTTGGGCGGCGTTGTCGGCGGTCGCATTGCTAACGGCCGCGTTGACGTACGTCTTTGGTCGCCAAGTGCGAATCGATCCGTCGGCGGATGTTGACACGATGGTTTCGCCTTGGTCGCCAATTGACGGCGTGTCAATGAATCGTGCGTCGAGAACCCAGCCGCCGTGGCCGCGCAGTTTTTCAAGCCGCTTGCCGCTGGCAATATCCCATACACGCAGCAAGTAATCTTCTCCGCCGCTGAGCAACCGTCTGCCATCGGGGCTAAACTGCACAACGCGAACTCGATCCTGGTGGGCTTGTTTGCTGGCCGCATCGAGTGGATTTGATGATGCGAGATCACTTGCCAACTCCAAGTCAACGAGCGGACGAAACCTGACCTTTGCGTTTGCCGAGCTTGTATTCTTCGCGCCCGCTGTTTTCGGCTTCGACAGATTCTTGATGGCGTTCTCGATGGCAATTCCGTAGTCCGTTGGCTTGGCGTCGCTGGGGTTCCAAAGGTAAACGAAACCGCCTGCATCGCCCGTGGCTGCCAGTTCGCCGGTCGGTGACAGCGCGATCGATAAGACTGGATATTGATGCTGGAGAAACTCGCCCGCCGATTTTGCGACCCACTCTTGTTCTCCCGGCTGCAAGGTCCAAATCGTCGCTCGGCCTGTGCGATTTTCGGCAATCGCCGCGACGATCAACCAACCGCCACCGCGGCGCGTGATGGCAAACTTTTTCACGGGACCAAGATTCCAACACGCCGCTAACGGTTTTTTTGTTTTGACATTCCAAATGCGAATCGAATGATCATCCGATGCCGAAACGAGTGTGTCGTTGTCAATCATCGCCAATTGATTGATCGTGGTTTTATGCCCGGTCCAGAAGTCACGCGGTTGCGATGTCGTCGTGTCAAAGACTTCGATGTCGCCGCTTTGGGTGCCAACGTAGATGGCTTTTCCATCGAGCGAGTAGGCCATTGCTGACGCCAATCCATCGCCAATCAACACGTCAGCGTTGCCAGCGTCGCGAGCGATCAGTTTACCATTGGCAGTATACTTCGCACGCGTGATCGCGCCATTGTCGAGCACGGCGGCTATCGCGTTGGTCGCGGGGTCGATGGCAAGATTCATGGCTGGGGATTTCACGGCCAGGGCCGAGACCGACTGCGTCGTCTGTCGCCACAGCCAGCGCCATTCCCAAGACAAGCCTTCCTCACCACCTTGTTTCCGCAATGCAGACAAAATTCGACGCGCTTCGTCGAACTCGTTTTCGTCGATTCGTGCTTTGGCCAAACCGATTTGTGCAACGTAATTTGCGTACTTGGTTTTGGCACCTTCGGCGATAGCGATTCCTTTAAGGCGATCGGCGGCTTCCCGCGCGTCGTCAGCAATTTGCTTTTCTTTAACGGCTGTATCCGTTGCCCTCCGTGCATCGGCCTCCGCGATTACGGCCCGACCTAAATTCCGCTCCGCTTCCTTGCGTTTTTCCTCTTCGTTGACTTTGGCAATTCTCGCTTGCTCAGCACTCGCGTCGGCGGCTTCTCGCGCGATGTCTGCGTCGGCGCGTTCTTGCTGGGCGATTTTGGTTTGGCCCTCCGCATTTTGTTTTTCAAGTTGCGCTTGAAGAGCATTTTTATCTGCACGAATTTGCTGCGCTTCGGCCTGGCTGCGTTTCAAATTGATCGCGTACAAGGCCGCACCACCGCCCAAAATGATGAAAGCCAACAATGCGGCGGTGACTTTGCGTAGCAGGTCCAAACGCTTTTTACGTGACGCGTTGGCTTCTTTGCCCGCGTCAAGCTTGGCGATCAATTCGTGATGCGAAGCGTCATTGCGATCAAGCAACGACAGCCCTAAATCAAAGTCACCCTTGAGCAGCGCTTCTTCGGCACAGGCGATTCGTGTCGCGGCCACACCGGCGATGGCGCGGGAGTTGTCGGGCCAAAGTTTGAGTGATTGCTCGAATCCGAACCGCGCGCGCGCATAGGCTTCATACTCGTGGCTGGTTGCCGCGCCATCCAATTCCGACTGGGCATTCGTGGCCAGTGCGATACTCTCGCTGTGCGATCGATACTCGCGAATCGCCGATTGAAACTCCCGCACATCGGCATACCGATCTTCCGCCCGCGTTGCCATCGCCTTGAGCGCGATCTGCATCAGCTCGCCTTGATAGTCACTCGAGACATCGCGAATCTTATTCGAAGCAACGACCTTCAAACATTCGCTGACGCTGGTCGCGTAGTGCGGTGCCACGCCGGTGATGATTTGAAACAGCGTTGCACCAAGCAAATAAATATCGCTGGCCGGTCCAATGCGCGCGACCGGACCGATTGCCATTTCGGGAGCCATGTAGGCCGGAGAGCCACCCAGGCTATGCGATTGGTGAATGCTTTCAAGCTTCTCAAACTCGGGCTTGGCCAATGCAAGTCCCCAATCCATCACCATCACGACGCCGAACTCGCCGAGCATGATGTTCTCGGGCTTGATGTCGCGATGAACCACGCCGCGAGTGTGGGCAAAACCAATCGCATCTGAGACTCGCAGCAGGATGTCGAGATTCTCGTCGCGTGATTTCTCGGCGATCACTTTGGACCACGGTGAACCACTGACTCGTTTCATTGAATAAAACAATGTGTCGTCGCCGGTGACGGCAATATCGTGAATCGGCACAATGCTGGGATGGTCCAGATCACCAGTCACGACCGCTTCACTGAGGAACTGCATGCGGCGATCTTGCTCGACTTGTTTCAGCGTTCCCTTCTGCTCGAAGCGCTGGCGTTTGTCTTCGTCCAGCGGCCGGATGACCTTCAACGCCACGAGCCGATCAAGCGAACCTTGCCTGGCGACATAGACATTGCCCATGCCGCCTTTGCCGAGCAAACGCACGAGCCGGTAATCCGATTGCTTGGCCAGCGCGCTGTGCGACGTTGTCACGACTTGGCCGCGCAGGTGCAGCTTGGTCTCGGACAACGAACGATTGATCGCCGGCGAAAGCTGACTAGCCATCGCCGCCGATGCGCGCGACAAGCTGCCCCAAAACTCGTTGTCTTCATCGGACAATTCACGCGGGTTGATCGTTTGGTCAATGCGCGTGTCGGTTCGGATCGACGACTTGACGGCCGGCTCCTCAACCACCGTCGCATCCGTTGATAAGCCACTGGGAACGTCAACCGACTGCAAGTCGCTCAACTCGACCGTTTGATCAACGTAACTGACCGGAACCGTTTTGGCCCCTGGATTCACATCAACCGCCGGCCCGCGAGCCAGTTCTTCATCCGAATGTTCGACCGTGCGTTCCAGGTCAGCCAGCGCCACGGTCGCTTCGTTGTTGGGACCGGCCTCAGGGATGATGGTTGATTCGAGCGTCGGCGAGTTTTCACCGGCCGTAGACGCGTCTGCCGGGACCGGCACGTCCGTTTCAAACGGATCGAAGTCGGGGTCCTTCTCCAGCGACGACAACTCAACGGTTTTGTCGATCTTGGGCACGACGGTGTCGTGGGGATCTGCGGCATCGGGCGGTTGAGATTGCCCAGGGTTACGTTTCGGTTTATCGGCCATCGAGCGAATTACGCTTTAAGTGTTGTCGGGCAAAACGGCCAGCAAGCGAAAACGGATTGGGTTGCGACGTTTCGGCCCGCGGTGAACCAGTCGGTTGAAGTGATTCTTGCAAATCCTGCTTTGCCTCTTCGAGATCAATCGGCTTCAATTCCAACTTGCTACCGTCGGATTCGTCACCCGGCACCACCGACTCGCCGCCGCGCACGTCGGTCTTCAGCAATGTGCGTTCGTTTCCGTCACCGAGCACATATTGGATCTCATATTGTCCGTCGGGCAATTCTTTGAACAATTGTTTCAGCTTGTCACCCGACAAAATGTCATCAGGCAATCGTTGTGGCTCGGCTATATCTTCGCCGCCAGGCTCCGGTGACAAGATGCGGATCTGCAAAAATTCTTCGCGACTGACGCTCGACGAACTGGATGCTTCGACGGTTTCGACCGTGCCGCTGGCAAAAAACGCAACGGTTTCGCTGCGCACAAAAACTTCCGGTCGCTGCGTCTCGGGAATGATTTGCCGCACCGGAAAAAACGCCACCGGAATCGTCAAATTAGGAATGATGAACGCTGCGGTACCATTGTCGAACAACGCCGTCGTGACATCATCGGTCGACGAGATCAAACGTCCGGCAACCGGTTCGACAAGACCAACCTGCTGCGTCACGCTGGCACCCGTGACCACAATCGATGGATGGTGCGTGATGGCAAAGCGAACCTGCAGCGGATCGGTTGCCGAAGTCCGCCCGTTGAGCCGCGAATTCAAGATGTCCGATTCGGTGTATTCATGATCCCAGTCGTAAAGCACATCACCAATCAAATCGGTTCGGTCAGTTGTCTGAAAACGATTCGTCGCCGCGCCCCAATCGATGTCGATGGTGAATCCAAGCTCGCCCGGTCGCCCGATTCTCAGCGACAAATTGCCCGTCGCGTTGTTCGCACCACTTTGGGTCAAAATATTCGTTGCGACGGTGGTGAAATCAAAGAACGCAGTATCCGCCAGGCCAACCATCGGGCGCGGCGAAAACCAGCGCGAGATTCCGAGGCCGGTGTTGAATTCAATTTGCTCGCCGAGAACAATCGTCTCGCCGTTGATTGTGATACTGCCGGCGCTCGATTGCGACGTGACGATTTGCGTTGCACCGGCGAGCTCGATGGTGTTCATCGCTTGCAACAAAACTTGTCCGCGATCACCTGCGGCCACAATTTCGCGATCACCATCTAAGCTATCTCCATCGTTACTCGCATCGTCATCGCTGATGAAAATCGAGTCACCGGCGACGATCGTGATCTTGCCGTTCGCCGTAAACAATCGATCGTCGTCGCTGGCCAAATCCGATGCGGCAAGTCGAATTGAATTCAACTCGTTGATCTGGACATCACCAGGCCCCTGCCCGGTAACCGCAAACACCAAATCGTTGACGTCGGTCGAAACGAAAATCGAAAAATTGTCATCGTCACTTTCGTTGCCAGTCTCAATCACCAGATCGTCGCCAATGATGCGCAGCGAGTCACTGAGCAACGTATCGAACACATCATCGCTGGCGAAGATCAAGACATCGGCACCGCCTAGCGCCTGAACGTCGGTCAAGAACACGTCGCTGGAAACACCCACGGCAAACAGGCGAATATCGCGATGGGGACCGACACCGACCGGATCGTCATCCACATTACTGCGATTCATCGACACCACTCGCGTTGCCGTGATTGTGCCCGCGGCAAAGACATTGATCAGTCCATCGGTTGTTTCAATATTCAGCAGCTCAATCGCGTCGAACTCGTTGATCTTGATCGCACCCACATCGCTTGCCGTTACCTGCAATCTTGCCACCTGGGTCTCGATTGCGTTGCCGTCGCCAATGCCGGTTTGCGAAGTGATCGATACACCACCACGAGCTGCGATCAAATCAATTTGGTCGTCGCCACCATCGATCACGCTGCCGCCGGACACGTCGATCACAATTGCGCGAAGCGATTCACTGGCCGACCGCACGGTTCCCAACCGAACGTCGTTAACATCGGTGATCGCAATCTGCTGGTTGGCGGTGACCGATTCAAGCAAACGAAAATCGTTGCCCGGGTTGCTGAAGTCCACTGCGCCGATCGTATCGACGACAAGCCGATCGACGATCAATCGCGAGTCGGTGGCTTGCGAGATATTGGCCGTCAACGTTTCGGCTTCGATTTGTAACTGGCCGGCCTCCGCATCGACATCACCTAGTCGTACCAATGACGCATTTTGAATCGTGATCGCGTCGGTTGATTGCGTCGAGACAAGTGAGCCGCCCGTTGAATCAAATTCGCCTCGCGCCGCGTCGATGATGATCCTGCCATCACCAACTTGGATCGACGCACCGGACAAGAGGCGAACGCGGGTGCCGCCGGTGATCGTGACGTTGCCGCTGGTGTCCCCGCCGCGCGTGTCGATAGTGCTGTGAATGTCTGTAAGTTCGGCGGCAAGAACCAAGTTGCCCGTGAGCGCACCGCGCCCAAGCGTAAGGTTACTCGCGAAATCAGTCCGGTCGTCGCCGTCTTGACCATCGACAACGAGCCCCGTGGGGATCGTGTTTGCGTTGCCCAATGCGAGGACGCGAATGTCATCGTTGCCACCGCCGCCCAGGATCGAAAATCGTGACGTTGGATTCACAATCGAAACACTCATGCCACGACCGACCACCGGTGTCGCGGTCAAGCGAGTCTGCATCGCCACAAGCGGATCTTGGTCGATGATAACTTGATCATCGAAGTCCGAAAATTGCACATCGACATCAGCGATCACAAGGGGCTGCGAAATGTTTTCCAATTGTTCGACGCGAATTGCAAACTGTGTCGCTCCGCCAATGGTCGTCACCTGGACCGCACCGCTCATCGGACCATCGAGCACATAACGAATCGCTTGCGGATTGTCGTCGGAGGTTAAATCGGAGTCGAACAGAACCAATGAATCGTTGTCCACGAGACCGCCACCGACGAAGAAAATTTCTCCGGTGTATTGAATTGCTCCCGGTGTCGGGTCGACCAGTCCATCAAAGTCGATGAACACCGCTTGGTCTTGCGGCGAACCGATAACGCGGATTTGAAAATCATTTACGGCGGCTATCGGTCGAACCGTCGGCGTGGCTGCTTGCGCCGACGTGAAATCGTCGCCCGTGCGAATTTCGATGTTCGTGCCGACTCGGTTAATCAGCGTGACATCGTCGCCCGCAATCGTGACGTCGCCAGCGGTCACAATGGCGACGTCATTGCCATCGCCACCGGCGTAAGTGATGTACGCACGTCGGCCCGAACCAAAAAAGTCTTGTGCGACGAGATCCCCTTCGGCCAGCGCGCGTCGCCCGCCGCCAAGCGTGCCATCGATCGCAAAGTCGACGCTGAAATTGCCTTCGATTGCATCGGCTGCGTCATTGCGAACGAGCACATACTGCGTGTTGGGTGTGGCCAATTGATTGGGATCATTGAACGCGATGTCCAACCGTGCGCCACCGAGATTGACACGTCCGCTGGCGACGCTGCCGTCAATGACAATCTGGTCTTGGTTAATGCCGGCGACGTTGCCGCGCAGCTCCAGCTCAATCGTCGAGGTCGCGTCGAGATCCAAACCGCCGACTGTGAGGATGCGAGTCCCGGGACCGGGCGCGACGACGCCACCATTGCGAACGATCACGTCGCCGGGGATTACACCCGCGCCCGTGAGCCGACCGGCGGACGGCGGATCACCTTGCACGACAAGCGAAGCGGTGCCAATCGTCGTTTGAATCTCAACGTCAACCGCGACGCTTGTTTGATCGACACCGAAGTCATTGGAAAACGCGAGCTGCGCCAGGCCGCTCAGTTCGGCGGTGGCATTAAGGACAAACCGCGGTTCAAGCGTGCCAAGCGCCGGATGGAGTGCACGGCGCAGACGTGTTGGTTGCGCGTTGCCACACCGCGCACGTGGCGCGCGGCTAACGACCGGCCGGTTTTCGACCAGACGCTGAAGCAACGAAAAAACGTCAGCATGGAGACGCATAAGGGATCTTTGGGCGGAGCAATCGGGACGCGTATAGTCTAGTCGAAAGCCGCCGATTTCCACGCATTTGGCGGCCAACGTTTTTTGCCAATGCGTTGAACGTAAAAGAACCTTTGTATCGCTGCGGGGTGTAAGCTGCGAGGACTTTGCGGCTTGTTTCGATTTTTATGGCGGCACAATCGCGTCGGCTCGATCATTAAGCAATATGGATTCGCAAAACAGGGATACGGCAATGATGCAAAGTCGCGAAATTTTGGGGCTCAGCAACGTGGTGGATCTCGTTAAAGATCAATGCTTGGGGATCTTTAACAAGATCCACTACAAGGAAGCGGCGATTGTTGCTTGCGCTTTGATTGGGCTGAGCGCGTCGGCAGCGGCTCAAGAAGCCACGGGGCTGGCGCGACTGATCACGGCACAGGCGGACGAGGACATGACCGTAGCCGCTAACGATGACGTTGATGAAGCCGAAGCGGACGAAGATCAAAGCGAGGCTGATAAAAAGGCGGCTGACAAAATAGCAGCCGACGCGAGAAAAGAAGCGGTCGAGGCAGCCAATATCGCAACCGAGCGCAATGAATCACGGCTCGCTCAATTGCAAAAGCCACTGTCCGATGTACGCGTGCAAGCAGTTGATGCTGACGCGGTTACGCCGACCAGCCGCGCCGCAGAGTTGCTTGGCGACGAGCAGGGATACGTGATGACATCCAGCGGTGCGGCGGTTTCGTTGCCCGCCAGATACACGACCGATCAATCACATCGTCCGCTGTATTTCGAAGAGTTGAACCTGGAACGCTGCGGCAATACTTATGGATGCGCGACCAACGCCATCTCCGGCTTGCACTTCATGACCAACACCGTCATGTTGCCGTACCGATTGGCGACGATGCGAGCGGATTGCCCAGTGGGTTCGCATGGCGATTGCCAAACGTGCCAATCTTATTCGACGGACATTGAACCGTTTGGTTGGGAACCGCGCGGCGCGTTGGTGGAAGCGGCCGCGGCAGCGGGTTTTGTCTTTCTGCTACTATGACCACGTCGACTATGACCACGTCGCAGTCGAGCCGCACAAAGTCCGTGGCCGCCCAAGAACAATTGGGGATTACTCCGCGGCCTTGCCAATTGGCCGCCGCCGAGTTGCTCGAAGGTCGCTGCGTCGTTGAAATGCAAACCGGCGAGGGCAAGACGCTCGTCGCCGGACTGGCCGCTTGGCAAATCGCTCAATCGGGTCGTCGCATTTTTATCGCCACCGCGAACGACTACTTGGCGATGCGTGATGCAGCAGCGATGGAACCGCTCTATCAATCATTGCGAATCGATTGCGGCGCGATCGTATCGTCGTTGTCCCGATCCCAACGCGGCGCGGTTTATCAGTCTGCGATTGTTTACGGCACGATCCGTGAACTGGGTTTTGATGTGCTGCGCGACGCTTTGTCGCGACGACGTGGCGAACCAACGATCGTACCGACGATTGACCAATTGATTGTTGACGAAGCCGACAGCGTGCTTGTCGACGAAGCGACCACGCCTCTGGTCATCAGCGATCCAGCGCGAGTTCACACCGCCTCTTCGCCGGCGCTGCTGCAATGGGCGGCGCAACAATCTACACAACTCCGGTTTGGCGATGACTTTGAAATCCACTTGCCAAGTGGCGGCGTTGCGCTGACTGATCGCGGTCTGGCGCGAATCATTCACCGCGAGATGCCGGTTGAACTTAATTCATTCACCATGCCGCAGATTCTGCAGTCGCTCGAACGCGCAATCGATGCGTTGTTACGTTGGCAACGTGACGTGCATTATGTTGTCCGCGATGACCAGATCGTGTTGGTCGACGAATACACAGGCCGCGCCGCCGCAGGCAAAACGCTCGGCGACGGACTGCATCAAGCCATCGAAACCAAGGAAGGCGTACCGTTATCATTGCCGGCCCATGGAATCGCACGCATGACGATTCAGGAGTTGGTCAACCAAATTCCGCGAGCGTGTGGTTTGACCGCCACGGCGTGCGAAGACGCGGCGGAGTTTCGCCGCGTGTATGGATTGAGCGTCAAGCGGATCGCGCCGCATGTTGCATCGAAACAACGCACCCTGCGCCCGCAGTTCTGTCAAACTCAAGCTCAGAAACGCGAGTTGATCGTGGCCGATATCCGCGCTATGCAGAGCGCCGGACGGTCGGTCTTGATCGGTACGCGGACGATTCTTCGTTCCAACTCGCTCGCCGCAATTTTGCGCGATGCAAACATCAACCATGTGGTGCTTAACGCTCATCAATCGCAAGACGAAGCATCGATTGTGGCGATGGCGGGCCAAGCGGGGCGCGTGACAGTCGCGACCAACATGGCTGGACGTGGTACCGACATCGAACTGAGCGATCACGTCCGCGCTGCCGGTGGCTTGCATGTTATCGTCTCCGAACCACACGCGGCGGCGAGAATTGATCGCCAATTGGCCGGACGCTGCGCTCGCCAAGGTGACCCGGGGACGGTGCGCCATTTTTTCGCCGCTGATGACGAGCTATTCGAGGTTGCGTACGGTGCCAGCGATGCCCTGCGGATCGCGAACTCGTTCTCCAAAACGCGATTGGCATCACAGCTACAGTTCCAGGCAAAGCTTGCCCAGCGGACGCTGCGAATTCGCGCCGCCGCCGTGCGTCAGGCTCTGGCAACAAGCGAAGCGCAATTTGCCGCAGACATTAAAGACCTTGGTCTCGATCCGCATTTGGATCGCTTCTAGACGTTCCCCATTGTAGAACAATTGTCCCAATTGTTTGGGCGCCCGAAACAATTGGGACAATTGTTCTACAATTCGAGACTTCGCATCAACAACGAATTAGGCCATATCTGAACCGGATAACGCCTTAGCCAACATCGCCTTGGGTCGAGGACCGACAAAACTCTCGGCGACTTCGCCATTGCGGAAAACCATCAGCGTCGGAATGCTGCTGACGCCGAATCGCTGGGCCGCACCGGGATTGTCATCAATGTTGACCTTGCCGATTTTCACGCCCGGATTCTGGTTTTCGTTCGCCAATTCGTCGATGATCGGCGCAATTTGGCGGCAGGGGCCGCACCAGGGAGCCCAGAAATCGACCAGCACCGAGCCCTCGGCTTGCAGCACTTCGGTGTCGAAATTGTCGTCGGTAAATTCGAGTACGGCGTCAGATGCCATGTTCAAACCCTTTCAAGGGACGTGAAAGCGAGCGGGGCGGTGGAAACACGCTTGTCAAAACGTTTTGACGAGCATCGAAATTGTAGAGTGACTATTCAGGCTGTCAATTTTTCTGGCCGATAACCCAGTGCCAAAACCCATGCAACTTCATGCCGTGGCTGTCAGCGTACTGACCAACGGACATTTTGTCGTCTTTCACAAACGGTTGTTCGACCAGTGCTCGCTCGGCACAATATTGTCGCAAACGGCCTTCGACCATTTTTTCGACAATATTCGCCGGCTTGCCTTCGGCCAACGCCGCCTGGATCAATATTTCGCGTTCCTTGGCAACTTGTGCCGCGTCAATATCTTCTTTATTGAGCACTTCCGGCTTCATCGCCGCAACGTGCATCGAAACGTCTTTCGCCGCATCATCGGTCCCGCCGACGATATGGACCAACACGCCCGCCGTCGTTCCGGCGTTGTGGTGGTATCCGCCGCAGGTGCCGTCAATGCGAACCATCCGGCCGACGTTAAACACTTCGCGAATGCGGTTAAACATCTCGTCTTTTTGTTCGCCGAGCGTCATGCCCTTCTTGCTGGGCGAAGGCTGCGCGAGCAATTCTTCGGCCGTCTTGGCACCGGGACCGGTTGCCAATTGCTTGGCCAGGTCTTCGGCGAGTTGGATAAAATCTTCGTTCGAGGTAACGGGAGCACTTTCGCACAATAATTCGACCATCGCACCGACCTTTTTATCGGTGCCCATGTAGTGGCCAAAGCGACCGAAAGCCGTTTCGCGGTCGGCGCGGTTGTCGAGCAACTGCTTACCGCGTTTGCGCAACATCTCGAGCGCCTTGTCCTCGTCGCCACCGGATTCCATCAAGGCTTGCTTGCAATCCATCAACGGCAAACCAGTTCGCTCGCGGAACGATTTGACGGCGGCAGCGGAAATAGTAGTAGTAGTCATGTTAATTGGAAAAACCTCCTGGTTGATTGCGTGATTACGAGGCCGAAACTTGCATTTCGGCGACTTCGGCGTCTTTGTCTGGCACGACTTCGTTGGCCACGGCGGCGCGGGCGACCTTGGCCGCTTCAGCCGATTGGCCTTTGCCTTCGATGACCGCGTCAGCCAATTGCTTCAAAATCATTTCGATGCTGCGAATCCCGTCGTCGTTACCAGGAATTGGCAAATCGATGTCGCTCGGGTCGCTGTCAGTGTCGATCAGCGCCGCCGTCGTCAAACCCAATCGCTTGGCTTCGCGAATGGCATTGCGTTCTTTACCGGGATCAACCACGAACAGACATTCGGGAATCCGGTTCATCGATCGCAGTCCGTTCAGGTTGCGATACATCTTGCGATACTCGCGATTCAACGACGACTGCATCTTCTTGCTGTAGTTGTCAATCTTGGCGCTGGTACGCAAGTCTTCGAGTTCTTCCAGACGGCTTAGGCGGCTGCGAATCGTGCGAAAGTTCGTCAGCGTACCGCCTAGCCAACGCTCCGAGACGAAGGGCATTCCACAACGCAGCGATTGCTCTTCGATCGCTTCACCGGCTTGTCGCTTGGTGCCGATGAACAAAATCAAACTGCCGCCCGCAGCGACTTGGCTGAGGTATTTCTTGGCCCGTAAGAGTCCGCGAAGTGTTTCACGGATATCGAGAATGTGAATCTGGTTCTTGCGACCGAAAATGTACGGAGCCATTTTCGGATTCCACAAACTGGTGCGGTGGCCAAAGTGGACACCCGCTTCAATCATGTCCTGGACAATTGTCGTACTCATTCGTTCTTTACTTCTCGGGGCGATCACCCAGGCACAAAACCACGCGTATAAAAAAACACGCTACCAGATAGCAGATGCAAGACGCGATCTGCAACGGGCAGGTTCAGAGCATCACGAAGCGGTTACACACCGATTCGCAGCCCTTCGTCCATTGAGGGCGACCAAAACAAGGGTCGGTTACGACGCAGTACCCACCGCATCGAGTGCGATAGAATATCGGCCCAGGGGTATGGTCGTCAATCCGAACGCGGGCCGCTTTCTTCCGGGTGATCTCTTTTTTTTACCCAAATCCACCGAACAGTGTTCTACGACGCTCCGCCGTCGTAATTTAACGACGGCGGAATGTCGCAGAACACTGCTGTAGTATGTGGCTCGCCGCACGACCGTTCCAATCGCTACCTACTGCCATCGATTTGCTACCCAGCGCGTTGATTTCTTGGCGAAATGCTTCTTCGGCTGGCAATCCGAACTACGGTTTGG
The DNA here is from genome assembly GCA_041753075.1 of Pirellulaceae bacterium. Taxonomy (GTDB): domain Bacteria; phylum Planctomycetota; class Planctomycetia; order Pirellulales; family Pirellulaceae; genus UBA6163. Next base: position 44,395 of record JBGSVE010000024.1, read on the forward strand.
TGTGTCGGGGACACGGAACACACCATGACTTTCCAACTCGCTTAAAAGTGTCCCCCCGTGCGAGGCGGGGTCGGTTCTTCGGAATCGGCCTCGCCTTTTTTCGTTTGCAGTTATCTTGCTGTCGTCGGCGAGCGCCAAGGCAACGACTGATTCGCCGTCTGTGCACTGGGTTGATACGGCACTACCGGTTCCGTCGATGGGCCGCCGGGAACGGTCGTCGCTGGACTGGGTCGCGAGCTGAATTGCGATGACGTTGCCGGCTGAACCGTCTGCCATGCATCGTTCCCGGCATAGCCAACCGCTGGCTGCACCGGAGAAGACGTAATGCCACGATACTGCGGCGACGGTGAGCTAACAAAAGGTTGATTGACGTAGCCAGGATCAATTGGCCGCATCAGGTCAGCCGGCTGACCCGCGACAACTTGGTTTTTCGGCAAAGAGTTAGCGTTAGGAACGCTGCTTGGCCCGCTTGGGTAAACGCCGCTGCCAATGGGTTGGCCAGGTGCCGATGCGATGTACGAGGATTCGGCGTAAGGGCCGGGCGAAGGCGACACCTGGGCGGTGAAGTCATTGATCTTCATGCCGCCAAGTGAGCTGCGAAATCCAGTAATCGGATCGTTATTCGCCTGCATTGACGCCGGGTCGGCAAACGAAGTCGGGGCCAGCGCGGTGGGTGTGCCGAGATACCCGTTGGCCGCCGAGGAGCTTCCCGTCGACGGCGGTGGAACCCGCGTTGCGCCGGTAATTGGCGAAAGCGGAATGAGCGGTGAGGTAGAAGGCACGGCGGATGTACCAGCCGGTGCGAACGGTCCCGATGCCGTGCCAGTTCCCAGTGAACGTTGACAACCGACACCGACTAACAGAGCCGCTGCCACGACAAACGCAAGGAAAGACTTCATAGGATCCGTCCTACTCTGACTTAGGGGCATGTCTAAGACCAACGAAGGACTGAGACCAAAAACAAACCGTCAGGCTCAGAACTAACACTATTCCGAGCCTGACGGTAGATCAATCTGAAAACTACAGACCGCCGTTAGTCGCAATCGACGGCAGTGGCCCGAAAAAGTCATTGGCGTTGTTATTGTTGTCACTGGCAATCGCAGCAGCGATACCGCCCGCAGCAGCTAAGCCCAATAGGCCGCCGCCGCCACCGAAACCGCCGCCACCTCCACCACCGAAGCTGCCGCCGCCGCCATAACCACCACCGCCTGCGTATCCGCCGCCAGGAATCGGTGCACCAAGGCCATCAACGATTTCTCCCTCGGAGATCACTTCTTCGGATATGATTACTTCTTCGGAATCACAGCACGGTGCGACTTCGACTTCTTCAACGCACTGAATAACTTCAGGCATTGGAGCGCATTGAATCTCGAACTCTTCGACGCAACCGCAACTTTGTTGCACGACCAACTTCTCGCTGATTTCGCGGGCTGCATTGACTGATTCCATCGCTGCGGATGCTTTCTTGGGATCGACCAATTCGAAGCCGACCAAACTCAATCCCGCTGGACCAACGGCAAGCAACGAGTATTGCCCCAAATCAAGGTTATCAACGACAAACCGTCCCTCGGCATCAGTTACGGTTCGAGCAACTTCTTCGCCGTCGCGTGAGATGAAGACGTTTGACTTTGCAGCCACCGGCAGCAACCCGCCCGTCGCGCCAGCGGAATAAATACGTCCTCGCATCCCGCCAGCGACTTGGCCGACTCGGTAGAAATCAGAACCCAAAACCTTTTCGGCCAACGCATCTAAATTAGCCGACTTCATCGAATAACTGGCAACCGCCACACCCTTGGGCGGTAAGTAACGAATGATTGCATTGTTGACCACCGTGTAATCGAGGTTGGCCGCTGGCATCTCGATCGTCGTTGGAAACTTATCTGCATCGTCGGCGTCGGCATCAATGACGTGTAAAGCGACAATCGAAAATGCGTCTTTGCCACGGGCTGTCATGGCGTAGATGCCAGTGCCGAGGTCGTCGAATGAAAACTCTCCCGCGGCATTGGTTTCGATACGCCGCACGGCCCCGTCTTCACCAACGATAGCGACGCTAGCAACAGATACTAGATGCGCCGCGCCTGCAGTATGAGGAATGACGACCGTGCCGGTTAGCGTGCCACTCTCGGACCCACGCACCCACTGGTGCGTAACTAAATGCGAAGGAATTGCTGGACCTGCCGCCGTTGCAACCGCGAACACGCTTGATGTCATCAGCAATGTTATCGATGTGCAGAGCGACTTGATCGAGAAACGATTCATTTTGATACCCGCCCGTTGATTGTAACTTGTTGCAGAAGTGCGAAATCGTGCACTTTGGAAGGTTTGGGAAGACCTTGCCGTCCATAGGTTAAGGGGGTAGCCGACGAATTTCAAGGCAGTCGATACCAGTTACGACAAAATCAACTTAACGATTTCAGGGACCCCCTTAGCACCGCATGGGTGGTAATCACCGAACCTCAAAAATAGCAGCCGGATGTACCTGCACTAGCCAACCAACTCGACTGGCTTGTAAGATTCGCAATCGACGGATGGGTGGCCGAGCGGTTTAAGGCACCGGTCTTGAAAACCGGCGTACTCTCACGGGTACCGTGGGTTCAAATCCCACCTCATCCGCTGCGGCAATTTCAGCGCGAAATTCTTGCCTAAAAAGTCTGCTCGGGCCCTGACGCGGGAGGATCCGGCGGCGGATCGTTGTACGGCGGCGGATCGCCACCCGGCGATTGGTCTTGGGGCGGATTCGATGGCGGTGGCAGCAACCCACGCTGTTGTTGCAATTGTCGCCACGAGCCGGATAACGATTCGAGCAATCGGGGAACTTGTCCGGCAGCCAGAAAGACGCGGCTGCTAACGGCGGATTGCGGAAAAAAGCTTGTCAGGAAGTCCAAACCAAATTCGCTGACCCCGTGACCGATCATCACGCCATTGGCATAGGAGCCACTGAGCACTTCGTCGGGCAATTTCAAGTCGTCGTAAATTTCCTGCGGCGTGGGGCGTCGCTGCTGGGGATCGTTGGCCTGTTTCGGCGCTGCCGGCGGATCGCCAAACCGATCTCGGTAAATTGAAAGGTTTTTGTCCAACGCTTCGATGAACTGGGGCATGACCGAGTGGGGTAAAATTACACGGGCCGCGACACGATGGGGGCGGCCAATGGTTTGCAGGAAGTCAATGATGAATTCGTTGGGGCCGGTCATCACAATGACGCCGGTGCTGAAGCAACCACCGGCGACCGCGTCAGGTACACGGGCCCTCAGGTGTGCGGGTCGGTCATCGGGATCGGGGCGATCCTGTGGGTTCGCTGGCTCGAAAGTCATTACCGTCCGTTCGCAGTTGAAACTAGGCACTGTTTGAATAGGGGTCTGACCCTTTTGAAAACGATTCAGACCCCATTTCAAACAGAGCCGAATACGCGACCACCGCGACCGGAATGCTAATGAGCTTCCTTCCGGTCCGTAGTCAAAAAATCGAATCGAATCACGTTGTTGTCGCCAATTGCATCAAGCGGTTGGCTGCTTGCGAAGGTCCAACCACTCACTATGGAACGTACCTTCTTTATCAATTCGCTTGTAGGTATGGGCGCCGAAATAGTCTCGCTGGGCCTGTAACAAGTTGGCGGGAAGACGTGCCATGCGGTATCCGTCGTAGTAATTCAACGCAACGCTGAATGCCGGCACCGGAATCCCCATCACGGCGGCCGTGGCAATGACCGCGCGCCAATCAGGCTGGGCTTCGTCCAATGCCTTTTTGAAGTATGGATAGATTAACAGGTTTTCGAGGTTCGGTGTTTCATCGAACGCTTCCTTGATGCGGTCCAGGAATTGGGCGCGGATGATACATCCACCGCGCCACAACAACGCGCTCTGGCCATACTCGAGATTCCAATCATGTTCTTGAGATGCGGCCTGCAACTGCACAAATCCTTGGGCGTAACTGACAATCTTCGATGCATACAACGCATGCATGACCGCTTTGACGAACTTCGCCCTGTCGCCGACTAGCTTTTTACAAACCTCAGTCAACGCGGGGTTATCGGTCGGTTTGGGGCCACCCAAGATTTTGCTCGCCCGCACGCGAGCTTCTTTCTGTGCTGACAATCCGCGAGCAAACACGGCTGTCGTGACCAACGTGCTCGGCACACCGAGATCCAGCGCCAATTGGCTCATCCATTTGCCCGTACCCTTGGCACCGGCGACATCGAGAATCTTGTCGACGAGGAATCCGCTGCCGCCTTGGTCGTCTTTCGCGCTAAAAATATCGCGCGTGATTTCGATCAAGTAACTTTGCAGCACGCCGTCGTTCCAGGCCGCGAACACATCGTACAACTCGTCGTGCGACAAGCCGCCAATTTCGTGTAACAACTGGTAGGCTTCGCAGATCAATTGCATGTCGCCGTATTCAATCCCATTGTGGACCATCTTGACATAGTGACCCGCACCGCGGGGGCCAACCCATTCGCAACACGGAATGTCATTCTTGGGACCGACCTTGGCCGAGATTGCCTGGAACATTTCCTTGACGTGTGGCCACGCCGCGGCGCTGCCTCCGGGCATCAGGCTAGGGCCCTTGAGCGCACCTTCTTCGCCACCGGAAACTCCACAACCGCAAAACAATAGGCCCGCGTCTTCAACGGTCTTCGTGCGGCGTTCGGTATCAAGGTAAAAGGTGTTGCCGCCGTCGATGATGATGTCACCGGGGTCGCACAACGGCAGCAGTTGGTCGATGATCGCATCGACAGCGGGCCCGGCCTGAACCAACATCATCAACTTGCGCGGTCGTTTAACACTTTTGACAAAGTCCTCGATCGTATGACAGCCGACGAAGCTTTTGCCTTTAGCGCGGCCCGCCATCAATTCGTCTACTTTCGAGGTCGTACGGTTGTAGACCGCAACTTTATAGCCACGACTTTCTACATTGAGCGCCAAGTTTTCGCCCATCACCGCCAAACCAACCAAACCGAAATCGCAGTCACCGCTCATGGTCTTCACCGCTTTAAAATGGATTTTCTGGGAAGGTGCGGCTGCCGCCCGAACGGGTCAGCCGCCGAAGTTCGGATTCTAAGCGGCGACAGTTGGTTTGCGATACCCGCTAGCGGTAATTGCGGGCACTGATTGCAAAGAAACTCGCTCGACGCGTTATTCGGTCAATCGACGGCGAAGCTCAACGGCAAGGCATTTAATGATGTCCTTGCTCAAAAATCGCGACAAGAATTCGCGAGTCACCTCGACGCGGCCAAACACTGCCTTGAAAAATAGGTCATGCGGATTATTGAGCGGCCCATTGGTCAGGAACTGAGTTTAACAACGAATTCCAGTCCCGGCACAGCGGCCCTCGACGGGAATGCACACCGTCAATATGCGCTACCAGCCTAACCTCATTCGGCGCGCGTCGCTGCCGGTGCCGGCAACAGCTCAAAATCGGCGTCACCGGGCAACTCCTGCATCGCCGGACTCGTGCTCGGCGGCGGCAGTTCGGTTGGAATCGAAATCGATGGCGGATTCAAATCGACATGATCTCGCTCAACCACCGATTCACCAATCGCTTCATCGGAGATAATCGTTTCCTGTGGCCAAGGTGATGATTCAAACGTTTCAGCGCTCGGATAAGCCGATTGCAGCGTCACGTATTGCGCAAGCAACCGACGCACATCTTGGAAACCTTCGGCCTGCGATATCAGTACCAAACGCGGACTCTCGGCGATGCCTTCGTAACTGGTTACCAATTCGCTTAACGCACCAGGATGCTCGGCGCGATCGATCGCGCGGACGATGCGATCAGGTTGTAGCTGGCGAATCCAAACGTAGCCGTCGGACTTCTGCGACAAACTTCGTTGCAAACGATTCGCCGCCGCTCGCAATGCCACAGCCACATCATCGTCGGCGACATATCCTTGGTAGCGAGACTCATCGCGTCCGATCGACAACCCGGGAATCGGCAACGGGGCAACTGGAATCGACGTTCCGGCGACACACGGATATCGATAACGATCGACCATTGCCGCCGGCGGTGTGTAGGCATCGCGAAAGTCGTTGGCGTATCGTTCTTCGCGCGTCGTGTAACGATGCGTGCGATCAAGGTCGTGGTAAAAACGCTCGCGGTCAAGTTCGGCTTGAGACGGTTGGACACCGCGATATCGATCGTAAACTGAAGGCGTCGAATAGAATGCGGAATCGTCCATGCGGTATTGGTCAAAATAGCTGGGGCGAAATGACGAGCCGTATGGCGACGAGTTAAATGCGCCGGCGGACCCGGAGTACGGTGAGCCAATTTCGACCGAAAGCACCGGGCCGCGATAGCGAAACGCACCTCGCGACGCGGTCGTTCCGCGACCGAAGTAACCCCATTGCCCATGGCAACTTGGCTCGCCCGCGAAGGAAACGAAAACGGTTGCGGCCAGACCCAGTAGACAAACGCGTAGACCAAGCGATTTCATAATATGGCTCCTCATGTAAAAACCTACCACGTCAACCGCCGCCGCAACGAAAATGAAGACGGTTGCCTTGGGGGATGTTGGCAAGACGCAGCGAAAACGCTGGTCGCAGCGAAAAGTTCGGTCGCAAGGCGCTGCCGCCGCCGGTTCGCTGACTCCGTTGTGTCATAATGAATCTGCAAAACCTTGTTCGTGCGCTAGGACTTTCGTCGCCCACCTCGTAGGCCGGTTCAATTTATGCCTCAGCCACCCGAACCACCACCGCATACACTCGACGAAGTTTGGCGACGCTACGGTGACCAATTGCGCAGGCGTGCGCGCACTCGATTGCGACAATACGGATTATCGGGCCAAGCCGAATCGATGGACATTTGTAACGACGTGATGGCTGACTTGATGCGGCGAAGCGAAGCGGGAAACGTGGCCGTCGAAGACATGATGGGTTATATTTTTCGCGCCATCGATAACCAAGTGCTCGACACGTTTCGCACCCTGGCGCGCCAGTGTCGTGACTTTCGCCGCGTCGATGCGACCAGTGTTGAAGAAATGCCTTTGGGCAACTCCAACCCGACGCCAAGCCAAGTCGCGATCCGTCGCGAAGTGCTGGACCGCGTCCGCAGATTGCTTGGACCCGAAGATGCCCAAGCGGTTGACATGATGCTGGAGAGTCGCGAATGGAAAGAGATCGGTGCGGCGCTCGGAATCGAACCTGACGCCGCACGCATGCGAGTCCGACGGGCGCTGGATCGAGTCAAGGCGAAGATCGGAGTCGAAGATGACGATTGATCCAACCACGGCGTCGCTTGACGGAATGATCCAGTGGCTGCGCGACAAGCGTTTTCAACAGCCCGATCTTCGTTTGTCGCAACTCGTTGACCATTCACAATTCTCATTGACGCGGTTGACCGACCTGGCGTGCATCGACTTGATTGAACGGAATCGATTGGGGCGCGGCACCCGTGTCGAAGAATTGCTCGACGACTTTCCCCAACTTGCTCGCGACGAGTCGGCGCTGCTTGATTTGATTGACGCGGAGCTGTGTGTTCGTACTGAGCTGGGGCACGGGATCGATTCCAATGAATACACGACACGCTTTCCCAGTGTTGCCCCGGCGGTCGATGCGCTCGTCCGTTTGGAACGCAAATCGCCGAGCGCTCCGACGCAGCATCCGTCATTAACGTTTAGTCCGAGTTTCAAAAAGTCGAGCGGATTCGTTTCCGGCCCAGCGTCGATGGCATTGGCGGATCAAGCAACCCGAGCCGTCACGCGCGATCCGATGTCTCAATTGTCGCTTGATCGCGAGGTGAAACCGCCGGCGTGGTTTGCGCGGGAACAAGTCTTGGCCAGCAGCGAACGCAGTTGTCTCATTCGCGGACGTAATACGAACGAAGGTCGAGCGGTCGCATTGAAGATCATTCGCCTAACCGGAGTGACGACGAATCAAGAAATTGATTTACATCTTTCCGCAATCGAAGCCGCAGCCCAAGTTCGCCATCCAAGCTGGGTCGCACCGGACGTGGCCGCCGTCGAGAATCAATCGTTGGCCGTAATCAGACCCTATATTTTTGGCATGCGTTGGGACCAGGCGCGTCGACATGCCAGTCGCCAAACGCGGCTGCGGGATTTGGCGCAAGTTGGTTACGCACTGCAATCGGCACACGACACAGCAACGGTAAATGGCAACGCTGCACATGGCGGGATTCATCTGAGCAACTTGATCGTCGACGCCGGTGGCCAATTGCAAATTGTCGACGCCGCCGCAGCGACTCAGCCAGCCGCCGGTGAATTGTTCGGCGCGTCCGCTGGCGACTTGGGCAATCCAGAAACGGCTGCACAGCGACGGCGGCGAAGCGATGTCCGATCACTCTGCGCGCTGCTGCGAGTCGTTGCTGCTGCGCGCGGTGACGATGGCGACCAACGTGAACAACGCAGTGTCACCATTGATCGACTTTGCCAATCATTAATCGCTAATCCCGATCAAGCAGATGGCTGCA
>JBGSVE010000025.1:0-32175 GCA_041753075.1 Pirellulaceae bacterium
TCGCAATTTGTTTCCCGCAACGTACCAAGCTCGACACCGCTAGCCGATGTCGAGCTTCTGGTCGTTCAGGGCTTGATTTGTGAGCGGACCGGTGCCAGCCGCCGGTTCCGATTGGGAACTGCCGGTGGCTAGCGCCATACCGCTCACTCTGTTAAACCGAACTTCAAACTTCGCTCCCCGTGGCTCCAGCGGCACATACGCAATGGTGCCGCCGAGTTCGCGAACTCGCTCGTTAACCGCGTACAACCCCAGCCCGGTGCCATCAGGCTTGTGGCTGGCGAACGGCTGAAACAACGTCGCAACATGCTGCGGTGCAACGCCCGGTCCATTGTCGGCGATCGAAATCACAACGTCTTTGGCTTCCACATTCGACTGGACGCAAATGAACCCGTTGCTGCTGGCATGTTCGTTGCGAACCATCGCCGCTTCGATGGCGTTCTTGGTCAAGTTGAATACGATCTCGCCAAGGTTCGACTCGCTCGAGGCAATCTTGGCATGCTCACAATTCAAATCGACCCGCAGACCAATGTGATGTTGGTTCGCCAGGTGTTCCAGCACACAGACGATTCGGTGAATGACCGGGTCGGGGGAAATGTTTTGGGTTTCGTCGCGCGGCGGGCGCGCGAAGTCGAGCAATCGCTGGCTCGTTTGGTTCAACCGATCGATTTCGGTAATGACCAGTCGCAGGTCAGCATGACAAGTGTGGTCCGCGCCAAGTTCTTCGGCAACGAGCGCCGTAATCGTCCGCATCGACGACAATGGATTACGCAACTCGTGGGCAATCGATCCCGAGACCAGCCCGAGTGCCGACAATTTTTCCTGTTGCAAAAGTTTACGATGCGTTTGTTGGCGGCGAGATTCTTCGCGGCGATTCTCGATCGTGGCGGCGAACTGTTCCACCACCACCGCCAACGCGTTGACCTGTTCGCGGGCCAATCGATCTTTGCGATTTAGATTGCCAATCACCACCGCGCCACGAACCGATTGATACGCCAAAGGAAACACGACCAACGCATCGGCGCGCGTTAGTGTTTCCTCGAGCTCGATTGTGGTCGCCGCGCCACGTTCAATCGGTGATCCGGAAAGCAAGACGGCGTCGCGCAGCAGTGTCAAGTCCGTAAGCGCCGGTGCAGGAGGTGGTGAACAATAGAGCGAGGCAGAATCGATCAGAATTGTCACCTTTTCCAATCCGATTGCACTTCGCAACTCCTCCGCGAACCACGGTATCAATTCTTCGACGGGCCGCGATGCGTTGCGTGACAGCGACACGGACAAAGCGCGAATTGCGGTGCGGACCTGAAACACGTTGCTGCCAAATAGATAGTGCAACGATTCTGCGACGCGGGCGCGCAGCGGTCGCCACAAGACGATGAGAACAGCGATCGCAATGCCTTCGACAAGTTGAAAATCAATTCCAGTTTGCGCCCACCAGCGAAACAGTGTTGGCGATACGAGTAGTCGATGGGCCAACAAAAACGCGAGCAACATCGCTCCGTAGGCCAGCGAACGATCCATCACCAACGGCATGAGGCTGCCACGCAGCGTGTGCCAAACGAACAGCAGCGAGACAATCGCCGGCGAGAAGACGACGGCCAGACGAAAGCAAGGCTCCCACGCCGAATTCACGGCAACCATGGCGTACAAAAATGCCAAGACAGAAATCGTGCCGACTGCGAGCACCAGCCGCCCTACAAAAACCCGCACACTCGCCGACGTGACCTGGCGTCGAACTTGTAAAAACAGCATCATCGACATCGTATTGACGAACATCGTCCAAACCAAATACAACGATCGCCACTGACCCACCGAGCCGAGAAAATCGCGACTGTGCGATTGCCAAATCTCGCTCGCAATCGCCGGAACGGTCAACAGCGGCAGGTACAGCAAAGCATAGCGACGATCCATCGGCGGTTGCGGCTGGGTACCGGTTCGCAACAACCGAAGCGCCGCGTGTAACATCGCCGATGGCATGGCAATTAACCCGATGCACAACAGGACCATCAACGATTGATCCGCGACCGCCGCCGCGGGATTGGTTACATCGACGAGCAACAGTCGAGCAAAAATCGCGCCATGCGAAACTGCCGACGCCGCAACGAGCCAGCACAACCAGATCGCCACTCGCGCCCGATTGGCGCGATCAAACACAACCAACAACAACGCCACATCGATGACGGCGGCGAATCCGATTAAGAACAGTTCAATGGTTTTCAAAATCAAGTTCTACTCGCAAATTTGGCGCAGCCTCGAAGCCATCCACCGAATCAATGACAATCGCGCGGCGCTGATCAAAGCGGTCACATCGATCATCGAGACCGACCACGACCAATCGATAGCGAACGACAATGCGATCTTGGTCCTCGACCACATCGCGCGCCTTGATTTGCCACAATTGGTCATGACCGATCACCCGTTGACCCGGTTGCAGCGCCAACCACTGGCCCTCGTTGCATGATACGCGAATGCGATCAGCCGAGAGCCAGCGGTGAAGAACTTGGCGCAAGAAACGCAGCATTATGCACCCACAATGCCGACCTTCGATTTCAATTGTGCCAACTCGTCGTCGAGTTGTTGCTCGCGCTCGTCGGCTTCAAATTGTCGCCGCAGGTCGCTCGACTCGTTCGCTTCGCCGTCCAATCGGGTCCACGCTTCACAAACCGCTTCTTCACGCTGGACGCGTTCTTCGAGGCGATTGAATTGCGAAACCGCCGATTGGCTGTCAACGCGATCAACGATTTGGTTGATCTTGTTCGTCGAAGTAGCCCGCGACATCCGCGCGGCCAACAACGTTCGCTTCTGTTTGGCTTGGCGAATCTTGTCCTGCAGGTTGCGAATCGAATCCTGCAGTTTGAGCACTTCGGCGGACTGCGTCTGGTGCTCTTTGGCATATTGTTCGGCTCGTTTCGACGCCGACAATTTTTGACTCAGCGCCGCCCGCGCGGACGATTCATCGCCGCGACCCAGCGCCGCACTCGCTCGCTGGTCCCACAACTGGGCGTCAGCGTTCTCGCGCTCGATCGTCTTGCGCATCAAGATCTCATCGGCGATCGCTTCGGCGACTGACGCCTTGGCCGTAGACAACTCTTCCTCCATGTCCAAGACCAATTGATGCAACATCCGTTCAGGGTTCTCGACCTGTTCGCAAAGCGAAGTCAGGTTGGAACGCATCACCAAGCTAAACTGTGACAACCATTTCATCGTAACGTACCTCAAGGCTAGGGAAAGGAAACAAACGCCATCCAGTTAACTCCAGGTCGCCAGCTCAGCGGTGAGCAGGCGAATCTTGCTGAGCAATTGCTCGCGATGATGTTCACAAACCGCTGCCAGCGCGATCACTGCGGCACCCAGCGCGACGCCCGTGATCCACAACATGCCGGGATGATCGATCGTCGATCGAATCACCATCGCTAACAGATCCAAAATCAAAAACGCGGTTCCGGTGTGGATCAGGGCTCGCAATCGCAGGCCGATGGCCAACAGAATCACGATTACCGACAACACCATCAGCGATAACAAGTGCCACCAACTGCCACCCAGAATTTGAAAACACGGCGACACCAAAATCGCCAGCGCACCGATGTAACGCAGCGGTTCGTGGGCCGTTTTGGGAATTTCCCGGCGCAGCAACTCGACCAAGCCGATGATCGAAACACCGACGGGAACGAGATACAGTTGGGCATCAAACAGCGAGAACGAAATCCACATCGCGGCGATTCCAACATTGGCCATCGCGATTGCTCCGATCACGTAGCGGCGTTGCTTGATCGCTTGGCCGTACAAGAACCAAATCGTTGCCGCGCCAAAGATAACCGCCACATTGATCGTTCCGGCGCGACCCATCGCTGCCAGACTTGCCACTGCGACAAACATCGGCAACACGACGCCAACAATACGCAGGCTGCGAGCCATCACGGCGAGCTTGGGATGCGAGTCCCAGCGCTGGCTCAAGTGCAAGCAGGCCGCCGCGACGAACAACCACAACGTCTTGAACATGATCGGCGGAACCGGCACGACGCGATGCCAATGCATCCATATCGCCAGTGCCGCAATGGTCAACATGCCCGCAACGACGTGAGCTTCCTGTTGACGCTTGATCGCCATGCGGAATTCGTTCGCCGCGGCAAGTCCCACGGCGACGCGGACGACGATTTTGTGGACAACGTCGAGATCGTCCGCCATGAACGTCATGGCGAACATCATTGCACCGACGCAGCGAAGCAGAACGGTGTATTGATCACACCAAGATCGGCGCAATCCCTGCGCTGCGTTGTCAAACAAGACTATCGTGCCGACAACGCCAAGTAGCATGAATGCCAATTGCGGGGCCGAATGACCAATCGTGAACACGGCCAAGACCCAACCGCTTGTCCCGGTCAGCAGTGCCAGTGACAAGATTGCCAGCATCGATGCGGCGATTGCCAAGACCGTTTGCTGGGATTCGGTGCGGCGATTCTCCGGTGCAAAGGCTAGTCCGGCGATTGCGACGAACGATCCGAGCATCGTCAACGGCGAAAGATAGACGAAGCTAACCGCGACCAAGCCGATGCACCACAGCGCCGCGCCTAAGCGCACGTCGATACTCAAAGTTCCCGATGGTGTGCGCTGAATTCGTCGTGCGATCTCGCCCATCACGACACTGGCGATTGCGTATACCAGTACAAGCGATTGATGCGTCAGCCAGCTTGGTGCGAGTGATCCGAGTGCAATTCCGGCAACCAGCGGCGCCGTGACAATCAAGCTGAGTGTCGCGATCGGAGTGCGGAACGTGATGGCAATCGCGACCACGATTGCGAACACCAGTGGCCAGAAGCTCGGCACCAAGCCAACGTCCAAAGTTCCCGTGGCCAACAAGACGGCGGGCATATACAGGATTGCCGCAGCGAAGCAGAACTGCGTCAAGGCAACATCAGCCAGCGACAAGACGAGCGCCACCCATCGTGAATCGCGACCGGCGATCACTTGATGGCGATCAGCTTCGCGATAACCTGTCGCACGCAGCGTCCAATAGCCAGCCAATGCGACGACACCCAAAATTGGCGTCACCATATTGGCAATGTTTACCAAGTTCACACCCACTGGCACATAAGCAAACCACGCGGCGATCGACGCGAGTATCCACAGGCCACATCCGCTGGCATAGCTCTTGGTACGCAACGTGTCGAACAACAATGACGCAAGCACGATCGCCAGCGCACACCAATTCGCGATCGACGGCGTCGAGCCAAGGAACATCGCCGACACGATTACCCAGGCGGCACCGACAACCCACGTCGCTGCTTTGCCAATTGTGCGGTACGTTTTTGTCGCCGATAACAGCAATCCCAGCACTGCATACGCGACCAGAATCCATTCCAACCCAAGCGCGGCGTAACCCATGACCTTGATGAACGGCACCAAGGCACCGGTGGCGAGCAGCAGGGTTGCCAGCGCGGCGTCAACGTATTGGCGACTGCGGAACAGATAGGCGTAGGCAACGAGAGTGACCGTTGCCACGCTGCTGACCAAAAACATCGCCTTGATGTTCGTCATCGCAATCGCGACCAGTATGAAAAGCACGACGGTAGCGAAGTGTTGCAGCGGCAGGCTGAACTCCGACCGTTTGCGATCATTGGCCAAACGGCTGGCAATCGCGGCTGCGATCAACAACGGCAAGTAGGTCAATCCGTAGAACGCGATTGGCAATCGTGTTTCGTGCAGCGACGATGCGGCGGTTGCTTTGAGAGATTGAACCAAGTCCTGGACGAGCGTCGGACACGATTGATAGGCAATCGTTAACAGAACCAATCCGACCCAAACGAAACCGGGATGCCGTGTGTCTTTGGCCACCAACAGCAACAATCCGGACGCAGTCAGCGCGGTTGGCACGACGGCCATTGTCGTTGGTCCAAACAGCGTAAAGCCGATGAACGAAACACTGACGCCCAACGCGATCAGGATCAGACTGGTCACCAGCGGTGCGACGATTGGCCAAGGCAGCGGACGGACCAAATCGCCAGTACGTTGGCGAAAGACCGATGCGATGGTTCGCGTGGTGGCCAGTAACGTCGCGGCCAACATGACAAACGACAGCCCAAGCCAATGATTTGGAATCGCACTCATTGTCTTGGTCATCATCAAGACAACGAATTGGGTTCCCAACAGCAGAACAGGAATGAATCCAAAGATGCGCGGCCAACGATGTTCTTCGGCCAACCAAAACAAGTGACGATTGACCTTCACGACACCGATCGTCATCACCAACCAGAATCCGCCTGAGAACAGCACGGCCAGCCAAGTCGTGTTGATGATTGGCAACACACCGGCAAGGCACAACAACATGTACGCGGCCACAAATGTCGGTTGATTGCCATGCAACCAATTGCGAAAGATTCGCGTTCCGGCATAGACCATGAAAACGGCGGCGGGAACAAGCAACAACCACATCGTTGTTTGGTCCAACAAGCCGCTGCCGGCCGTCGCCGGATGCAACCACGCGAGAGATAAAAAGCTGATCGGTATCAACACCAAAGTCAGTAGCCGCAGCACTTCGGCGGTCGAGCGCAAGCCGAGTCGACGGTGGCACAGTTCGGCGAGTGCGAACGTGGCAATCGTGTAGCTGAGGATAGCGATATACTTCGTCGAGCCGGGCCAAGTTGCCCATTGGCGAGTGACGAGCATCAGTGACGAGCCGGCGACGATTGCCGCGCCGATCATCAGCATCCATTTGATACTGGACTCGTGGAGAAAGTTGTCGAGGAATTTTTCGAGCCCCGAACGTTCCGTTTTAGATTCGGCTGACATGATCGAGCGACCGGTGTGGGAGTGAGCGGGAAGGGAACCGATCACTCACTTATCAATCACCGTGCCGCAGCGAGATTGCGGGCTGAAGTTCGCGACGCAAGTCGTTTATGGGCAATTGCTTGCGACTTTAAAAAAGTTGCCAATCCGTTCGTCCCGCAGTTGGGTGGCTGCACCTAAAATGCAGTTCAAAAACTGCATCAGCTATGAGCCGATTGTAGAACGGCTGTACCCGACCGGTTGTGCGTTCCCAAACGGTTGGGGACAACCGTTCCGCAAACTATGAATCCAGGTTATCGCAATAACTCATCGATCGCGGCTTGGCCCACCAACGGCGATTGGCAGGTGAAATGTTGGCAACGATAAAGCGTCGCTTGGCCATCGATAGGCGACTTGCCTTGATTGAGGCTCCCCACCGGACCTGACTGCGGTGCTTCGCCGATGACCCACGACAGCGTGCTGTGCGGGCGATAGCGAGAATGAAACGCCGCCCGCAGGTCGCTCGCTGCATCCCATGTCTTTGCCGCAATCACGATCTGTTCATCGCTGCGGTGCAGCCGATCCAGCGCCGCCAACAAATGTGCCGCCGCAGCGGATTGTTTGTCAATCACTTGGCCCGCAGCAATAATCGCTCGTCGGGCCGAATCCGCGAATCGTTCATCGCCCGTCAGCGTGCTCAATAGCAACAGCGCATGCACCGCCGCTGCGTTGGCACCGCGAACACTACCGTCGTGCCAATCCTTCTGGCGCGCGATCACGGTCTCGGTATCGGCGGCGGTGTAGAAGAATCCACCGGCAACCGGATCCTCGTGGTGATCGATGATCTGGGTGGCGACCTTGGACGCCTTCTCGACCCAGCGGGCGCGACCCGTAGCACCGTAAAGCGCTAAACAAGCACAAGCCAAATCGGCAAGGTCATCGAGGTACGCATCGACGTGGGCGAAGCCGCGACGATAAGCATGAAAAAATCTTCCGTCGGCTCGTGTCATCTTGGCGTGAATGAACGTGGCAATCTGTTCGGCGGCCTCGATATACGTCGGCTCGTTCAAAACTGCCCCAGCGATGGCGAGCGCCTCGACCGCCAACGCATTCCAACCGAGCAGCACCTTGTCATCGCGGCCCGGATGAACGCGTTTGTCCCGCGCAAGTCGCAACGTCTCGCGATCGATTGCCAACTCGCCAGTCACCGTTTCAACATCTCGACCGGACTGCGCCGCCCAAGCCGTGATCGACTGTTTCAATCGCGGGATATTTTGCTCCTCGAAGTTGCCATGGGGCGTGATGTCATAAACGCCACAAAATTGCTCGCCGCGTGCCGACCCCAATAACTCAGCGACTTCGGCGGGCGTCCAGACGTAATACTTGCCCTCGACGCCTTCGCTGTCCGCATCTTCGCTGCTGTGAATGCCGCCATCGGCATCGCGCATTTCGCGAAGTAGGTAGTCGAGAGTTTGGCGAGCGACGTTTGCATATCGAACATTGCCGGTCGCCTGGAACGCGTCGACGTACAAGCGTGCCAATAGCGCGTTGTCGTACAACATCTTCTCGAAGTGTGGCACCAACCAATGGGCATCGACGCTGTACCGCGCGAACCCGCCGCCGATATGGTCAAAGATTCCGCCGTCGGCCATCGCATCGAGCGAACATTGGATGACGCGAAGCTTCTGGGGATCGCGATCGCGATGGTATTGTCGCAGCAGCAGATCGAGGTCCGTGACATGGGGAAACTTCGGTGCCGCGCCGAAACCGCCAAGGCGCGTGTCGGCGACGCGAATCAATCGCAAACAGGCAACATCGATCGCCTGGACATTCGGCACCTGTGCGTTCGCTTCGACTTCGGGGCCCGTCGCAATTTCGCGTAGCGCCGCCGTGATTTGATCAGCGTGCTCGTTGACGTCGACAGGTCGCTGGTTCCACGCATCAATGATCGCGTCGAGCACTTGAGCAAAGCCCGGCATGCCGCCGCGCGGCGGATTGGGCCAATAAGTTCCTGCGTAGAACGGGCGCAAATCGGGCGTCAAGAACACGCTCATTGGCCAACCACCTTGACCCGTCATGACTTGGACTGCGTTCATGTAAACCTTGTCGACATCGGGTCGTTCTTCACGATCAACCTTGATGCAAACGAAATTCTCATTCAAGATCGCGGCGATACGCGAGTCCTCGAAACTCTCGTGCTCCATCACGTGGCACCAATGACACGCCGCGTAACCGACGGACAGAAAAATCGGCATTTGTCGGATTTTTGCTTGCTCCAGCGCCGCTTCGTCCCACGGTTGCCAATCAACCGGGTTATCCTTGTGTTGCAACAGGTAAGGGCTGTGTGATTGAGCTAGTCGATTCATTGCAGTTCACTACCGATCATGAAAACACCTTCCGACACTGACGGAGCCGATATGAAAACGTTTCACTTTGCCACCGCGATTCACACATACGCAATCGCCTTGTTGATGACACTTGCGGTCGTTGCCCCCACGCGCGCTGACCACACCGTCGTGTTGCAAGGTAACGGAAAGCTTGTCGTTCTAGCACCCGGCGGCGAAACGACGTGGGAAATGCCGTGGAAGGGAATACACGATATCCATCGATTGCCAAACGGCCATTTTATGGTCCAGCAAGGTGGCTCGAAGATCGTTGAGATCGATCCCGAGACCAAGAAAGTTGTCTGGAGTTACGACTCGGCGACGCAGAACGGCAATGCGGGCAAGAAAGTCGAAGTCCATGCGTTCCAACCGCTTGATAATGGCGCGGTGATGATTGCCGAGACCACGGCGATGCGAATCATCGAAGTCGACCGCGATGGCAAACTGCTAAAGTCGGTGCCGCTGAAGGTCGAGCATCCTCATCCTCATACTGACACGCGATTGGTTCGCAAAGTCGAGGGTGGCAACTATTTGGTTTGTCACGAAGGCGATGGCGTTGTCCGCGAATACGATGGCAATGATGGCAGCATTGTCTGGGAATATGAAGTGCCGATGTTCGGTCGCGAGCCCGCTCCGGGACACGGCCCCGAAGCGTTCGGCAATAAAACATTCGCCGCCTTGCGTTTACCGGGCGGCAACACATTGATCACCACTGGCAACGGCCATGGCGTCATCGAGGTCACTCCGGCGAAGCAAGTGGTTTGGCGATTGCAGCAAAACGATTTGCCGGGAATTACATTGGCTTGGGTAACGACGATCGAAGTTTTGCCCAGCGGCAATTATTTGGTCGGCAATTGTCACGCCGGGCCTGGCAACCCGTTGTTGGTCGAGATCGAGCCCAAGAGCAAGCGGGTTGTTTGGACGCTTGACCGATTCGACGATTTTGGGGATTCGGTTTCCAATTCGATGGTCATCGACGCGGCAACCGCTTCGCTGCGATAGTTCAAAGTGTTCTGAGACGCGCCGCCGTCGTATCATTGCGTATCATCAAGACGGCGGAGCGTCATGGAGCACTTCGTCTTTGAACATAAACGGGTCATTCGGTACCGCAGATTTTAGCTCGACGCCGCTCATTCTTGCTCGCTCTTCGAGTACTCGCTGCGGCGTTGCCAATCGTTGTGGCAATACGGTACGTCCCAGCAACAACAGGTGACCGAAGAATGCCAGCACGCCCATTGCGACCACGGTCCAAAACTCGATCACTGGCAATTGGGCTCGAACGGCCAATTGGATTGTCCAAACCCAATTCGTTACCTGCCGGATAGAATAAGAATAGGGACGGTAGTCGTTGTAATGCAATCCAATCGAATACGGCACCAACGACATCAACAACAACACCACTGCCATTGCCGCCAATCCCAGCGCGACGCGAACAGTGTTGCGACGCCGCAATAGCCCGACAATCACTCGCACTCCCGCTGCGGCGACAAAGAAATAGCTAATCGCAACGGCCAACGTGGTTCTGGCGACTTGGGTCGGCCAGATTATCGAAGCCGCATCAGGCAACCGGATCGCCTCCTCGAACAACAAAACCATTACACACAACGTCACCGCTAAATTGGCTCCGGCGAACACGTAGCCGGTTGCGGGGCCTGGGGTAAACCAAATCAAAAACAGTCGTCCCAAAAACGTCGCGGGAAGTTCGCGGCGAATGCGTGGCGTCATCGTGGCTGCCTCCGCCGACATCATCGCGCCGGACGCGATCCACATCACGCACAAGTGCATCGTCACGGCCCAAATTGTCAATATCGCAACGTCGAAACCGAGCACCAGCGAATAACTTGCCACGGCGATCAACGCGACTTCGTGAACCAACAGCGTGACGCGAATTGCCGTCGAACGGTTTTCGCTTTCCGGAGTTAATTGCGCTGCGGTTGCCATCACAAATACCGCAGCAATCGTGACGCAAAACGCCAACGCCGTGACCGCAAAGAAACCGGTCTGCTGTGGCGTAAACGGGTTGCCCGATTGGATCAAGTTAATGGCCAATGATCCGACGGCAACTTCACCCGCGATCAACACCAGCATGACCATCAACAACGTGCCAACCTGGCTCGATCGAACTCGCGCCATCGGGGCAAAGAAAATTGCAATCACGGTCAACGTCAAACCGGCGACGACCAACATTCCCATGAGCAAACCAAGCGTCGGTAAATCAACGCCTCGCAATGTGTAGGCATAAGCAACACAGGGAAACAACGCGACGAAGTAGAGCATCATTTGGAGCGCGGCGCTGCCCAGTTTTCCCATTACGATTTGCCGCGGCGACAACGACGTGACGCTGAGCAATTCCAACGTACCGTCGTCGATTTCACCTTCAAGCGATCGATATGCCGCCAGCGGAACGACCAACAACATCGGCACCGCCAGCACGATGTAATAGCCAGTCAACAACGTCGGTGCCGACGGCAAAAAATAAATTCGCGGCATCAACAACAACGTTCCCGCGATCGACCACGCCAGTGCGGCGAACAGCAGCAACGAAAACGTGACGACAAACTGGCGGCTCTTGAGCGCTTGGCGGGTCTCTTTTACCAAGATCGGATTGATCGAGTCGCCGGCTTTTACTGCGATGCGGTCGATCGTTCGCAACCACTTCGGGACCGCTTCGGATTCGCCCAAAATTACGGCCAAGTTGGCATCGGCGGATGTTTTGGCGGCGATGCTCATTGAACCAACCCCTCGGTAACCTGCAGAAATACGTCCTCCAAACTTTTCTGGTGCGAGCTGACCTCCGCAACCTCGCAACCGGCCATGACCAACGCTCGCAGCAAGTCGGCTTGCGCCCGCACGTCACCGGAAAATTCCAACCGCAGCAAGTCACCATCGATATTCGCCTGGAGCACGTCGCTGCGGGACTTGGCAAGATTCGCCGCCGTGGTCACGTCGGACAACAATCGAATCTGCAGCTCGCGATGCTCGGCGCGTTGACTTTGGATTTCATCGACCGTGCCGGTGGCCAACAAACGACCTTGTTCGATGATCCCAATGCGATCACACATCTCGGCCAGCTCAGTCAAAATGTGGCTGCTGATGATGATCGTCTTGCCCTGCGACGCCAGCTCGCCAATCATTCGCCGCAGCTCGATGCGTGCTCGTGGATCAAGCCCGGCGGCGGGTTCATCAAGAATCAACACTGACGGATCGTGGATCAATGCACGGCCCAAACACAGCCGTTGCTTCATGCCTTTGCTCAAACCACGAATCGGCTTTTCGGCAATGTTTCGCGTGCCGGTAAAGTTCAAAACCCAGCGGAGTCGCTTCAATCGATCGGCACCCGTGACGCCATACGCTCGCGCGTAGAAATCAAGGTACTCCCAACAATTCACATCGCGATAGGTGCCGTAGGAATCAGGCATATAACCGAGTCGACGGCGCACCAATTCGGGATCATTGATGACTGACAAACCATCGATAAACGCTTCGCCGTAGCTGGGCAAATCGAGGGTCGCCAGAATCCTCATGCTCGTCGTCTTGCCCGCACCGTTGGGACCGATGTAGCCAAACACGCTGCCTCGCGGGATCGCGAATGAGATGTCGTGAACCGCTTTGGTGTCGCCAAAATAACGATAGATCCGCCGCAGCTCGATGCACGGCGTTTGTTCGCCATGGACGCCGATACGAATCGCTTCGCGTAGCGACATTTTGCTGGTAGCGTTCATTTCACCACCCCGATCACGTAATGCACGCTTTCGACCAATTCAGTCGCCGGCACGGCGATGCAATCTTCGGTAATGTCCGCAACGGCGATGAAATGATTGGGCGGAATGCTGGATTCGATTTGCAGTTTGATTCGCAACCATTCCTCGATGGTGCTGTCCAATTGCGTGCCGCGATTATTGTTGGGTTGGTAGCGTGTCGAGCCGCTGGTCAAATTGGCAATCAAGTCAATCGTGCGCTCGCCGACGCGGCGCGAACTGGAGATCGCTGCGGGCGCAATCGGACGTTGCAGACCGTACATTTCGCTGAGCCGCTCGTTTGATTCGGAGTCGCTTAGCGCACGCACTCTCACAGTGCCACCCGCAGGCAAAACTTCAAACGCAAATTCCTTGCCGTCGGCATTGCAGGCCACACCGTCGCGAAGCTCGAACTTCAATCTACTGGTTAACGTCTCGACGTTTCCATCTTTATCGCTTGACCAACTTACGCCACCGACATTGGCCACGGGACGATAGGTAACCCATTGTTTTTGTTGTCGCGACGGCAAAAATCCGCTGTCCAATCGCATCGTGTCATCTTGAATCCGAATCGTGCCAACTTGTGAATGCTCCAGCTCACGAGCGCCATACCACGAATCAACTGTTGGCAATTGATAAGGCAAGATCACCGCGTTGGCCGGTATCTGCATTCCACCAGCGGGTCGAATGCCCGAGAAATAGGTCTCGCGACAATAGCGCGCCGCCGTGCCTGAGTAATCACCGATCCAAGTCACTTCGCGAATTCGCGCGCGGGTTGCTAATCCATCGGCTACTAAACCGTAGGCGAACATCACTAGAGTCGTAACCAACGCAAGCAGCGGAGCGACGAACATCATCAAATAGCCGCGTCCGAGCTTGGTAAACTTTCGATAGGCGATCGGACCGACGACGATGACAAACACGGTCAGCAATCCGATAAACGTATAGACCGGCGGTTGGGCGACACCGGGAATCACCCAATCCCAAAAACGTCGATCTCCAAAACACGGGTCGACGGCGCGCTTCTTGGACTCCGACATCTCGCCGCTCGATAGCGCCGCCATCGTCCGCCACATTTGCGGCGTGCCCGGTATCGACTTCGCAGACTTCGAGACCACAATTTGACCCAGCGCCAGGCGATGGACCGCAAAGTCCTTGGCCACAAGGCGAGGGAACTGGGCAAATTGTTGTTGTTCCTCGAGCCAGCTAAGGTTTTCGTTGAGTTGGATTTCGGCGGGATGCAGACCGCTTGGTGTTCGATTCAGCGGTGAGTTCCGTTGGGCGGCGGCGAACTCGCGAATGTAATTGCGTGAATCGGTGAATGATTGAAACGTCATCGTGGCCAAGTCGGACAATACCAGCGGCGTGTTGCCCAGATAGACGGCTTGTTCGATGAGTTTGGCCGACGAATTGGCGTCGCTTTGTGGCAGGTCAAACAGCCGACGCAATTCATCATCGGCCACGTTTCCCAACACCCACAACACACCGCCGCAGCGCAAATAGTTCTTCAGCGCCTCGGTCTGTTGGGGTTGATCTTTGGCGATTGCCAACAACGTGTCGGCTTCGATCACCCAGGCGTCAGCGACGTCGAACCCGCGCCAATCGGTCGGCAGTGTATCGCGCGGTCGGGCGCGAAATTGACGCCACACGCTGCCGGCCGCAAAGCCACTGGATGCCTTCTTAAAATCATTGATCAACATCAAATCAGGCGCGACCATTGCAAAAAACAATCGCGCGTCCGGTTGGTCGGTTTCGTCATTGGTGATCCAACCGAATCGCTGGTCGCACGACTCCCACCAACACGAATCCGCATCGACGGCATGCGCCGACGCACTGGGCACTCGCATTTGGTAACCGTCGAGCGAGCGGCGATCTTCCCACACCGTCACTTCGCATTCACCGCCGACGGACCACTTTGGCAAGTAAACCGTTTTCTCCGCGACGCGCTGACCCTGGGGCAAACGCATCGGAATTTCGTAAACGCAATCACGGCCCGGCGGTTGTGATCGATTGCCCACAGGACTGATGCGAATCGTCAATTCGCGATCGGCATTGAAGCTGGTGCCCGTTGCCGCAACCTCGATCTCAGCGGGGATGTCGCCAAACAGGCGATAGTCATCAAGCGTGACGGTGAGCAAAAAACCTTTGGCCTTCGCACCCTTGACCGGCAACGAAACGAACTCGCGCAGCGGTCCTTGCCAATCACACCAACCGCAGGTTGCCCAGCCGACGACCAGCCAAACGCCGAGCACGTAGCGCCAGGAACGCATCATTGATTTGAATCGCGCGGAGGAAGCACTTGAGGCGGAAGTTGTTGGGCGGCAAACGGGCTGCCGCGATTGACATCTTCCCACGGATCGCGACCGATCACCGCCGGAAACCACGCAATCACAAACAAAACGGCGAATAGGCCAAACGTCGCCGCCAGCGTTGCCAGCGCATAAATTGCCGCGCGGGCAATCGCCGAATCAGCGTTGGCGGCTCGCAGCACCAGCGCCGCGATCGCGGCAACAGTCATCACACCCAAGAGAAATCGAAACGAAACCTGAGGCAACAGGCGGCTGCGTTCTTTGGGCAAAACCGACGGAGTAGAAGAGTTGCCGTTGTTCGTTTTTTGATTCGATTCAATGATGATAGGAAGCTCCCGTGAGTTTCTGCGAAGCTTTTTCGTGCGGCGTGCAGACCCGCCCGTGTGAAGGCAACTACAAAATGGTACGTTATTCTATTCGGTAACAACACCTCATACGCGGCGCCACGGAGGCGGGATTTCGAGATGACGATTGATCCTTACGCACTATGCCCTTGCGGCAATGGCAAAAAAATCAAGTTCTGCAAATGCAAGGATTCTTTGCCCGAACTTGATCGAGTGATGACGATGATCGAGGGTCGGCAAATTGTGCCCGCGCTGGATCGCTTGAACCAGGTATTATCCGAACACCCTGACGCGGCTTGGGCGCTGGCGATCAAGGGCCGGCTGATGATTGACCTTCGCGAATACGATTCGTTGGCGGAAAATTCCGAGCGATTTGTGCGTTTGCAACCAAGCAATCCGCTGGCCTTGGCACAACGTGGTGCGGCGGAGTTATTTCGCCAGAACTTCTCCGCCGCGACGCTGTCGTTGCTCGAAGCCTTGACCGAAAGCGGACGTTCGGTCGACAGCTTTGTGCTCGATATCGCATCGCTGTTGGCGTATTCGCTGGCCAGCAGCGGATCGTATTTAACCGCGCGGTCCTACGTACAATTGCCTTTAACCGCCCAAGGTTACGACGGCAACCAAACGGCCACGATGGTTTACCAGGAACTCAACAGCAGTACGGAAATCAACCAACTGTTCAAAACCGTTCCGCAAATCATCCCTCGCGAAGCCAATGTGCCGTGGGCCGAACGGTTTGACGAAGCGATCGGATTGTTGCAAACCAACCAAGTGTTGTTGGCTGAATCGAAACTCCAGTCTTTGGCGCGAACGGTGCCGCGCGAACCTTGCGTGTTGACCGGCCAGTTGACATGTGCGATTTGGCGCGGCGATATCGCGGAACAAGCTGCCTGCCTGCGCCGACTCAGCGAATGTGAATCGTTGTCCCATGATGAACGCGTCAAGTATCTGGCGCTGTGTTGGTTGGTTGAGCCGAACCAACCGATGATCTCGGTCGAATCAACGGGTTGGTCCGCTGATATCGCGGATGTCGAGCAAGCGGAAATGGCGATGAGGGCCGACTCGTCGTTCGCTGCGATTGATCCGCAGATGCTGGCCGAAATGGTCGACGAATCGGTGGAAATTCGGCCACGATCTGGCTTCCAAGTGATCGATCGACCGATGCCCGAACCGGGCACGATTCCGACGGTCGATACGATGCCGCGCTGCAAAGCGGTCGTCTTCGTCTTCGGCAAGCAAACCGATCGCGCTGCGCGAATCGAGATCATTCACTTGCGCAAGCCCGATCATGATGCCGTTAAGCAAACGATCACGTCTGCGCTCGGCGAATTGACTTGGGTCGAAGTCATGACGCACAAGATTTCGCTCGTCGAAGCGATTGCGCCGGTGCCCGTGATGCTCGATGTTAAACTTGATCGCAAAGCGATGCTCGATGTGCAAGGCGACGTGCTGACGATGGAAATGCGATCCTCGTTGCTGTCCATGCCGCTGAAATGCTTTGGTGATCGCGGCCTCACGGACGCCGCAAGCGATTCAAGCACGCTTGTCGCTCGCGCCGCCTACGTGCGCGTGATCGAAGGATATGAAGCGATTGCGTCGCAAATTCCCGGCTTGATTGCGGAATTGTACGCCGCCGCCAACGTCACTGCGTTGCCGACTCTCAAGCCCAAAACGGTCGAAGAATTGAGGGTCTACGAACCGATTGACCTGGGCCGCGTCGATGTCAGCGAACTGGATGCCGAAGGCTTGATCTTTGCCTTTCAACAAGCAAAATTCTATGGCGTCGATTCGGCAATCGCGCTGGTATCGCGACGATTGCTTGAAATCGATCTCGAACCGTCTTTGTACGAAGCGCGAATGATGGCCTATATGGCATTGATCGAGCGCGCTGAGAACCCTGACGAAGCGCTCACGCTAATCAACAAAGGCAAAGCGTTTGCCTCGGTTCATAAGCTGGACCAAGCTTCGCTGCGCATCCTGGAGTTGACGCAGCGGCTGATGTCTGGCGATTCGGTCGCGTTCACCGAAACGTTGCGCGGGATTGCTGCCGACTACAATGATCGACCCGAAGTGATGGCTCGCGTCCAACGGTTGTTGATATCCGTGGGCATCATGCGACCCGATGGTACGCTGCGTGATCGCCCGGCTGGTGCCGGCGCTGCGGACAATCGCGCCGCGCCCGCAGGCGGTTCCGGGTTGTGGACTCCGGGCGGCGATTCACCCGCGCCAGCCGGTGCTGCGGCATCGGGTGGCAGCAAGCTCTGGGTCCCCGGAATGGATTGACCATTGTGTCGGACCACCACTGGATGACGCGCGCGATCGAATTGGCGACACGCGGCAAAGGCTTCGTCGAACCCAATCCGATGGTCGGCTGCGTGCTTGTCAAAGATGGCGTTTGTATCGGCGAAGGGTATCATCGTCGATTCGGCGGTCCCCATGCCGAAGTCGATGCGCTGGAGAAACTTGCCGAACATAGTTTGGCCACCGGCGCAACCGCGTATGTGACGCTCGAGCCGTGTTGTCACACCGGCAAAACGCCGCCTTGTACCGACGCGTTGATTGCCGCAAAACTGGCGCGCGTCGTCGTTGCCAACCGTGATCCATTTCCCCAAGTCGATGGCGGTGGACTTCGCCAATTGAGTGGCGCCGGGATAGAAGTAGTCACCGGAGTCGAGTCCGCGGCGGCGCTCGATTTGAATGCACCGTATTTCAAGCGACTGCGCACCGGACGTCCTTGGGTGATTGCCAAGTGGGCGATGTCCGTCGACGGTCGCATCGCCACGGCGACGGGCGACAGCCAATGGATCAGCGGCGAATTGTCGCGCGGCGAAGTCCACCGGTTACGCGGCCGCGTGGACGCAATCATCGTCGGCTCCGGCACCGTGACGGCGGACAACCCAACACTGACTGCGCGGCCGCCGGGTCCAAGATCCGCAATTCGCGTAGTGTTCGCCGGCGAGACGCTTCCGGCGTTGGGCGGAAATCTAATGCGGACACTCGCTCAAGCACCGTTGCTCGTTGTCACCGCGCCTGATTCCGATTCAGACGCGATCGACGCGCTCGAAAACCACGACGCAGAGATCATGCGTTGTCAAGCATCATGCCGGATCGATCGCGTGCGTGAAGTGCTGACGAAATTAGCAACCCGTGGAATGACAAATGTCCTTGTCGAAGGCGGTGCGAATTTGTTGGCGAGTTTTGTCGCGGCCGGCGAAGTGGATGAGATTCACGCTTTCATCGCACCAAAGTTGATCGGGGGCGATTCTGCGCCCGGCCCCGTTGGTGGCAGTGGGTTTGCAAAACTTATCGATGCACCGGAGTTTGAATTGCGTGATGTGTCGCGGTGGGACAATGACATTCGCCTGGTCTTGCGCAAGTCCTCGGATTCGGATCGAATAGGTTTATGATATTTACAACCCTGTCCACCAAACTGGCTGTTGCCCATGTCATTGGCAAAGATGCTGCTCGTATTGCGAATAATTTGTGTACGGCCAATGTTGTCGATTTGGACGAAGACCAAGGCTGCGAAAGTTTTGTCACCGACGTCCGTGGCAAGACGCTTGGCCATGTCTGCATCTATCGCAATGACAACGGATTGACGTTGCTGGGCTCCGGTGCATCCATTGGTGAAAGCGACGAGAATCAATGTGCGGCGGTTCTAAGTCACTTTGATCGTTATACGTTGAGAGAAGATTCGGTGCCGCTGGACGTCTCCGAGAACTTCCAGGCATTCGTGCTTGACTGGGAAATGGCGCTTGCATTCAAGGGTTGGCTCGTGAATTGGCAGGACTTGGCGACGCCCTTACGCCTGGGTTGGGCGAGAACCGAGTTTGCCGGCGGCACGGTCGAGTTGTATGAGGTTCCGTGGTGGCCAGAGGGAAGCGTCGTGGCACTAGCGTTGCCGCCGGCGACGGAAGCGTTAGTCAGTCATTTAATTTCGCTAGGTGGCGACGAGGTTGGCGAAGAAGAGTTTCATCGACGACTCATTGTCAATCGCTTTCCTTGGTATGGCGTCGATATCGATGCAACCAACTTGCCGCAAGAAGCGGATCGTGACAAGTTCGCGATCTCGTTCACCAAGGGATGTTATTTGGGCCAAGAAACCGTCGCGCGTTTGGATGCACTCGGCCAAGTGCAGAAGAGATTGGTCCGCTGGGATTTAACAAGTGAGTCAATGCCAGAGATTAATACCGAATTGCGCGACGGTGCTCGCATTGTGGGTAGATTGACCAGTATTGCGAGTGGTGCCGAAGAAAATGCGTACGTTGCGTTGGGGTTTGCGCGGCGGTCGCATTTTGATGTTGGCAGTACTGCGACCGGGACGAACCGGGATGGGTCCGTTGTCAGCGCCGTGGTGAGTGCAAACTGATGTCAGTACCGTCCGCCCGCATGATTACGGATTTATTTGTGTACGGCACGCTCAAGCGCGGTGAATGTCGCGATTCGTTGTGGCCACGGAAACCGCTAGCGGTCAAGGACGGGTTTGTGCGGGCGCGACTTTATGATCTAGGTCCTTATCCGGCGATCCGAGTGGATGGGGAGGAGATTGGGAGTGGGGGAGTGGGGGGGCGGGGAGTGTTTGAAGATTTGGATTGGGTGAAAGGTGAGGTGTGGTCGTTTGATCGTGAGGATGTGGCGACAACGATCAAGCGGTTGGATGAGATTGAAGAGACGAACCAGCGTGGGTTTGAAAACTTATATGACCATGTGGTCGTGCGCGCGTTCGATGAGGTTGGTTCGACAAGCTCGTGTTTGGCGCTGGCGTATCAATATAGTTGTGAAGATCGATTGGCCGGTTCAAAAAAATTGCGGCCAGAGATAAGCGCGAGGTTTGTTGAATGGTCTGCGGAAGCACGACGAGATTAACAATCGCTGTTGGATCGTCGCGAAGTTGCGTGATTTCCTGGCGACACTTGCTATTCTTCGCGATCACCGTCAAGTTGGGCTTTGTATTGATCGCGCTCGCGGCGGGTCGCTTCGAGATCAAAAATCAGATATTTCATGTCGAGCCGAAGCTGCGACAGCGCTTCTTGAACTAGGTTCAAAATCCGTCGGCGGCGCGTGCTGCACTCGACCACTCGTTGCAGCGCCGGTGCGACCACATCGCGATACCGAGCCGGCAAACTATCGATGGCCCGCGCCATCTCTTGCAGTTCAATCGGGGTTTCTTCGTTCAACAGGTCAGGCTGCGGGATCGCGTTATGCATCGATTTGGCTCTTGAGCAGGGTTTCGAGGACGGCTGGTGATGTGACCGAATGATTGTCAAAATTGCACTCTTCATGCCGCTTCCCTGCTGCGGTGCCAAAAAATAGTCGCAAACCCTTTGTGGTTATTAGGTTAGGTAAAACCGCACAGCGTTTCCGGGCGCTGCTTATGATTTCCGAATGTGGCAAAAAGTCAACGCGATCACTCTTGGCCCTTTGACTTAAATCTTGTTACTACTTGACTTTAAGACCAAAGGCCGCGACCCGGATCAATGTGGCGACAACGCCACACCGTGGTGACTGATTTCATCAGCGACTGCCTTCATCATCATCGCTGACTGCTTTGATTGTGGCCGCTTACCGTCAACGGGTCAAATTTTATTGCCATGCTCCAACCAAACGCCGACCAACTAGCGCCGTCTAGCGCGGCTCGGCAAACCTTGCAGCGCCCGCCTTTAAAAAATCTTTATCCCGCGCTGCGATCGTTTTGTTCGCTACTGCTGCTCGGCACAACCTGCTCGGCACAGATTAACGATTCGCTTGACTCGTATCCGCCGCGATGGCATTTGGCGACATCCGATTGTGCCGCCGAAGTGCTCAAACAAAATAACAACCCGACCGGCGGCGTGGCAGACAGCGGCTGCGAAACGATAACGCTGAAAACCGGTGCCGGCAGCGAAGCGATTGTCGAATATCGGATTGAAGCGGTTCGTGTGATCGATGAATTGACCGCCACGGTGATGTTGCGCGCCGCCAAGCCGGGTCAACGAATCGGCTTTCGCGTTCGTTATCCCTACATGACCAATCCGCAAACTCGCCAACCCATTTCGGTGTTGTTGTATGGTGCGGAGTATCGCCAGCCGGGCGTTTGGCAAAAAGTCGGCATCGGTGCGATCGCCTCACCGCTGCGGCTCAAGGCAATGGCGTTGCGCCGTGAATTCGGAGCCGCCGCCAACCTCGACGATCCGTTTGTCGATGCGGTCGTCGTCAACGCCTACACCGGAGCGGGCGAAACAACGCTTTCAATCGACAATGTCCACGTCGATGGCCTGGTCGCGGTAACTTCGATGCAATCGTTGTTCGCTACTCGCCAACAAGCGACACGTTTACCATTGACCGGCACGGGGCCGTCCGATGCATCCAATGAAACTTCATCAGGCCCCAGCACACCATTTCCGGCGAACCAAATAACGCGGATTTTGCAGCATAATGGCGAACCGCTCGATTGGGTACGCACGCTCGGTTTCAATGCAGTGTTGATCAATCGTCCCCCGACGGAACGAATCCTCCGCGAAGCGATGTTGGCCCGTGTCGCGATCATTGCCCCGCCGCCAACCGCGCCCGACATGGCGCTGGAACCGCTGCTCGAACCGCTCATCGGTTACTACCTCGGTACGTCGCTCAACCAATCGAATCTGCAATCCACTGCGGCGACAGTAGATCGTATCGTCAAGTTCCCAACTCGCTGGCAACGGCCCGTGATGATCGCGCCAGCCGAAGCGTGGCGCGCCTTTGGTTCGTATGCCGACTCGATCGTTCACGATCTTGCGCCACCGGTTCGCGGCCTGGCCGCTGACGAAGAAATCATTTCACTGGTCGACCGAGTCAATCGTGTTGGCAGACCGCTAAGCATTGTCGTCGGTGTGCCGACCGATCCACCAGCCGCATTGGCTTCGCAGCTCGACCAAATCTCCGGTTCGATCGGAGCACCGCGCGGCGACGATGTGCCCTGGCACGCAATGCTGCTGCAGGTCGCTCGAGCGCTCGAAGTCGCACCGCAAGCGATCCTGTATCGATCCAATCGATCGTTAACCAGCGGTTTGCCCGAAGACCAACGTCGCTCGATGGGCCTGAGCTACGTCAATCGTTATCTCGAAGCGATCGGTCCGTTGGCCGCGAGCGTGACGAAGAAAGAAAAGATTGATTGCGAAGGGGCACGGTTCCGCTGCAGCCGTTTGGACTTTCCCGGTGGCCATGTGATGATCGCGTCGAGCTATCTGCAACAGCGAGGACTGTCGCTGGCCGGTGACGGTGACACGTTGCAACTGGTGCTACCGCCCAGCGACACTACAAAAGTCGCTTACCGCGTAACGCATTTTTCCGCCGAACGAATCACGGTGCAAACTACTTCGCGCGGGCCGCGCTTGGAAATCGTCTCGCCCGATTTGGTTGAAACGATTGTGATCTCCAGCGACCCCGAGATGGGCGGACGCTTGGCGGCGGTGTTGCGCCGCGTTGCCAGCCAAGCGGCGTTGGATCGTTGGCAATTGACCCGCGAGGCGCTCGACCAGTTGCAAACCGATTGGCAAACCACGACCTCCAGCCGCATTCTCGCCGCCAATCGTCCCTCGATCGATTTGCTCAATGCCGCCGAGCGAACACTCAGCGAAGCCGAACCGATGTTTCGTTCCGGCGATGCATCATCAACGATGCGCATGGCCCGCCGCGCCGATGCTTGGCAATTGCGGGCGCGCTGGAACCTGCACGCGGCGCTATCGCCCGGCGGCCAATTGTCGCCGACGACCAGTTGTCCGCCGCTATTGTCCAGCGGCGGGATTTCGATATTGCTGATGTGGTGGCCGCTGATGAGCGATCGCGGTTGGAGCGACAATCGGCTCTCCGGTGGCGGGCTGGACGACCGTTCGCAACTCGGACCCGCCGGTTGGACTTTTGGCCGGCGCAGTGAACAATCAACCCAGGCCGATGTCAAAATCATCGCCGGTCGCCAAGTCGAAGGCGGCGGATGTTTGGTTGCCGACGTCGCGTCAGTAACCGGCGGTACATTGCCCGGAGGATACGCCGGCACCACGATTCAAATTCGCAGCCCGGGGGCGCGGTTTGAAGCCGGCACCGCACTGCGGATCGATGCCAAGGTTCGCACGCTGGGGTTCGGTGGTGCCGATCAAGGCGTGCTTGTCTATGATACGATCGGCGGCGCGGAGTTGGGTGTGCTGGTCCGCGCGGTACCAACGTGGCAAACCGTGCGGCTGTATCGCCAAACGACATCCGCCGGAGAAATCAACGTGTTGTTTGAAGCGATTGGTGCGGGCGAGTTTATGATCGACGATGTGCAAGTCCGCTCGTGGGAACCGGCGGCCAGCGAGACGATCCCCATGCGCCGCATCGCCGAAGTCCCAATACCCAGTAAAAGTTAATAGCAAAAATTGTAGAACGGTTGTCCCCAACCGTTTGGGAACCGGCCGCTCGTCGTGGATCTTGTTAAAGATCCAGGCGGCGGCCCAACTTTATTAGTGCACATCAACCGAACGTTGTGAACTAAAACTGCTTACCGCAATTGAGCACTCGAGTGACCCACGACGCACTGACCATTTGGCAAGCCGGCGTTGCCGCGGTTCGCGCCGACAACTTGGTCGCCGAAGCAATTGATTTCGACTCTCGCGAATTGCGTATCGGCGACGAATCAATCGATCGTCGCTCGTTTGATCGCATCCTGATCGTCGGTGCTGGTAAAGCGGTCGCCGCAATGACCACGGCACTCGAACACCGTCTTGCACCGGCATTCGACGTGCGCGGTTGGGTGAATGTTCCGGAAGGCACATTTGCCGCCGGTCAAGCAACTCGAGTCACGATTTTCGCCGCGCGACCCGCTGGTGCCAATGAACCGACGGCGGCAGTGGTCGAAGGCACCCGACGAATCTTGCAAATGGTCGATTGCGCTGGCGCGGGTGACCTTTGCCTTTGCGTATTGTCCGGCGGCGGTTCGGCGCTGTTGGCCGCACCGATTCCCGGCGTCTCGCTCGCCGACAAACTTGCCGTCACGCGGCACTTGAGCGGCGGCGGAGCGACCATCACCGAACTCAATGCGGTGCGGACGCAATTGAGTCTCGTCAAAGGTGGCGGACTGGCGCGGGCCTGTCGCGCCGCCGCGCTGGTGACATTGGTGCTGTCCGACGTGCTGGGTGATCCGCTGGATGTAATTGCATCGGGGCCAACGGTTGCCCGCCAGTCAACCGCTACCGACGCGCTGGCTATTTTGTCGCGATTCGATCCTGATCGCGAGTTGCCAAAGTCAATCTACGACGCGATTTCCCTCGGCTCGGATGCGGCAAACGCAACCAAAACCAACTCGCCAGACCGCGTCGTCGTGCTGGCCAATAACGCCACCGCAGTCGATGCGGCGGGCATTCGAGCCGAACAACTCGGCTACAACCACGCGATGCACTCGGCCACAATGAGCGAAGGCCTGGCGGAATCGATCGGAATCCAGCTTGCAGAAATGGCCGTTTCAATGCTCGCCAGCGGCGACCTTGGCAAGCCAACACCCAATTGTCTGATCACCGGTGGCGAACCAACCGTTCGATTGCCGCCAGCATCCAATCGCGGACGCGGTGGACGCAACACGCATTTGGTACTTGCCGCGATGAAGCATCTGACCAGCCTGGGCCTCGATCAGTCGATCCTCGATCGCATCACGATCCTATCCGGCGGAACCGATGGCGAAGATGGCCCGACCGATGCCGCCGGAGCGATGTCAACCGCCGAAGTTTGGCGCGAAGCAATCCGCCAGCAACTCGACATCGCTGATTTCCTTCAGCGTTGTGACTCATACGAATTTTTCGACCGCTGCGGCGGCTTGGTAAAAACTGGCCCCACGCACACCAACGTCTGCGACGTCCGCGTTGTCGTCATCAATAACAACCGAACAGAGTAGAACGATTGTCCCAATCGTTTGGGATAAAATCGAGGTTAGGACCGCTGCAGCATTTGGGCCCGAGCCATCGCGTCTTCGGCTTTGGTAATAAATTGACGTTCTTGAGTTCCGGCCCAAGCTCGTTGATACGTAACGCTTAACGCTGTGAAATTGAACGCATCGCTTGGTTCCAATTCACAGACTTTCTCACCGTGTAGGATGGCATCTTGGTGTTGGCCCGTCTTGGTGTAAACGCGTGCAAGCGCTAAATGAGCCAGCACGAACGTATCGTCCTGCGCCACGATATTTTTAAGTCCGACAATGGCTTCGTCATACTTCTCATCATCGATCAATTTTTCGACGACTGAATATTCGATATGAATGTCACTCATAAAACTACTACGACTTTGCGGCATTTAACGCGGACTGGGCGGCGGCCAAACGCGCGATTGGCACTCGGAATGGACTGCAACTTACATAATCCAATCCCACCTTGTCGCAGAACGCAATCGAAGCCGGATCGCCACCGTGTTCACCGCAGATCCCCACCTTCAATTTGCTCTTAACGCTGCGTCCTTTCTGGACGCCCATCTCGACCAATTGGCCGACACCGCTGGTATCCAGCGACTGAAACGGATCGACCAGCAACAGATCTTTCTTTAAATAATCAGGCAGGAACCCGTTGATGTCGTCGCGGCTGTAACCGAACGTCATCTGCGTCAAGTCATTCGTCCCGAACGAGAAGAAATCGGCATGCACGGCAACCTGATCCGCCGTCAACGCGGCACGCGGAATTTCGATCATCGTGCCGATCAAAATTGATAACTTGCCTTCAAACTTCTTTTCCTTCATCACAATATCAATGGTCTCCTGGACTTTGCCGCGCAGCAAATCCAACTCGGCGGCCGTTCCAATCAACGGAATCATAATTTCGGGCTGGGCATCGATTCCCTTCTTCTCACAAGCAATCGCGGCTTCGACGATCGCCCGCACCTGCATCTCGAGAATTTCGGGGTACGTGACGCTTAAACGGCAACCGCGGTGCCCGAGCATCGGGTTATGTTCGTGCAGCGCCTCGGTGCGTGCCTTGATGTCGGAAGCCTTCTTGCCAAGCTCGGCGGCAAGTTCCTTTTGGGCCACGGGATCATGGGGCAAAAACTCGTGCAACGGTGGATCCAACAACCGAATGGTGACGGGCAAGCCGGCCATCGCCTTGAAAATGCCTTCAAAATCTTTGCGTTGAAACGGCAACAGGTTCTTCAGCGCAGCGCGGCGATCCTTTTCGTTATCCGCAAGAATCATCGCTCGCATGTGTCCAATACGATCGGATTCAAAGAACATGTGTTCGGTGCGGCATAGGCCAATACCTTGAGCACCGAACTCGCGGGCCCGCTTGCTGTCCGCTGGCGAATCAGCGTTGGTGCGAATCGCCAAGCGACGGAACTTGTCGGCCCATTCCATCAACTTGGAGAAGTCACCCGATAGTTTTGGTTCTTGAGTTTCGACTGGGCCCGACATCACTTCGCCGGTGGTGCCATCAAGACTGATAACGTCGTTCACCGAGAACGTACGACCATTGATCACCGCCTTCTTGGCCTTTTCGTCGATCTTGACTTCACCCGCACCCGCGACGCAGCACTTGCCCCAACCGCGTGCGACGACCGCCGCGTGGCTGGTCATGCCGCCGGTGCTGGTCAAAATTCCCGCCGAGCAGTGCATACCGTCAACGTCCTCGGGGCTCGTTTCGCGGCGGATCAAAATCACGGCTTCACCAGCCGTCGATCGCGCCTTGGCTTCTTCAGCGGAAAACGCCAACTTACCCACGGACGCGCCGGGCGAAGCTGGTAAACCGCGTGTCAAAACGTCAGCGGCATTGCGTGCCGTGGGCTTGAAACTGGGCAACAAGCATTGCGTCAGATCATTGGCGGGAACACGCTTTACGGCCGTCTTTTCGTCGATCAAATTTTCCTTGACCATATCGACGGCCATTTTCACCGCAGCGATGCCGGTTCGCTTGCCGGTACGGGTTTGCAACATATACAACTTGCCACGTTCGATCGTGAACTCGATATCTTGCATATCCTTGTAATGGTCTTCAAGGATCTTCTTGATATCCATCAATTCCTTATGGATTTCCTTGTTCCACTTTGGCATTTCGGCGACGGGTTGAGGTGTACGAATCCCCGCAACCACATCTTCGCCTTGTGCATTGATGAGAAACTCACCAAAGAATTTATTTTCGCCGGTGTTAGGATTTCGCGTAAACGCAACGCCGGTTCCCGAGTCATCGCCCATGTTGCCATAGACCATCGATTGGACATTAACCGCCGTGCCCAACAGCCCGCGAATACTTTCGATTTCACGATAACGAACCGCTCGAGCGGTCATCCATGAACCAAACACAGCTTCGATCGACGCCTGCAATTGCTTGACTGGATCTTGCGGAAACTCATGCCCCGTATGTTTCTTGTAGGCCGCTTTGTAATCTTCACAAAGCTGCCTCAAACCTTCCGCCGGAACGTCCGTATCTTCCTTGACCTTATACTTTTGCTTGACCTTGTCGAAAGCATGTTCGAACTGATGATGCTCCATGCCCATCACAACATCGCCGAACATATTGATCAGGCGGCGATAGGCGTCGTAGGCGAATCGTTCGTTCTTGGTTGCCTTGGCAAGTCCAACGACCGCCTTATCATTGAGCCCCAAGTTAAGGATCGTATTCATCATTCCCGGCATACTTGCCGCCGCACCGGAGCGGACCGAAAACAGCAGCGGGCTTTCGTCATCGCCGAACTTCTTGCCCAATTCCTTTTCCAGCAACACAACCGCCTTGTTGACTTCCTCCATCATGCCTGCGGGCAACTTCTTGCCTTGCTTGTAATAGGCATCACAACACTCCGTCGTGATCGTGAATCCAGGAGGAACCGGCAAACCGATCGAAGTCATTTCCGCCAGATTGACGCCTTTGCCGCCGAGCAATTGTTTGCTTTTGCCTTTGCCCTCGGTCTTGGTCTTGCCAAAGTAGTAAACCATCTTTGCGGGTGATGAAGTCGTATCTTTTGCCATCTTTATCTCAGCGGGTTGTGAACAAGTTTGAATTCATGAAGATCGAGAAGTAGGGCTGACAGGAATTGAACCTGCACTCCCGAAGGAACTGGATCCTAAATCCAGCGCGTCTGCCAGTTCCGCCACAGCCCCATAAGCAGTTTGCGTCGTCGATCACCACGCAAACCAAAACAGCTTGAATCAGCGCCTAGTTGGCGTCGGCATTTGCCGTCGGCACAACCCAGACCTTGACTTCGCCCTGCACTTCGCTGTGGAAGTAGACCTTGACGGTATACAAACCCAACTCGCGAAGCGGTCCCTCGAGACGAATTTGGTCCTGCGCCAGCGTCACGCCAGCGGCCTTCAGGGCGTCGGCGATTTCGTGCGGTCCAACGCTGCCATAAAGATGACCGTCGTCGTTTGCATTGGCTTCGATCGTGATCGACTGCTTGGCCAAGTCTTCCGCGGCTTTGCGGAAGTGATCGAGCTTTTCCAATTCCATTTGACGCAATTTCTCGCGGTGCTTATCCACCATCCGGGCGTGGTGCTCGGTCGCGACCGTCGCCAGACCCTGTGGCAACAGAAAATTCAATGCGTAGCCCGGCTTCACTTCGACGATATCGCCTTGGCGACCCAGGTGTTCCACATTGTGGATCAGCAGAAGTCGGTATCCGCCGTGTTGGCCGGTGGGCAATCGTTTGTGGGCACGCTTCAGTTTGCGGCCATTCTTCATTTGGGGCATCGGAGCCTCGCAGGTAGTAAATTAGCTGGAATGTAAATTGAAATTTTTAGAACGGAATATCGTCATCGTTGTAACCCGCACCGGCACCGGTGGGTTGGCTATCGCGTTGGCCAGGCGTTTCAAAATCGTCGGCGTGAGCGGCACCGTCGCTTTCATAGTAATCGCCGGGTGCGGCAACCACATTTCGAGCCATAGAACTGGACCCACTAGACCTACCACCTTCGTCTCCGCGTCCGCCAATCATTTGCATTTTTTCACAAATCACTCGCATCTTTGAACGCTTTTGGCCGTCCGTTTCCCAGGTATCCAATCGCAATCGGCCTTCGACAAACAGAGACGAACCTTTGTGCAAGAATTCCGAAGCTACCTCGGCGGTGCGGCCCCACAACGTGACATCCACAAACGTGACGCTGTCGACCCATTCACCACTTTGTTCTTTTCGCCGCTCATTGATCGCCAGACCGACATCGGCCACCGAAGTACCACCCGGCGTCTTTCGCAATTCGACATCTCGGGTCAAATTGCCGATCAGAATGACACGATTGTGGGCAGCCATTTCTCAAACTCCTGAGCAAACGTTTTCGTTGCGACTTAAGCCGGAACGTCGTCGAACTCGTCCACCAAAGCTTCGACTTGGTCGGCCTGGGAAGGACGAACCAACTCGCCACGAGCGTGTGCCAACATTGGCTCGACCAATCGCGGTTCGACCTTCAACGACATTTGCCGAATGATCGGTTCGCTCAATTGGCAAAGCCGGTTCAGCTCCGTCAACTTCGAGCTGTCAAGCTCCGAGTAGATCAACCAGTAAGTTCCCTTTTGGTGACCGTTAATGGCGTAGGCAAGCTTTTGCTCCTGCCACAACCGGCTGGCCAAGACTGTTCCGCCAAGGGACTCGATGGTTTCGTTGAGAGCCGACGAAACCCCACCGGGATCGCGGCTGTAATGGTTGCTGTCTAGCAAAAGCAGCGTTTCGTATACGTTTCGAGGCACGGGCAATAGCTCCTTCGGCGAGTCGTTGTAAACCGATGTTTTAACAAAAAATAAATCGCTGCATCAGGTGTGCAGGCGAACTAATCACCATTCTTTTTTATTTCTTTGGCGTTATAGACATTCATGCAGTGCTGTGTGCCATGGCGAACCCAATCCAACGCCGCCGCAGTGGCAAACGCGAATGCCTCGGCGATCGCGTCCCGGGCGGCCGGTTCGAACTTGCCAAGCACGTAGTCCACCACTTCCATCGAACCGCTGGGGCGATCAATTCCGATTCGCAATCGCGGAATTTGGTCGGTGCCCAGATACCGAATAATGTCGGCCAAACCCTTTTGGCCACCCGCCGAACCACCGCGCCGCAATCGCAATCGCGCCGTGGCCAAATTCAAATCATCACAAATCACCAGCAAATCGTCTGCGGCTGGATCAATTCCATAAAAGTCAACTGCCTTGCGGACGCTCGTCCCACTGGCATTCATGTAAGTTTGCGGACGCAACAGAACGGTTTTTTGCCCGTCGACGGTGCCCTCCGCGAACTCGCCGCCGAATTTTTCACGCCAGGAGCCGATTCCGGTCGCGGCGGCCACTCTCGCGACCACGTCAAATCCAACGTTGTGTCGCGTTTCGGCATACTGCCTGCCTGGGTTTCCGAGCCCAACAATCAATTTCATCGCACAAAAACTTCATGGCGCGAAAATATCCGCGGCGAAGACATGCCTACTCGGCTTTCTTTTCGCCACCCTTGGCAATGATTTCTGGCTCCATGCCCAAACCGCTGGTCAATTCTTCTTCGGCGCGAGCCCGTTCGATGTGAGCCACGACCATTTCCTTGGCAACCAGCAGATTGACTCCCTCGGGCAACTTCAAATCGCCCGCCGTCTTATATCCGCCAGTTTCCAAGTCGGTCACGTCAAGACTTAAAAACTCAGGAATCGCCCCGGCCAAGCAACTGACTTCGACTTCGTGGATATTTTCCAACAACACGCCGCCGCCGCGCACACCCACGGAATCTCCGGTCAAGTGAATCGGCACCGTCACGGTTACAATTTCTTGCAAATTCACGCGGACCAAGTCAAGGTGCAGCACTTCGATACCAAGCGCATCGAATTGGACGTCACTGACCAAAGCGGTTTCCGCAACCGCACCAGCCAACGTTACCGTCTTGCTGTGGCGACGAAGCAGTGTTTTGATCTCGGTCGTCGAGATCGCCAAATGCTGGTTAGCCTCGCCGTGGCCATAAAGCACCGCCGGCACCATGCCGGTGCGGCGCAACCGCGTGGTTGCGGCGGTGCCAGTTTTGTCTCGTAGTTCGACGTGTAAAACGTCAGTCTTCGCACTCACGGTGGGAAGCTCCCCGTCAGGTCAATAGGAATGTTTTCGATCACGAAGCGGCGTAGTATGGCGATCGGCGCGAAATTCGCAAGTCCGATCACTGCGTAAAGTGTTCACAGGTGTTTCGGGACAGCTAATATCGCGTGTTGGAGGTAGTGGATCTTGTTAACGTTCCTCCGATTGCAGGGCGGGTGCAGGATCTTTAACAAGATCCACTACCCAAAGAAGTTAAGATATCCCAGGCAACCAGGGATTTTCGCCTGGGCCGCTGGCGGGTACTTTCAGCCTATGGCGAATAAGAATAAACCGACCACACCGTTCGAGTATGTCGAGCCAATCGGGCTGCGGGTGCTGGTCCGCAAGGACGAACCCAAACGCACAACTCGCGGTGGGATCGCGTTGCCCGATGCCGCCGAAATTCCGACGATCACCGGGCGCATTGTGACCATCAGCGCCGCCGTCGAACACGACGAAGATGTGCCGCTACGGCAATACGACAAAATTCTCTTCCATCCCAAGAACGCGATCCCCGTCGATCTCGAACACGATAACCAATTGTTCGTCGTCCCCATCGAAGATGTGGTTGCCGTATTTCGTCGCCAAGCTCCGGCGGACGAATAGTCATTTCTTGGCACATCAATTGCTCCAAATTTCGGTCAGTCGATGTTAGTGTTCGACGA
>JBGSVE010000026.1:0-39259 GCA_041753075.1 Pirellulaceae bacterium
CAGGAACTGCTTAAAGAATCTAAAAAAGATCTCAATTTGCCACCTCTGGGCGTAAAGCAGCGAGATCATCTCAGCGGGGACATCAAGCAGATTGGTAGCAATCCGTAAAATGCCGTCGCTGCTGGGACTCGTTGACTTCCCTCGATAGCTACTGCGGCTTGTGTGCGGGCTACATTTCACGCAGATCAAACGCAACTTGTGATGCGGGCGACCGCGTGACTGGTTCGCTTGACTGCCAAGTTCGACGACTTGATCGCTCAGTACATCGGCTTCGCGGGCTTCTATCGAGAGTTCGCGATCCTCAATCACTTCGTAAGCACTGTTGTCACGAATGCGACATACATAGCTGCTTTTGGCGTCAACAATCTTGTTGAAGAGGCTGAACTTGGCGTAGCCGCGATCCATCACGTAGAGCCGATCTCCCTGGATCGTTTGTTCCATGACGGATCTTTCGTCATTCTCGCCACCGCCGTCGGGCGTGACGTCGATCCGGGTAGGGATGTACCGATCGACTTCAAAGTGAGTGTGCAGACGCCACTTCACCAAGGCGCTACCTTCACTCGCCTTGAGCAGCGACGCCTGGATGATGTTTGGCATTGCTGAGACCAGCGTTCCATCGACAAGCGTGATGGTTTTGTTGTCGACTTTTCCGAAGTCGAACTGGCCGCGAATCGATTGTCCTTGCTGGCCGAGTTCCGAGATGATTTCTTGGAGTCGGTGAGAGTCAAAGACTCGCGCAGCCTCGCTCAGCGAACCAAGAGAAGAACGCGAGCAGCCGAGCTTCTTCTTGACCTTTTCCAAACCACTGGCCTGCTGCAGCGATCTCAGGCTGGTGATGGTGGGATTGAAGAGATAGAGCAACACGAGCATGCAGTGCTGATCAAAGTGCAAGTCTCTGTTCTTAGCCTTGTCGCGTTTGCAGCCCGCGTCATGCAGTCGTTTCAGTAACGGAGCGACCATGGCAAAGTACTTGAGCCCTTGAAGATCGCTTGCCGACAGTTCCGGCTTGTCTGCTTGCCTAGGGGTTGGCTCTTGTATTGTGCAAGCGACTTGGTCGGAAGTATCACTCGGATTGAGCTGCCCGCTGTGTTTGCGGCGCTTTGGAAGCGGTTTCGGTACTCGAGGCTTGGCGGGCATGAGGAAAAAACACCGGATCGACAAAGTGGCAGCTTGAATTCAAGCCAGCTCACATGCGCAATTGTCGTGCCAAAGCTAGCGTAATTCCGTTTGTCATCTTGCTTTTTTTGCGTAGCAATCCTTGTGCCGAACAGTATTGGAATTGACCCATTTGTCTGTTCCCGAAATTGTAAAACGAACGCTTTTGCACTACGCCACCAGACGTTCGTTCGACGACGGTTGTTAAACGGTTACGCTGGTCCCAAGTGTATTCCGTTCTTGCACCACCGATGATCGCTGTGTTGACGGTCAAATTGCCTTCATTGTCGCATGTAAAATTGAAGTTGCCATCGGTCTGCAATCGATTATGCGTGCCGGCGGCGGATTGCGATGCGACGGCGGCGGTGCGGCGGTTGCCGTTGTTGTCGACGTTGTACGATTCGTTGGTCGGCAAGAAACTTGGTACCGCTAGTCCGGTGATCGCCGCGGTGGCGGCGGTGGCGATTTGGTCGGTGGTGTCGTAGGTGAAGTCGGTTTTGAAACGATTGGTGTAGCTGGCTAGTGTTGTCAGGCGGTTGTCGCGATCGTAGATAAGGTTGAAGGCCGCGATCGTCAACGTGGGCAGTTTCGCGGTGCCGTTCCAAGCTTGCCCGGCGGCAATTTCGCTGGTCGCATGAGTCAGTGAATTGAGTCGTTCGGCACCGTCGAAGTTGTATCGTGAATGCACTTCGATATTGGCTGCGTTGGCCGATGAGGTCGAATAGGGGCGGGTGTCGGTCATTTGGTCGGCCAAGTCAAACGTGAACGAGACGAATTTTGCCGCAAGCGAGTTGCCACCGCTGACCCCGCTTTGAGCAAGCGAAGCCATTTTGTCACCTCCATCATACCTATAGGTGTTGACCAAGTCAGCGATTCCACCCGAAATGGTGCCACCGGAGTTCAGCGCGCCGGTGACGATCGTGCCACCGATGTTCAATGCGGTGCGCGTGCGACGGCCTTCGGTGTTCGTAGTCAGGGTCAAGAACGAACGCCGTGTAGATCGTGTTTTTCGGTGCTTGACGTTCGAGTTGCAATTGATTGCTAGCGTCGTAGGTGAATTGGAAGACTGAAGCGTAAGATGGATGGCACCAAATGAAGTCCCGCACCAAATGAAGTCCCGGCCAGTGTGGTAAGGAAGAATGCCAATACACCCGCCATGGCACAGTCTGTTTGACTGGCAACTGGGACGTTACCGAGGGTCAGTTCTTGATGCCCACGATTCAAGAGACTCGCAACAATCAAGACTTCGCTCGGCAGGTTGAACGATTGATCAAGTCAGGACTGAGCGATGGTTGGGTGTTTGTCGTTGATAACGTCAACACGCACTGCGGCGAACCGTTGGTTCGCATGGTCGCCAAGGAGCTGGGCATCTCGTCACGAAAGCTCGGCAAAGCAAAAAAGCATGGCATCCTCAAGACGATGGCCAGCCGGCGTGCATTTTTGGCTGCTCGCACGCACAAAATCCGCTTCGTCTACTCACCCATGCACAGTTCTTGGCTCAATCAAATCGAAGCGGTGTTTGGTATGATCAACCGTCGTGTGATACGCGGTGGCAGCTTCGGGTCAAAGCAGGATCTGATAAACAAATTGACTTGTTTCACCAGGTACTTCAACGACCAGATTGCAAAGCCAATGAAGTGGACCTACACGGGCCGTCCAACGGAAAAAGAATCGGTGGAGCAGCCGAAAACCTGGCGGAAGCTATGGCCGTTTGGAAAGAAGTCAACGGCCAAACCGAAACAGGACGGAACTTAAGGGTTTTGGCACTTGCGCCGTACCGCTCACCGAGCCGACCCTAACTTTTGATCTGAGCGACGCGCTATGGCATCGAAATGTCCTGAATCACAAAGTCAATTTCTTTGCGAACGACGGACGTTGGCGTGCGATAGACAAGCTTCGCCTCCCCGGGCTCGGCACCGATATCGAACAGATAGCCGATTCCAATACCGTTTTCGTTGTGTCGGTACAACTCGTAACCCAAATGATCTTGGCGCGAGCCGTCGGGCAT
Organism: Pirellulaceae bacterium; assembly: GCA_041753075.1. Taxonomy (GTDB): domain Bacteria; phylum Planctomycetota; class Planctomycetia; order Pirellulales; family Pirellulaceae; genus UBA6163. The sequence continues at coordinate 3,164 of JBGSVE010000026.1, forward strand.
TGTTACGCTGACTTCGTTTCCCAAGAGCCAACCGCGATGACTTTCCATCGCCTTGCCTGGGCTTTTGAATTCGACGCCGAGACGAATCTCATGCAACGGACCATTGGCCCGAACCTGTTCCAAAACGACCGTGACGGAATCGGCGGTTTGGGTTTGTGTGCCCTGTGATAACGCAAACTCGAATGGCTTGATTTCACCGGGAAGCATCGATTCGATGCGGCCAGACAATGCGACGATTTTGGTCGGACGTCCGGCCGGCAAACTCAGCGGCAACTGTACCATTGCCATTGGCACGTTGGCCGTCGGCGCGATGTCGATCGTGCCGTCGGCGGACTGGGCGGTCGCGGTCGCGCCATCGTCTAACTTGGCGACTAATTGGCCAAGCGGCAGCGTGATCCCAACAGGTTGAACATCGGGTTTCCAGGAAAGCTCAAGCTCGACGCTCAGGCCGCTGAGCCCAGCGTCGTGCAGCACGCGGCGGCTGGTCACCATCATCGGTTCCAATCGAAATGGATCGGCATAGGCAGAAGAATCGACGCGCGAGGGACGATTGGATCGGCGGGGAACCAGCGCCAATGTATTGGTTTCGCCACCATAAAAATCAATGTCGAGATTGGCCTGGTCAAGCACGTAATCCAGCGCGTGCCAGAACGGTAGCGGCGAAACAAATGGCTGGATCGGTGTTTCCGGTGGGGCGCGATGCTCAAACTCGATCCGACTGTCGCGGCTGATCGCTTCGAGCGCCATCGTCAACGTCGTTGCACCAGCGAGCCGGACGTCGCCAAGGTTTCGCTCGTTAGCGGCCTTTGAGGCTGAGAGTTTAGCAATCGCGGCGCGAACTCGCTCCAATCGCCGCTTTGCTTCGGGTGGCAATGCGTTGTCAGCGTCCGGTAGCAACTCGCCGATCGATTCGCCCAGGTCAATCAACTCGGATTCGGCCGCTTGACGGCTGGACGCTTGGGCGGCGTCGAGTTGTTCGACTAATCGTGCAACCTGTTGCTCAAGACTTTCCGCTGGCGTCGTCGAGTCCTGGGCCAGTGCGGCGCTAACTAAAAAAAAGCATGCTACGGAAATCGAACTTCGGAAAATGCGGCAGCGGTTCACTTACGCCGCTTCCCGTTGTGAAGCATCACAAACTCGTAACAGTGACTTGGCGATTCCGTTAAAAACCTTCCTGCGGACCGGCACGTCGCGAACGCACCAGGCGCGATTCAATTGCAATTCGACCCCGATGTAACAATCCGCAGGATACTTCAGACGAAGCGCACGAATGAGGCTGTCTGCAGTACCGCGGCGCGGATAGTTTCGACGCACGCGAAGCATCGGCAGTGCATGGTAAAGTTCGTCATACCAATCGAGGCAAAGCGACAGTTCGTAAATCCGCGCGGGATCATAGAGCAGCCCCAGATCGGTCCGACGGGCATTGTGTACGCGTTTTCTTACGTCTTTGGTGACGGCGTTGGGATCAAACGTGGCAAACGAATGCACTGACAGGTGGATCACCAGATCTTCTTTGCGCATTAGTTTTTCGATCGCAGATTCAACCTGCAGGCGATACGGAACGTGCAGTTCTTCTTTGATTCGCGCCCGCAGTTTGGCGGGAAATTGTCGCGAAACGATCGAAAACATCCCGCGCAGCGACGCGCGATTGAGGTCGACCACTGACGGGCTAACTTGGCCAGCGATCATCGGACAGCGCAAATGCCGCGCGATCAGCTTGGCTGCGGCCTCGGCACCGAAATCGCACTTGATCTCGCTGGACGGATCTGCGGCGTCGTTCTGGTGAACTACAGGCGCAAAGCGATTGGCCAGCCACTGGGGTATGTGACTGGACCCGTGTTCACAGGTAACCAGGAATGCCATGCTTTTGATCCGCGGGGACAATACCCTTGTCTGGGGGACACACCATTGCATTTTATGCGAAAGGCACCGCCGGAGTAAACGCTACCAGGACCCCGAACCGCTAGACGACCATTTTATTTTGATTTAGCGCCCTGGTGCGGTCGGCCCGAAGCCAATATCGTTATGATATCACTTTGGTATCGTGTCCGGTGTCTCGTTTTTGGGAGTTTAATGCCACGCCATGTCGCAAGAACAAACTTATCAACCCATTTCTGGCTGGGGTCCGTTGTTTGCATCGCTCGTCGGCCTGATCCTTGGGCCATCGTTGTTTATTGGTTCACTGGCAACACGGCACGGTGGATGGATCACCGTCGCCGGCGCGCTAGTCGCCATTGCAAGTTTCATTTCGCTATTTGGGTTGATGGCAATTCAGCCGAATGATTCGCGGGTCTTACTGCTTTTTGGCAACTATCGAGGAACCGTTCGCAAGTCAGGTTTCTTTTGGGTCAATCCATTTTTTTCCAAGAAACAGCTTTCGCTTCGCATCCGCAACTTCGAAACTGGCTCCACGCATACGCATGCGCAAACGAACTCCGCAGGTCAGTTGATCCAGGCCAAGTCGCGAACCGCTGGGCGGCCATCAAAGGTTAACGATCGCGACGGCAATCCGATCGAGATCATGGCGGTGGTTGTGTGGCGTGTGGTCAATACCGCAGAAGCGATGTTTGAGGTCGATGACTACGAGGACTTTGTCGCGGTCCAAAGCGAGGCGGCGCTAAGGGCGCTGGCGACTCGTCACCCTTACGACAGCGAGGATCACGAACCGTCATTACGCGGCAACACGCAAGCGATCAGCGACCAAATTCGTCACGACATTCAGGAACGGCTTGATAAGGCGGGTGTCGAAGTGATCGAAGCCCGCATCAGTCATTTGGCGTATGCCCAAGAGATTGCCGCAGCGATGTTGCAGCGCCAACAAGCCCACGCGATTGTTGCCGCGCGAACCAAAATTGTCGAAGGTGCCGTGGGAATGGTTCAGATGGCGCTGGAGCGGTTGGCCTCCGAAAACATCGTCGAATTCGATGACGATCGGCGCGCCGCAATGGTCTCAAACTTGCTTGTCGTTTTGTGTGGTGATCGGCACACGCAGCCGGTCATTAACACGGGGACGATTTACTAGGTTCGGCATTGCCACGATGACAAAACGAGAATCCTTTTTGCTGCGCATCGACCCGAAGATTCTGGCGGCCATGCGTAAATGGTCCGACGATGAGCTGCGCAGCATGAATGGCCAAATTGAGTTCTTGTTGCTAAAGGCACTTCGCGATGCAGGCCGACTGCGTCGCGATGCCAAGCCTAGTGAAGAGGAGAAGCAGTCTTGATCGTGCGTCTAGCAATCGATCCAATCGCCTCCAGCTTGATAAAGGTAGTGTGACTTGGCATCACTACAGCAAAGTCGCAACCAGCCATTGTCAACCAAATCGCGGATCGAGCCATGGCGATCAAGGATAGAATCAATTCGATCGCGGCTGGCCTCGATAACAACGTTCAGTCGAAGCGGCTCATGCTGTAGGTGGTCGCCATCATGGATCGATTGCCACGGCAGGCCTGTCTTCAAATCACCGCCGGTGCCTTCGAGTATGCCAAGTCGTCCAACGACATTGTGAAGCATTTTATTGCCGCAACCATAATGTAGGTTATCGACTACAGAAGCGTAGTATTGAAGGTTGATCCAATTCGTCACCAACATCGGGGCCGTCATAATGAGTTCGAGAACCTTTCCTTCGGTGTCGGAGTGTTGATCGTAATTGTGCAGAAACGCTCGGCCATCGAGCTGTAGGTGCCCTGTGCGTGAGCGTGGAGCAACGATAAAGGCGGCGTTGTTGGCGAGGCCCCACTCCGGGCGAACCTCCGACCAATCGTGGCTTCGCAGCACGACTTCACTCGGTGAATTCGCGCGAAGTCGCCCACTTCGCTCCTGTCGCGCGAGCAGCGTGGCCTGGCGTGCCCAAGCTTGAAGTTCAACGAATTCGGCGGTGTGTGCAGCTGGCACCAAGTCGCAATCATAAAACTCAAGTTCGTCGGTTGTGGTGTGATGAACCGCGCCCATGAAGATCACATCATTGGGAATCGATATGCCTCGCTGCGGCAAATCGCGGCGGACGTCGCGATCATTCAAAATCATCGCCGCAAGTCTGGCGTTGGATTCACCTGAGTGCCCGCCGCAAGCTCCGCATTCAAGTCCTGCTTTCAGCGGATTGTTGACGGTGTCGCTGCTGTGTCCGCAAAGCACAATGATTCGGGCGAACCCGCTGCAAAGGCTTAGGTTTCTCAAGATCGATTCGGCCAAGCCGATTCGCTGCGAAGCGGAAAGACCGAAGCCGTTCGCGTTGTCCAGGCACGGTTGGAGTAAGTGATTGTGCCGTTGTGAACGGGACCAACCAAAGCTATCGCGTATTAGATTCATAAGGTGCGCCGGAGCGAACGACTCAACGAATGAAAAACAAGACGATGCCGAGTTTTGAAAACCTTTCCAAATTTCGCCGACTCGCATGTTGAATCGTCTGCGCTGGACTGCTTTGGCAACTGTTTGGCCGTCTGAGCCGCGAACTGTTTCGCCAATCCGATACGTTGGGCGAAGCAGAACCGGGCATTGAGAAACGCCTCGACTTTCACCTAACGGTACATACTCCATCGCGATACCAAAGAAGCCAGCAAACCCAAGGGTTTCGACTTGGCAAGTAATCGACTCCAAGTTTCGACGAATGACTTCGGATCGAACGTCAATGCAAAAAACTAGTTGCGCTGTTTTGCGATCCTGCATCGATGACTTCGGTACTGGCGTTTGCCTCAATCCCGCGGTCAATGACTCGCGATACTTATTCTCAACGACAACTTGCAGAACATAGCGAGCCAATACCTCGCGACTTGGCGTTGTGAGCCGCGAATGGCTACTATCGAAGTGATTTGGCCAACATTGCGACGGGTTCGCCGCAATTCCTGCATCGAACAAACCAAAATCATATGCCAGTCGAATCGCGATCAGCCCAAGCAGATCACTGCTTGGCTCACCTTTGGCTTGTTGCTCCGCGTCGTTGTATTTCACGTACGATGCCCAACCTCCAACCGAAGCAATCTGACAAGCCAGAAATTCTCGTCGATGGCGTTCGGGAACGTTCAAAAGTTCCAACAAAGTCGCAATCGTTTGCTGCGGATCGTCGGATAGGGTCGCGACAAACTTGCGAAAACCGTCGAGGCCCATGACCTCCATGCGGCGATCGATTTGTGCGATTTGCAGCCAAGCCGAATAGAGCGGCAGATGTCGCCACGGGCTCGGCCAAATCGCTTGGCCTTGGTCAAAGTGGGCGGCGCATAGGCGAGATATTTCATCAATAATTCGAGACGACCAATTTGACTCACCTTCGTCGTCCGCTACTTCTGACAAAGCGAAATAGGTGCGTTCATGATTGGTTTTATTTGCCGAATCCCTAGACGAAGCACCAATGGCCCCGAGCACTTGTTCGGCGGTCAACGTTTCGAAATAATCGGGATACTCGGGTCGGCACTGATCGAGCGCTGCACTTAGGCTATTGTCGTGAATTTGGTTGTCCGCCAAGAGACCTTGAAAATACACTGCCGGCATCAGCGTTTCGTTGTTGCTAAAACTTCGCAAAACACGTCGAGCCTCAAGAAATGGTAGAGACGAGAAACCAACAAACGGGTTAACCGCAACAAAGTCTTGTAGTGGCCAAAGCGGCGCAACCCAGCCTTGAACGTCCCGGAGCGTGTTGGTCAGTGAACTCGTTTCAAGTAGCGCAATCATTTTTGTGTCGTCTGGTTTATGAATAAGTAGGTCGTACAAAGAAACCCGGCGGCCGCTGATCAGTCGCCAAGGCAATAAACGCAGAAGCAACTGATTCATCGTGACCGGTGTTCTTCACGACCGGCCGCCGAGCGTGAAACTAAACACGGATCGAGTCGCGATAGAAAATCCCAACTATTTTTTGAACTAATACATCGATGTAAAAGCCGTTGCAGGCATGAACATAAAGTCGTTTCATCGCCATCGAGTGAACGCCGTATTGCACCAACGTTTGGAGAACGTACACCAGACCAAATCCGATGGCAGTTCCGGCCAATAAAAATCCGTTCCAGCCTGAACGCAATGCTGGTGTGTCAGCGAAAGTGTCGGCCACCACGAAACCAATCACCGCGTAACCGCAGGCGTAACACATGATCGCTGCCAAGCCAATAACGAGCCCGGTAAAAGCAACGTTAACCTTGCCGGATTTTATTGCCGTCGACAACAGGTGAATGAGTGCTATTCCAAGCACGAGCCATAACGTTAGTCCCGTCGGCTCCTGGATCCCCAGTATGTTCCATGTCCAGCTTGTAAAACGAAGCAGTCCCATGGTAATGACAACGGCGGTTGCGAAAAGTAGTCCATCGAGTGCCCGTGGCCGGCGAACCGTCTGGTAGCGAGCGGCCGGTTGTGTCGAAAGAACACTTCCGCTGTTCAGGAATGCGTGTGACTTGTAGAGTGCATGGGCGACGATATGTAGCAGCGCGGCGGTAAATGCTCCGATACCGCACTGCATCATCATGAACCCCATCTGTCCGATCGTCGAATACGCAAGCGACCGTTTGATGCTGGTTTGGGTTTGCATCACGACAACGCCATAGATCGCGGTCACCAAGCCCACGATGGTCAGAAGTCCAAGGGCGAAGTGGGACAGCGAAACGAGCGGGTGCAAGCGAATAATCAAGAAGCCACCGGCGTTGATAACTCCCGCGTGCATTAGCGCCGAGACCGGCGTCGGCGTTTCCATCGTATCAGGCAACCAACTTTGAAACGGAAACTGGGCGGACTTTGTCATCGCTCCGAGCACGAGGAACAGCCCGAGCAGTTCGTATCGCCATGAAAACGGCACGATGCCGGTGGGCGAAAGATTCGCGGTCATTGTGGCCACTTGTGAAAATATCTCGCCATAATTGAGTGACCCAAATTCGCTGTAAGCCAACGCCAGCGCCATCAGCAGCATCAAGTCACCGATGCGGCTGATCACAAATTTTTTGCGTGCAACTAACACAGCGACGGGGCGATCGGGATAGTGCGTCAACAACTGATGCAATCCGAAACTTGTCAACATCCAGGCTCCGGCAAACTGCAGCAAGTTGCCGGAAATAATCAGCAGCAGTACTGCGCCGATGGTAAAGCCGATCCACTTCATGAAGCGACCCTGCGCGGGTTCGCCGTCGAGATATCGAACCGAATAACGGGCTACGACCAATCCGATGAAGCTGACCAAGATCAGCATTACCGCCGTAGCACCATCAAAGTAGATGCCAAGTTCCAGCGGCGAGTTCGCCGAAGTCAAGCGAATGGAAGCATCGACGGGACCGCTGGAAAATAGGCTGGCCAACGAGCCGAGTGACATCGCAAAGGCGATCCACGTCGCGGCCACAACAAGGCGTGTGACGGATCGCTGGTGGCAATTGGCCCAATTCGATGGAATCAATCCGATTAGTAACAGAGCCAGTGGCGACGCGGCAATTGAAAACAGCGGATTCATGGTAGATCGCGGCGACGGGTAAAATAGCGAAACAGATTGCACGAAACATAAAGCACGACTTTCTTGTCGTCAATTGACAGCGGTAAAGTTTTGCAAATTTACAAGACTTTTTTTTCGCAACTAATGATTCGCAATTGTCATGTCGCATGTGCTGGCTTAAGCTAATGCTGCATTGCACCTTAGGTTTAGGTTTAGGTTTAGCCGTGCTGGCGTTAGCCAGGGTTCTCGCGGAAATAACCGGGGCTATCGCCTAAACGGCTAATCAGTGAAACATTAAAATCTTCGCTGCAATAAAGCACTTGTCCGCATTTGATTCGGTTGAAGATTGAAGGATTCTGCGTTATGGCTGCTTCATCGAGTGTGAAAAAGCGAACTTCGACTTCAGCACCGGAAACGGGTGGGAAATGGACGTTTTTGACCAACCATGCACACGTGTTGATAATGCTTTCACAGCAACCGGAAATCGTGCTCCGGCAGGTCGCTGCCGAGATCGGAATCACCGAGCGAGCGGTCCAGCGGATCATCGCGGACTTAGAGGATGCTGGCTATGTAGAGCGGCAGCGAGTTGGTCGCCAAAACCATTACCGGATCATCGCCAGGTTGCCGCTGCGCCACTCGATCGAGGCACACCGTACTATCGGCGATCTACTGGCATTGATTGCCAAACGCTGAGCGTAGTGCTTGTGCTAAGCGGCTTTGCGTCGTTCATCTGATTGAGTTGCGACGGGTCGCGCTTGTCGGCGCTGTGGTCTTGGCTTCAGCCGGTTGCCGAGTGCCTCGTGTTCCGGCTCGACCTTGTCGAACAGCGACCCCATTAGTCGCGGATGCAAACAGATGTAGCTCCAGAACAAGCCCGCTGCGGCTCCGCCCATGACATCGCTGACGAAGTGCGATCCGCCGTGCAATCGTTGCAGCACGGTGAGTCCGCAAAACAGTCCAAACAACCAACTTCCGCGTGGTGCGACAACGATCAAGCCCAGCGTCAAGGCGATCGCCGTTGCCATGTTGCCGCTGGGGAAGGCCCGCGAGCCGGCGTCGAAGGTGGCAAGTTGATCGAGTGTCCAATCAAATCGCCAACGCCAGGCGGTTTCCATCGTGGCAAAATCGAGATTGAAGTAGGTTGGTTTGTGACGCAGAATGAACATTTTAACAATGGTCGCAATCGCACCGCCGCCACACGTCATTACCGCCAGTCGCGGAATTAGCCAGCGTTTGTTCGGAGCCAGCAGCAACACGGACAACAGAATAAAGAAGACGCCGATTCCATGAGCGTAGCCGCGCGTCAATTCCAGCGCGTCGGTGAAGTCATTGGGGAACGACTGGCGCGAGAACCAGCGAGCCACCGGGACGTCGAGCAACGTTGATACAGGAACCATCAACGCCGCACAAACCGCCGCCCAAAGCAGCAGTCCAGGTCGCTGAACAAACTCCGGCAAATCGGGTAAAGCATTTGCCGCGATTGGCAAGCTGATGTTCGGCTCGTTTTCGCTGCTGGGGGACCAACTCATCGGGTTTCTCGATCGGGCGGTTCGGCCTCGTAGCAACAGTATCAAAATCTGCGTATGCCATCGGTTGAGGAGATGTAACAAACAGGCCGCTTTGACGCCCAGATCGATTTCTTTGCCAGAGTGGCAAAACGGTGGCGGACGAAATTCCGTTTTTGGGTCGGCCCGAGGTGGTACCTGGTCGCTAGCTTGCAGTTACGATAAGAGTTCCGCTTGTCGATCATGCACCCAGGTTTTGCTGCTTTTGGAGCTACTCTTGTCGCCGCTGAAGAATTCACTACGCCCATCGGGATTTCGCGCTGCTCGCCGTGAACCGGCAGGGCGCGGTTCGCTGTGGTGGTACCTGGTTGCTATTTCCGCAGGAATTCTTGTTCCTTGCCTGATCGTGACGCTGGGGTTAATCGCAATGTTGCTCGATGAGCAAGGATTGCGAACTTCGCCAGTGCGTCTGGGGGCAAACCTGCGTATTCCCATCGGCGAACCGCTGCTTCAACTTCCACCCTTGATTCAATTGACGTATTTGGTCGGTCTGGGAATTTTGTTGGCGATTGCGTTCTCAATTTTGACTTGGATTCATCGCTACGGAGCTGATTCTCGCAGCCGCGCGGTGACAATGAAGTTCCATCAGGATGTGCTGCGGCAATCACTTCGACGTGCCGAAATCGAAGGTGCCGTCGCCCAGCGCGCCAAGGCGCAGGCGTTGGTCGAGCAGCGATTGCCGCAACTTTCGCGTGGATTATCGTCGTGGTGGCGAGCGGTTCCGAGAAGTGTAGTAATGCTGTTGGGTTGTGTGGCCTTGGCGTTATTGGTGAACATTCCGTTGGCTTCGTTGGCGGTGATTAGCGGCTTGTTACTTTGGCAACTGTATCGTTCATTGCGGCAGGTCATTGAAAGCGAATCAAGCACTTGGGAATCGCCTCGAGCGCGTCGGCGATTGGTCAACTTGATTGGCCAAGCACCACTGCTGGCGCGCACGCAGTCCGGTGGTGCCGTCGATCAAGCGTTTACCAACGAGCTTGATGCGCTGTATCGCCGCTTAGCCATCCAGCATCGGCATCGTGGACGATTGTGGCCGATCATGACCTTGGTATCGTCGCTGGCAATTGCGCTGGTGATTCTTGGTTTGGGCGTCAATTTGTTTGATGACGAGTCGGGCCTAAGTCTGCCGTCGGCGCTGGTTTTAGGGCTTTCACTCGGCAGTGCGGTCGCGGGGTCTATTCGTTTGGTCGAAGCGATTACGGCGTCGACGAACTGCGACGAAACGGCGCGCCATGTTTACCAGTATCTTCAAATTATCGACGATGCACCGCCGAGTGAGCAGCGCGTCGGCTTGGCCGGCTTGCGTGACAAGGTCGAATTAACCGACGTCACGCTTGGTGATGTTGGCAGCGATGTCATTCTTAGTAACGTGAGTTTGCAACTTCGTCCCGGTACACTGGTGGCGCTGTTGGGTACGAACAACATGTCAACGCTTTCGTTGGCGGAATTATTGCTCGGAATCGGTCGTCCTGGGCAGGGGAGGATCATGATCGATGGGATTTCGATGCGCGACATTCACCCGCGATCGTTGGTAAAAAATGTGCTGTGGATCGGTGCCGATGGACCGCTCGCCGAAGCCAGCGTCATCGATAACATCGCCGCCGGCCACAGTAACGTTGACCCTCACGACATCATGCTGGTTACCCAGCAATTGGGCATCTACGATTCGCTGATGCGATTGAGCGAAGGCTTACAAACAATCCTCACCCCCGGTGATACTCGCTTGTCATCAGAGGAACGATACGCAATTGGCATCAGCCGTGCGCTGCTGCACAAACCGCCGATTGTCGTGGTCGAGGAACCGCCGCTGCCACCCGAAGAGCTTGCGACCGACAATTGCTTGACGGCATTGCGAAGTTTGGTGGACCAGAATTCGCTCGTCTTAATTTTGCCAAGGCGACTGCAAACCTTACGAAAAGCGGATCGCGTGTTATTGCTGGGCGGGACCAAATTAGCCGGTGAAGGCAAGCACAACGAGCTGTTGCAAACCAGCGATTTGTATCGACATTTGAATTACCAATTATTTAACCCTTACCGCGGTACGTGAGTGGTCAGTAACAGCCAATCGAATACGCGAAGCCACCATTCCCAAGCGTTGTCATTGCCTCGCGATGATTTGCTTTAATTTCATGCTGGTGCTCGGCCAGTCGAGCGGAAGCACAAGGTATCGTGTTGAACACGACGCTCGCAGCGGAGCGCACATCAATGTCTTTGCAGGTAAGGAAATTGGCCCGCACTTTCAGTTTTCCGGAAATCTGGCAGACGTATCCGCAGTAATTCGTTAAATTTTTAAATTGGGCAATGATGGCGTTTGACTACGAACACGAGTTAACGGATTTGACATTCGAATTAAACAAGCGTTATTCGTCGACGATCGCGCGGGTTTTAGCTGATATTGTTTGGTGCAGCTCATCAAGCGGGTTTGAATGTGGTCCTTTGCGATGGGTCGGTTCATCTGGTTACCTACGACGTTGATCCCAACCTTTGGCAATCGATCGGACATCGCAGCGATGGACTTCCGGATGCGGGATCATCGATTTGGTGAACACTGCTCGACCTCCTTCCAGGGGGTGTAGTTGACCAGCTATCGCTCGACCGATCTACCGCAGATTGGCGGAATCGATTCGAGTGAAGCCGTATGACTATCGTCATCCGCCGGTAATCGTTGTGAATCAGCGCTCGGCACCTCGCCTAATCGCGGTTTTCGTCTTCGAGACTTGCAAAGTAGTTTGCTTTGGCTTGCTCGTAAGCATCGGCGTCGGCGTCGCTGTCTTTCCAAAACTGAATTTTGGCTTCCTCGAAATCAATCGCCTCGCTCGTATTGCTGCGGAGAAAGTCTCGCAGCCACAACATTCGTCGCATGTCTGTGGAATCGTTTATGGTTAGGAAAACGTGGTGAGTGATTTCGCCATGCCGTGGTTTGGCCAAAAGCGCACTTTGAATCGTCCAGTCGGGCGGCCGACACTGGCGATAGTTGAGTCCTTCGATTTGCCTGCAGGCAAATTCGATGCGATCCGGATCATCAACGCCAACGACAATGTCGATGATTGGCCGAGCAATCAATCCGGGGATTGCCGTGCTGCCGACATGGTATACCTGGGTGATAAATCCCTGACCTGATTGCAAAAGACCCGATTTGGTTTGCTCGAATTCTTGACGCCAGGCGGCGGCGTAGTGCATCAGACGAACGTCGGTCACGACTTTGGCCCTGGACACCCGGCCAAGAATTTCAAAAATGCCGATGGCAACGGCGACTCCAACGTCAGCATTTTTCCCGACACCGGATGCTCGAAACCCAACGTGCTGGCATGCAACGCTATCCGCCGACGGATCCAACGCTGGTGTTCGGCCTCTTTAATCTTGTAACGAGGATCACCCAGCACGGGATAACCGGCGTCAGCGAAATGCACACGGATTTGGTTTCGCTTGCCCGTTTCTAGCTTGGCCTCGACCAGCGTCGTATCGTTGAGTCGCTTGACGACGCGATAATGCGTGATGGCCGCTTCGGTATGACGCGATGCGCGGGCAACGTAACGATCCAAGTTCTTGCCGGTTGCCAAGTGACCATCGAACGTTCCCTCATCGTCTGGCATCACACCGGCCACGATCGCGATGTAAAGTCGCTGGGGTTTGTGTTGCTTGAACTGTTCGATTAACCGATCGGCGACTTCGGCGGTTTTGCCAAAGACCAACAATCCGCTGACCTCGCGATCGAGCCGATGCACAAGGCATGCTTCGCGTTTTTTTTTGGAGTGGCTCAGATACAACGAAACCCGGTCAACCAGCGTGTTGATCTCATTCCAATCGGTCGGCACGGTCAAGACGCCGGCCGATTTGTCGACGACAAGCAGGTGTTCATCTTCATACGTCACCTTGAACGTGCGATCGTCCCAGTGCTTTTTATGCTCGCGATAACGCTGCGTTGGATCGTAACGAACGGTGACAATGTCACCGCTGGCGACTTTGGTGGCAAGCAACGTGCAGGGCTGGCCGTTGATCGAGACGCAGCCGTTGTCAACCAGGCCGCGAACTTGGCCGCGCGACACGCCGGTCACCTGTTGCACGACCAAATCAACACGACCGGCCGATGCCTCGTCGATTGCCTGATTGATCGTGGTTAACGCCATGCAACGAACCGTTTAGCAATCACGCGACGCGGGCGGCTGGTTGGTACTTCTCGGCGAGCCAAAGCAGAATCGGACTGGCGATGAAAATCGAACTATACGTCCCGACGATGATACCGATTACCAAAGCAAACGCAAACCCATGAATGCCTTCGCCACCAAAGAAATACAGCACGGTCACGACTAAAAATGTCGTCAGCGACGTCAACAACGTACGCGAGAGTGTCGAGTTAATACTGGTGTCGATAATGTCATCGGTTAACCGCAGACTCTTGCCCTTCGTCTCGCGAATCCGGTCGAACACGACAATGGTGTCGTTGAGTGAATAGCCGATCAGCGTCAACAGCGAAGCCACAACGGTCAAGCTGATTTTGAATTGGTCGACCAGCATGAAACCCAGCGCGTCAGCCAACCAATAGCTGACCGCAATCGCACCGATCGTAATCAACACATCGTGAACCAGCGCGGCGACCGCAGCGAGTCCATAGAACACGTGATTAAACCGAAACCACATGTAGGCGATGATCGCAATGAAGCTGGCAATCAGGGCTGAGATCGCGCGGCCGACCATGTCACCGGCAACGCGGCTACCGACCTTGCTGCTGCTGTACCAAACCGGCACATTGCCGAGTGACTCTTTGAGCCTGCCCAGGATTTCATCGGCGGGCCCAAACTCCATCGGTAGACCGACAATCCATTCGCTGAATCGCAGTTGGCTTTCGGTGCTCCATTGATCGGAATCAGTGCCGATCGGTTTCAGATCAATGCCAAGCGGATCGATCGCAATTCCAACCTCGGCGGCGGCTTTGACGAGGTCTTCGATCAACGTCTTGCCGCTGATACCCGATTTTTCGCTCATCTGGCCTTGAATCTCCAGTTTCAAATTCGCGCGGCTCATTACCTCGGGTCCAGCGACCGCTGGAATTGCCGAATCGACAGCCTTGACCGCAGGCGAAGTCCCGGCCGCAGCGGTTACCGAGGGCTCATCATCAGCGACGTTGTCGCCATCGGCAGGCACATCATCTTGGGCGATGGCCGAAACCAGTTTGAGCCCGTTTGAACTTCGATTTCGCTGCGACGACTTTGGTTCGCCCGCCGGTGCGATTTCAACATCGTAAGAAATCAACTTGATTGTGCCGTCGGCTTCGATCCCGTCGCCGATCCGCTGTTTCAATTCTTCGACATCTTCGATCGACGTATCAATCTTGTAGACCGTCCCATCGGGCGTGTTATCGACGGTTACATTGTTCACCGTGTGATCAATTTTGGCACCCTCTTGGTCGAGGATTTTACCGACCACATTTCGCACGGTCTCCGTCGTTGATGGTTCTTCGAGGCGGAACGTGACCGATGATCCACCGGAGAAATCGATATCAAAGATGCTGGACCCACGCGCGGCAATTGCGACCAGCCCGGCGGCAACGAGCGATCCGGATAGGAATGCGGCGAGCCGTCGCTTGTTCATAAAGCGAAACCCTTTGCCTTGGGTCATGCCGTCGCGCAACGACGCCATCGCGTTGCTCATCGACAACGACAAGAATCCGCGACGCTCGGCAATGTCAAGCAACGTGCGCGAAACGTAGATCGCGGTGAACATACTAAAGATGATGCCGAGGATCAACGTGACGGCGAAGCCACGGATTTGGTCGGTACCGATCGCGTACAACACGATGGCCGTGATCAAGGTGGTCAAATTCGAGTCAACGATGGTCGTCGTCGCGCGAGCGTAGCCGTTGCGAATCGCCATTCGTGCGGCTGCGCCTTTGGCCAATTCCTCGCGGATGCGCTCGAAAATTAAGATATTGGCGTCCACCGACATGCCCACGGTCAGCACCAAACCGGCGAGACCGGGCAACGTCAGCGGTTGGTTGATCAAAATCATCACCGCCAAAGTCATCACCAAGTTAAGGACCAATGCAAAGCAGGCAACCAAACCGACGAAGCGATAATAAATCGCCATGAACACGAGCACCGCAATTAGCGAAGATCCGGTTGCGAGCAAACCTTTGCGAATCGTGTCAGCACCGAGCGTGGGGTCGATTTGGTTCTCGGCAATCGGCACGCTGGTCAGCGCCGCGGGCAATTGGCCGGCCTGTAGGATGCTCACCAATTGGTCGACCTCGGGCTTGCTGAAGTTGCCCGTGATTTGTCCATCGCCGGAGATTGGCGAACGGATCGAAGGTGCTGACAACAAGGCGTCGTCGAGCACAATGCCGAGGAATCGCAGGTGTTGGCCATCGGGAGCATTGTTGGTCGTCAGCGCCTCGAACCGGCCTGAACCGCTGTCAGTCAATTTGAACCTGACGCAGGGACCGCCTTGCTCGTCATATCCCGTCGCCGCAAACGCAAGGTCTTCGCCCGTCACATCGAGCTGTGGATCAACCGACATCAACACTTGGATGTTCTCGATCGATTGCGACGTCATCCATTTTGCAACACCCTCGGGTCCGCCGACGGTAAAGGGGATTTCGAGGAATTTTCCGTCGGCGGGATTGCGAACCACGGATCGCGAAATGTCGACCCGCAGCGGGCGAACACCTTCAGCGTTGGTGGAGTCTTCGCGATCAACCAACGCCCAGAAACCAACGGGAGTTTTGCCGTCATCGTCGAACACCGTTTTGGACAATCGCGTTCCTTGCGCCGATCCGTCGGCTTGGAGCCGGGCCAGTTCGATCAATCGTGAATGATCGCGAGCGTTGGCCACGATCGCAAACCGCAGGATGCCGGCCTGGGCGATCTTGGACTTGATCGTCTCGACTTCAAGTTGATCTTTGGCGGGCACAATGATTTCAATCTGGTCTTCGCCATAAGGCCGAAGCACGATTTCTTGAGTGCCAGCGGGATTGATTCGTTTGGTCAGCGACGGGATCAGCTTCGCGCTGGTAACCCTTTCCATCAAGTCGTCGCCTTCGTCGGTACCGGTTTGAATGCTGCGATTGGGGTCAATCTGGTAAACCAGAATCGTGCCGCCGGCCAGGTCGATGCCGCGTTTTAGTTTACCAACGCTCAGCACCAACCCTGAAGCCAGCAGGGCAAACAGAATCACGCCGATGCGAGTTGCGTAGTTTGGCATACGAAACATCTTGGCGATGACGTTGCCCAGTAGCGTTGGAATCACGATAACGGCTACCAGCGCCACCAAGATCATCCATTGACCCGAAGACAGCCCGCCGGAATCCGTGGCGGTTACTTCAGCCGCCGCACTTTGTGCGAGCAGGTTCCAGGAAAGCGATGCCAGGGGAAGAAAACAATCCATGATCTTAGGTCGATGTGCGAGAGTGGGTTACGCAGCAGCGGGCTGCTAGTTATTCGGTTTTGGCGTCGCTGGGTTCGGTGCTTTCCGTCAGGATTCGGGCGATTGCCTTGCGATCAATCTTCATTCGCGTGTTACCGCTTTCGTCCAAACGGATGGTGACGGTGTCGTTGTCGGCGATGGCAGCGACGACACCATGAATTCCGCCAATGGTGACGATTCGGTCGTTCTTCTTGACCGCGCTTAAACGATTCGCCTCGTCGGCTTTTCGGCGTCGCTCGGGCAACATGACGACGATGAAAAACAGCGCCATCAGTCCGGCCAGCAGCGGCAGCGGGCTGCTGAAGAACTGCTGGGTCGGCGTCAGCGGGGGTGCCTCGGCGGTTTCGCCTTGAGCCAACAACAACCCGCTGAGAGCCAAGTTGCCGAGGGTTGCGAACGACGAAAACATGGACGAGATTTCTGGAATGGGGTCAAAATGGGGCGATCGTGCGAAGCCCGATATGATATGGCGTTTAAAAAAACGTCACAAGCCCGTTCAGCTCGGTCCTGCGGGGTCCATTTCTCGTTGGTAAACCGCGTAAATCGACTCAAACGTCTCGGCGTCGATCTGGTACTTCGGTTGGCTATCGGTGTACCGGTTGCAGTGCTCGACCAAGACGCGATAGAGAAATCGAAACAAATGCCGCGGTACGCGGAGCAATTGAAACACCGCCAACAGCCGTTGATAACTGACCGCATCGACGAACAGGTCCTTGGGCTCAACTTGGCGACCGTCTGCCGCACAGGCCAGCATCCGCGCGCGGGTCAAATCGTAAAGCGACTCACCGGTCCACTGAAACGATGGGATCATATTTTGTTTGTCGAGTCTGGCTCGCTCGTGAAATTCTCGTGATTCACGCTCGACATCGCGGTGCAATTCCCGCGGCAACATCAGCTTGAATCCGATCCCCGGATGCTTGAGCAATTTGTTGTCCAGCAGCGGCCAAACAAACCGCCGCATCAATTCGGCTTTGCCGCCAATCATGTCAGGCTCGTCGACGCGGTCCATCAAAACAATCGTGCCAACAAATCCGAGCCGCGCCAGTAGCGATTTAAATTTGTTCAACAGTTCGTAACGATCGTCGGTGCGGTCCAGTCGCGGCAATGGCTGGCTGGCCAATTCCTTGCGGGGAAATTTCAATAAAACACCGCGCAACATGCCCGTCTCGCGTTTGCCAACTCGCATGTGCTTGTGGACACCCATCGCCGCCCAATGGCAGCGCCACCAACGCAGCAAGTAAGGCACCGCACCGGGCAACGCCAACAATGGGGCCAACCACAACGCCGTGCGGTCGGTGACCGACTCGCGATTCCACAACCAACCCACAAACACGAAGCTGGCAACCAACCAAGCAATCCCAAACAGAAAATCAAGCCAAACACTCAGATTGCCGTATCGCAGTTTCTTCTTGAGCTGTTTCCAACGTCCATCGAACGTGGCGTCGGTCGATTGGTCATAGCAACACGCCAACAATAAAAAATCTCGCGCCGTTGTCCGGTCCAACTTTGCCAATTGCGACAACGTGATGGGCGAGCCACCACGACCGCCTTGTTCGCCTCGGTTTGCTTCATTCGTCGCGGCCAAGGCTTGGTTGACTAAGTCGGTGACGCCGATGCACAGGATCGAGTCCATGTGATCCCAAAGCCGCCAAGCGTCAAGCACTTTTTCAGGTTTCTTGGACTGAAACCGCCCGATTCGTTCGGCAAAATGATCCAAAAACGGATTGAAATCGTCGTACCGGATCACATACACCCGCTGGGCCAGATGCTCTTGGTTGTAACGCATCAAATGGCGATCGATCTGCAATCGCAGCGCCGTTTTACCGCTGCCCTTGGGGCCAAAGATGATTGCCGTCGACGGCTCAGTCGGGTCGCCGTAGATTTTGTCCCAGGTCGGGTGATAAGCACTGCTGATGCAATGCTCTTTGAACACCGGGTCGGTTTGCGCGTCTTCTTCGGCAAACGGGTTGCGCAGGATGCCGTGATGCTCCCAAAAGCTCTGGATGTTCATCGTCGGAGAGTCCCTGATCCACCACGCTACGTCAGTTTAAACAAAGGGACAGACCCCTTCACGAATAGGGCGTAGACTAGCGGTTTTGGGCCGCGACACAACCGAGCTTTGGAGAACCGCTAGTTCGCCGAAAATTGAACCGGCGTCGTCGCCCAAGTCTCTGCTGGGTTTGCTTGGCCATGCTGGCCGGTGACGACTCGCATGATCCAGTCGTTCATGTCGCGCAACACCTCGACTACCATTTCGTCGTCGGTGGTGTACCGTTTGACGTCCAATCGCAGCCGGGCGTCAGCGGCCAAGCGGATGTCGCGGTCAAACTCGTCATCGCTCAGCGCCGGATTCTCGATCGCAATCGCCCACAGGTTCTTCAGCCGCCTTGCGCTGGCCAAATTGCTCAATACCGCACCGCCGCGGGGCAATCGCCCGCCAAGCGAAATACAGCCCGCGAATTGTGTGGATCTGCGCAGGGCGATTCGTCGCGCCATTGTGCCTCCCGTACCATAACCAGCGATAAAAACTCGCTCGCGATGGATCGAATACCGCTCACACGCATCATCGATTGATTGCCACACGGCATCTTCGCAGCGCGATACCGCCGCCGCCGAATCGGACCAAGCGAAACGATGACCATTGGCATCGATAGCCATCGATCCACGCACACCGACGCCGATGTAGTTCCGTGTACTGATGTGCGGCATGACGTGACGAACTTGATTCTCGTTGTAGCCATCGTTGTGCAACCACACCACCAACGGATAACGATACCCCGGTTCATATCGAATCGGCAGAAAAAAAGATCGCGGACGATCGACAACCTGGCGTTTACCAAACACGAATCGGTGCGGTGAATTGCTATCAACAACATCCGACGATGGAGTCATCGACTCAACATCGACTTCCTCGACATGCAGCTTTGTCGGGGCTTGCTTGCAGGAATCCGATGAGGCCGACGAAGCGAGGCGGTTCATGGTTGTTCCCCAAGGGTGCGTATGGATCAAGAGACCGAAATCTCGGTCTGCACGTTTTAGGGAGCAAATACCCGAAGTGTCAATGTCACACGGGTAAAGTTATCAGGTCAAAGTTTCCGTCGCGATCATCAAGCGATGACATCATCAACAACGTGGCCATGCACATCGGTCAAACGAAAATCGCGACCGGCATAGCGATAAGTTAACCGTTTGTGATCGAAGCCCATCAATCTCAAAATGGTCGCGTGCAAATCATGTACATGCACACGATCTTCAACCGCGCGAAAGCCGATTTCATCGGTCGCTCCAATCGCTTGACCACCTTTCACACCGCCGCCGGCTAACCACATCGTGAAGCCGTAGTGATTGTGATCGCGACCATTTTGTTTGCCCTGGTTCGATCCTTCCTTGGGCAACTCGACTGTCGGGGTGCGACCAAATTCACCACCCCAAATCACCAGCGTTTCGTCGAACAAGCCGATCCGCTTGAGGTCATCCAACAAAGCCGCGATCCCGCGATCGCACTGGCCGGCAAGCTCGCGATGTCGAGCCTCGAGATCGTCGTGATTGTCCCACGGTTGGCCCGCACCATGCCACAGTTGGACATAGCGAACACCACGCTCGACCAATCGCCGGGCAATCAACATTTGACGCGCCTGGTCACCGGGTCCGTAAGCGTCCAGCACCGCTTGCGGTTCGCGATTGACATCAAACGCATCGGCCGCTTCGCTTTGCATTCGATACGCAAGTTCAAACGACTCGATTCGCGCCTGCAATCGTGGATCGTCATCGCGCTTGGCCGCGTGCTCGGCGTTTAACTTAGCGAGCAAGTCCAGCGCCAATCGCTGGTCCTCCGGTGCAATGCGATTGTTGGTGATGTTTTCGATCAACCGTTCGACGCGCTGATGACTTGAATCGATGAATGTGCCCTGGTACTTGCCGGGCAAAAACGCGGCGCGCCAGTTTTCCGATTCTTTGATCGGATAACCTCCCGGCGACAGCGCCACAAACGCGGGGAGATTTTCATTCGCGCTGCCCAATCCATAGGTCAACCATGATCCCATGCTCGGGCGAATCAATTGTGAGTCGCCGGTGTTCATCAGCATCAGCGACGGTTCATGGTTGGGCACGTCGGCATGCATCGAACGAATCACCGCCATCGAATCGATGTGCCGCGCCGTCTGCTCGAACAACTCGCTGACATACAATCCCGATTGGCCATGCTGTTTGAACTTGAACGGTGATCGCATCACCGTGCCGGTCGGTCGCTCGGTCTTGAGGTTGCCGGTCGGTGCAGTCTTGCCGTGGAAGTCGTCGAGAGCGGGCTTGTAGTCAAACGTATCGATGTGCGAGGGGCCGCCGTTGGCGAACAAATGAATGACGTACTTTGCCTTGACCGGAAAATGCGACGCGATTTCGGGCTGACCCGCACCGGCGATCGACGTCGGCATCAAATGGGCCAGCGACAACATGCCCATACCCATGCCGCAACTACGCAACATTTGTCGCCGGTCAATCAGGTTTCGTTTTTCAATCGACAAAGGCGAATTCATTACTAATCATCAACAGGTGGGTGAATTGTTCGCGTCGGCTTAACACTCGCGCCGCATCATCGGCCAGCGGGCCTGAAAAATCATCAACCGAACTCGACTCGATCGTTCGGCCATCGTGTCCCTCGAAACGAATCTGTGTCCGCCAAAAATAACTGTCAAACGAAGGTGACCCATTGTCGTCAACGATCAAGTCCAGCGATTGACCCTGCTTGATCGGCCAAGTCATCGCGTCATACGGTCGATGCGAAGATTTTTGAACCTCTTGCCAATGCACACTTTCGCCAATTGCAAACGTCGCCCGCACGCCATCGCCTTGGTCGCTGTTGTGGCCCATGACACCAACGACGGTGACCGTTCCATCGGCTGGCGCGGACCAGCGTCGTACGACCGCACCGCCCAATCCGCCACCTGGATGCCCGCGCTCGGCGGCAATTTGAGCGTGACCAAAAACAGGATCGGGATACGTTGAACTCGCTTGCCAACGGTCACGCTCGAAGACCGGAAATGGTTGCCACTGGTGAATAAACCCGCGGGGGTCAATCGTTGCCAAACCATAACTCCACTGGCGACGCGGGTCCGGCATTGGACCGCTGGGCGACAACGCAACGGCCAGGAAATCCGTCGCCAGTTGCAGTTCCGGTTCGCTCGGCACGCGGCCCAACACCCGCGCAAAAACTTGTTCGACCCATTGTCGATCATCGCCTGCGCTAACAACTGGACTGGACGCGGCATGGATCACGGTATCCATCACCAACGGGCTGTTGAGCATGAACAACGATTGCTGCGGAATCGTGGTGTAGTGCCGCTGAGGTGTGTGTGCATCCGGACTGGCGATGTCAAACGTACGGAACAGTCCGGGCAAATTCTGGCGATCGATAAAAGCATAAACCGTTCGCCGTGGCGGGGCACCGGCAACGCTGATATCAACCGGCTCGCCACCGGTCACACGTTGCAATTGACCCGCGACCTGCAACATCGAATCTCGCTGTGACTCGAAATCACGGCGACGAAGATTGCCACGCATCGCAAATCGATTCTCCGGATCTTGCTGCATCGCCGCGTCACTTGCCGTCGATTGGCGCTGATAAGTTTGCGTGGTCACGATTCGCCGGACCATCCGTTTGATGCTTTTGTGTTCGGCAAAATCAGTCGCTAATTCGTCAAGCACCTCCGGCACCGCCGGCGGCTCGGTGCGAAAGCCAAAATCACTTGGCGTCTGGACCAGCGATTGACCAATCAAATGTGTCCACAAGCGATTGACCATGACACGATACGTCAGCGGATTGTCGCTGGCGGTGATCCGATCGGCTAATTGTGCGCGACCGCTGCCATCGTCGAATCGCGGCTCGTCGGCTTTGCGCAGCGCGGTCAAAAATTGCCGCGGCGCTACGTCACCACGATTGCCACTTTGGCCACGCAACATGATTCGTTCGTCGCTGGGCTCGGCCTTGTCACGCATCATTAGCGGTGACGAGCCGTCTTCGGGTTGTTCGCTGCTGAGCAAGATACCGGCGAGCGAATAATAATCCGCGGTCGGAATGGGATCGAACTTGTGATCATGACATCGCGCACATGCCACCGTCATTCCCAACAGTCCGCGAGTAATCACATCGATCCGGTCATCGACCAAATCAAACTTGTTTTGAAACAGGCGACCCACCGTCAGAAAACCCATCGCATCGAGGTTACCCTGTGCGTTGTCGGGATCGGTCCGATCACCACTAAGTTGATGGCGAATCATTTTGTCATACGGCATGTCACCGGCAAATGCGGCGATCGTCCAATCGCGAAACCGTTCGCTGCCAATCAACCGTCGTTCGCGTCCGGCAAAGTTGTAGCCAACGGTGTCGGCGTATCTGGCCACGTCCATCCAATGGCGACCGAACCGCTCTCCGAACTCCGGTGCAGCGATCAGTTTGTCGACGAGACGATCATAGGCAAGCGGATGTTTGTCGGCGACAAATTCGTCGGTCTCGGTGATCGACGGCACCAGTCCGGCAAGATCAAAATAAAGCCGACGGATCAACGTCGCGCGATCGGCGACCGATTCAGGTTGCAGATTTTGTTGCTTTGCCGCAGCGACAAAAAACGCATCGACGACATCGCGAGCATCCGCGTTAACCGATTGCGGCGCGGTCGGGCGAAGCGGCGTGACGAAGGCCCAGTGCGACGCCGGATCGCGGTCCAGCGGCGACGCGGCTTTGGGTTCCGCAGTCGCCTCTTCGCGTGGATCTTCGGCACCGGTCTTAATCCAATCTCGCAGCAACTGGATTTGCTCGTCGGGCAACTTGCCCGTCGGCGGCATCTCCATTCCGGGTTCGGAATAACCAACGGCGTGAATTAGCATGCTCTCGTCGAGATTGCCCGGCACCACCGCCGCTCCGCGACCTCCACCGCGACGAGTTGCCGCCGCAGAATCGAGCCTCAGATTACCACCGGCCTCTCCCGCATCGGCGGAATGACATTCGTAGCAGTGTTCGACGAGCAACGGACGGATCTTCGACTCGAAAAAATCCAGCGGCGATTCATCAGCGCGGGACACGCCACAGAAGGTGAGGAAAGCCGCAACGCACGAAAACGCAATTCGGCAATTAGGTGCAAACGAGCGCATCGGTTTCTTTGTCGCTGCCGGAACGTAACGCGAGTCCTGGGCGGGGACCGAAGCAAAGTTTTGAAATGCATTCAAAACCACTTCGGCGGGACATCGCAGGAGTCAATCGACGCCAAGGATTATGCAATCCATGACATCGACAACTCCAACTTCAGTTTAGCACGGCTCGCTGCTCAACGACAAGACTTTGGCCGTTTTCGGGTGACAAAGGATCGGCGCGAGCCGCCGGTAATTCGCAACACCGGTGGTTAGCGCCATTCCGCTCACCATCTCACGTCTTACATCGACAACCGCTTGGCAATACAACCCGAGCAAATTGACGCTCGCGTTAGCGTTTTGCGGGGGCGGCGAGAGCCGCAACTTTCGCTGTCTTTTTAGTGACTTCAAGAAAATTGTCGATTTGAGCGGCTGCCTTCAACTCGTCAAATTTCTTCGCCATCGCTTGTCGCGACTTTCGCTCTTCGATCGAACTGAGCAACTCTTCGCGAACGGCGGAATAATCCTTGACGATCGGTTCGGTCTGTCCCTGACAGCGAAGAATGATGAACTTGTCACCCGTGGCAACGATACCGCTCAGTTCACCTGGTTTGAGCGCAAACGCTTCTTTTTCGATAGCCGGTTGTCCGCCGAACTTGCGTATTGGTGGCACCTTGCCAAAATTACTTTGCGAAACCGGTTCGACGCTGTATTGCGAAGCGAGATTGCCAAAGAATTCGTCGGTGGGATTGCTGCGTGCCATGTCCCAAACCTTTTGAGCCGATCGTTGGTCTGACAAGACGATGGCCAACACCTCGACACGCGGACCAAAGTTGGCCTCGAAGCCTTCCTTCAAGTCCTCTTCGGTCACAACAACTTGATCCTTGACGAGTTTGCCCAATGCGACGCTCGGCCAAACCGAATCGCGAACATACAGCTCAGCCGATGTCTTGCCGTCCGCAACGACGGCTTCAAGCCAAGCCTGAATATCCGGTTGGCCATCGGTCCGCACGTAGCCAAAACTGGTGGCGGCACGCGCGACTTCGGCGTCGAGATCGGCTTGAGTCACGGATTGATTAACTTTGGCCAACGCTTGAGTTAACAACTTACGATTGATCTCACCCTCAAGGACGACATTGCCATGATGCTTGACGCACTCGGCGGCAACCTGAGCGATCGTGACCTTTTGGCCGTTGACGATCGCGGCGACACCGGGATATTGGCGAGCCGCTTCGGCATCGCCGAGAACCTTGACCACTTCGGCTTTGCGTTGCAATTCGACGAACAATGTGCCCGAAGTTTCACGCATCTTTTCGTCGCGAATGGTGTCGGTGATTTGGTCGCGAATCGCTGGCATGGCTTGAGCACCGGGACTTGACGGCGGCATGCGTTTGACGGCCTGCAGAACGATCCATTGGTCGCCCAATTGCAACACGTCGGAAACCTGGTTTTCTTGCAATGCAAAAGCCGCTTCTTCGAGTCGCGAATCACCACTGAAGCGGCGAATCGGCGGAATCAACCCACGCACGCTGGCGCTGCCTTCGTCTTGGCTATATTGCTTCGCCAAGGCACCAAAATCATCGGGGCTGGCCAGCGCACGTTGGCGCAGCGAATCAGCCAATTGGCGATCATCAACCATGATCATGCGGCACTTCATCGCTTCGCCGTAGCGCGCGATGAACGCATGATTGAATTCATCGTCGCTGACTTCAACTTGGTCCGCGACCAAACTGCGCAGCGCCAACATTGGCCAAATCACTTCGCGGCTATACTGGTCCGGCGAAATGTCCCGTTCGTCCTGCAACAATTTCAGATAGTTTTCCGTCGGCAGCCCGAACTTGGCCGCGATCCGGTGAACTTCGGCACTGACGTCGGCATTGGTGATCTCGATCCCGCGAGCGGCACAGGCCTGCAGAATCAAATGTCGATTAACCATGTTTTCGAGACGGTCAACACCATAACGGCGAAGCGATTCTTCGGCGAGCTGGTCGTTGGTGATCGGGTCCGCGTTGACGACAGCAATTACCGACGAACCGACGGGGGCCGCGGAATCCGATTGGGCGCGAAGCGGCGAGCAAAAGCCGACGAAAGCTAAAAGCATTGCCACGAGGTGGCCGGCACAGTATTGCCAGAAGGTACATCGATTCATCGCTGGGGTCTTCCTTAACCGTTTGGGGGACGAAACTCGCCAGGCGGCCCAGCAAATCACGTGATGAACATCGACTTTAGCAAATCCAACGATTTTGCTTCAAGATCATTGCGAAACACTGTTTATGTCGTTCCTCCCTGCCGCTTTCGATGAGCCTTCAGTGTTCTAACGCAGGCATTCGATTTTTAGAGAATTTGCTTGCTGTGACGGCCAAGCTACGTTAAACCCACCTGTTGTCCGGGTGCGGTCCTATTCATTTTGCTTCTCAATTCTATTCAGCGAGGGTGGTCATGCGTCGCCGTTCTTTTTCAATGTTTCAGAACGCGCGGAAGCAGAAGCGCTTCGAATTGCAACGCAGGATCGCGATCGAAAGACTCAAATTGAGGCAAATGCTGTCCGCCGATAACCAACCTCCCAATGTGAGCTCGGGAAATACGGGCGTCGCATATTGGGCTGGGTGACAGCCAATCGCATGTCCTCTCGATGGCCGATTCTTGCTACCAAGATCCCATTTGTGATTGCCAAACCAAGACTCCTGACACGTTTGTTCTAACTCTTTTTTTGCCGTTCGATTCGTCCAGAAATTTTCAAAAAACACTACTTGTAGCACATTGAGGAATTGGTAAAGACAAGATAATCGGTCTCCTCTGAGAAAACGTCAATGTGAGTGATCGGTAATGTACACACTCAGCTTCTCTGTCCGTGGAATTAATCGAAGTTTAGCCGGTTTCGCGTGGATCCTGATTTCGCTGGCCTGTGTTTCGTCCGGTACTGAGCCGGCGAAAGTTTCGACAGTGGTCCAAAACGGGGACGGGGTTATTCCGTTTTGTGAGGTTGACCTTGGCCCTTTAGTTGCCAATAAACCTATCGTTGTCTCCATGGAGATTTTCAATGCGACAGATGGCGTTATTCTGTTCGACGAGATCGGCAAGACCTGCAGCTGTCAAGAGCTTCGCCCGACGTCAGGGATGATTGAAGTCGACAAAACGCTGGGTTTTACGTTTGAATTTTCACCGCCTGGAAACTCGAAACAGATTAGATCGACAGTTGGGTTGCAGTTGCTTCACAAGAAAATCACCATGCTCGACATTAAAATAAAATACGGCTTAGCGGCATATGCTGGTTTTGCGAACACCTCGATCCTTATGACAATAGCGCCCAATGAAACTGAATTTATTCATCGGGCTGGCATTTTCAAAAGTGACGATATTTCATTTTATGATTTGGAGGTGACGGTAGAAGGATTAGGCGATTCTGCAAATGCCAAGTTGTCGCAAGATTCGGAGGGTCCGTGTGTGACTTTGGAATGGAAACAACAGGTAACCGAGTTGCCGCAGTATGGTTCTTTGGTGCTGCTTAATTTAGTCTCCGGAGTTACGACCCACTGTCCAATTATTATTGAACAGCATCAGTCATTTCGCGTAGCTCCAAAGATTCTCAGATTCCGGAGAGTTAGCGATGCAGACGACATTGAGCAAGAACTTAAAGAAAGTGTTCGTTATGTTGCTGTACTGTACCTGTTGGAACATAAAGACCAGGGAGAACATACAGGCCAAAGCATTGTATCGGTGACGCTTTCGGATCGGCCAGTTGAGTTCTCTAAAGTTTTGGATAGTGCAGTTGCTGCTTACCGAGTAGTGCTTTCAAAGTCAGACGTCGATGCGTGTAATCGTGCAGGCAATTCCCCTGCATGTTTGATAGCGACGGTTGTAAGCGACGATAAGCCTGTAGACATCAAGGTTCCGTTTTCACTCTTTGAGTTTTAGGAGACTGACATGAAACTATTTCGATTTTTTCTTTTGCTGTCGATTGTTCACGCCTGTTCACCCGCTTCAAAAGGCGCTAATTGCTTTGTAGATGATAAGCAGGCTTGCTCGGTTGTAATGAACACAACTTCGGTCGGGTGTGCATCAATACCCTGTGAATTGCAAGGTCCCCACCCAATTTGTCGATCCAATTACGGCGTTAGACCCAAAGCGATCGAAATTTGGCATGTAGCACAATTAGCGGACGGCGAAACGCACCCGAATTCGCGCAGCTACCCAACTACTCTTTACCCGCCTGTGGTCTGCCTTGAAGCTGAAGGATGCAACGTCAATCAAATGTGCGCTGTTGGCGGATACTGCTCTGGATCTGGCATGTTTCAAGACTATACGCAGTCCCCGTTTTTTAGGCAGAAAGCTGACGGAGCATTTTGCCAGTAGCTGAAAACACGATTCATCAATGGGAACGTTAATATGGGAATGAAAAATAAGTTCCGCGATTTTATGGCGATAACGTTGTTGTTGGCTTTTGCTCAATTGTCAAATTGCGAAGAGGAGAATCACGCTGATCGTTTCAGGGAATTTGAGGAGTTTGCCGGGTTAGTAGAGGCTGGCATGGCGAAAAATCTTGGTACTGATCAATACCATTTTTCGCTTGCGTACAACGATACGGTTGAGTTTGGGAAAGACGTGTTGAACTTGAGTGAAGTGCGAGTTCGTTGTTACTACTCGCGTCCAAAAAAAGAGTTTATTTGGGCCACTGAACAGCGGCGTAATAAGGAGTTGGTGAGGGACATCCGGGGAGATGTCCATTGGACTGCGACTGTCATCAAGGATAAACGACTGTACAAAACAACGTCTACTGGTATGGAGGAATTTCAATCCGATCATTCGTTTGATGAAATTGTAGAGGCAAGTTGTCGGATCCACCCAAAACTATGGGGACTTGTTCGATTTCCTCAGTCAGCGGATACACGAAATTGGTTAATTGAGATGAAAACTTTGGCGCTAATGCCGGGTAACTCGGTGACGGTCACAGAGTCAAAGGAGCTTGTTTCAGCAAAGTTGCTGGCGAACTACGAACTAAATGACACTCCAGTTTTGGATATCGTGAATTGGCAATTTCGTTTGCCGGACTATGCGCCTGTGCGGCTATTGCGCACACAGCGTGTGCTGAATGTTGAAAGTGAAGTCGAAGATCAGTCGATTGTTTGGAAACGAGTAGACGGGGTGGAGCGTCCAGTGATGATGTTGTCTTCATTTATCACTTTTCGAGAGCCAACAGAGGGAAAGGTTTTGGAGATCGGTAAGGGGGTTGGAGACTGCAGCATCAAGTGGTTCGATACTTATCCGGGCTCGGTCAATCTTCTCGAGACTGTTGCGGACATCCATAAATTTCTTGCCGAAGGTGAGACGATGGCGAAAGGACAACTGTAGTGTTCTGGTTGGTATCATTATAGTAATTCGATTGGTGCCATACATCTTTCGTAGTGCTGAAGCCATCAAAGTTTTGGTGTAATTATTCAGCCTGTAGGCATTAGTCCAAATTGGTGCCATCCATCTTCTGGAGCGGTGACTTCAACTTGGTCCGCGACCAAACTGCGCAGCGCCAACATTGGCCAAATCACTTCGCGGCTATACTGGTCCGGCGAAATGTCCCGTTCGTCCTGCAATAATTTCAGATAGTTTTCCGTCGGCAGCCCGAACTTGGCCGCGATCCGGTGAACTTCGGCACTGACGTCGGCATTGGTTATCTCGATCCCGCGAGCGGCACAGGCCTGCAGAATTAAATGTCGATTAACCATGTTTTCGAGAGGGTCAACGCCATAACGGCGAAGCGATTCTTAGGCGGAGAGCTGGTCGTTGGTGATCGGGTCCGCGTTGACGACAGCAATCACCGACGAACCTGCGGGGGCCGCCGAATCCGATTGGGCGCGAAGCGGCGAGCCGACGCCGACGAGTGCTATGAGCATAGCCACCAGGGGGCCAGCACCGGATTGCGAAAGGGTACATCGATTCATCGCTGGGGTCTTGCTTAACCGTTTGGGTGACGAAACCTGGCGGGTGGCCCAGCAAATCACGTGAGGCGAGGTGACTTTAGCAAATCCGACGATTTTGGCTTAAGATCATTCGAGTACGATCTTTGGGCGGAGCTTTTGCGAAACCCCGGTCTCGCTTGCGGGGTTACTTCCCTAGAATCTCATTGCGTGCAAAAAAAGCTTGACTCCTCGGTTGGGATTGGCCTTGTCGGTTTCTGAATCAACGGCGATGCGTTACCAGCAGTCCGATCCGGACGTGCGTTTGATGCTGCGCGTCCGCGATGACGACGCCGGAGCGTTCGAGGAACTGGTTCGCCGCTACCAGGATCGATTAGTGCGGTTGTTTCACCACATCGGTCCCAGCGCCGAGGTTGCCGAAGATTTGACACAAGACGTGTTTTTGCGAGTTTATCGTTCGCGCGGTAGGTATGTGCCCGGAGCGAAGTTCTCGACGTGGCTGTTTACGATCGCCGGAAACGTGGCTCGCAACGCGGCGCGTTCGCATAATCGACGCCGCGAAGTGTCCGAGGCTGATACGCGGCAATCGCCCGATGAGTCTCGCAGTACGCTGATCGCCGGGATTGCGTTGGATGCCAGTGCGCTGATGCCGACGCGCGTTGTCGAGGGCGAGGAGCGCGCCGAGCTGGTTCGCGCGGCGGTACAGTCGCTCGGTGAACGCCAACGGATGGCGCTGATGTTGTCACGGTTTGAAAACATGAGCTATGTCGAAATCGCCGAAGCCATGGGGCTGACAACCAAGGCGGTGAAGTCGTTATTAAGCCGGGCACGGGTAAACCTAAAGCAACTACTGGCTCATCAGATCGACGGTGCAAGTAAATCGGATTCGGACGTTGACAAAGAGAACGATGATGAATGACTCAGTGCAATCGGTTCGCTACTCCGATGATCAACCCGTCGACGCAATTGATGAACAATTGGTTGCGTACCTCGATGGTGAGCTACCGCCCGATGATGTTCGCGAGCTCGAACGGCGACTAGGCGGCGACTCGATTCTGCGTCAGCGACTGCGCGAGTTGCAAAACGGCTGGGAACTACTCGACGAATTGCCACAGCCGGCATCCAGCGGGGCGCTATTGGAAACCACCATTCGCATGGCAGCAGTCGATGGCGGTAAACGGCCGTCGGATGCCAATGGCGCTTGGTACCAGCGACGCATCGGCGTGATCAGCGCAATTGCCTTGGCGACGTTGTTATGCTTTGCCGCCGGAATTGTTGGCGTCCGATTGCGAAACCAAATGCGTTACCAACAACAGCTTCGCGATTTGTCGGTTGCCGTTCACTTGGATGCTTACCTAAATGCCAACGATATTCCATTGATCGAGGCGATCTCGCAGATGGACCAATGGCGACAAGCGGCTGCGATTGCCGAAAGGCTCGGCGAATGGAACTTCAGCTTGGCGGGAATGATCGACAATGCTTCGCCACAACAACGAGAAGAGCTGCTACCAACGCTGTCGATTGAAGATCAGGAATCAGTCGCCGCCGCCTGGGAACGCTTCGAGAAAATCGCTCCCGCGGATCGCTTAGGGGTCAAGGATGTCGCTGAGTATGTCGCGAACCATAATGATCCGCAGGCATTGCTGAAGACGATGGATCGATTTGCGCGGTGGCGGGAGTCTTTGTCAGCGGAAGAACGCGATCAATTGACGGTCGGTACACTCGACGAGCGACTCGGTTTTATCAAGCAAGCGATCGACCGTACAGTCAGCCAATGGACGCGACAATCCGGACGGGCACTTTCCGACGATGACGTTGACACGATCTACAGTGCGCTGCGGCAGCTTGCGAAGATGCGACTGGAGACCGTTGTCGATGACGCACCGCCGGGTGTGTCGGCGATCATTGAATCACTGATGAACAACGAACAAGCGTATTGGGAAGCCGACTTCTTGGCGCGCTTGTTCGACATCAATCGCGATCGATATGGTCGGCGTGATGGTCCGCCGCCTGGATCAATGTCACCCACTTCAATGTCACCCGGATCAAGCTCTCTCGGCACGCCACCGCCGGGGCCACCCAGTTCGGAAGGGTTTCGCGGAGCAGGGTTTCCCACCGCGATGATTCAACTTGTTCAGGCAATCGAACCAGTCAAAGGTCCGCTGCGTGGCGACGAGATTTTTTTGCTCGAATCGATTCTGCCCAAGAGCCTTTACGACATGCTCACTACCATGAATGATATTCCCATGCTGAGCGAAGAACTGATGCGAAATTGGATCGAAGAATCACTGCGCCGTACCGCGTGGAACCGCCGCGGTCGCTCGTTGTTGGAACGTTACCAAAGCAGCGACCCGATCGAGCGTGAGCAAATCGATCTACTGCCTTCAGAAAAAATCCTGCAAGAATTGTCCGAGGGCCACGATCGCAGACGGTAGGTGCCGAATTAGTGCGGCTGCTGCTTAGCACCGGGACTGCTGTTGTCGCTCAATTGAGCCAACACCTGTAGGACACCGTTGAGATGAGCAAGCCTTGGCCCGAAGCGGTCGACGAATTCGTGTAGCATGAATTCGCCATCGACAAGATTCTCGCCGTTCGCTTCGATTTCTTCCGCGATCGTTTCAAGAAAGCGGGTTTGCGCAAGGTTTAACGATTCGGCAGCGCGGCGGCACGCCTTGGCCAATCGAGGGTTGGCATCCTTCCACTGCTGCAACTCGCTTGCGCGCTGTTTGTGCATGCCCACGGTGACCTGAGCCATTTCGGCTAACAGCTCGTTTTGACGTTGCTGGCCCGCCACCAATTGCCGCAACAATTCGATCTGAATGACGTCACTTCGCCCCAAGCTTTCCGATGCGGTATCCGCAGATACATCAATTCGAAAAACCGGCGACATGGGGCTTTGGTCCTGTGACATGGCCGAGTCATTTTCCTGAAGAGTGCCAAAATTCGATCTCGGCGATAGCCTCGCCGGGGCACAGTATAGCCTGACAAAACTCGGCGGGTGAAAAATTGTGAAGCGTGGCAAATGATTCGCCGAAGATTCGCTTCTGGCCGCATGATGATTCGGAAATCCGTGATTTTTCGCTTAAGTTTATGCAATTGGCAAAGCACGTCATCGACCCGCGCGACTGTTAAAGTCGTTAACACCAATCGCCGATGACCACCAAGGTACCGATACGATCTGCGCCGGGTGCGGAAAATCCCGGCCTGCCTCAAGGAGCCATCACGTATGAGTCGCAGCCCCGAAACCGAGTTGTGCATCGGTTTTTATACCGTCGATCAATCGGAATTCACCGGTTGGACTGGCGGGCTGCTGATTTTGACCGCCAATGGGCGACCGCTTGAATTTCAATGTACGTTGCCGGTCCGGCCGACTCGTGCTCACGAGATTTTATATGGCCCAACACTCCGCGATTATTTGATTGGCGACGCGATCGGTTCGCTGCTGGTCAAACGATGTCGCAACACGCCCGCATTTATTTGTTGCAACCAACCCGAGGCCCTGCAGCTCGAAGCCATTAGCGACGCACCGCTGGCGCTTGTTTCCGAAGCCGCCGAGGCGGATGAAGGACCGATCACCGACGACGTTTTGCCGGGCTACGACTTGTGT
The DNA here is from genome assembly GCA_041753075.1 of Pirellulaceae bacterium. GTDB lineage: Bacteria > Planctomycetota > Planctomycetia > Pirellulales > Pirellulaceae > UBA6163. Next base: position 36,177 of record JBGSVE010000026.1, read on the forward strand.
GAAATTGCCGGGTCAACGTTGCGAGTTGCCGTCGAACAGATTGCCGCAGTTCGCCACACGGCCACGATGTTGACCAACATGCCCGACATGCTAGAACCTTTTGAACGGATCCGCGAGGCGATCAACGAAGCTCAAAAACAAATCGCCCGTGCAAAAGCTGCATGACCCACTCCAATACACATGCTCTCGTTATCGAAATCGACGCAGCACAGACGTTCGATGCGCTGAACTTGGTAGCGGTCGATACGTTTGAGTTACCCGTTGAATTGATCGAGACGACAGCAATTTCAATTCGCTTGCAGGCCATCGAGATCAAAACCGTGGGGTTCCAATTTCCCCGCGCCGGCGGCGGAATCAAGGTGTTTCGTGGTGCCGAACCGACCGCATGCGAACCTCAAAACTCGACACCGAGAGTCGCTTCGCCAATTACCATCGCCGCGACCTCGGAACCGGTCCAACTGGCTCGCCAGCGCTGGAAAAAAGGCAAGATCACTCGCATCAAGCCGCCCGCCGACGTGGTGAAACTCGAAGATCGCTTGTTCTACCTGCTGCAGCCTCCGTTGGAGTTGTTGGTCGGTAGCGAACAATTGTCGTTTCCGTTTGAGCCGTTTCCGTACCAGCTTGATGGCATCGCATTTTTGTTTCCGCGCTATGCTGCGGTGCTTGCCGATGAAATGGGATTGGGCAAGACGATGCAGGCGATCAGCGCGATTCGGCTGTTGCTGTGCAGTGGCGAGGTGCGCAGCGTGCTATTGATTTGCCCTAAGCCGCTTGTGACCAATTGGCTGCGTGAATTCAGTGTCTGGGCACCGGAGATTCCGGTGGCCGCAATCGAAGGCAATTCGCCCACGCGCCAGTGGCAGTGGACTAGCCCTGATATCGCGGTCAAGATTGCGAACTATGAACTGCTGATGCGTGACCGCGACGCCGTGCTCGATCACGATCAACATTTCGACCTGGTCGTGCTTGATGAGGCCCAGCGAATCAAAAACAAAAAGAACGCGACCAGCGGTGTGGTGCGAGAGATTTCGCGAACCCGTTCATGGGCCTTAACGGGTACTCCGGTGGAAAACTCGCCCGATGACCTTGTCGGTATTTTTGAGTTTCTGTCACCGGGTTTTTTGAACTCCGACATGCCCGTTGCGTCGATTGCTAGGGCGACGCGCGACCACATGCTGCGTCGCACCAAAGACATGGTGCTCGAAGATATGCCACCGAAGCTCTATCGCGACGCCGACTTGGACCTGACGCCCGAGCAACGCGCAACGTATGAGAAGGCCGAGACCGAAGGCGTCGTGCAACTCGAAAACTTGGACCAGCAACTAACGATTCAGCACGTCTTCGAGTTGGTTTTGAGACTCAAACAAATTTGCAACTTTGATCCGGCAACGGGCAGCAGTGCCAAGCTCGAACGCTTGGTTGCCGATATGGAAGAAGTCGCCGCCAGTGGCCAAAAGGCAATCGTGTTCAGCCAATGGGTCAACAGCATCGACCAAATGCGCCCGGCGCTGGAACGCTTCGGGCCGCTTGAATACCACGGTCGTGTGCCTCACAAGCAACGTGATGGCGTCATCGCCGAATTCAAATCCAATCCATCCAAGCATGTCATCTTGATGAGCTATGGGGCCGGCAGTGTCGGCTTGAATCTGCAGTTTTGCCGTTATGTGTTTTTGTTTGATCGTTGGTGGAATCCGGCAATCGAGGACCAAGCCATCAACCGCGCGCATCGTATCGGCGTGGCGGGCAGCGTGACGGTGACGCGAATGTTGATGGCCAACACGATTGAACAACGTATCGCGGCGGTGCTTGACCAAAAACGCGAGATGTTTGACGAACTATTCAGCGAAGCGAAGTTGCCCGGTTCCGCAAGCCTGAATCGCGAAGAGATCTTCGGCCTTTTCAAACTGCGCAGCCCCAAGGGACGAATCGCGGGTTAGGAGCCGCGTGACAATAAGTTACCGGATTCAATTTTAGCGGCAGGGCGCAAGCCCTCCGGTTTCGCGGCACCGGACGGCTCGCGCCGTTATGCTAAAACCGCAACTTATTGTCGCGCGGCTCCTTTGGATCGACGTGGCGCAGGTGACAAAGGGTGCAGATCGATTAGAGTAATGCCTGATCGATTACGCAAACCACCAACGCTCTCCGCCCGTTTTGAGAACCATGACCGAAGAACAATTGGCTGACCGAAAAACCGAAATTCGCGCTGCCGCACACGCGGCCCGCAAGGCGCAGGCCGACAAGGAAGCTGTCAGCGTACAAATCACCGACCGCGTCATGGCGATGCCCCAGTACCAGGCGGCGGGTTGCGTGATGTGGTATGTGGACGTTCGCGACGAAGCCCGCACTCGCCACGCTTTGCCGCAAGCCTTGACGGCGGCCCAGAAAATCGTTGTGCCCTATTGCGTCGATGGCGAGCTGGAATTGTTCTTGCTCGAATCGATGGATGAGCTTGAACTGGGCATGTATAAGATTTTGGAGCCACGCACGGACCTTCGTGATGTGGCGTCAAAAAAAGTAGCGATCGAGGATCTTGATTTTGTGATGGTGCCAGGCGTCGCCTTTGATCGCGACGGCGGTCGCACCGGTCACGGCAAAGGGTACTACGACAAATTGCTCGAAAACGCGCGACCTGGTACACCGCTGGTGGCGCTGGCGTTCGAGTGTCAACTGTTCGATGAAATCCCAATGCAGTCCCACGACATCTATATGGATTGCGTTGTTACCGAGACCGCAATTTATCGCGGACGTGGTCGCGCCTCATCGGAGTGAAACTTTTTGCGTAATATCCGATGAAAATCATCTCATTTCCAAGCTCAGCGACCTTTCTTTAGGTCCATCAGACTTTGTCGTGGATTTGCCTAGGAACCCGGATTTTGGAGGCATGGCTCCCGTGTCCAAAAGTCGTCGCGATGGAAGATTCGAGAAAGTCTCCGGCGGGTATCCCGCCGGCGACCGACGAGCACCTTTGTCGCACGGTCGACCTGGCTATTGCTTCCAAAGTTGCGTCCCCGCAGAGCTTCAGTCCGCTTCACCCGGCACGTCAAGTGTACGGCACAGGATCGTCCTTCAGTCACTTTGGACAC
>JBGSVE010000027.1:0-27501 GCA_041753075.1 Pirellulaceae bacterium
GGCGGCGGCGGCGGCGGCGGCCAAGGTGCAAGCAATAATCCCCCTGGACCACCAGTTGGCTGGAATTTTGGAATACAAGGAGCGGGAAGTGGCACAAGTCCGGTGAATGGCGTTAGCACTGATTTAGGCGGGCGCGGCGGGACAGGTGCTTTAGGTGGCCGTGGCGGAGCTGGCGGAACCGGTGGCGCTGGCGGGGCCGGAGGAGGAGCATTTGAATTGATTGTTGAGGGAGGTGCCTTTCTCAGGCAAAGTCAGTTCCTAGCGCAGGGCGGCAATGGTTTAAGTGGCAATCCCGGTCAGAGTGGTAGCTCGGTTGGGTTAGGTAGCACCGGAACTAGCAGTGGATTCTGGCAGAGCTCGACATGGCCAGGTGGGGATGGCGGTCCGGCTGGAATGGGTGGTCGCGGCGGCGGCGGCGGCACTGGCGGTCTTGGCGGTCCTGGTGGTTCAGGCGGTGGTGGCGCCGGAGGGACTGTGAAATTGGTTGCATCGTTCCTCAATGCACATTCCTCGATCAATGTTAATACGTCCGGCGGAATCGGCGGGAATACGGGAAGTCTTGGCCGATTTCTTTACGGAGATAATACGGACGACGATTTCGCGGGATCTGCAACCGGTGCAAATGTAGAAAGGTTCTCAGGACCCGCTAGTGCAAATCCGTTCCTGATTAATAGTCCCGCTACTCCAAATATTGTTGGCCTGATTGACGGTGCTGAGGCGTTTGGTCTGCTTGATGTTGCTGCAACAGAACTATTGTCGTCAGCCGTCCTGCAGTCTCAAAACCCAACGAATCTCGATGGCATCGCGCCGGCCAATGCGAAGGGAGTGCTGATTCGCGTGGATCTGGGACCAAGCGGTTACGACCAGGATTATGCCGGTTACGACATGGTACTATTCGCCGACCTTACGGGTGTCGGACTGAATAGTCCGCGGCTTGGCGTCGGAGAAATTTTACAACCACTGCGGATCGGTGGTTTCAACAACGACCCTCTGTTCGGCGGTGTTGGCGACCAAACTCTCGCCCAGCTAGGTGCGTTTCAAATCTATGCCACGCTGGTTCCTGAAAATTCGAGCGAATTTCAGATCGCCGCCGAGTTTGCTGGGAGCCTTGTCGTCACCCGTTCGGAACTTGAAAACGGGCAACTGCTGTACTTGCTCGACGCACCGCCATCGGTCAGCGTCAACCAACAAATTACGCCAAGCGGAGACGTTGTGGGCGGACGGCCTTGGCAACAAGTCGGTGTATTGGAAGTCAGCCCCGAAGGCACGCGTTCGATCCGTGTTGAATTGACCAATCATGGCGAAGGAACGCTGGCTGCCGACGCGGTTCGCATCGAGCGCGCGGTGCTACCCGATTTGAAAGCGGTCGACCTGCGCGGCAACCCGCTCGACAATCGTGCCCACGATTTCATTATCGATGGACTTCGCAACAATCGCCCCGGCGATGATGACCCTGCCACGCCGGGCATCGAATACCGCGAGATTGTCGACGACAATACAACGACGACGCTGGAAGTCGTCCAATACTCCATCAATACATTTGCACCGACGCTATCCTCGATCGGAACGCGTTCCGCACCGGCTGGTACAAACATCAATCTTGCGGCACTAGCCGTCGACCTTGATGGAGACATCGTTCGCTTTAGCGCGACCAGCAATGTCGATGAAGTGGTCGTCAACGTCTCGGCGGGCATCCTGCAGGTCACACCTGCCGCCGGCTTCGTCGGTTCAGCGACGATCACCGTCACCGCGTTTGATCGTCTAACGCTCGACGGCACGCTCAGCGGTCGAACCGCCGAGCAGCGATTCACCGTACTGGTCGGCACATCCGCGATCACCGGCATCAAGTTCCATGATCTCAACGCGAATAGCGTCGATGATAGCGAGCCACGGATCGAAGGCTGGACCATTTTCCTCGATGACGCGCCACACAACGGAGTCTACGATTCAGGTGAGCGTTTGACCGTCACCGATATCGATGGAAACTATGCGTTTACGGGTCTGTCGCCAAACGTCAATCATTACGTCGCCGAGCAACTGCCACCTAGTTGGAAACAAACGTTTTCGGGACCGGTCGATCTTTTTGAAACACTAACCGACGTTAATCCCGGCGCGCTTAGTTCCAATCCAAGCGACTTCTTGGAGATTGCCGGGATGCTCTACTTTGCCGCCGAAACCAGCATCCCTGGTGCGAACAGACCGCTATGGCGATTTGATGGCCAATCGGCGGAAATTGTCACGGACAGCAATCATTTGACGGGCGTCATTCATCCAGAGAATCTGACCGATGTCGGAGGAGTCTTATACTTCACCGCCGGCGACAGCCTCCGACAGTTGTGGAAGTATGAGAATGCTTTGCTGACACCATTGACAACGTTCACCGGTGGCATCACGCCATTTCGTGGACCACTGAATATTCTCAACAACAGTGGCTTCTTTACGGCGGACGACGGAACTCTGGGAGCTGAATTATGGCGAATCGATCTACTCACCGGTCAGGCTGCGCCCGTTGCCGATCTCAGTTCCAGCGGCAGTGTTTGGGGTGTGCGACCGATCGACGGCAAAGTTGTGAAGTTGGACCCGCAGAGTGGGACGGAAGTTTTCTCCTTCAACGCTCCTGGCAATCTGCTACCCACCCATACAAACATTGGACTGACTAAGTCTGCCCAAGCTAATACACTATTGTATATAAATTCGGATGATGACCCAGCAAAAGTCTATCACATAAACGCGCTCACCGGCCAAGTCAATTCAATACAAACCGTTGCGCCGGGGACCGTAGTCGGTTTGACCTCCGATACACAATTCACCACAAGTTTCGATGAAGATTTTGAAGGCGCAACGCCAAAATTTACCGTTGACAGCCCTGGCCCCAATAACCTTTGGCACATTTCGACAGGGCGACAAGATGATGGTCTGCCAAATCATTCGCCTATTCGAAGTCTCTATTTTGGAAAAGACGAAGGTCCGTTCGGAGGCGGGAACTTTGCGACAGGAACCATTGTTTCTGGTTCCGTGACATCGGAACCGTTTGTTGTTCCCAACGGCGGCGTTTTTTCGTTCAATTACATCTTGCAAACAGAGGGAGGTTCCACGTACGACATTGCATCGATTCAAATCGATGCAGGTACGGGATTCGTAACTCTGGCATCAACGAACAACTTCACGCTGGCGTTGGCTTCGCAGTGGACTCATCAATCGTTAAGCTTGTCGACCTATGCGGGGCAAACCGCTCGTCTGAGATTCTCCTTCAATTCGGTGGATGATTTTGCCAACGATTTTGAAGGTTGGTATATCGACGACGTCATCGTTGGCGAAATTGTGCTTTACTTAGGCAACTCAGCCGGTTCGATTCGACGCCAGGCTGGCGTGTCCGGTCCCGAAGTGCCGGACTGGGCCACCGGCAATGTCGTCGGTGGTTTAGCCGGAGACGGCACGGGGCGCAGCTTCGGCTATTTCACCGATGGATTCATTCATGAGTTTGACACCTTCATCGATACCGACGCGTTTATCAGTTCTCCACCTGCGCCGGCCAGCGATATCGAAGGACTCGCGTTTGATGGCACCTATCTTTATGCCTCTACACTATCCGGTTTGATTTACACACTCGACCCGGACACCGGAGCGATCGTCCGAACCGCGAACTCGCCGGGCGCCTTGCTCGGCTTGGGAGCGCAGGCCGCGACAACGATTCTTTCTTCGACACCGGACAACCTAGTCCAACTCGACAATACGCTTTACTTCACCGCCGATAGCGAGGTTTGGGGGAACGAGTTGTGGCGTCATACGCCCGGCGGCACGACAGAACTGGTCAGCGACATTAATCCGCTAGGTGATTCGTTTCCCATCGATTTGACAGTCGTCGATGGCGTGCTTTATTTCAGTGCCGAAAACGGCACCGATGGACGCGAGCTTTGGCGATTGATCCCGGGCAACGCTCCCGAGATGCTTGGTAACCGCAATCCAACGGATGACTTTGATCCGAGCGAATTCGTGGGGCTCGGAGGTGTGGTCTACTTCAGCGCAAACAATGGGATCGATGGCCGCGAACTATGGCGCGTCGAAAATGGTGTGGTAGAATCGGTCGTCAACATCCACCCCACGGGAAGTTCGTCGCCTCAGGAACTGACGGTGTTTCAGAACAAATTGTTCTTTAACGCCGAAAACGGCACCAGCGGATTCCAACTTCGCTTCTTTGACCCCGCGACATCAAGCTTGCAGGGACTTAATCCAGGCTTGGGGCTGCAGTCGCCATTTGGACCGTCGGATCTGACGGTCGCCAACGGCAAACTCTATTTTGCAGATCAGAACCCTGGTTTCGGTCGTGAGGTATGGCAATTTGATGGTACGACCGCGCGACTGACTGTGGACATCGCCAACGGGACGCTTGGTTCAGACCCGATGGATATTTTTGCATTCCAAGGCGATGTCTATTTTGTTGCCGACGACGGCACGAACGGCAATGAGCTTTGGTCGATCAAATCGATTCGCAATCAATATCGCGTTCTTGCCGCGCCGGGGCAGATTGTCACCGGCCAAGACTTTGGCAATCTCCAGGTCGTTGATACCGGCATCGATCGTTCGACGACCGAAGGCACACCGGTGCTAATCAATGGAATTATTTCCTCATTCGCATTCCAGAATCCGCCAACGTACTCTTGGACTGTCACCGGTGGTCCAACGACGATCGTTGGAAATACGAACGATCCGACGCTTGAATTCATACCGCTTGATGGTGAGGCCGGGGGAACGATCTATACGGCGTCCGTGTCCGTAACCGGCATTCTCGTCGGAGAAAGCGAACTCTCAACTTATACCGATTCCGTTACCGTGAGAGTCGCTAACGAAGCACCGATCGCAATCGCCTGTGCAGTGGGACTTTGCCAAGCCGACCAATATGTAATCACCGAAGGCGCGGGGCTGACGCTTGATGCTTCGGACTCATTTGACGCAGGCGGCACAAGCGACCCGCTGTCCTACCGCTGGGATATCGACTTCAATCGCGACGGCGAATTCACGGGGACTGAGTTAAACTGGGCCACCGAAGCGGTTGCGAACGCGATTTGGTCTGCGCTGGTATCTCAAGCCGGAATCGATCAAAGCTCTACCTTACCGTACGCGATTCGCTTACGCGTTACTGATGACGATGGTGCTGAATCGATTGCCTACACATCGCTTCTCGTTAATAACGTATCACCAATACCAAGCGTTGGCGGTCCTTATACGATTGTCGCCGGCTCAGGTTCGGTAACGTTTGATGGTTCGGCAACCGCGGATTTTAGCCCCGCAGACTTTGCCAGCCTGCAATACAGTTGGGATATCGATTTTGATGGAGACCAGGTCTTCAGCCCCGAAGAATCGGGACTGTTAAGCGACGTGAATCCAGTTCTCACCTGGCAGGAACTCTCGGCACTAGTGCCTACTGGCTCTTTATCGCCACTGGGACCGTGGGATGTTCAGTTGCGAGTTCGTGACGAAGAAGATTTCGTCTCCTCGACGCGAACGACACTTTCGGTATTCAACACAGCACCTGTTGCCCGAGGTGGGGGCAATTATTCGATTCTTCAAGGTCAGTCGTTGACTTTGGATGGACGACCATCCAGCGACGCCGAGGGACATTCGCTGACCTTTGCGTGGGATCTTAATGGTGATGGATCGTTTGATGATTTGGGTGATGGACCCAATCGATTTGGTCAGGTGTTGACGCTCGCCTGGTCGGAACTGGTTGCGTTGGGGTTGACCAATGGGCCATTCCCACGCGAGATTGGGCTGCAGGTCAGTGATGGGTTTGGAGGGATCGACAGCTTCGATATCGATGATCCTGGCCTGGATGATGCGGTCGCGCACTTGACCATTAATAATGCCAATCCAACGGCGACCTTCGTTGTTCCGCCGACGGCTATGGAAGGCGTTTCGCTGGCGGTTTCGTTTGCTGAGTTGTTCGATATTGATCCGTTGTCATCATTGCGGTTCAGCGTTGACTTGAATAACGACGGTGATTTCACCGACCCAGGTGATGTATCGCTGAGCGATCAAGCGACCGTGAATATCGTATTCCCCGACGATGGGCCGTACACGATCCGCGGGCGGGTGAGCGACGGCGTCGGTGGTTTCACGGACTACTTCAAGACGATCGAGGTCGCCAATCGAGCACCGGTGGCAACGTTATTGCTGGGTGCCACATCGTTCAACGAAGGGACTAGCTTCGAGTTTGGGTTGACGAATCCGGTGGATGCTGCGGTTGACCTGGCATCGCTGAGATATTCGTTCGATCTTGATGGCGATGGCTTGTTTGAATCAACCGATCTCGCCCAACCAACGCGTCCCGTTACGATCCTCGCCGATGGCGATCATCGATTGCAGGTTCGAGTTAGCGACAAGGATGGCGGCAATTCGACTTACAGCCAAGTGCTGCGAATCAATAACGTTGCACCAATCGTCACGTCATTCACGGCTTCGACTTTGACGCCGCAGCAAGGCCAATCGGTTCACTTTGACGGCTTGTTCACCGACCCTGGCGATACAGACGATGCGCCGAAATGGACCGGCACCGCGCTGATTCGACAAGGCGGAACTTTGATCGCGACGGCTCCGCTGGTCATCAATCCAGTTACTCGGCAATTGTCGCTGGATTACGCATTTACCGGTCGCGGTGTGTATTCGATCACGACGCAGGTTACCGATGGAGAATCACTGACACCCGTTGAAAGCACCGCTCGCACGATAACGGTTTCGCCAGTTCTGCCGACGATCGATCCGCAAACGATCACTGGAGTCGTGGGGCGACCGGTCAAAAAGGTATTCACGTTTAGCGACCCAGGCAGCGACAATTGGACTTGGTCAGCGAACTTCGGCGACGGTACGTCGGTGGGCCCAACGAGCACCGCAGGGAGTCGTTCGTTCGAGCTCAATCACACGTATCTTGATGCACCCGGCACCTACAATTTGGTCGTTATGGTAAACGACGGGACTGGCACCACGTCGAAAACTTTCAGCGTCGTCATCACGGCCAACGAGGCACCGACAGTTGCCAGCCCGATTCCTGATTTGCCGATCGCATTGGCGACAACCGACCGTCCGTTCTACGCAAATCTGCGACAGGTGTTTCGAGATCGCGAAGACCTGGGGTCGGAGCTCCAGTTTAGCATCATCGGCAATACCAAGCCCTCGTTGATCACGCCCACGATCGACGCCAACGGCATGCTGCATTTGGATATTGCTGACAATCCATCAGGCTCGGCGACGATTACCATTCGTGCCACTGATTCGGCGGGCGCATTCGTCGATGTGACATTTGTCGCGGACGTACTTGGCTCGATTCCTCAAGTCACCGATGTGATTGCTGGCGGTACATCTTGGAGTGCCGCGTTTATTGATTCGATCGATGGTGGTGGCGTCGGTGCGGGCAATGGACTTGGCTATTCTCTGGTTGCTGGGCGAGTCATTCCCAACAACGGTGTCAATCGAATCTATATACAATTCAGCGAAGCGGTCATCGGCTTTGATGCATCGCACATCGCCTTGCTGGGCGTCAATTTGGCCAATTACAACGGCGTAGCGACATACAGCTACGACAAGCCAAACAATCGCGGTATCGTTAGTCTGGCGGCTCCGATCGTCAACGATAAGATTCGGCTTGGGATCTCCGCTGCGGTGACGGATGTGTTCGGCGTGGCGCTGGATGGTGACGGCAATGGGACGGCTGGTGGCACGCTTGATCTACGGTTCAATGTTTTGGTTGGTGACGCCAATGGCGACGGCAACGTCAACGGTGGTGACTTGCCAGCGTTCAACGGAGCCTTCAATCGCAGCGTCGGAAACGTAGGCTACAACCCGGCGGCGGACTGGACCTCCGATGGCAACGTCAACGGCGGCGATTTGCCGCTGTTCGCCGTAAGATTCAACGGATCGCTACCAACTGGCGAACCGGCGGGGCTCAGTTTTGGCGGTGGCAATTCGGTGCCTGGCAGTCTTGCCGCACCTGCGGTTGATGATTTCTTCAGTAACTATGACCAACGGAAGAAGTTGCCACTCGTTGAAGGCGGCGAATTGTTTTGATCATCATTTCGCGGGCGCGGGTTTTCCATATAGATAACCCTGGCCGAGCGTGAATCCGAGTTGGACGCAAGTTTGATGTTCCGATTCGGTCTCGACACCTTCGGCGAGTGGCTCGGTGCCAAGATCGACGGCGAATCGTACCAGCGATCGCAACAAATCTTGACGCGCCGCGGGGGCTTTGTCGATATCACGAATCAATTGCATGTCGAACTTGAGAACGTCCGGTGGTACGTCGGCAAGCTCGAGCAACCGGCCTTGGCCGGCGCCAAAGTCGTCGTAGGCCAATTGCATCTGCAAGTCGCTCAGCAACGCGCGGAATTCACGCATCGAGTAGATCTCGGTCACGGCTGCTTCGTGAATTTCGATGGTGATATCGACAGCGGGATACTTTGACCTTAAGTCCTTGATGGATTTGATCAAGCGATCGTTAATGACTTCATCGGGATGCGTGTTCAAGTAGTAGCGGCTCTTCGTGTCCATTGATGCGGCGGCGACGCGAATACCTTCGCTGCGCATCAGTTCGCTCAGCGCCGCCTGTTGCCCCAAACGCTCGGCAACACCGAACATTGCCGCCGGGCTAGCGAACTCGGGAAGATTGCTGCGAGCGAGCACTTCGTAGCCCCGAGTCGATATGCGATCGATCGTGACGATCGGTTGGTAATGTGGCACAACGCGGCGATCGGACAGCAATGTGTCAAACGTAATCAAGGTTTGAGCCCACTGCACCAACCCTTGTTCGACGGTGCCATCATGCGCGGTGGCTTGGCCCAGTTCAATTCGAAACAGTGCGTCAGCAAACTGCACCATGTCGCGATCGACCAAAGCAGTTTGCTGAACGCGAACACCATTAACGTACGTGCCGTTAGTGCTGCCGAAATCTTCGACCAACAATTGTCTGCCATTGACGATCAATCGCGCGTGACGCTTCGAGACGGCACCGCTGCTGATACGGAAGTCCGTCTCGACACCTCGTCCCACGACACAAACACCTTCGGCAAGTGTGAATCGCAGATCCGTGGGTGAACCACCGTCAAGTTTGACGAGTCGAAAGCGGGTTTGGCAGTCGGGCGAATGAATGGCTGTCATCGTTTCAACCTCTTGGGACGGTAACACGTTGGACAATTTGGCCGGGACGGCCCGGCAGACTAATGGTTTCGATCGAAACACCGACGCCGCGCGAGCGCAGCGTCGCTTGAACCTGTGGATCGCTGAATACTGATTCGGTTAGCAAAATGTCGCCGGCCGCAAGATCGGGAAGCGCACTGACAGCACGCGCCGTCGATCCGAAGTAATCGAGTCGTTGGTTCATCGTCGCTACCAACGTGCGACCTCGATTGACGCCAATACTCAAGCGAATCGACTCCAAGCCCGGTTCATCGTTGATTGCGGTTTGCAAAGTCAATGCCGCATCGACAGCATGTTCGCAATCATTAAACGCCGCGAGCACACCTTCGCCGACTGTTTTGGCAACGGTTCCGCGATGCGAGGCGATACAAAGCCGCAACACATCGAGATGTCGGCCAATGAGTTCGTAAGCATCACGATCGCCCAGTCGTTCGTATAGTTCGTCGACGTCGCAGATGCTGGTCGCGACAAGCGTCATTTCGTTGGCGTCGATCGGCCGGTTTTGGCCGATCACTTGATCGGGAAATAACTCGCGAAACAGCGGCAATGTCGATGCATGCGTGGCGGTAACGATGTCATCACGCGGGATCATGCGTTCAATCCGCATGACTTGCAAATGATCCAGATCGTTTACCATCGTCAACGCTTGCGAGCCATCTCGCATTACCGGCGTGTGGTCCGACTTGCCGAGTGTTGAAATCAAAAATTCATGTTGTGACGGCGCGGGAGTGCTGCGGACGCGAATGCGTTGTTGGCCCATCAACCGTGGTCCTCGGATCAAGTAATCACCGGCGATGAGCTTGACCTCCAACTCAATCCGCTCGCTTGGTTCAAGACGAACCTGCGCGACAACGTGCGGCGAATGTTCGGGGCCACCGATGCAATAAATCGCGTCGTCAACTTCACGAATTTCGGGATGAACGCGAAAGGTCAATTCAATTGCTTCGCCGAGGTCGCTCTTGAAGTCATAATCGCAGGCAACGCAGTGCGTATGTTCTTTGATCGACGACAGCAAGCCCTCAGCCGACGCGGATACGCGGCATGTGGGGCAGAGAATTTCCCAGCGAATAACGAACAGTCCTGCGGCAGCGGCGCGTAGGCAAGCCGTCACGCATTGCTCGCTGTTTAGGTTCAGTTGTTCGGCGAGCGCGAGTGGCCGCACCTGGGCCAGAACCTTGGCCGGTGCGGTGGCGATGAATTCTCCGATCGCCGCAGCCACGTCACGATCGACGCCTTGTTCAATGATTCGTTCAACGCGTTGATCGATCCGCTCGACCTGTGTTTTCTTGAGTTGCTCGACGGCTTCAAATGCGTCATTTCCCTGGTCGCTATCGAGTTGTTGTTGCAATGATTTGTCGATTCGCGTGTAAACACGATCGAGGTTTCTGCCGCCGCGCCAGTCGGCTTCGACCGTGGACATGATCCGTCCAATCCAGTTTCGGGATTCGATGCGGATCGAGTGCTCCAGCCGCGTGCCGCCGTCGGGTCGTGGCTTGAGCTCGACGATACTCATGAACCATTTGAACGGACCCGAATCGAACTCGCGGACGATTCCCATTCGCGAACCTTCAATCCACTCGAACGGATGTTCTTCCCAAGAGACGTGGATGCCGCCAAGTTTGAACGAACCGAACTTGCGCAGCCCGCGAGTCGGATCGTTCTCGGTTCGGTAAGTAACCGGCGGCAAACCGATCGCTTTATTGAGCCGTTCGGTATTCGAGACGTAAGGCCAAAGTTGCGACGGCGAACTTTTCAGATCCCAGGTAAACGTTTTTTTCCAAAGTCGGGCCGGGTCATGCTCGGGTAGTCGCGGGTGAAGCTCGAAGTCGGCGGCTTCTCCGCGTAGGACGCGCTGGATGGCGGCCAACATTTGTGCCGCGTCGGCGTAGCGGTCTTCGGGTGCTTTGGCGAGCGAGCGATTGACGATTGCAACGGTCAACTCACTGATCGCCGGGACCTTTTTGAGCAAATCCGGTGGCGTATCGAAACAGTGCATTGCCGCCAGCCGCAGCGCGTCATCGGCGGCAAACGGCGGGCTGCCGGTCAACAATTCATAGAGCGTGATACCGAGCGAGTAGACGTCCGCCGCCGGACCAATTTCTTTGCTGCCACGACATTGTTCGGGCGACATGTATCGCGGCGTACCCAGCAGCGAACCGGCCTGAGTCACGTCCAGCGAAGCCGATTGGTCGACCTGGCGTGCGATGCCAAAGTCAGAAAGTTTAACTCGTTTACTACGCAGTTCATTTGAGCCGTCGGCGGCGTGCTCCAGCAATATGTTCTCGGGCTTGATGTCGCGGTGGACAATGCCTTTGGCGTGGGCTTCGAGCAATCCTTTAGAAATATCGGCGACGACTTCGAGCGCTACGGTCTCGTTCACCGCGCCTGAATCGGCCAACCAATCCTTCAGCGTCACGCCGTCGATGAATTCCATTGCGATGAAATGGTGGCCATCGTCTTCGCCGACTTCATGCAGCCGCGTGACGTGATCGTTCTGCACACTGGCCAGTAGGCGTGATTCTTTATGAAAGCGACGGATTGCCTGAGGCGAGTCTTTTCCCCGTGACCAGAGCACCTTGATGGCGACGCGGTCTCCGTTGGACAAGTCAATCCCTTCAAAGACGACGCCCATGCCACCTTGGCCAAGTTTTCGCTGCAGGCGGTAACGTCCGATGGTTGAACCTGGTTCCAGCGGCGGTCGTGCAGCTTGCCATTGGCCGCTTCCCGAGGACACGTCATGCGGCATGCCGGCAGCCATCAATTCACCCGTCGCATCCGTATCCGCGTGGGATGTGTCTTCAGTTAAAAACTGCTCCGCCGCGTGACCCGGTGGCGCCGTTTCCATCGTGTTGTCGGGATCATCGCCACGCGGCGTGACGCGGGCGATGCCGAGTACCGTTTCCCACTGGATCAATGACGGTGCGGTCTCGGCGTTGAGACCATCGTTACGGAGTAGACTGCGCAGCGCCGCGCGTGACCGAGGGGGCAGCGACGATAAGTCAACGCTCTCGTCGCCGAGCAGTTGTTGCAACAAGCGGTTAAGACAAACAAGGTCCGCGCCCTCGCCTAATTCGGACGACTGGGCAAATCCGACAAGCGTCACGTCGGAAGTATCCATCGCAGATACATTGACGCCCGTGAAGTCGATGCGACAGTGATCGTGTTTGTTAAGAATTACGTCTGCGGCGGTGCAGCGACCAGGATAAAGCCCAATGCGATGCGCCACGCGATAAGCGGTCAGCAATTCGCGCGCGACCGCCAGCCGATCCAGCGGAAGGTCTTCATCGATCGATTGTTGCAGCGTGCGATCGCCAGCACTGGCGCTGCAGGGTTGTTCAATCGCAATCAGCGGTAGGTTGCCACCGAGTGAACAATCAGCGACGCGGCGAATCAATTCGGTTTTGCATAATTCGATCAGTCGAACTCGCTGCTCTAGTTGAGCTGCCAAGCCGCTAATAATGGCGATCGGCCGAATGACACGCAGTTCTATGCTAACGCCGCCAGCACCGCGACGTGCACGATAACCCAGACCATCGGGACCCGAAGAAAGCGGCTCCCAATCGGTGTAGGTTGATAACGCTGCGGTCTGGGCACCGGCAGGCTGGGCACCGGCTGGCTGGTCAGCGGCGGTCACGATCGTTTGGTTCAAGTCGGCTGGGTCAACCATCGTTCAACTACGTTCAGTCCCTTGGATTGATTGCATACGGGAAATGCCACTCAAAGGTGCGACGAGAAGCGCGTCGGGACGAGGACACAATCGGCGAATCGATTTAAAACGATAACGCTAAATTCAATTTTGACGATTGTGCCAACTGTGATGAGCTGGGTGGATTTATTCCCGGACCATGCGCGGCGAATCACGGCGCTTGGCGACGACAAGCTCATCTCCCCCAATCATATTCTCGACAACCTCATCCGTGCTCTGCGGATCAATTCGGCGACACGACTCAGTCAATTGTTCGGCCAATTCATCCAGCGGATACTCCCACTGCTCAATCGTCGTTTCCAGCGGCGGAATATTTGCCATTTCATCTAAAAGCAACACCATTCGCAATAAATGTCGAAATAAAATCCCTTCTTCCTTTTGCAGGCCACGGCTGGTCACAAATTTATTGAAGTCGAACCCAAATTCGCGCAATTCCCCAACGATCCATACCGGTTGAACACGGACATCGTGAACCGTTGGATAGTCCGATTGAAACATGCGGTAGATTTTTTCGCCAAGCGTCAATGGCCAAACTCGCGGCTCGTCAAACATCACGCGTCCAAATCCGCGATCGGTAACTTCTTCCTCTTCATCATTAGTCGGTGAACCAAGTTCGGCGGCGGAGGCGAGGCCGCGCTGCAACAGTTGCGAGTCCAGCCGTGTCGTCGCCAGCGTTCCGGGTGGCAATTGGTCGTAGCTCGGCACACGCACCAATCTCGCGACGGTTCCGGGCACCTCAAGGACGCTTTCAAACCCGAGGATGCGCTCTTCTGGGTCGGCGATTGCCAATTGATCCGCAAGGTAAACTCCGTACAACGGATGAACGCTCTTCAATTGCACCAACCACTCCAATCGCTCGGTCGGATGGGCGAACTCGGGTCTGTAGTCGTCGAGCTCATAACGAGGCGCTCCATCGGAGTCGTCGGTCGATTGAGCGACGACGTGTTGCGGCGTGCCGGCGGGCGTTGGCTTTTGGTCCGCCCGCCGTTTGGCCAGCAAATCGCCAAACAAGCCAACCGGCTTATCACTTTGCTCGGCTGCGACCGCAGTTGAAGAGGACGATCCTAATTGCGGCTTGGGATCGAGCGTGATGTAGCCCGAAGTCCACAGCGTAATCAACATCCGATTGAGCTCACGTTGCGCATCGATGACTGCCTTGGGTTCGAGCAATCGACGTCCGACAAGATCACGCAGTGGCTGCACTTCGGGCGCTTTACCGAGCATGTATGCGAGCAATCGCCAGGGCAGCGCACCACGACTGCTTAGCCTTGCCGACGGTGCATCGCGCAGCGCATCGAACTGCTGCTGCGTCCAATACTGCTCATCGCTTCGCCGTTTGGGCATTTTCTTTTTGAGCTGCTTCTTGGCCTTCATCAGCCCCGGATCTTTAGTATCCTCAGGAATTTGGTCGTACTTCTCCCGCCACCGTTTGATCTTCACGTCGTCTTCGTGCGCTAGCGCATACACGTAACCGTGGTCGTCGAATTGTGGTCTACCAGCGCGCCCGAAGATTTGGTGCGCCGTGGCAGCTTCGACAACTTTCTTTTTGCCGGTCGGACCTTTGAGCAGCGAAGGCATTACCACGCTTCGCGCCGGCAGGTTGATTCCGGCGGCGAGCGTTTCGGTGCAAACACATACGCTCAGTAATTTGCGTTGGAACAGTTCTTCGACAATGCGGCGATATCGCGGCAGGACTCCGGCGTGGTGAACGCCAACGCCACGCATCAGAATTTGCTTCAGCTTCGGTCCGGCGCCTTCGCTCATCGCAGCAGCGTTCAAGTAGTCGGCCAACTCAGCCTGCCGTGCCTTGTCGATGAGACTTTTTCCTTTCAGCAGTTCGGCGACACTCCAGCAGACCGATCGATTGAAACAAAAGAACAACGCCGGAGTGCGGCGGTTGACTTCGTCGCCGTCGGCAATCTTCTCGGCAAAGTCCGCCAGCAAGTCATCCTCGGCCCACTCGAATTGCAGCGGCACCTTTCGCTCGGTGCCTTGCACGAGAACCAAACGCCGACTGTGAGCACGCGACAACCAAGCGGTGAAGTCAACTGAGTTGCCAACCGTCGCGCTGAGCAGCAGCGTGCGGACATGGGCGGGCAACAACCCTAATGTCAACTCCCAAACCACGCCACGTTCCATGTCATTGAACGAGTGAAATTCATCCATCACAACACTTGAAACTTGGGCAAAATCAAATCGCTCGCGATTAAGCAGTCGGTTGAGCAGAATCTCGGCGACGACGACCAAGACCGGAGCGTCGGGATTGACCGTGCGATTTCCGGTGACCAAGCCGACGCTATCAGCAGCAAAGCCCCAGCGGACGGCGGACTCGCGCAGTTCGTCGAGTTTTTGATCGGTCAGCGCGATCAGCGGCGTCGTGTAATACATCCGAGCGCCGCTGCGAAGTGCTTCGTATACTGCGGCTTCGGCGATCAACGTTTTACCGGTTCCCGTTGGAGCACACACTAACACGCCCTGGTCGCTGGTAAAGTATGCCAGTAATGCTTCTTCCTGCACCGGATAAGGCGCGAACCGCAGCAGCGAGAAGTATTCACTGGCGATCGCATCGCGCTGGATCGAAGTGTCGGCGATGTTCGCCATCGGCAGGTATCTTTCGTTTCTGTGACTCGGGCAACTTGGCATGACATCGTATCAAAAACCAAAGCGAACCACGCCGACACTCAAGGTCCGCGGACATGCCGGCGATCCAATGCGAGCCCGCTTCGTGCATGTGATCGAGCGGTTGAAACCAGGCGAAGTGGTTTGTTACCAAGAAGTGGCCGAGCGCGCCGGATATCCGAATCGGCAACGCGCCGTGGGTCAATTGTTGTCCATTTCGCTCGACGCCTTGCCGTGGTGGCGAGTTGTCTACGCATCGGGACATCTGCCGCCGTGTAACCCTAGCCTGCAGGAATCATTGCTTGTTGAAGAAGGCGTCGAATTGAAAGGGTTCCGCGTCGTTCGCGCACCCCTTGGACGCTTCACAGCGCAGTAGCCGAACTCGAAACTTTATCGAACGGTTGGTCCTCTATCGGACGACGATGCTGGTGATTTTCGGTCCAATCATGCCAATGGGCCACCGTTGGTTCACCGATTTGCCAACACAATAGCACCGGGCGAAGATCCATCATTGCCGGAAAGTCAAAAATACCGAGTTCCAAGGAGTCAATTCGCAAGCCCAGTGACAGAAGCTCGCGATGGCATGACTCAAGGCGTTGGCGTTCGGTGTTGAACGATTCCTTGATCGCATTCAATTCGTCGACGAATGCCGGTAATTTCGTCGGGCTAGGCAAGCGTTCAATGCCGCGAATCTGAGGATCCTGCTGGGCTAGGTCGCGCGACAACATTACAAGGTCCGAAGCGATGCGGCCAACCAGCGGAAGCATTTGGTTTGCAGATTCGATCGTAAACGAGGCAGTTCGGCCATCGTGCGAAATGCCCTCGTCAAAACTGGGCCCCAGACGTGCACTCGGGGCACCGGATGACTCGTCATTTGTCGAAAATTGTACCATCGCACCATCCCATCCCACGACGAATCATACGTCAATCGAAATCTAAACCCGCCGTATCAACAAACCAATCACTCTGTGTACCATAGGACGCCGGAAGTAGCCTACCGGTTCGTATCCAATGCACGATAATTTTCGTTGCGGCTGGAGAGCCTCGCGAAGCTCGCTTTTCTCGCAACGGGAGGGATTTTCTGCTATCGGGCGGCGCAAGTGTCCCTTCGATCTAGCATGCGTCAACCTTCGCGGCGTTTACGTTGTGTCGTTAGCAGGTGACCGAGCGAACATGAATCAAATCGGCAGAATGCGGTGATTTTGTTGACAAAAAGCGGAACTTAGACGGTAAAGCCGTAAAAAGCCGAACAAAATTTTAAAATTGGCATCCCTTGCGCTTGACGCCGTCTCGGCGTGACGTAGAGTGAAAACGAGGATTTCGCCTGTTTAATCAAAACCTCTCACTGCTACATTTGACGGTTTGACCGTTGATCCGGTGCCGGTAACAAAGGAATGCGCCATGTTGGTATTGTCTCGGAAGAAAAACGAAAGCATCGTCATCAACAATGACATTCGGATCGTCGTGGTCGAAATTCGCGGCGATAAGGTGCGACTTGGCGTCGAGGCTCCTCGGGAGGTGCCGGTGCATCGCCAAGAAGTCTATGAAGCGATTCAAAACGCTCAAGTTGCTGAGTCGGGCGACCCGTCAATCGAGTCGTAATTGCGAACCCTTGACGGGGCTAGCTCGTCATGGTTTACTCTTAGCCGCAAGCTTCTAAGCCACTTTCGATTGAACCATTCAATCGGCCCCTTCGTCTAGAGGCCTAGGACATCGCCCTTTCACGGCGGTAACACGGGTTCGATTCCCGTAGGGGTCATCAAGGGTGCATCACCCAAACGTGCACAATCAAAAAACTCGGTTTTGCCGGGTTTTTTTCATGCCCGGGTTTTCTGTCAGCTTGTGTATGGGCAGGTAAGTTACCACCGGCGTTTTCGAACTGACCAATCGGAGCCGCTTTAGTTCAGTGCTGCTAAAGAATCGACATCTAGCGTCACGGCAGCAACGTCAACGCGACGCGTTCGCAACGTATCGACCGCCGAAAGAATGGCTCGCTCAAGGCAGTACTTTTGGCTCGCGTTCAATTGCGGTGACGTGCAGCAGGTAGAGGTCGTGGGTTCGGTCGGTTTCGATCAAATCCATTACGTGTTTGCCTACGGCAAGGTTTTCGGGATGTCGAACCTCCTAGCTATCGCCGTTTCTCATCTTGATAATGAGCGGTTGAAACGGCGTCGCTGTCAATAGTTTTGTAAGCTGCTCTTTCATTATTTCGCTGGCATATAAACCAACGCCATCGTGAATTAACGATTCACTCGTTGGAGCCGAGCAAGTCGTTGATCGCAGACTCGACCTCGTCACGATCAGAAAGCTGATCGCTCGCCAATAAATCGACCACCTCGTCACGCAACTTAACAAGCTGGTCCGCCGTGGGCGCTGCCTCGGCGTAAGCCGCCGACGTTGTCGCGGGCGGTTCTACCTGTGACAGCGGCACCTGGGTTTCGGTATCGGCGCGTTTAGTCGGTAGCTCAGTCGCGACGATCTCGGGTGCAGCAGTTCGCTGATTCGATATTGCGGGAACCGCACCGGCAACCGAGGGAGCCGAATTGGCGGGTGGTGGCGATTGCTCACCTTCTCCGTTACCAAAACCACCTCCGCGGTAAAGTCGATTGAGATAGTTAATGACCAGCAGCGCATCCAGCGGCGTGATCCTGCCGTCGCCGTTGACATCATAAAAACGATCAGGGCTGGGGAAGTCGGAGATTGGGCCGGGTCCACCGTTGCGATGAATGCTATTAATGATTCGCAGGGCATCGGACGTTGTTACGCGATTATCGCCGTTGACGTCGTAGGGATTGGATGTGTTGTGAAAGGGGTTCTCGTTGAGTCGCACGGTGAGGACAAATGTTCCCGTGATCGGCAGGAACGACGCCGCGGCGTCAAGGATCGTGATGACGACCTGGATTTCCTCCTGGTCGGCGTAGCGGACAAACTCCGAAGTCCTTAGCTTCAATCGGCTTCCGCTGACCTCGAATCGCGAATCGTCAACCGTGGCAATGTAGCCGGCACCGAGGATATTTCCGTCGACAATCACATCACCGACGGCCGCGCCGCGAACTAATTCGAGCACCGTCTGGCTCGACAACGCTACCGAAGACGCCTGTTCGCCGATGTCGCGGACCGTAATGACCAATGGTTCGGTCTTGACGCTGCCGTTAGTTCCGCGGGCGGTAATGTTCACGGTCACCGACGGTTCGGCCTCGTAGTCGAGCGAGATTCCAGGCTTAAGTCGAAGGTCTCGAAAATCAATGACGAATCGTTCGTCGTCAACGCTAAACTCGTATTCCTGTTCGTCGGCATCATTGACAACGACAATTTCGGCAATCAATTCGCCTGGCAGGTTTTCATCAATGACTGCGGAATCGGGCAAAATCTCGCGAATGGTTTCGAGTTGATCGGAGACTGAGAAGGTGACCGTGTCTGTGGCTGTCTCGCTGGACGCCAATTCAGTCGCGGTGATGTTGACCGTGATTGATGGTTCGACTTCATAATCGATCAAGCTGCCAGGCACGATGACGATGATGTCGTCTTGCACCTGGAATCGTGGGTCGTCGATGTTCCAAACAACTTGTCCACCATCGACGTTGATGACCTGAATTATACCCGCGATAAAATTGAGAATCGGGTTTTCAGGGATCACGTTGGGCGTGATGTCAAAGCCAAGCGGATCATTGACTGGCGTCACGGTAATCGTGAATTCAAACGGCTCGGATACGTCGCGGCCATCGTGCAGGACCACCTTGAATCGATCGACACCAAAAAAGTCCTGCTCGGGGATATAGATAAGGCCGCCTTGGGGCGAGATCAGCACCGCGCCATGTTCGGCTTGGGTATCCAGAACGATCACGAATGAGTCACCATCAACGTCGGATGCATGCTCCAGCAATTCGGGCGCGGGCACAACAAGCGGCGTGTCTTCGGGCGTCACGAATTCCGGCAACTCATCAAATTGCGGCGGCGTGTTTTCGTTGGCCGCTGGCGGCAAGGCGAAGACGATGTCAAACACGCCATCTGGCGTGGCTGTGCGAATGTGGTGAGCATCGGATCGTTGTAACGCGATCGGGGCAAGTCCGGCTGCGGTCAGGGTAATCAACTTGCCGGTCGCGGGATCAAGCAATAAATCGGCGACCATGGAAATGGTTTCGGCGTCGAGGGCAAGTAACGCAAGAGTTGCGGCGCTGTTGACATCAATAATGTGCAACAGCGAGTCAGCCGGTGAAATCGCGTAAAGCAATTCCCGCGCGGGATCAAGCACGGCGGGCCCAGGCAAATCCGACACCGTTTGCAACGCCGCGAACTCAGCATCTGCATCCAGCAGCGTCAGCGAGTCGTTGGCATTGCGGAGCAGCACCAAACCGCTGGCGTCATCAAAGCTGAGCACCTCGACTGCGCCCGGCACGTCAATGCCACCGCTTCCAATCTCCGTTCCGGTGGCATTGCTCCACAACCGCAATTGCAAACCATCGTCGGTGGGAGTTGCAATGACCGACGTAATGTTGCCGCCGCCGATGACCCGCGTGCCGGCACCGACTGTGGTCGTGGAAGTGCCCACGGTAATCGTATCACCTACCACGATCCCGCGGAGGAATGAATCATCGTCGGATTGTTCGACGAGCAGGCCGTTTCCCGACGAGTCGATTGCCACATCCGCCCAACCGCCCTGCGGTAACGGTGTTTGCAAATCAAGCGGCGTCACGACGTTGTCCACATCGATCAAAAACGAATGGTTGCCCAAATCGTCGCTGGCCAAAACCAGAATGCGCCCACCGGGCAGTCGGCTGGCCGCCCGGACGCTGGCTACGAAGGGTATCTCAGTGCTATTTCCGCTGGCCAAATCCGAGCGAAAAACCGAGTTCGTTCCCAGCGACAATGCTGAGTTGTTACCGACATCGACCAGCGACGACGCTCCGGAAAGCGAGATCACCGGTGCCGACGTATCGGCAGCGACAGGGAACGACGGCAGGTTCGCCGAGGCTGCGCCGGAGAACAACCGGATGATCGTCTCGTCACCGCTCAAGTCTTGGAATTCAAATCGCCCGTCCGCAGCGGTCAGGGCAAACCTTTCATCCTCGTCGAATTGTGCGTTATCGTTGGAATCAACAAAAACAAGCCGCGACGACAACGCAGACTCAGTCGATTCCAAACGCCAGGAACCATTCGTGTCCTCAAACACCAAGCCCGCGACGTTGGCCATTACCAAACGTTTGGCGAGCTGTTCTACCAGCAGACGTCGTTTAAGTTGGGAGACACGCGATTTCACAAAAGTCCGCCTGGCAGGGTGGCAAGGAACGAGACGTTAGGCGACCGTGCCAGCACAAAAGATTTACTCCGGTTCGCCAACGTTGCCTGCGATTCAACGACCGAAGTATATAAGTGTACCGGCGGTGTGACTGGGTTTGAAGCTTCGGAGCAGGGAAAGTTCCCCTCGTGGAGGCAAATTTGAGACATTTAGGCCACCGATTACACCTAACCGGTCTATTCCGCCAGCGCGGAATTTTTTTTGCCAGCGATTGTTAAATCGGATATGCTATTTTCAGCGATTCGCGGCTCCTAAGTGTCCAGCACTGGAACCACCTCGCCCCAGCCGTCTTTTCCCAATTCATTCGCACCAGCGCGGTCATCATGAATCATCCTGCTTATGTGGTTCCCTTGAGGAGCCCACTTATTTGGCTCGTTGCGTTCGTCCTCGGCTTGGCTTTGGTCACGGACCATGCCGCCAATGCTCAGGGCGGTGGCAACGCCAACTCCGTCGGCAATTCGCTCGAAGCGTCCTTGGGTGACGCGTCGGCAAGCCGTTCATCGTCGGGGACACCAAGTGGTCCGCCCAGCGGCACACCCAGTGGACCACCAAGCGGTCGTTCCGGCGGCTCACCCAGTGGGCCGCCCGGTGGTTACGCCGGTGGCGAAGGCTATAACGACGATAGTGACTATGGAGCCGACTACGGCGGTGACTACGACGACGGATCGGGTTACGACGCGGGATATGGCGGTGCGGCGCGGTCGGCGGGATCCGGTGCGGCGCGTGCTCAAATTGCGATGATGGCCGCGACCCAGCAGATTGCCAGCGGTGTCGCTGCGATGTTCACAACCTCAGCGACGGTGGATCCTGACAAACAGCGTCAACTGACTCTCTGGGAACAAGCGGCGCTGGCGTTTCATCAAGGTGACCAACGCAAGGCGCTGTCACTGTACCACGCACATATCGTTGCCGGCGGTGAATCGGCAAACGTTCATCGTCAATCGATCGCCTACAGCCGGTTGCTGAAACGTCCCGTGTGGTGCGTGCGATTTGGAATTTCCATTTTCCCGCGTGTGCCGGACAGCATGAAGATTGATCCCAAACCGATTCGCGCCGACTTGCAAGTCGTTGCCGTCAGCGGCCGACGTGGTGGCGCGACGGGCCAAGCTTACAGCGAAGGTTATGACTCCGGTGGTGACGAGCAATACGACTCCGGCGATGACGGTTCGGGCGACGAGCGGATGGCGGAAGAATACGGGGATGAAGGCAGCGGTCGACCGATCGTGAAAAGGATTGTCACGGCCTTGGGCGGTTCAGCCGGTGAGCTTGCCAACACCGAAATCGAAAAGAATTTGGGCATGGTTAGCGATATCACCAAGACGCTGTTCGCCGCGCGTCAAAGCGCGGGAAAACTGGGCAGTGCCTATGATGGAATGGCCGAAGCGGGTGCGGCACTGATGGCATCCTATGCGATCCAAGACGAACCGACTTTGACTGGTTTTCCAATGTGGGCACCTGGCATCGAATACGTTGGCGAAGGACTGTTCAACGACGTTTTGGCCAAAGCCAAGGCGGGCGAAATCGATGTATTATTGCACTTCGACGTGGCCGTCAAAGAAAGTCGCACGACACCGCCCTCGTATGCCACACGCTGCCGCATGGTTCTCGTCGAAACCGGCGAAACACTCGGTGTTTCGAAGAATATCGATAAGGCCGCAATCGCCTCATCACCAACGGCCCGCCGCAGCGACGTTCGTGCCGCAGTCGAAGAGCAACTGTTGAACTTGTTCGAATTATTGGACAAACGATGCTTCGTGGAGCCGATGCCGGCGCTACAACCACAGCACGCGGTTGCCCGCATTGAAGCACTCCTATCAAGCAACAAAGCTGGATCGATTCGAAGCTTGGCCGAAATGGTTATGTTTCAGTCGCTCAATCTGATCGATTCCAAGTTGCTCGACCAAGCGTTCTACTATGCCGGTGGCGAGGGTGCGTTGCGATTGCTTCACGAAGACGAAACCGATCTCAACGCCACCGTTGCCAAGCATCTTGAGAAAGAACTCGTCGGCGACGCAGAATAGTTTCGCTTCATACAACTTTGGATATCGCCATGCATCGTCGAAATTTTATCGGTCGCACCGTCGGCTTTGCTGCAGCGGTTGCGGCGCAGTCGAGTTTGCCAATCGCCCATGCGGCGGTTGAATCGACCGAGCCAAAGTATCCATTGGCGATTTTTGGCAAGGTGTTTAAAACGCATTCATTTGACCAGTTGGCCGATGCGCTGGTGACGATGAACGCCGACGGGGTCGAGGCGACGATTCGTAGCGGCGGCCATATCGAGCCAAAGCAAGCCGATGAACAAGTGCCAAAGTTGGTTGACGCGTTGGCGAAGCGCGGCAAGCGAGTGTTGATTGCCGCGTCGGATGTGACTTCGCCCGACACGGCGTCACAGCAGTTGTTAAAGACACTTCGTGACAACGGGATCGCCTACTACCGCATGGGGCACTACAAGTACCGATCGGGCAAGCCGCTGAAAGATCAGGTTGAGTCGTTTGCCAAGCAAGCACGTGACTTGGCGGTCCTGAATCAAGAGCTCGGCGTTGTCGGCTTGTACCAAAATCATGCGGGCGTTGATTACGTCGGCAGCTTGATTTGGGATATGGTTTATCTATTGGACAACGTGCCGGTGGAGCATTTGGGCGTGGCGTTGGATTTGCGCCACCTGCGTGTAGAGATCGGAAATTCCTACATGGCGGCCGTCAATGCAATTCGGCCGCACCTGCGCAGCGTCTTTATGAAGGATGCGCTGGCGGTCGTACCTGATGTCGGTCGGCCCAAGTCGCGAGAGGTTGCCCTTGGCAAAGGAATGGTCAATCGAGAGCTGTTTCGCGACGTTTGGAAGTCGGTTAAACCCGCACCCTTATCGATTCACGTCGAGTATTTTGGCCAAGACCCGATACCGCCTGCCAAGGCGGACGTGGTCGTCGATGCGTACCGAAACGATGTCCAAACTCTGCGGTCCTGGATGTCGTAATCTGTACCTCGCGTGGGGAAACCGGCGATTTAGGCCGCAAAAACTTGCGGCTTTTCGACTCCGCACATACTATGCTAGAAGGTGTCGTAATACTGCCGGCGCTTTTCCTTCCTTGATTGCTGTGTGACCGCGTGAGCCTTTCCGATGTCGATCGCCAATTACTGGACCGGTGTTTAAGCGGGTCGCCTCGGGCTTGGGAAGACTTCGTCGATCGCTTCGTTGGCTTGGTCGTCCACGTTGCGAACCACACCGCCGCCGTTCGTGGGATGTCTATTTCGCCCGACACCCGCGACGATCTTGTCGCCGATGTGTTCACCACGATCATCGCCAACGATAACGTTGTGCTCCGGCGTTTTCAGCGCAACTGCTCGCTGGCGACATACTTGACCGTCATTGCCAGGCGTGTTGTCGTGCGCCAATTGGCTAGCCAACGATTCGGCACCGTGCCGCTGCAAAATGAAACGGCCCGTAACGGCACCGATGACATCGCGCGGTTTGACAATGTCGACGAAGTTCGCGACTTGATGACGCGGCTCGATCCGCAAGAAGCCCGCGTCGTGCGGATGTACCATCTCGAAGGTATGTCCTACGAACAAATCAGCCGCGAAGTGGGCATGAGCGAAAACAGCATCGGCCCGGTGCTGACGCGCGCTCGCGGCAAGATGCGCGACGCGCGAGCCTAACGCATGCCAAGTTCTCTACGACGCTCGGCCGTCGTATTGAAACGACGGCGGAGCGTCGTAGAAAACTGCCGAAGCACTACGCTTGATCGCGCAAGTGAGCCATCACCAAGGCGATATCCGCCGGCGTGATGCCACTGATACGTTGGGCTTGGGCGAGAGTCAATGGCCGAATCCGAGTGAGCTTTTGTTTCGCTTCGGCACGCAGCGGTTTGATATTGGCGTAATCAAAGTGCGTTGGGATTTTCTTGTCTGACCAACGCTTGCGTCGTTCGACTTCCTCAAGTTGCCGATCAACATAGCCAGCGTACTTAATATCAAACACAATCTGCTGGGCCGCTTCACGATCAATCATCCCCAGCGCCGGTTCATGCGTGATCATCTGGTCCCAATCGACTTCTGGGCGGCGCAGATAAACATCGCCACGGACATGATCGACTCGCACGTCGTGTAGCAGCGACGCGCCGAGTTTGATTTGTTCCAGTTTGTTTTCAAGCCGCAGCCGTCGCGCCGAATCAACAAGCCCGAGTTCAGCGGCGCGCGGTGTTAGCCGGCGGTCGGCGTTGTCCTGGCGAAGCAACAATCGATACTCCGCGCGGCTGGTGAACATGCGGTATGGTTCGTCGGTGCCGCAGGTGACCAAGTCATCGAGCAGCACACCGATATAGGCCTCATCGCGCCGCGGAACGAATGGTTCTTCGCCGCGCAACACAAGTGCCGCGTTGGCACCGGCAATTAAACCCTGGCCTGCAGCTTCTTCGTAACCCGTCGTGCCGTTGATTTGTCCGGCGAAAAACAACCCTGCGACGGCTTTGCTTTCCAAGTGCGGCCAAAGCTGGGTGGGCGGACAAAAGTCATATTCGACCGCATATCCGTAACGCATGATCGACGCCTGCTCACAACCGACAATGTGACGAAACATTGCGTCTTGAACGTCGCGCGGCAAACTCGTCGACACGCCGTTGACATACACCTCTTCGGTGTGACGGCCTTCGGGCTCAAGGAACAATTGGTGTTGAGTCTTATCCGCGAAGCGGACAACCTTGTCTTCAATCGATGGACAATACCTTGGGCCGCGACTATTGATTTGGCCGCTATACATCGGTGCGCGATGTAGGTTCGCACGAATCAAGTCGTGAACTTTCTCGTTTGTGTAGGTGATGTAACAAGGAACCTGCTGCGTCGTGATCGATGCGTTCATGAACGAGAACGGTTGCGGCGAATCATCACCGGGCTGGATTTCAGTCGCCGCAAAGTTGATGGTTCGCGCTGACAATCGAGCCGGTGTCCCGGTCTTGAATCGATCGATCGCAAATCCAAGCCGCGCCAGCGAACCGCTGATACCGGCCGTCGTCCCTTCACCGGCGCGACCGCCGGCGACCTTGGCCGTTCCGGTGTGCATGATCGCTTGCAAAAAAGTTCCGGTCGTGAGCACAATCGATTTGGCGCGATAGATCGCATCACCACGAACTCGCACGCCACTGATTCGCGTTTGGCCGGCATCGTCAACCTCGGTCAATAAGTCCTCAACGGTTTCCTGGCGCAGATCAAGGCCCGCTTGTTGTTCGATCGCGTGCTTGATGAAAACCTGGTAGCCACGTTTGTCGGCTTGGGCGCGGGGGCTGTGCATAGCCGGGCCTTTGCGAACGTTCAGCATCCGAAATTGGATACCTGTCACATCAATCGCTTGGCCCATCAATCCGCCCAGTGCATCGATTTCGCGAACGATTTGGCCCTTGGCGACGCCGCCGATCGCCGGATTGCAACTCATTTGGCCGACGGTATCGAGATTCGTGGTCAGCAGCACCACCTTGGCACCGAGCCGCGCCGCCGCGGCCGCCGCTTCGGTTCCGGCATGGCCCGCACCAATTACCACCACATCGTATTCGTAAACACACTCAATCATGCTCAGCCCTTTTCGACCCGTTGAATTCATTGATTCTGACGATAAAACTGAAAAATCTAAAGATACAATCGGTTTTCCGTCGATGGATTCAGACGGGTTCGTGGTCGCTGGACGACACCGCCGGATTTTTTCGTTCGTTTTTGCACCGATACAATGCGACTTCAACAACGATCGGCAAAGATCACGATCGCTGGCCTGCTGGCGGTCGTAGCGGTAGCGAGTGGGTCGCCCACGTCGCTCCTGGCCCAAGACGGCCCGGCGGCAAGCACGTCCGAATCCCCGCCCCGCAACCTGCGACACAATCGGTTTGAGATACCGGTCGTGATTGACGCCGTGGGGCAACGACCCAGCGAAGTGCAACTATTCGTTTCACGAGACTTTGGCCAACAGTGGACCTTGTTTGCCTCCCAGCCACCGGACAGTCGCGGCTTCCGCTTTGAAACGAGCGAAGATGGCGAATACTGGTTCGCGCCACGCACCGTCGATTCACATGGTCAAGCCAGCTCCACCGAGACAATGAAGGCCGACTTGAAGGTGCGGATTGACACCACCGACCCCGAACTTGATTTAGTCGCGGAAGTTGCCAACGGCGGCAACGTGAATGTCAACTTGCGTTGCACCGATCGTTGGCCCAATCGTGACAGCGTCACCATCGAATATCGCAGCGATGTCGAACCATCGTGGACCTCGGTGACGAAGTCCGCGTCGGTGCAAACTGTCGCAGCCGACCAACTTCAAGCAGCGGTTCAATTTGAACCCACTGGTGCCTGGCACCAACTTTCGATTCGCTGCGTCGCTTATGACATGGCAGGAAATCAAGCCACCGTCACTCACCAATTGCAAGGCCCGCGAGTCGCCAGCCTGCCGGCCCAATTGACTTCGTCACCGCTCGCGACGATTGCGCAAAATCAAAACTCGCCCTATGGTGCCACGTCGCAGGTCAACCCGTATGCCATTCGCGGGCTAGACATTCTTAATCCGCAGGGGCCGTCACGCACATCGCCTGCGACTGCACCAGCGCGCATGGCCAGCCCGCCGTTTGCCAACCCGCCGTTTACCAGCCCGCCGATTGCCAATCAACCGTTGGGCGCGGCCGCACCGCCGACGTTCGCTGGATTGACAACCGACTTTCTGCCG
>JBGSVE010000028.1:0-6373 GCA_041753075.1 Pirellulaceae bacterium
CCGGCGACCGACGAGCACCTTTGGCGCACGGTCGACCGGGCTATTCCTTCCAAAGTTGCGTCCCCCCAGAGCTTCAGTCCGCTTCACCCGGCAGGTCAATTGTACGGCACAGGATCGTCCTTCAGTCACTCTGGACACGGGAGCCATCCCTCAAAAAATCCAACAGCACATCCTGCTTATCCATGATAAACCCGGATGGACCAAATTTGGTCCGTCAATATCAAGTATTGGAGTTTTACGGACGACTACGGATGAACCGTTGGAGTTAAACCACCACCGGATTGGAACAGCGAAGTCAGTTGGGGTGGCAGCGTCCGAATGTGTAGATCGCGCTGTGGGAACGCGATCTCGATTTTTTCTTGATTGAAACGCTCATTGATCGTCGTGTTCAATTCGTGCAGCGTTGGTAGTCTCAGTTCGATTGAACCAAGGTAACATCGCACGACCAAGTTCAACGTCGAATCACCAAAACTCTCAAACGTCACCACCGGTTTCGGATCAAACAGCAAATTGTCATGCTGCGCACAAATTTGCTCCAACAACTTGCAAGCCTTCCGCGTGTCCGAACCGTAGGCGATGCCAATGTTCAACGTGATGCGATTGGTGCTGTCCGTTAACGTCCAATTGATCAAACGCCCGGTGATTAGATCCTTATTGGGAATGATCAATTCTTGACGTTCCCAATTCGTGACGCCGGTTGCTCGCATTCGGATTCGCGACACGGTGCCGGTGACGCCATCAATGGTGACGACATCGCCGACGCGAATCGGTTGCTCGAACAACAGAATCAAGCCGCTGACGAAGTTGGCAAAGATTTCCTGCAGACCAAAACCCAGCCCGACGCCTAAGGCCGCGATCAACCACTGTATACCGTCCCAGCGCAGCCCCAGTGTTTGGGCCGAATAGATAATGCCGATGATCGCCAACGCATAACTGGCCAGCGTCGTGATTGCGTATTTGGCGGGCCGGTCCAGTGGCAAGCGTTCCAGCAGCACGACTTCGAGCAAGCCGGGGATGTTGCGCACCGCCACATAGGTCAAGAAAACAATCGGGATCGCAAAAATCAAATTGGCAAGTGTTACCGGCAGCTTTGTTCCATCGGCGGCGGTGGTATCCCACAGTGTAACGGCATCCAAAAAACGAACCGCTGGCAATACCGGCGACCAGATCACGGCGATTCCAACGATCACGGCAAGCCACATGATCGATTGAATTAGGCTCAATGATTGGGCGTTCATTTCATCAACGTCGAGCGGCGGTTCGACGGGAATTTCAATCGCAGCGCCTTCGCCACTGATCAATTCAACTGCCGGCGAATCGGGCACACGCGGGTCGACCAATCGCCCAGTCGTTTTCGCTGCGGCAACTCGTTGGCGATAGGTGAAAAACCATTGGCGCAATAACCCACCGAGTACAATCACGCCAATCGCCAACCACAGCGTCCAGTACAACCTCCCGGTCAACAAGATCGACGTGTAGCTGTAGCCGGCCAGTGACAAGCCGACCAATCCCAGCGGCACCAACGAAACCAACGGATGCCAAACGCGCCGCAAGCGCGCCGTCCAACTGTCTTTTCGCTCGCGCAAATAGTCCGACAACAGCCCGCTCTTGGGATGCAGCGAAAACCAGATCAAACACGCCAATGCGGTCATCCCCACCGCAAACAACAATCGGCCCAACGACGCATCCATTTGTGAACGACCGGACGCATTGGCGATTGCCCAAACGAGTAATATCGGTATGCCCAGGTCAATCAACAATCGCAACGACGTTCGCGGCGGAATCACGATCTCGCTGCGATAGCCAAAGTGTGCGATCGCCAGCCCACCGGGGCGAAGCAATTGGCGCAGCGATTCCATCGGGAACAATGCGGCGGCGGCAATCAGAAACGCATCACCGACGGAAACCAAAAAGCGATCGCGCGCCGCACCTTCCAAAATTGCATAACCGACGATTGCCAAGGTCGCGACCGGCGGAATCACCAGCACACCCGTCAGCATCAAGGCGACCAAGGTTGGCCGCATGGACGACGTTTTCGATACGTTTAATTTCGCGTCGCGGACCTTCTCGCCGGTTCGAGTCAATCGCCGCCGAATCCTTGAACCCAAACACCAGATTCCTAAACCTAGCACTGCCCACGAAACAATCAAATCAAGACGGCTTGTGAGTCCTTTGACAAGCGATTGGCCAATCGCTTTCAAATGCGTCGGATGCACGATCCAGCGAAAAGTCCACCACGCCATCGTCAAGTCAGAAGCGCGAAACGGCGACGCGTTGCGGATCCAGATAACGTGAGTTTCAATCAGACTGCGAATATCGGAAACAACTTTACGCTTAAGTTCGAGTGTGCTTTTGACTTCGACAAGTGTATTAAGATGTTGGTCGACGTCGGCCTTCATCTCTTTGAGCAACACGACTTCATTTGGATCGACGGCACCTTGGATCATCGGCAACTCGATGCGAGGTTCGATCGACATCGCCGTGCCGTAGTCAGCCCGCAATTCCTCGAGCGTTAATTCCAATTCGGTTTGCAGTATGCGGCTGCGGTCCAACAGTTCATCAATCCCACGCATCTCTTCGGCCAAGCCAGCATTGGTTGGCAATCGGTTGCGCGTCATCTGCAGTTTCAAACCGAGGCCCGAACGCAGACCTCGGCCATTGGCGATGTCTTTGTCGATTTCAGTTTGCGTGGACTTAAACACTTCCGACAGCTCAGCATAGCGTGATTCTTCGCGGGTCCGCTTGCGTTCCAGCCGGCTTTGTTCGCGCAGCATCTCGGTCCACTGCGCCGCGTATTCCACAACCATCGATTTCTCCAGATCGATGCCGCTGGCTTGCAAATGTTCGCGATGTTCGGCGAGGTCGGTCTCGACGCGATATTGCTTTTGCGCACCAAGTTGGTCGGACCAAAAACGCAGGGTTTGTTCCGCAACGGTGACGCGCGCCTTGGCGACTTCAATTTGCGTCGGTAACAGTTCCGCTTCGGCGTCGATCGTCGATTGTTCTTGCACCAACGATTCGATGTTTTTCTTGATCGACGCAATCTTTGCGGCCCGTTCGACTTCGCGAGCGGCACGCAACGAGCCTTGTGGATCGTCTTCCAACTCCGGGACAACGGCGGCCTGCGCCGTTTCGAGTGCAGTTCGGGAGTCGGTGATTAACTTGGGCAATTGGGCACGCTTCGCTTCTCGCTCACGTTGATTGGACTCGACGGTTTGCAGCGCCTGGCGCACCGCTGCCAATTCAGCCTCGGCTTCGCTGCGCCGTTGCCTGAGATCCTCGATCGGCATTTGGTCGGCGTTGTTGGGAAACTCGGGCGTGCCCGGCCCCTGCTTTACCAACTCGCGGGCAGCCAGCAGATTGTCACCGGCTTGCGACGCCGACTTTGCCATCATCGCAATCCGTTCGGTGTCGGTGGCGATCGCGCGATAAGAATCAATTGCGGCGCGGTAGGCGGAGGCCAGTCGCTCTTTCTGGGTCGATTCAATTGTGGCGTCGGCGTTGAGCGAATCAAGTTTCGCTTGCAGGTCGGCGATCGACGCTTGGTTCGCTGCGACGGGAGATTGAGTTGCGGTCGGCGTTACCGCAGCAGGTGCTGCGTCTTGGGCGACGACGGGGACGATTGATAGCAGCCAATACGAAACCATGACCGACGTCGAAAGAATCAACGCGGCGCTGTGGGTCAAGCGGCTTGCTGGCACCCGGCGAAAGTAAATCATGGGCGGAGTGTGCAAAAAAGCGGCTGGCTATGAATAGACCAAATTGCCTAATCCGAATTTTCGCCAGAATCGTCAAAGTTCGCGTCGGCTCAAGTCGATACCCAACGTGGGCGACGAAATGGTGCCGTGATTTGGCGGCACCGGTTTCGTTCGTGTGGGGGGCTTCCACACTCGACCCGCTCGATCGTTTGTTTCACGTTGCGCATGTGACCTTGATGGTTGTTTGCGTGCGGTGGGACTGCGTGCAGAGCGGGACCGCAAGGAAGTTCCGCGAAATGAAGCGCTCGTTGATCAAATCGGCTGCATACCTGCAACTCGTCCTCGCGATGTTGTCGGCGACCGGTTGCTCCACCACCCAACCGTTCTTTGCGAACGAGTCTCCGGACTTGAAGCATTACCTCGGCTCCGCCACTCGCATCGAGTATCCCGATGTCGCGACGGAAAGTCTTGCCGAAACGACTCAGTGCCAACCACCGTTGACGCTCAGCAATCATGAGTACGTCAACTACATGGACATGGAATTGGAAGAGTGCGTTTCGATCGCGTTGCAAAACGCCAAGTTCTTTGTCACCACCAGCGGCACCGCGGAGCTGCGCCAAAACGTCGCCTCGCAATTCACCAGCGGCACGGCCGACCAATTCGGCAGCATCTATGATGTCGCGATTCAACAAACACGCACGCAGTCAATTCCATTGACCGTTGACGGTGCCGGAAATCGAACGTTGCCGCGCGGTGTGTTGCGTGCCAACCAAATCGGCGGCGTCGAAGATGCGTTGGCCGAGTTTGATGCCCAGGCCAGCGGCTTCATCAACTATGCGAACACCGATCGTGCTCGCAACACCGGTTCCAACAACCCGTTCAACCCCCAGTTGTTTCAAGCGATCGACACGACCCAGCAATCGGCGATCAGCAAGCGAACCGCCACCGGCGGCGTCGCGACACTGCGTCAACAAATCATCTACAGCAGTAACAACGTCGCGACCGGCGACATCGCGCGGGCCGTTCCCAGCGACTGGACGGCGCTGATCGAAGCCCAGGTGCAACACCCGTTGATGCGCAACCGCGGAACAATGATCAACCGTATTCCGGTCGTCTTGGCCAGCCTGAACGAAGACATCGCGATCGCCGACTTCGAAGTCCAAGTTCGCAACTTAATCCGTGACGTTGAAGTGGCGTATTGGGATTTGTATGTTGCGTATCGCTTCGTCGCGACCTCAATGGTCGGACGCAACAGCGCTCAGGCGACTCAGCAGTTTGCCAAGTTGAACCTTGACGGCGGTACCGGCACACAGCAAGACTTGTCGCAAGCCGTCGAACAATACTATTCGTTCAAGGGACAACTTGAATCGGCGCTGGCCGGCTCGAACGTGCCCGGCAGCGATCGACTCGGCGTCTACGGATCGGAACGTGCCCTGCGGGAAAAGATGGGGATTTCGCCGACCGATGGCCGTTTGATTCGTCCGATAACTGAGCCCAACATCGCTCGCGTCGAGTTTGACTGGGACGAGTCCGTCGCACAACTTTTGTACCTATCACCGGAACTGCGCCGCAACAAAATTCGCATTCAACAAAACGAACAGGAGTTGATCGCGGCCAAGAATCAGATTCTGCCCGAAGTCAATTTGTCGTTACTGTATCGTTGGGTTGGTGTCGGCGACACGCTCGGCCCACCGGAACGTCGCGATGTGAATTTCCCATCTCGTGGTTCGTCGGCGCTCGGCGAATTGACCGAAGGCGATTTTCAAGAAGCGGCGGTGCGTTTGGACATTCAACCCAACGCATTCGGTTCGCGACGCGAGTTGACTCGTATTCGCGGTGCCCAATTGCAGATCGTTCGCGAGCGTTCGTTCATGCAGGAAGCCGAACGTTTGTACGTCAGCCAACTCAGCGATGCCGTGGCAAAGTTGAGCACGCATTATCAATTGGTCCAAACCAATGCCCAGCGTTGGCAAGCCGCCGAACAAGAAGTGCAAGCTCGCTTGGCCGAATATAAAGGCGGTAGAACGCCGGTCAACGTCGTGTTGCAAAGCCAAGTTCGTCGTGCCCAAGCTCAAATCGATTACTATCGCGCCCTGTCCGAATACAACAAGTCAATCAACTACGTTCATTACATCAAGGGTACGCTGCTGCAACACAACAGCATCGAGCTGGCCGAAGGTTGCTGGAACAAGAAAGCTTACTGGGACGCACTGGAACGAGCTCGCGAACGCAGTGCCGGACGAAAGTTCCAGTACGGTGTGACGCGGCCAGCGGTGGTTCGCGAAGGCGAGATCCAAAGCCCTGAAGCGGCAGCCCAAATGCGAAATGGCGATCATGGTTTCGGCAGCACGATGCCACCGGACCTGAGCACCATGGAAAGTGGCGAGATGACCCGTGAAGGGTTTGTCGATGTCAACGATGCGATGGGCAGCGGCTATGAACGCCAACCGATCGACGTGCCCGACATGTCGCTGGACCAATTGGCACCGCCGTCGGATCTGCTCGGTCCGGCAACCGGCAACTCGGTGTTGTCCAATCCGGCGGCCAACGAAAAGATGAGTTACCAGGTCAGCGATGGGTATGCACCCGAGCCGGTGAAGAAACGCCCAGTGTGGCGAAGCACCGAGTGATCTCGGTCAAGCAATTTCCGTTGAGGGGCGGAGGCTTGTGGGATC
>JBGSVE010000029.1:0-20148 GCA_041753075.1 Pirellulaceae bacterium
CCGGTCGACCGTGCGCCAAAGGTGCTCGTTGGTCGCCGGCGGGATACCCGCCGGCGACTTTCTCGAATCTTCCATCGCGACGACTTTTGGACACGGGAGCCATGCCTCCAAAATCCGGGTTCCTAGGCAAATCCACGACAAAGTCTGATGGACCAGTTTAAGGCTGTCGAAATCGTCGGTACTCTCGATTTCGCAGACATCGGCGGTGGCGGCGAGGTCTTGCGGTTTGACTTTTTCATTGGCAAAAATGACATGCACCGCATCACGCGGATTGGCGTCGATGATCGCGTACGGAATTTGAGCGGCTGCGAGCGCCGACGTGGCACGTAGGGCACGTTGACGAACGGCTTCCACGGCTTGGATCATCCTGTCCCACGAGAACGGTTTTAGTTCAACAGCCATTTGGTTCGCAGCGACGGCTAATTCGCAGCGACGGCTTGCGCTTTGCCGAGTCGCTGGAGTTGGTAGGATTGGTCGAGCACGCTTTGCCACCAAGCTTGGTTGTCGAGGTACCAGCGGACCGTTTGGCGAAGGCCGCTTTGCCGGTCGTGTT
Organism: Pirellulaceae bacterium; assembly: GCA_041753075.1. Lineage (GTDB taxonomy): Bacteria > Planctomycetota > Planctomycetia > Pirellulales > Pirellulaceae > UBA6163. The sequence continues at coordinate 554 of JBGSVE010000029.1, forward strand.
GGGGTCGCCAACCGAGTTCGGATTGAATCTTCGATGAATCGATCGCATAGCGCCGATCATGCCCAGGTCGATCGGCAACAAAGGTGATGAGGTTTGCGTAAGACCGGCCATCGACGTTAGGTTGAAGCTCGTCGAGCAGATCACAGATTTGGCTTACCAATTCGATGTTTTGCATCTCATTATTGCCGCCGATGTTGTAGGTTTCACCTGGCGTGCCATGGCACAGGGCGGTCTTCAGTGCGGCGCAGTGATCTTCGACATGCAACCAATCACGAACGTTCAAACCGTCGCCGTAGATGGGAATCGGTTCGCGGCGCAATGCTTTGAGGATAACGACGGGAATCAATTTTTCGGGAAACTGGTAGGGACCATAGTTGTTGGAGCAATTGGTCACGACAACGGGAAGTCCATACGTATCGTGCCAGGCGCGAGCCAAGTGGTCTGAGGCGGCTTTGGTAGCCGAGTAAGGCGAGTGAGGGCTATAGCGAGTAAGTTCCGTGAACGCTCCGGTTTCGCCGAGCGATCCATAAACTTCGTCGGTCGAGACATGTAAGAATCGAAACGCCTTGGCGGACGCGGCGGAAAGTGTGTGGGTGTATTTTAATGACGCTTGCAGCAGATTGAATGTGCCGACGATGTTGGATTGGATAAATTCGCCAGGCCCATCGATCGATCGGTCGACATGGCTTTCTGCGGCCAAGTGCATGACGGCATTCGGAGCGAACTGTAACATTGCATCATCGATCGCAGACGCATCGGCAAGGTCGAGTTGCGAGAAGTCGATTTTCTCAGCGTCGATCAAGTCTTTGATTGACGACAGATTTCCAGCGTAGGTGAGTTTGTCAATAACAAGAACATTGTGACCGGCAAGGACCATCGACCGGGTCAGGTTCGAACCGATGAAACCGGCACCGCCAGTGAGTAGCACTTTCATTGGTTGGAGTTATATGTCAGATGACAATTTCAGGTCCATCAGACTTTGTCGTGGATTTGCCTAGGAACCCGGATTTTGGAGGCATGGCTCCCGTGTCCAAAAGTCGTCGCGATGGAAGATTCGAGAAAGTCGCCGGCGGGTATCCTGCCGGAGACCGACGAGCACCTTTGTCGCACGGTCGTCCGGGCTATTGCTTCCAGAGTTGCGTCCCCGCAGAGCTTCAGTCCGCTTCACCCGGCACGTCAATTGTCGGGCACAGGATCGTCCTTCAGTCACTTTGGACACGGGAGCGATCCCTCAAAAAAATCCAACAGCACATCCTGCCTATCCACGATAAACCCGGATGGACCGATAAATACCGTTTGGAGTGGCTGGCGCGGTTACTCCAGCGGACCTTGGCTCATTGCGGTGATGAGTTGTTCAAAGCGTGGATCGTCGGGTGCGATTTGGCGACCGGCGCGGGCTTGTTGCCGGGCTTCGTTGACGTTGCCGGCGGCGCGTAGGGCAAGTGCATATTGGTAGCGAATGTTAATGTCATTGGGGACTAGCGACATTGCCTTGGCGAGGTTTTCGGACGCGGGCTGGGGTTGCTCGCGTTTGTTGTAAATGCGAGCAATTAATTGCAACCGTTCGACACGCTTTCGTCGCTCGCTGGGCAATGCACGCTCCAAAGTCTCAGTCGCGCGAGTCAGCAGGGCGCGATTTGGCTTGGCCTTGGTCAACTCTTGCCAGGCCGCTGCGGCGACGACGTCGGGAATGTTGGGGATCAGTTCGACGATCGACAGCGGGCTGTCGTTGGGAATCGCCAGCAAGGCCTCACCGGTCAAGTAAGGCGACAATGACATGGCACGATACAACGTCTCGGACGCCAAATCCCAGAGTCCCGCCTGCATTGCCAGTTTGCCGGCGAACAATTGAGAATCGCCGTTGCGAATCCGAAGAATCGCCAAGCGCTCGATTAGCTGCAGCGATTGAGGAACCGAACCGCCGGCGAAATCGAGTGACGTCACGGCGGCAATGGCTTCGTCGGAAAGCGGACAAACGACTGCGGCTTCAATGGCGGTTCGTCGCGCCGCGTGCAAAGCCGCGCCAAACTCTTGGCGTTGTTGGTGAACGATCGGTGTAAAGGCCGCTTCGCTTTCGAACAACGCCTCGGAATCGTCGCTTGCGGAGCTTGACGCGGCGAAGGGAAACAGTGGTGCCGGTGGTTTGATGGATGAATTGGTGGGGCGAACACCTTCGTACCAAGTTTCGCGAAGCAGTTTGGGAGATAGCGCGCGGTAATTCGCAATCCAAGCTGCCGGCGCAGCGGAGACTTCGGCAACAGTGGTGGCGGCGTTGAACCGCGCGATATCGACTCGCAGCCGCGAAAGCTGCAGCAGCGATTGCCAATCATCTGGATTTCCCTCGGTGTGTTGGCTTAGCGACTGGGCCAATTGCGAAGCTAAATCGGGATCGAATTGCGAGCCTCGAGGAAGAACTTTTGCAACGCGGCTGGCATGGTCACCGCGTGCCCAGGAATTAAGAAAACCAACAGCCGGATACAACACCACCGCAAAGACGATAAACAATATGAGATTGAGCGCTGGGCCACGATTGGCGACGGCAATCCGCGACAACGGATTTCTAAAGAATCGGAACAGTGATTTTTTGTTCTCGGAGTGTGTAGTGAGGTTTCCAATCAGCGAACGCCGCGCGATTGCTGCGGCAAACAGAACTGACGCAGCCACCGAATTGGCAGGAATGCGAAGTCCGAAATCAAAAAATTGGCTGACTGCCAACGCACCCAGCGCAAACCATCCGGCTGTCGCCAAACCATGATCGATCGGATCGGCGCTGAGGTTCAATTCGGTCAGCGCGCGACAGATCACAACCACTAAGATTGCCATGATCAATGTGCCAACGACACCGGTTTCAACGAACCATTCGAGCCACAAATTATCGGCATTGACACACCAGGCCGCCGGGCTGGTTAACTGGAATGGCAGATACGCAAATCGATAGGTTCCCAGTCCCCAGCCAACGATCGGCTGGGCCAAGCCAGTTCGCCAGCCATCCTGCCAATGTTCCAGCCGGCCATCGTAAAATCCGGTTTCAGCGACGGTTTCGGGTGTCTCTTTGAAACGATCAATCGTTCTCGCGGGAAGTTCAAGTTGGACGAGTAAAATCGCGGCGATCAAGGCGACGCCTAGCAGTGAAATTAGCAACCCGCGACCGCGGTGCAACGATTGAACGAGCCCAAAACCGGTTAGTAGTCCGGCGACAGTTCCCACTAATCCACCTCGGGACCCCGACATCAGCAATCCTGCTGTGGCCAGCAGCGACGTTACTACTCCCAAGACGGCAACCGGATCAAAAACAACATCCAGTAATTCGCGAAATGGAAAGTGGTCATTGTTCAGCGCGGTTCCAGTCGTTGCCGCCAGTCGCCACGCAATCAAGCCCAGCCCGCACGCGAGCCCGATGTTCAGCATCACCGCCGCGTTGCTGCGGTTGATAAACGAACCAAACGGTGCGCCGCCATAAAGGCTGTGAATGCCCCACACGGTTGCTGTTGGATCCGAGAGTATTTGGTAGACGCCGAATCCAGCCTGGACGGCACCGGTGATGGCGAATACGACCAACAGCAAGGTAATTCGTTTTCGCGTTACGAAGACTTGGGACGCGGCAAATCCAAATACCGCGACGACGACCAGTGCTGCGATACTTTGCATCGTCAACCATCGCGAGACCGTAATCGGAAAAACGGATTGAGCCACGGCGTCAGGATCGGTGGCGCGAACAGTGTCGGCCATATCCAGGTAGATGGTGCTGGAGGCTGGTGCAACCGAGGCGGCGAGACTTGATGGCACCGATTGAATGTAGCCGTAAAGCGCGACCAGCAACAGCGTCAGGGGAACGGCCGCGCCAAAAATGGTTGTCACGCGGTCGGTGGACGCACAAGTCGGAATGGTCAGCAGCAGCGCAACGGCCGCCGTGATCGACATTGCCCACTGCGTCCAGGGCAGCACACCACCACTATCAGCAGCGACAATCGCCGGCGTCAACGCAATCAGCATTGCGGCGGGCCAAGCAAACAGTGCGATGACAGATTGAATCAAGGGACTAGCAAACTTGCGGGACGGGGGCGACGGGACGCTCAAGAATTTGTTCGAGTGTGCAGGCGAATCGCGCAACACAAATAGACCGGTCGTACTTCGATTCGGCAAGTTCCCTTGCGCGACGTTGCATCGCATTTTGTTCGGCAACATCAAGCTTGGCCAACTGGGCGACACCCGCGGCGATCAACTTAGGGGAATGGTCCGGAACGACCAATCCCACTTGCTCGTGCTGGACGATCTGGGCAACCTCGCTGGCCGGCGGTGCGATGACCAATACTGGCGTTGCCGAGGCCAAGATGCCATACAGTTTGCTGGGCATCAGCGTTCCGCCAATTCGCGGATCGACTGAAATCACATGCACATCGGCGGCGGACAGACTGTCGCCGAGACGTTGACGTGGTTGATACGGCAAGAGCTCAATGTCATGCGATCGTTTCGCATTGGCGGCCAGTCGCTGGAGCCGTACTTGATCGGCACCACCGCCCACGAGTGCCAATTTCGCATTCACTGGGAACGCGGCGCAATCCACCGCCGCGACCAGCGTATCGAGCTTTTGTGACAAACCCATATTGCCAGAGTGCATGACGACATAATGTTCGCCGGTCCATTTTCGGGTGTCGCGAAACGGATTGTTAACTTTGCTCGGGACAATGCTTTGGCAGTCGATCCAGTTCGGAACGACAACGATTTTGTCGGCCGGCAATCCCCATTGGCAAAGTTCGCACTTCATCGCTTCGCCAAGCACGATCATGCGTTTGGACGAATGATAGGCGCGACACAGCCGGTTGCGTAATTGGCGAGTGAACCAATTGTCCTTTGCCATCTCCAAGCGAATCGCGATATCGGGATAGATATCCTGTAGGTAGGCAACGTAGTGGCATCCGGCACGTGCGCAGTGGGGACCGACGACAAGCGGCAACAAAAATGGATCGGTCTCGGCGACAACGATGTCAAACCGACTGTGGCCTCGCAGCCAGCGGCGGGCCGCGGCGGTGAAGGTGACCAGATTGGCAATTCGGCCAGCAGGCTTGGACTTGTTGAATTGCGAGTGCCGAAGCCGGTGGATTGTGACGCCATGACGTACTTGGATACCCTTGGCGACGAAGGGTTCACCACCTGGGTTACTATTAGGTTGGCCGCAAAGGACCGACACCTCAAAGCGATCGGCGAGCGACTCGCACAATTCGGTCAACAGTTGGCCCGTGGCCTCGGCATCCGGCCAATACGAACGATTGACGAACAACACGCGCGGCTTTGTTGCCGGTGTCATTCGTCGTCACGCTCGGCTTTTTGCAAAAGATCGAGTTGGCAATCGTCCAACACGACCGAAGCGCCCTGGTTCATAAATCTCACTTGCACAATCAGACAGGTCTGCTGTTGGCGGCGAACGACGATCCCCTCAAAGCCAGCGAACTGGCCATTTTTGACCCGTACAAGGTCGCCTGAATCAATTCTGGCCTCTGGCGATAAGGGTGCTCCGGTCAGAACCAACTGCTGCAATTGGCGCAGATCGCTGACAAGCTCCGCAGGCCGAGTAATCTCAATCGTTCGCGAAACGCAGCCGCTGCAGACCGCTTGGTAGCGAGCCATCTCATCGCCGCAAACAAACACGTAATTGGCAAACAACGGCAGATGCGACTCGCGAACTCGCCCACTTGGCGATCGGTAGCGGCGAGTAATTACCGGACCATAGTAGGAAATGCTTGCTTGGCGAAGCGACCGCATCAGTTGTTTTTCTTGGCGCGAGCGCGTGTAGCAGGCCCACCATGGCAACGACTCGTCGACATTGCTCAGCAACTCGGGCGGGAAACAGTCAGGTTCGGATCGCAGAATAGGCATGAGCGTTTAAGTCGCTGTAAATCAGTTTGCGCGGACTTCGTTCCCTTGGGTGACAAAGAACCCTGAATGTGTTTCGATACTAAACAACGCAGCTCAAGGTTCCGTTTGGCCAATCGCTGCAGAGGGTGGATGATGGAGTAGTCATGCCAAATTGTCCAGCGACTTGCGGGGCGATGTGGTCAACAATCCAGATTGAGAAGACCTCATTGGCGTTTGATTACGCTTCGCAATCGAACGACCAAGTGGTCATTCAGCGATCGCCACAACATGCCTTGTGCGCACTGCGGTTATCCAGGCACGGGTTATCCAGGCACGGGTAAAGAAGACTTCTTCCGCTCGCTGGCGATATCTTGTTCCGCGGTGAGCGCGCGAACGCTGGTTTCGGAAACACCGGAATCCAGCGGCGACAGCGCTGCCGCATCGGTTTCGATTAGGTGGTTGATCTGAAAACGCAATTCGCCCAACCGATCGTGAAGCAAATCCAAGGTCTCCAAAATGTATTCGGATTTGGCGTTGCCGATGACCTCCAGGCGCGCCACTAAATTTTCACCGATGAAAATTGGCAGCTTCATCACCAACTGCGATGCCTTATCGGGTTGACGCGAGCGCCGCCACGATCCGTGGTAACCCTCCTGCATCCACGAAATGCTGACATCGAGCTTGATACATGCCAATTGTCGACTGATGGCAAACTCAACTAAAGAATTCCAAATCAATTCCCATTGCCGTTTGCCTTGCAGATGCATCGATTTTTGATGCACATGCGTTTCCGAGCGATTGGCACGAACCATCAACGAATCAAAAAAATTGGACCCCCGCCGAGCCAACATGTTTAACTCGGCACCGCCAAACAATCGCGAAAAGACCAGGATTGCGACGACCACCGCAACTCCCGCAAAGGCAATCCATTGCTGGTTGAACATCGCGCTTAGAACGGAAGTAATGCTCGTCAAACCGCACAGACCAGCGACCACCAGCAGCATGGATCGATGAGAAAACCGATCAAGCAATCGATGGTGCAAATGGGCACGATCGGTCGCGTAAATACTGCGTCCCGTCAGCACCCGCCTCAAGATGGCAATGAGAGAGTCAAACAGCGGCAGCGAAAGCACCAATAACGGGGCGACCGACAACAGCGTTGTGCCTTTGACCGAACCCCAAATCGCGATCACCCCGACAAGCAGGCCAATCACCATGCTGCCTGAATCACCCAAGTAGATTGAAGCGGGCGGGCGGTTAAATACCAGAAACCCCAATAGCGCGCCACAGAGCGCCGCAGCCACCACGCTGCCCAGTGTTGAACTAACGCAGAAACATAGCACCGCCAAGCCACCGCTGATCACCGCACCGGCGGTCGAAGCCATGCCGTCGGCACCATCAATTAGGTTCAGGGCGTTGATCGCGGCAAGCAACCAAATCACCGTAATGGGATAGGCAAACACGCCTAAATCGACGGCCACGCCAAAAAAGCCAATGGTTTGCACAATGGTGCCGCCACCGACCACGGAAACGACAATCAGAAATTGCAACACCAACTTCTGCCGGCCGCGAAGCGTCAATATATCGTCCAGCAAGCCGACCATCATCAGCGCCGCCGCCGCGAAAAACAATCCATGCCAGCGACTATCAAGCACGCCGAGAATTCCATCGCCCAATCGGCGATCAAACAGCAAGATTCCGGCAAACGTAGCACAAACCGCGACAAAAACGGCTAGTCCACCGCCAAGTGAGACGGGCGATTTCTGGAGTTTCCGCACCAAATCAGGTTTGTCAACAATACCCAGGGCGCGAAATCCAAATCTCACTAGCGGTGTTGTCACGAGCGACAACACCAGCGACGTGAGAATCGTCAAAGCTAAGATCATCAGCATTGCAGAGATCCAACTAACCTAGTAGCGAAAAGTTACCCACCAGGCGAACGTGGGCAAAACACCGGCCTGGTGTCGAGACCAGAAAACCCGCAGAGTTCAACGCGGTTAACCTGGACCCAATCCCACCAGTGCTTGGTCACCATTATAAAACGCAATGTGAAAACGGATAGGCGCAACTGGTGAATTTGTTGTTTTTGCGCCGCTGCGGCCACAGATCATCCGCTGAGGGTGCGGATGGTCGCATTTGCGCAGATGTTTCCTGGGACAAACCGGCGGCCGCTGCATCGTCTGGCGCGTCAAATTCGGTAGCACCGGCCTTTTCGGCAACTTTGATTCAACCGAACCAGCGGACGTGGGCGATAAGAAGTCCAACGGGATGCTGCAACCTGCACAACCCGTATCACATGACCGATCCGCATCACGATTGCCGTTGCAGCCAGGGGGGCCAACATGGCGACTCGTTATTACAACGATTCCACCGGAACCGATTTGAATGTGGCCTGTGTTTCGCAGGCCAGTAAACCATCAAACCCAGGTTTGAAGGATACACTACTTGATTCCTCTGTCGGGGTGTGTAAGCCGACCCCAGCACGAGTCGTCCAAGCACGAGGAACTGTCATGGCGGCAAAGAAGTTCCTATTGCTTGTTTCGGTCGGCTGCCTGCTTTCACCAGCGGTCGGCTGTACCACCATGTCGGGATTTGGCAGCAAGATGGCCCACACCGAAGCGCTGGGTGACTTCCTGGTGGGTTACCGCAATTCGGCTTGGGCGGCGAAGTCTTGGCATTGTCAAAAGCATCGCTTTTGTAATCGCCAATTCATCGGCGACTTCGAGAACGGGTTCCGCGATGGCTATCAAGCTGTCGCCGCAGGCGGCAACGGCTGCATGCCAGCGGTTTGTCCCCAGTCCTATTGGGGATGGCAATACCAAACTGCCGACGGCCAGGCGCGTATGAACGCTTGGTTCGAGGGGTATCCGCTGGGTGTCCAGGCTGCGGAGCAGGACGGCATCGGAAACTGGAGCCAGGTAAGGACTTCGGTTGCGGTACCGCCGCAAGCGAACCTTGCCCCCGGCGCGAACCTTACCCCCGGCGCGAACGTGGCCGGTGCCGCAACGGCTGCGGTGCCAATGTCGCCGTCGCTTACCGGTCCCGTGACCGGCGGGCTCAGCGACCAAGCCGAAATGGTGCCGATGCCAATGGCTGATCCCGTTGCGGCATCGCCCCGAGTACCGGCACCAACGGTTACCAAGCCCGCTCCGGCCAGTGCCGCAGCACCCAAGACAACGGTCAAGGCAAAACCGGTCGATAAGCTCGATCCGGCGATGTCAGTGCCTGCCTTGGACGCGGCCAAAGCGGTTGTCCCACCGGTCGCCAAGCCGAAGGTGCCAGTGCCGCAACCCAACAGCGATCCGTTTGGTTTCGAGTGATCGAGACCGTGTTTCGAGCTTCTGTAAATACTTGACCTATCACGCACATCCCGTTCGCTGACTTCGTGCAGCAACCCATGCTAAAGAGACGTGTAAAGATGATCCATAATTCTCGTCAAACTGTGAAAGCAGCGGCACGGCGGACTCGACGTGTAGTGTCGGGTGCCGCGATGCTGGCGACGGTCATCCTGGGCGGCTGCTCTGCGTTGACCCAGCCGATCAACGGTGTTCCGGCGAGCCGGCTACCGCCACAGTTCTTTGCTTTGCCAAAGAATAACTTGGTGCCCGTCGACATTTCGCTGCTCTCCAGCGAACCGCCGCGGGAATACCAAATTGACAAAGGCGACATCCTGGGCATTTATGTTGAAGGCGTTTTGCCCTTCAATCCGCCCAACGTGACGCCCGAACCACCACCGGTAAACTTTCCTGAAGCGGCCAGCACACTGCCGCCTTCGATCGGTTTCCCGATTGCGATCCAAGAAGACGGCACGCTGTCGCTGCCGCTGATTGAACCGCTGGACGTACGCGGTTTGACGCTCGATCAAGTCCGCGAAAAAATTCGCGAAGCTTACATCGACAGCGATATTTTGCGTCCCGAGAAAGCTCGTCCGATCGTGTCGCTGATTAAAGAGCGAACCTACAACATCATCGTGGTTCGAGAAGACAGCGCCGGTCGCGGCGGACTGTCGACTGCGAGTGTCGCGTCCGAGATCATTCGTGGTGCAACGGATCGCAGCGCCAGTGGGGCGGTGGTCAAATTGCCCGCCTACCAAAACGACATTCTGCACGCCTTGGTCGAAACGGGTGGACTGCCTGGGTTGACGGCGAAGAACGAAGTGAAGGTGCTGCGTGCCAGCCTCGCCGACCAACGCAAGCGGGCCGACTTCTTGCAACAGTTTTATGTCCAACAACAAGCCGCACTACTGGATCCTTGTGCCTGCCCACCGGAACTTCCCGAAGATCCGGCGGTCCTGCGGATTCCGTTGCGATTGCCTCCCGGTGTGCTGCCCAACATTCGTGAGGAAGACGTCAAGCTAGAAGATGGAGACATTGTTTACATCGAGTCACGCGAGACCGAAGTGTTCTATACCGGTGGACTGCTGCCCGGTGGTGAACATCCGCTGCCGCGAGATTACGATCTCGATGTGCTCGGTGCGATGGCGATTGCCGGTGCAGGCATCGGAAATACGAATCTCGGTGGCTCAAGAGGCTCGTTCGGTGGCCAAGGTGTCGCTTCAGTGCCGCCAGGTCGGGTCTACATCCTTCGCCAAACACGCTGCAACGGCCAGGTGGCGATTGACGTTGACTTGACCGCCGCCATCAATGATCCGCGGCAACGACCGCTGATCCAAGCGGGGGACATTTTGATTCTGCAATACAAGTGCGAAGAAGAACTGTTGAACTTCGGTATCGGAACGTTCTTCACCTACGGACTCGCGGAATTGTTGCGAGGCAACTAGCCAAGCAATCGATCTATCCATGCGAAAATGCTCTTCGGGGCTGCGGGTCATTGATCCGCAGCCCCGATTGCTTTTCATAATCGAGACGACTCGCTAGTGGTTAAAAGGAAGTCCGCCTGTCCCTCCTGTCCGCTGCCGTTGGGCGGTTTACAGACTAAACAGCGTTCGCTGAAGACTCGCTTTACGCTGGAGCTCAGGCAAAAAAGAGGTCCATCAAACTTTGTCCTGGATTTGCCTAGGAACCCGGATTTTGGAGGCATGGCTCCCGTGTCCAAAAGTCGTCGCGATGGAAGATTCGAGAAAGTCGCCGGCGGGTATCCCGCCGGCGACCAACGAGCACCTTTGGCGCACGGTCGACCGGGCTATTGCTTCCAAAGTTGCGTCCCCGCAGAGCTTCAGTCCGCTTCACCCGGCACGTCAATTGTACGGCACAGGATCGTCCTTCAGTCACTTTGGACACGGGAGCCATCCCTCAAAAAATCCAACAGCGCATCCTGCCTATCCACGATATATCCGGGTGGACCCATTAAAAGCTTTATGGCGTCGGACTAGAAATTTAGCGGCGCGTCATTTGCGTCATCCATAAGCTGCTCTCGTCTCTGATCCCACTTGGAGTCGGCGAGGTGCAAAACTCGTTTGGAGAAATGTTATGAAGATGTTGCTAGCCATGCTAAGCGTGGTCGCTATTACCGCAGGAACTACGTTGGCCGATCAACACGAAGGCACGGCAAAGATGGTCGGCGGAGCAGAAATGCTTCCAACCAAAAACATCGTCGAAAACGCGTCACAATCAAAGGATCACACGACGCTCGTGGCTGCAGTGAAAGCTGCCGGATTGGTCGAAACACTGTCAGGCGACGGGCCATTCACCGTGTTCGCCCCAACCAATGAAGCCTTCGAAGCGCTTCCCGACGGAACGGTCGATACACTTCTCAAGCCAGCCAACAAGCAAAAGCTGACAAGCATTTTGACGTACCACGTGCTGCCTGGAAAGTTTGATGCCGCTGTGTTGATGAAGGGCATCAAAGCTGGCTCGGGACAGACCAGTGTCAAGACAGTTGCGGGTGACGTACTGACTGTCAAAATGGATGACGAGAAGGTCACGCTGACCGACAAAGCAGGCAACGTTGCCAATGTGACGATTGCTGATGTGATGCAATCTAACGGCGTCATCCACGTGATTGACAAGGTATTGATGCCATCGAAATAGTCCGCATCAGTCAGATGGATCGAAGCGGGTCGTGTGGTGATCACCGGGCGGCCTGTTTTTTTACAACAATTACTAAGTCTGCTGACGCTTCTCCGCTAGCGATTGATCAAACCGGCGATCGAAATCAGCGAAAAGTTGCGCTATCATTGGCCGATATAGCGCTAATTGAATTTTCTCGGCCCCAGACTTGATGTCATCATTGGCATGTAAATCATTCCCGTCGCGCGTTGGTCGTTTGGCCACCTCGGCAGCCTGCGCGGTCGCCGATGATTTCCAGCCTTTGGCGGCTCGCAGCGCGTCACGTATGGCGGCGTGAACGACGCGGAAGTCCATCCGCGCAGAAGCTTCATCAAACGCCATTCGCAACGATCGGACATAGGTTTCATCGCTAACCAATTGGCCCGACTTCGCGTGGCGGTCAATTGTCCTGCCCAGCAAGATCATCCGCGTGACTTCCAGTGGAACACCTCGAATCGAGGTCACAATCGCCGCCAGCTTGCGGATTGGAAACAGGAGTAACTTCAGTGGAGCTTTGACGAGCGTTCCCACGCATCCGCCAAGGCAACCATCGGCGTCGGCGTAAAACGGTTTCATGTCATCCAGCGACACGACGGATTGACTAGCGGCAAGCGTTCGCGCAACGACAAACCGGCGACATTGTTGACGAACGATCTCATCGACAAAAGGCACCGGAATGAATCGTGCCGACGCCGAGACGATGCCAGCAACAATCCATTGCTGGACGAGCCAGGAATCATCCCCAGCGGACGTTAATTCATTATCATTCATAGGCTGATTCTCATCAGGCTGGATGCTGATCGACCAATTGGCGGCTAAACGTTCAGTTGGGTGTCGGCAGAAACCATGCCATCTACGTCAAAATCGCAGGGACCTAGGAACGAGCAGTCAATTAATGGCGTAGCCGAACTCGCCAGAGTTCGGATTCGCTGCGTTTTCCAAGGCCTGGCGACTTCGGCTACCATGAAGTCCGACACTTTCTTCCCACTTGTTCCTTAAGCGTCTGGCCCATCGTTTGCTACCCCACTTGAATTGCTACAAACCAGATACCTTTTCACTCGGAGTCATTAGATGTCGATAGCCACAAAACAATCGTCGGATGCATCACCCAGCAACTGGTCGCAAGAACCTTGGAGCCGCGTGAAGCAAGCGATCCATACTCGCTGGCCTCACGTCGGGGATCAAGACTTGTCGAAATTAGCGTGCGATGTGGATGAGGTGGTCAAGTTCTTGCGAGAATTTACGGAAACTTCAGTGGACGAAATTAAATCCGTCGTGGGCGAATTTGCACCGCTGCGAAGTCCAATGCAAACGGTCACGAAGGCTGCCGAATTGGTTGCTGGCCATGTCGGTCCTCCCGTGCAATCGGCGGTCCAGCGAGTTCGATACGAGCTGGACGAACATCGCGGCACGGCAACCGGATTGGTGTTCATCGCAGGCATTGTAGTGGGCGTTCTAGCGACACTTTCCTTGCGAAGCCCCGCACCCGCTCCCAGCCGACTAAGCGATTATATGCCGTCCCGCTGGAGTCGTTAAATGTTTTGGCTACTTGGTTGGATTGTCTTCGGATTTCTCGTTGGCCTCATCGCCAGAGGCGTTGTACCTGGCACTCAACCGATGGGTTGCCTGCGCACGATCATACTCGGCGTAGGTGGGTCATTTGTTGGTGGCTTGATTGGCTATCTATTACTTGGCGGTAATGTGATCCAATCCAGCGGCTGGATCGGTTCCGTTGTCGGAGCGATTATATTGTTGGCGATCTGCGTTCGTCGCGGAAAGTTTTTGGACTGAAATTCAGGGCCTAATGGATGGACCAATTATGCGTTTATTAACGGCTCATCAGAAGTCGCGCCTTACCGATGTCGATGCGCGAGCTGATGAATGAAGCAAGCCAAGACTGAATTAGCGACGATAGCCGGCGTCGCTCAATTGCTCGGCATGATCCTGATCGTCGCGGCACTTTTCTTTGCCCGCGACGTTTTCATTCCGCTTGCCCTTGGGTTGTTGCTCTCGTTCCTATTAAGTCCATTGGTCAATCGGCTTCAACGTGCCGGCATCCCCAACGTGGTTGCCGTTATCGCCACGGCGTTACTTGCATTTGTGCTACTCGCTGGTGGCCTGACGATGTTGGGAAGTCAACTGACTGCACTGGTTGGCGATCTTCCCAAGTATAAAGATGAGCTTGTCACCAAAGCTCGCGGTCTAGCAGGACTTACTTCGGGCATGGGCGGTTCGCTCGATCAGTTGGCCGAGGATGTCACCAAAGCAATCGAAAGCGGTGATAAAAAACCAGATGATGAAAAGCCGGTTGAAAAGGAAGCGGACGAACGCAGCGACCTAGCACGTTGGGCCGAACGTGTTTTTCCCAACGCCGATAAGAAAAAGACCGACGCGGTTCACGACGGTCGATCACCCGACGCACCACTATATATCCAGCCGGTTGAAAAGAATGTACCGATTGCCAATTGGGCATCAACTGCGGAGACGGTGCTGGGTCCGCTGGCCACTGCTGGCTTGGTCACCGTTTTTGCCCTGTTCATGCTGATCCATCGTGAGGATCTGCGCGATCGAATCATCAGCGTGGTTAGTCACGGGAATTATGTGACAACGACGGAGGCACTCGACGAAGCTGCGCATCGGATCAGTCGCTACTTGATCGCGCAAACGATCATCAATACGTCTTACGGTTTCATTCTCGCGATCGGTCTGTTTTCGATCGGTGCCACGATGTCAAGCGACGGAACGTTCCCCAATGCGATCCTGTGGGGAGTGCTGGCAACCTGTCTGCGATTTGTACCTTACATTGGTCCCACGGCCGCCGCGGTCTTTCCACTTGCGATCGCTGCGGCCGTTTTTCCAGGATACGGAGTGCTTTTAGTGACGCTGGCGTTCATCGTGACACTGGAATTGCTCAGCAACAATGTGATGGAACCGTGGCTGTACGGAACCAGCACCGGTATTTCTGCCGTCGCCGTGATCTTTGCCGCGGTGTTCTGGGGTTGGCTGTGGGGACCAGTCGGATTGTTGCTGTCGACGCCGCTGACCGTTTGTTTGGTGGTCATCGGTCGCTACGTTCCGCGGTTCAAATTCCTTTCGACACTACTAAGTGATGAAGTGCCAATCAAACCTTCGATGCGGTTCTATCATCGACTGTTGGCAACCGATCTGAACCGCGCCGAAGAACTGTTGAAGGAATACCATAAAGAAAATGGTTATGATCAGACGTGTGACGACATTCTCGTTCCTACGATCAAGCGGCTTCGTGATGACTGCGACGCCGACCAACTCACCGACGAAGAAGCAAACACGCTGATCTTAAAGCTTGAATCGCTAATCTCCTCGGAGGATTGGCGAGTTGCTGCGAAGGACAAGGACGAAGACAAGGATCAGCACGAAGAACCAGGCGACGAATCATTGTCGCAGTCACCAACTGTGTTCGGCTGCATCAGCCACGACGCGAGCGAGCAACTTGTCTTAAGGATGCTCGATGTCTGCCCGTCGAAGACTTGGCACTTGAGAAGCATCGATGACGAACAACTGCCCACCGAAATAGCCGAAGAAGTCGTGCAGGCTAACCCAAGTGCGGTTGTGATCATGGTTGTGCCCAAGGGAGGATTTGAGCAAGCACGATACCTTTGCAAAACGATCCGCGGCGCAGGTTATCGAGGTTCACTGATTGTCGCTTGTATGGGCAAATTCAAGAATTTCGACAAGCTGTTTGTAAGATTTCGCAAAGTTGGGGTGAGCAATTTGACCACTACATTCGCTCAAACGCGATCGAAGATTGACTCGGTTGCGAGACAATCAACGAAAGCCATTGTCGCCAATCAGAAAACGTTACTGAACATCCCTTAAATTGACCCCCTCCCGATAAGGAACGAATTGATGTCAGCAGCTCTCGCGCAAACTCAATCGCAATCACAGTCATCTTCGCAAGCGGACGGCGAGCATTTTTCCGGGATGGGTGCGATTCCGCTGGAAACAGGCGTCGGCTTCCGTGTCTGGGCACCGAACGCTGACCGAGTCAGTGTGATTGGCAGCTTCAATAATTGGGAGGTCGATGCGAATCCAATGAAACGCGAAAATAGCGGCTGTTGGGCAATTTTTGTTCCCGGCTCAAAAGCAGGTGATCACTACAAATACCAAATCACACGGGGCGATGACTCGTTTGCAAGAATCGACCCACGAGTGCGTGAGGTCACCAATTCAGTTGGCGAAGGGATCATTCACGATCCGAACTTCGATTGGCAAAGTGATGAATTTCAAATGCCGTCGTGGAATGAACTTGTTATCTATGAGACACATATCGGCACTTTCTTTCGCGATGGCAAAGATGAAGTCGGCACGTTCGATGACTACATCAAGAAGTTCAATCATCTCAAGCGACTGGGCGTCAATGCACTGCAAGTGATGTCAATCGCCGAGTTTGCCGGCGACCTTTCCTGGGGCTACAACCCGGCTCATCCCTACGCGATTGAAACTGCCTACGGCGGCCCAGTGGCATTCAAACGCTTTGTTCGCGAGGCACACAAAGCTGGTTTCGCCGTGATCCTCGACGTGGTTTACAATCACTTCGGCCCTTCGGATCTTGACCTGTGGCGCTTCGATGGTTGGAGCGAGAACGACAAAGGCGGCATCTACTTTTTCAACGATCACCGCTCGACAACACCATGGGGCGAGACACGTCCCGATTACGGACGCGGGGAAGTGCGTTCTTACATTCGCGACAACGCAATGATGTGGCTGGAAGACTACCGTGTGGATGGTCTCCGTTACGACATGACGCTGTATATCCGAAGTGTCGACGCCAGCGGAACGCAAGAGATTCCTGAGGGTTGGGGGCTGACGCAGTGGATCAATCGCGAACTTCACGCGTTCAAACCTGCGGCCATCACCATCGCCGAAGATTTGCAAAACAATCCTTACCTCACGAAGTGCGACATCGAAGGCGGCGCTGGTTTTTCGACTCAGTGGGACGCCAATTTTGTTCATCCGATTCGCGATGTGTTGATTCAGCCCAACGATGCTTCACGTGACATGAACAAGGTCCGTGATGCGCTTTATCATGCCTACAATTGCGACGCCTTTCAGCGGGTCGTCTATACCGAATCGCATGATGAGGTCGCCAACGGCAGTTCGCGCATTCCAAGCGAAGTGGATGAGGCTGATCCCGAAAACTGGTTCGCCAAGAAACGCGCGACACTCGGCATGGCGTTGGTCATGACCGCTCCCGGTATCCCGATGTTGTTTCAGGGCCAGGAGTTTTTGCAGGACGGTTGGTTCACCGACACCGACGAACTGGATTGGGGCAAAGCCGATGAACAATCCGGGATCATTCAGCTTACAGCCGATCTGATAGCGTTGCGACTCAACCGCGATGGCGTCACCAAAGGTCTAACCGGCCAGCAACTTGACGTTTATCACATCAACCATACTGACAAAGTCGTTGCGTTTCGCCGCAGCTTCGATGGCGGTTCTGGCGATGATTGCGTGGTCGTCGTCAATTTCGCCAATCAACACTTCGAGCAGTACCGGATCGGTTTGCCCAGCAGCGGCACCTGGAAGCGCCGCTTCAGTAGCAATCGCGAAAAATACGACAGCCAATTCGGCGGCGGCTCCGTCTCCGAGATCAAATCGGAAGCGGGTCAGTACGATGGCCAACCCGTTTCCGGCTCGGTTGAACTTCCGCCCTACACCGCGCTCATCTATTCTCAGGACTAAGCAGTCACCAAGGGATCGTACTGGGTATTGTTGTTGTTTCGACGGGTAAATGAAAACGAAAACACTAAAAACGGGCTGGGTTACGATCACGATGGCCGGTCAATAAGTGTGACACTAGCTGTTACACTTAAGCGAAATGATTTAGGACAAAACCGTCAATGAATCGGCGTCGATGGTGATACGCTCGATCGTACAACCTGCGGCGCGTACTTGCTCAATCGCCGTTCGCATGGCGGAAGGGCGCATTTCAACAAAGCAGATTCAGAAATGTCGTGATTTGCGGGGTTACGTTGCCAAGGTAGGAGGACTTTCATTTTTGATGCTCAGGCTTTGGGGTTCCCATTGCCAGCCATCGTAGGCCTCCGTTCGACGAAACTCTGATTGCTCCGACATGGCGCTGTCCCACTGATCGGGCACCACTTGGCTACGCACTTGCAGCATCGACTCCGCGTGATCGATCTTCCAAACATCGCATTGCTTTTCAGACGTAAGTTGATCACGCGTCGGATTCCACTTTCGATCGCACCACTGCCGCACGGAAGCCCTAGTTGGCGGAATCTCACGTAGCTTAAATGACCCGCTTCTCCGTGACGACGAAGATACGAGATCTCCGTTGCCAATTCAGCGTTCGGCTTCTCCTGGCCTTGAAACTCATCCAGCGATTCAACCACTTGTTGCCATTGCCCGTTTCGCAATTGGCTGCGGAGCTGTCGATACAGTGGATTGCGTGCTTCACGATCCAGACCCAGTGCGGCCAGTGCCTGGGAAACATGGTGCACCGCATGACAGCAATCAAGCACGCGATAGGTTGCCACTTTCCGTAAACCTGCCAGTTCAATGATGCGGTCGATTCGATCCCAAATCCATGGAGCACCGTCGGCAACAAACGTCAGGCTGAGAGCTTCAGCGGCGCCCAGTCGATGAAGGTGCATCGCCACGACTTCGGCGATCGCATCTGGCCCCAGCAAGGTGCCATCAATCGTGGCTTTTGTTTCCTTGATCATCTTGCCCTGTTCGTCATGAACGAAAATCGTCATCAACTTCGGTTCACGCCAGTCCGCCGCATACGTGCGTCGCGCTTTCTTCTTGGAACGGCCTGGTGCATCGCCAGTGACTAAACCGTCTGAATCAGTCGACTCAATTGCTGGTGTTTTGAGCTTCATTTCGCCACGGATTTTCATGCGTCCCCCATCGATTTGGACCGACACACGTTTACCGGCAAGCTCCTTTCCAGACTTCAGCTTCTTCGCACGCAACAGCTTGATGCGGTGCCGCCTCAGCGCCAGCAGTCCTTCGCCGCATTGATACGTGATTCGCTTGATGGATTTTGCATCGAGTTTGACGCCTTCGCGAGTCAGTTCCTTGTGAGCAAATGCGATCGAAGGGCACAGCGCCACTTGACGAGCGACTCGACTCTGTAGGCCAGGTGATATGCCTTTGCCGAATCCGAATTGAGCGAGCGTGATATCCAATCCGACTCGTGGCGCATCGTCTTTTCCAAACAGCTTCTTCTTCGGAGCGCAATACAGTGTTGTTGCCCAAACGAGCAAGCCACCAAGCATTTGAACGGCGACCGTTCGTTCACGACCTTTTTGCAGCGGACGAGAAAACTGTTGTCGTGTCTGCTCGGCAGCGACATTGACTTGGCCATCGTTGATGGTGACAGCCATGATTCCCGCGACGAGCAAGTCGGCACCGCGTGCATAAGCAATGTGAACGTCGCGTTCGATCGCTTCCAAGTCAGCGGGGTTCTGGATGAGTTGCTGGGTCCATCGCTCCGCTTGGACACTCACCTCGGCGGTGAAACGAAGGATCATCTCTTGGGTCGACTGAATGAGATTACGTTGAGAACCGTCCACCGACATACCTATCACGATAACACCAGCGTCCTTGCCGAGAGGTTAGAATCAATCCATCAAAGTTGATGATTCTACCCACTGTCACCCGCTCGGAAACTCGCCCTCCGACAGCATCCATTGCTAGCCAAAACGTCCGTAAAACGGCACCGCGCCC
>JBGSVE010000030.1:0-7188 GCA_041753075.1 Pirellulaceae bacterium
CCGCCGCCGCGCCACGACCTTCGGGGTCCGGTGCGGTGATGTGGCCGGCGTCGCTGGTCGTACCATAACCGAGGACTTCGCCATAGATCTTTGCGCCGCGCTGGCGAGCCCGATCGAGTTCCTCAAAGATCAACACGGCCGCACCTTCGCTGAGCACAAATCCGTCGCGCTCCAAGTCAAAGGGACGACTGGCGCGATGCGGTTCGTCGTTGCGCGATGATAGTGCCTTCATGTTCTGGAACGCTGCCAATCCCATTCGCGTGATCGCCGCCTCGCTACCGCCCGTGATCATGACGTCGCTCTCGCCGGTGCGGATGCTGCGCAGCGCTTCACCCATTGCGTTTGTGGCGCTGGCGCAAGCCGTGGCGATCGTAAAGTTCGGACCCTGTAATCCATAGACGATCGAAAGGTTGCCCCCAGCGGCGTTGAGCATCATTTTTGGGATCGTGAACGGGCTGACACGATCAGGCCCTTTCTCAATCATTTTTTCAATCTGAGCTTCGATCTCGGCCAATCCACCGACACCCGATCCAAGAATCACACCGCAACGAGTGCGATCCTCGTTTGCAAAATCAAGCCCCGAGTCGTTGATCGCGGTGCCGCCGGCGCGCAGTGCAAACTGGGTGAAGCGATCGAGGCGTTTGACTTCCCGCGCGTCGGCGAAACCACCGACATCAAATTCGGGAATGTCACCACCGAAGAAAATTTTATGTCGCGAGGTGTCGATGGTTGTCAACGAGTGAATCCCGCTGTGACCATCAAGCAATCGTTGCCATACTTCGTCAACATAATGGCCCAGGGGCGTTACCAACCCCATGCCTGTGACGACCACGCGGCGCTCATTCATCGCGAACTGAATCCGTGCAAAAAACTGTTTTTGTGATTAAAATGAAAATGCCGTCCCGGCAAAGCAGGGACGGCATCGTTGCAATCGGTGAGGCTCGAAAGCATCGCATTGAATGCCGCAGCGAGCCAGCCAAAACCTGGTGGCCAGACGCCTAGGCGTCGTCGCCCTTGGTGCTTTCGATATAGGAAATCGCTTCACCCACTTTCTGGATCTTCTCAGCCGCATCATCAGGAATACTGATGTCGAACTCTTCCTCGAGTTCCATTACCAACTCAACGGTATCGAGCGAGTCGGCACCGAGATCGTTGACGAACGAGGTTTCGCGGGTGATCTTGTCTTTATCGACGCCCAATTGTTCCGCGACGATATCGACGACGCGTTCTTCGACGGTGGCCATGAGAAAACTCCTGAAGTTTGATTTGTTGTTGGTGAAGGGATTGCAAAGATAGGTTAAACGGACAAAACGCGTCAATACAGCGGATGAATTGTCTTACCCGATCATGCCGCCGTCAACGACCAGTGTTTGGCCAGTGATATAGCCAGCAGCCGGTGAGGCCAGAAACAAGACCGCCGCTGCCACATCCTCGGGCGTGCCGACGCGGTGGGCCGGGATTCGCTTGCGGACTTCCTCCATCACGACCTCTCCCAACTTGGCCGTCATGTCGCTTTCGATGAAACCCGGTGCGACTGCATTGACCGTAATTGCGCGATTGGCAAGTTCCTTGCTGAGCGTCCGCGTCAAGCCGATCATGCCCGCTTTGCTGGCCGAGTAATTGGCTTGACCGGCGTTGCCAATCAACCCCGAAATGCTTGCCATATTGATGATTCGCCCGTATTTTGCCTTGCGCATGATGTTGGCGACGGCGCGGCAACAAACAAAACAGCTTGTCAAGTTCGTCGCGATCACGTCGTCCCATTCGTCATCCGCCATCCCGCGCATCAGCTTGTCGCGGGTAATGCCGGCGTTGTTCACCAAGATGTCCAGACGACCATGCTGGGTGGCCGCAGTCTCGATTGCTGACGCGGCCGATGCGCGATCGGTGACGTCACAGGCGACCGCCTGGGCCGTACCGCCGACGGCCTCAATCGCCGCCACGGTATCTTTCAATTTGTCGGCGCTACGTGCCAAGCAAACCACGTTGGCACCATTAATTCCCAACGCAATCGCCACGGATTTTCCCAGTCCTTGCGACGCCCCGGTGACCACGGCAACTTGGTTCGTCAGGTCGGCTTTGATCGCTAATTGCATGGAAAACCAAATCAGAAAAGTTGTAAGCGTTTATCGAATTTCTAAAATGAGCCAGCGAATCAGATCGATTCACCGTCTCCGAAGCCAGCCGTCGGCGTTTTCCGCGAGACACGTTTGATCGTGCCGCGCAGCACCCGACCCACGCCGACTTCCACAAAGCCATCAATTCCGTCGTCAATCATTTGCCGAATTGAACCTTCCCAGCGAACCGGGCTGATCAATTGTTGGGCCAATAATTGCGTAAAATCCCTGCCCGTGCGATGCACCGCCGCGTCCACATTGCTGTAGACCGGCAAGTCCGAGTCGCGAATCGTAACCGCAGCGAGCGCTTTTGACAGCGCCTCGGCCGCCGGTTGCATCAGCGAAGTGTGAAATGCACCCGCCACCGCCAACGGAATCACCTTGCTCGCACCGGCTGCGGCAGCCTCATGAATCAAACGATCGATCGCAGCTCGATGCCCCGAGACGGCGATATTTCCGGAGCATAGGATATTCGCTGGCTGCAAAACTTCGCCCTCTTTGCGAAGTTGGTCGCAAAGATTGGTGACGGCATCAAGTTCCAATCCAATCACGCTGGCCATGCCGCTGGTGACCAGATCAGCGGCCGCCTGCATCGCTTGGCCGCGCCGCTGGACCAACCGCAGCGCATCGCCAAACTCAAGGCCACCGGCAAAGCAAATCGCGGAATACTCGCCGAGGCTAAGACCCGCAGTCGCCGTGACGCGCCCGACAAGGTCCGGCTGGGTGTCTTTCAGCACTGCGACGGCGGCCATGGACAAAACAAATAGCGCCGGTTGGCTAAATTCAGTTGCGTTTAGCTGGGCTACGGGACCATTTAGACACAAGTCCAACAGGTCGTAGCCCAGAACATCGCGGGCGTTATCAAAAACTTGACGAGCAACGGAATAGTTTTCCACCAGCCACTTGCCCATGCCAAGACACTGCGCACCCTGGCCCGGAAAAACGAAAGCGACCGACTGGGCGTCCAGCGACATGCTGACTACTGCTCGTCGCTTTCAACCAAAGTGCGGCCTTGATAATAGCCACATTTCGGGCAAATCGTGTGCGTCGGAACGGCACCGCCGCACGATGGGCAATAGGCAATCTGACGCTTCTTCAGGTGATGGTGCGAGCGTCGCTTGCCGGTTCGGCTGTTACTGTGTCTTCGCTTGGGGACGGCCATGGCACGTCACTCTTTCAGGAAATGTCTGGGATTGCTCAACCACACCGTGGTGGTCCTGAGGGCTGCGTATAGTAGAAAATGCGATTCCCGCCGTCAACGCCCGCTAAGCACGACTGCGGAAAAAAGTGTTTTGCAAAAAAAATTGTAGAACGGTTGTCCCCAACCGTTTGGGATACGCCGTTACTTTGACAACTCGGCCAACGTCAGCGCCAACGCCGCGACGCCTTTTTCCATTTGCTCCAGCGTGCTGAACTCGTCTGGACGATGCGAGACTCCACCGCGACAGGGAATAAAGATCATTCCGGTCGGTGCAACTCGCGCCATGAATAACGAGTCATGGTAAGCGCGGCTGATCATGTTTTGGTGAGTCAAGCCAAGCTCGCGGCACGCGTTCTGGATCACACCAACGATCGTTGCATCACAAGTCGCCGGCGGATCGGCATTTAAACATTTTGAATCGACGCTAACGTCACGCTGGTTCGCGATCCGCTGCGCCCACTGGGCCAGTTTGCCAAAAACCTCATCACGGTTTGCCACATCAATGTCGCGAATATCGAGCGAAAACCGCACCATGCTGGGAATGGAATTGATCGCACCGGGATGAACTTGTAATTGGCCGACTGTCGCCACCAAATCGGCGCTTGGGCTGTGTCGCGCCAAATACTCGATCGCCAACACGATTTTTGCCGTCGCGCACAATGCATCGCGACGCCCACCCATTAATACCGCACCCGCGTGACCACCGGAGCCATGAACCTCAAACTCATAGGTTGCCGGTGCCGCAATCGCCGTCACGACGCCAATGTCCGTGGACGAGCGCTCTAGCTCCGGCCCCTGCTCGATATGCAGTTCCACCCAGGCACTAAAATGATCTTGCTTTAGTCGCACATCTTCAAGCGCGCCACACATCCCCGCTCGCGTGCGAACAACATCGTAGTTGTCGCCTACAACGTCGCGCAATTCGCACAGCCGCTGCATTGTCATCGCGCCCGACATCAGCCGACTGCCCGTGCAGCCAACGCCAAACCGGGTTGGTTCTTCGGAAGTAAACATCACCAATTCAATGGACCGACGTGGCCGAAACCCTGCGGCCTGCAGCGCCGCAATCGACTCCAATGCCCCCAACACACCAACCGTCCCGTCGTACATCCCCGAATGGGGGATCGCGTCGGTGTGGCTGCCGGTGCCAACGGCGGGCAGTTCGGGTTGCGTGCCCTGCCACCGCGCGAATGTGTTGCCAATCGCATCGACGCGGACCTGCAGGCCACACTCGGCATACAACGACGCCAGGTAGGCCCGCGCTCGCAGATCGGTTTCGCTGAAAACTACCCGCGTCACGGCCGGGGGCGGTTCCGGACAATCGCTGATTGCCGCCAACTGTTCCAGCCGGCGCAACAATCGGGCTGAATCAATCTCAATCGACAACGTCATGGCGGCGACTATCAGGGATGTTGGTGTTGGAAAGTTTCATCACATATCTTGGGCTACCACATTTTGCGGACCCGCATCCACGCCACCATACCGGCAACAACGACAATCACAAGCGACCAAAAAAATTGCGGACCATAGCGCCAACCATATTCCGCCAACTCGAAATTCATCCCATAGACGCCGCACAAAAAAGTCAGCGGCAGAAACACCAAGCTGACCAGCGTCAAGCGGTGCAGCAGTTGATTAGTGCGATGTGCCACCACACCGAGATACAACGTCAAAGCCTCGGCTAAGGTCTCGCGTTCAACCGTTAAATCGCTGGCCAAGCGATCAAACGAACCCACCATATTTTGCAGGTAAGGCTGCGTCGTCGTGGGAACGAAAGTCGACTTATGGGTGGCCAATTGCTCGACGACGCCACGCATCGCCAACGTGCTTTTGCGAACATCCAGAACGCTGGAAGTCAATCGCGACACGTTTTCAAAAATCTCGTCGCCAGTATCGCTGAATACCGACTTTTGTGCCCGTTCGACGTCGTCTTCGACGATGTTCAGTAGTCGCCGATGCGACTCGAGGACTGAATCCCAAATCTCGAACAACAGAAACCCAATCGACAACGCAAACGTGCGAAAAAACTTTGGATACGTCGCCTGCAATTGGTTGACGAAAAGACTTTCACCGCGGTGCAGCGTAATGATTAAGCGGTCCATTAAAACCACGTCGATCACCTGGAATACGACCGCTCGGCCAGCGAACTGGGGAATGCCCACGGCGAGGTGCAAGCAATCATCATAAACATCATAACGCCCCGCAGCAGGTGCGCTCATAAGCGATTCAATCACTCGAGCGTTGACACTCAGCTCCGCCAAATCAATCGTCACGTCAGCGTCGCCGGACAAATCAATCGCCGCCCAAACACTCTTGCCCGCCGCTAAGCTCGCCGCCACTTGGTCAACGGATACGGGACGATCAATTCTCGCGTCGAAGTCAAACTCGATCATGTAGTGACTCACTCAGACCCCTCCAACATATGCCACCGCCAACCCAACCATACAACTGAGCCTAACATAACCGTGGAATGGGTACTCTTGCCCGACACCGTGGCTTTTTCCGTCCCCATGATCTCGGGCAAGAGTGCCCAAGCTACGTCAGTTGTTTTTCACTCGATGCTCATCTCGACCGACGCGAAAATCATGCTCGGTGGAACGGACAAACACTTAACTTCGTCTGATGACCGCTGACTGTGTCACCTCCTGGGTCACGGCCCTGAAAATAGTCCTTCTGCCAGCCGCGCCGGATCGCGTCGGGATCTTTGTCGGCCACTCGCTTCTGAAAAGCGTCTCGCTCGCGACTCCAGTTTAGGTAGGCCTGCCGCAAGCCCTCATCTTCCGTCAACGGTTTCCTCACCGCCTTGAAGCTGTCGACATACTGCCTGGGATAAGGTACGACCATACATATTGGTTCTCCGCGTTCGAACCGCACCATCAACCCGGGTTGCGTTATAGGGAAGATGAAAAGTAATCGTTCCGTGCCCAAATAGTGGCGTCATCCGATTGTCTGGCGGTAGGCTGTCATGAACGAGAGTGACTGCTGCTGGCTCGGGCGAACCGTTCCACCTTGCCGTGAAACTCGACGGACAATTAACTAGCCATCCCGCTTGGTTCGCCATCGCTAAAGGCAAACAACGGTATGCAAATCGGTTCTGCGTCGTTTCCATCCAGGGTCGCTGAACCGACGCGGGATGAATCGGCATGTCGGTCTGCGAGTAGATTTCCTAGGCCGTGATCTCTTGTCCTTCGGGCGCGTTCTGATTGTTCACGTCTGACATCGCAAGGCAATTTGTTTGAGGTGACACTTAAACTTTGGTCATGACGCTGCGCGCGGCGATCAAGTACGGATGCGAGTTGGCGGCATCGACTTCCAATTGACTTAACTCCGCTGGATAACCTTGATCACTCAGGATCTTGACCAATTCGTCGGCACGACACCCACGTAGTAAGTTCTCAGCGATCCAGCGTTTCCAATCTGCCGGCACAAAAGATTTGGCATGAGCCGCCTTGTTGCTCAGCTTCATTTGGGGCTTCACAACAGACTTGCTATCAACAGGTGACGCTTGGGCAGGCGATGGCAAATCCAATTTGGCAAGGATGATGGTGGCATCTGTATTACAAACCGCCGCATCGATAATGCCAGCGAGGATCTCGTCGACAACGCCGCCGTATCCACTATGTCGCATCATGTCCTTGTGAGTCTGAATAACGCTCAACACCTGTGCCGGACTCAACACTTCACGCCAACGGTCACTCATGCCATTTCGAAAAAAACGCCCGGTTCTTGATGTGCCACTCAATTCCGCGAACCCTTTCAAGGGGTCCATCAGACTTTGTCGTTGATTTGCCTAGGAACCCGGATTTTTGAGGCATGTCTCCCGTGTCCAAAAGTCGTCGCGATGGAAGATTCGAGAAAGTCGCCGGCGGG
>JBGSVE010000031.1:0-19938 GCA_041753075.1 Pirellulaceae bacterium
TAGCCGCCGGTATTTCCCGATCAAAACCGGCGGCTAGCGCCGATCCGCTCACCGTACCCGAAGCTTCATCGCGGCCACGCTCGCCGCGGCAAAGCCGAGCACGTCACCGCGCCGGCGACACAGTTCCAGTAACGGGCCAAAGTGGCCACAGGTGCTGGCAATTTCGATCAAGTACGGAACCAATCGCTGAGTCGGTACATCGTCCGGAGCCAATCGAATCGCAGCGTCGATTGCCATTTCCGGTTTGCCGCAACGATGCAGCAACTCGACGTACACTTCCATCGGCCCGGTGCCAACCTGCTGGGGATCAGCCTGCGTCGCCTTGCGCTCGAATAATTCCAAACCACGATCAACATCACGTCCCAACAGCACGTTGTAATACGCCGAATGAGCGGGGTAAAAATCAACAAACGGTTCGTCGCCGGGATATTGGAATTGGTGATTGAGTCGCCGACCGTATTGGCACAATTCCAGCGCGCGTTGTAGCGACGGCGTGTCTTCGAGCACGCGGGCGATGCGGATCACCGACGATAAATGGGTTGTATCGAGATGATACCCGCCGTCGGTCACCAGCCATTTTCGCTTGTCGAGCATTTGGCCGAGCGTTTCATCGTCAGCCGCCGGAGCTTCGTTGCGAACAATGTCGCCGCGGATCGCTGCGGACAATTCGGCGTAAAAGTGATCGAGCAGTCGCCGTGCGGCCGCTTGGCGATCGCGTTTGCCGCGCATCGATATTTGTTGCTCGTAAGCCGTGATGCTGTTGCAGGTGCCATTGCGATCGAGCAGCAATTGAAAACCGCGACCGACGTCGACGCCTTCGTGCAGCATGACTTGGATCAGCTCTTCGGCATTCTCGTCAGTGGCTTCGATGTCGGCGAGCAGTTCGGCGGCGCGGGTCAGATCACCAGTCGGACGAATGTACATCCAACCTTCGCGGACGCGGCCTTTCTTGATTAACAGTTCACCAACTTCGCGACACGCATCGAGCAAACCGGTTTCGAGTTGGCGATCGACATCCTCGGCGATGCGCGGTTCGTCCTCCGGTGCAATCAGTGGTAATCCGAGTTGCTGGCGAACTCGCATCTTCAGTGCCTCGAACAATTCGATCGGACGCTGGGCTGTGCGAAAGTGTATGACCATCCGCTGGACCATCGCTGCGGCATCGTTGCCGCTTTGGTCAAGTGAATCAAAAATATCAAGTTGGGTATCAGTTGACATCGAAACCAAGTCAAAAAGAAGGCAAAATCAAAAAGAAGGCTAAATCAAAAAAGAGTGCTAAATCAAAAAATTGAACCGTCATTGCGCCGATTTAAGCAGCGCCTTAACCAACGGGACGACGTTTCGTTCGTAGCCAAATCCGACATCATCACCTGCATCGACAAACTTGCGGACCAGAGCGCCGGTTTGATCGTAGACCAAGACGGCAGGAATGGAAGGTATGTTGAGGTTTTCAAACAGTTCTTCGCTGGGCGTCACGCTAAGAAAGGACTCCAGCGAAGCGGTCATTGAAGCTAAGAATGCTTCGACGCGCGGACGGTACATTTCCGCTGGCTTGGTTTTGCGTCCGTCGAAATCGACGCTGACCGCAAAGCACACAACATCATCACCATACTCGTCATGCAACTTCACCAACCCCGGAAACTCCTTCAAGCACGGTTCGCATGACAACGACCATAAATCGACGACGCAGACCTTGCCGGTACTCGCGATCCGTTGTTGGATTTCGGGCCAAGTTGCGGCTGAGAGGGAAATAGCGGGCGAGCTGATGACCTCGCGGCCAACCGATTCGTCGAGCACCGGTCGCTGGACAATCACGGGTGAATCGGTTGATTCCAGCGGCGGCATTTCCAATCCCGATCCGGCGGGCGAGGTCGCTGCGGGTTTGTCGGTCATGGTGCTCGGATCGATGACGCCGGGCAGCTCGAACTGGCTCGGCTGGTTCATCAACGGCGGCGCAGGAGCAACTTTAGCGGTGCCGCTGGGCTCAACCGGTGCAACCACAGGGCTCGGTTCCGGCGAACTGGATTGGCCGCAGCCAACGGCGATTGCGAAACCAAATAACAAGGACCATCGTGACAACATAATTTCTCAGCTCCTCCAAAGTGACCAACCAAACAATTCGGCAACGGGGTATCATAAAAGCGCGAGTGGTTCATGCCAGCCCAAACGGTTGGGGACAACCGTTCTACAATTACTGTCAACTGAAATCGAAGCTGAGACGACGCATTAGTTTACCAAAGAATCTCCTCTTGCCGATCATTCGCCGTGAGTCTTGACCAATCCACCTCCGAACTTGTTCATGCGGCGAAAGCGGGTGACACCGAGCAATTGGGCAAGCTACTGGAAAATTACCGCGGATTTTTGTTCATGCTCGCCCATCGCTATCTGTCTGACCGATTGAAACGGCGGATCGATCCGGCGGACATTGTGCAGGTAACGTTTTTGGAAGCCAAACGCGATTGGCACCAATTTCGTGGTGACTCGGCGGGCGAATGTGCGGCGTGGTTGCGGAACATTTTGAAAAACAATGTTGCCTCGGCGGTCGCCAGCCATGTCACGTCGCAAAAACGTTCGCTCAGCCGCGAGGTCAACCTTGGTGGGGCCGGCGGCGATGATTCGGCACGCGGTTGGATTGGGCAATTGGCCGGTGATACGTCCAGCCCCAGCCACAAGGCCATTCGCGCCGAATCGGCCAAGCAATTGTTCGACGCGCTGCATGAGTTGCCGGAGCTGCAGGCCGAAGCGGTGCGGTTGCGATATATCGAAGGTTTGTCGTTGGCCGAAATCGTCGATCGCATGGGCAAGAGCGAGACCGCGGTCGCCGGATTACTCAAGCGTGGTTTGCAAAAACTGCGTCAGTCGTTGCTCATCGATCCGCCGTAATGCTGCGGTTGGAAGCCCCAGCCACAATTTAATTGGGAATTTTGTTGACTCGGGCAACTTCAATTCGTCACGATAAGGTCTCGCGGCGCAACTCTGTTCGCGACTACTCTTCAACTTGCTCACGGGGAAACCTTCATGTTGCCACCTACCGTCACCGCTCGGGAAATGATGGTCTCGAATTTGATCACGCTCTCGCCCGACATGGATGTCATCGACGCGATCGATGTGTTGCTGCGCCACCGGATCAGCGGTGCTCCGGTGGTCGATCGTGATGGCCAATTTTTGGGCGTCTTTTCCGAGCGGTCGTGCATGCGGTTCGCCGTCGATGCTGCCTATGAACAATTGCCAACCAATATCTTGATGGCATTTGTCGATACGATGCCACCGACGATCGACGAAGAAACTGACTTGCTATCGATTGCGCAAAAATTTCTCGACTCGGCGTGTCGGCGGTTGCCAGTGATCGATCATCGCGGTCGCTTGCTCGGCCAAATTAGCCGCCGTGACGTGATGAAGGCGTTCCGCAATCAACTGCGTAACCAGCAACCAGCGGACGTCAGCGCCGGCCTGTATTTCAGCGCACTGCACGGCAGCGACGAACGCCGGGTTTAACTTGGTTGTGTCAGTTGTCTCGGTCTTAGTGCGCCATAAAACTACGGTTGTCGTGATCTGAATAAATTGCGACAACCAAGGTTTTGTGAACAGGTTGCCGCAATCGCTACCCAACAAAACACATCTCACCGGCAAGATTTAGCTCATGTCATCCGGTAGTGTCGAAGACCGAATAAGGCAACTTGAACTGAAGGTTCTTCAATTGGAAATCAGTGGGCAACCTGACACCCGCGAAGTGCCGTGGTGGGAACGAATAGTGGGAAAGTTCAAGGACGACGCCGTCTATGCGGAAGCCATGAAGCTTGGGGCAGAGATTCGCAAGGCCGATCAGCCCAAAGCATCTGACGGATGATAGTGATGGACACGGACCATTTGAGTTTCCTCGCATCGGGAAGCAAAGAGTCTGCCATTTTGTGAACGCGACTGGCTGAATCATCGGATCGGAATGTCGTGGTTTCAATCGCCAGCTACGAAGAGCAGATGCGGGGATGGATGGCACTGCTGGTAAAAAAATCGGATGTTAAGAAACAGGTGATTGCCTACTCACGACTCCGAGAGCATCTGCAACTCTACTGCTCCGTTCCGCTTCTGGACTTTTCCGAATTTGCGGCAGACAGATTTAGTGAACTTCGCAATCAGAAAGTCCGCATCGGCACGATGGACTTGAAGATTGCCGCATCCTGCTTGTGCGAGGACGCACTGCTGTTGACTCGCAATTCGGTCGACTACGCCAAAGTTCCTGGTCTGCGGTTTGAAGACTGGACGCGGTGAAGTTTTGCGAGTCATGCAAAAACATGACAATGCGGTGTGTCGCCAGGCTGTTAGATTCTTCTGCGTCATGTAATCCGTTTTCGCGTGGCGCGGTTGCGAATAATTAGGAGCGAGCGGAAAATTACTGTCGGATTTGGATGTGGCTGGGGCTTCCAGCCGCAGCGCTGCGGTTGGAAGCCCCAGCCACTTATTTTCCGCTCGATCCTTACCATGCACAACTTCACCGCCAATTGTCCTGACGAACTGGAACTGGCCCAATGGCTGGACGGAGCGGTTTCGTATGAAGTCGCTGAAACCGTGCTGGATCATGTCAACGATTGCGCAACCTGCCATGCCTGGGTCGAACAGGCCGAACGCAGCCCTGGGGGTGTGATCCGAAGTTTGCGCCAGGCGATGGGTGTGAGCGATTCGCTCGACGCCACCTACTTGCCGCTGACCCAAACGCCAACCTTGACGCCGCGACCGCCGGTAACCGTTGCTCCGCGTCAATTCGGCGATTTTCGTATCGTTCGCGAAATTGGTCGCGGCGGCATGGGGATCGTCTTCGAAGCCGAACAAATGTCGTTGGGCCGCCGCGTGGCTTTGAAGGTGTTGCCGACAAACTCGCTGCAAGACGAACGGCGGGTCAAACGGTTTGAACGCGAAGTCCAGGCGGCGGCGCGATTGCACCATACCAATATCGTCCCTGTGTTCGGCGTCGGTCACGAAGAAGAGACGCATTTCTATGTCATGCAGTACATCCAAGGACGCGGACTGGACAATGTGATCGGCGAAATCCGCGCCAGTAACGAGGCACGGCGCAGCGATGTTGCGTTGCGCAGCGATGTTGCGCGGCGCAGCGATGTTGCACGGCGCAGCGATGTTGCGTTGCGACCCAGCAAGCAGGCGCGGCGCAGCGATGTGGTCAGCACCAGCGACGAGACTCTTGACGCGACCACTGAAATTGTCAAAGGCAAAACCGAAACCTCGACCGTCGGCGAAGCATCGCCGACGAAGCACCGCGAATCCGCAGCGCCGGCGACGGGAAAATATCGCTTGCCCTTTTCGCCGGTCGCGGACAACGATCATTGCCACTTGCCGTTCCAACGCTTTGTCGCCGAGCTTGGTGCGCAGGTTGCATCGGCGCTGCACCACGCTCATGCGCTGGGCATCGAACATCGCGACATCAAACCCGCGAACCTGATCCTCGATGCTCGCGGCACCGTGTGGGTCGCCGACTTTGGCTTGGCGAAACTTGACGACGGGCTCGAATTGACCGGCACCGGCAACATTCTCGGCACGCTCCGCTTCATGCCGCCCGAAGCGTTCAAAGGCGAGACCGACCCGCGCAGCGATATCTATTCGCTCGGCATCACGCTGTATGAATTGTTGACGTTGTCGCCGGCGTTTGCTGCCAACAACCAACAACAACTTGTTGCTGATATCACTACCAACGGCCCGCGTCCGATCACGCAATTGCTCAAAGGCATATCGCGCGACTTGGCCACAATCATTCACAAAGCCGCCGCGCACGATCCCCAAGATCGCTACCACAACGCCGCCGAATTGGAAGTCGACCTCCGCCATTTTGTTGCCGATGAACCGATCCTGGCGCGTCGCCCCAGTGTGTCCGAGCGGATGTATCGTTGGGGTAAACGCAATCGCGCGCTGGCGGCGTCGTTGTTGGGACTGGCGATCACGCTGGCACTGGTGCTCGTCGGCGCGGTGTCGTCGGCGGTCTACTTCAGCCGCATGGAACGGTCACAACGCATCCTGACGCAGCAACGACAACGTGCCTTTGAACAAGCCGATGCGAGCCGTTTGGCAGCGGTGGCAAGTTTGCGGAAATCGATGGTCAGCGAATCGGACATGCAATCGCTGTTGGGTCTGCAAGCGGCGACCAAGGGTGACTATGCCGAAGCGGTGCTGTGGCATGCCAAGGCAGCGGAGCTTGGCCAGGAAGACCCGCATCGGCGTTGGGCGAACCTGACTCGATTTCGCACAACGCTTCGCAAAGTACCTCAACCGGTGGCCGCGTTCAACGGTGATACGACACCGATCGAGCGATTCGAGTTTCATTTGTCGGGCAAGTTCTTGATTCGCAAATCATGGCTTGAAGCCGAACCGGATTCGATCTGGAATCTGTCCAACAGCCAACCGCTGGCGCTGCCGCCGCATGTTGGCAAACTCGTTGCCGCAACTTGGAGCCCCAACGGCAAGTGGTTGGCGGTCACGAACGCCACAAGTCAAATTTACATTCTGTCGTTTCCCGGATTCCGAACCTTCTACCGCGGTAACTTGCCAGCCAACGGTCGGCTGTTGGCGTTTTCGAGCGCTGGAAAACACTTGGCCATCGCCGCCGGCTCGCGCGCGGTGTTGGTTTCGGCGTCACCGCCATGGAAATCGGTAACCGGTCCCGAGCTCAATGATCGAATCCAAACGCTGGCCTTCGATCCGGCGGCGACGTCGCTGGTTGCCACCACGGCCAATCAATTTGCGGTGATGGATGTATCGACGACAGCGCCCGTGATCCGTTTTCAAGGCAGTCATGTTACCTACGCCAATGGTACTGTGCGGCGGCCGTCGTTCACTGCCGAAGGCGAGATGGTCACGTTTCATGGTTTACATTTCCATTGGCACGACTTAGCATCCGGCAAGCTCGTTGATTCGCAAGAATCCCTAACGAACCCATACTCCTATATCGCGGAACCAAACTCCGACAACATCTTGTCGCTCGAGTTTTATGGCTGCCAACGGGTCTCCAAGGCCGGTATCGAAACCATCGGCAACGAACCCTGCCTGGCGGCGGCGAATATACCCGGCACCAATCGTGTTTTGACCGTTGGCCCGCGAGCTTCAACCTTCGTGTTTGACTTTCCCAGCGGAACGTCGACGCTTGGCCAAGTGTACGACGGTGCGGGCTTGATGGCAGTCGCGTTCTCGCCCGATGGCCGCTTTGTCGCCACCGGAGACCAACAAGGTCGAGTCCGCGTCTGGACTTGGCCGGCTGACGAATCGTCGACCATCGTTGCCAAGATGCCGCGCGATGATGAGCTGACAACGGCCCGGTTCAGCCCCGACGGCCAATATTTCTTGCGCAGCAACCAAGGCAAACCCGACGCGCAGCTCTACAGCGCCGCCGATGGCGAACCGATCAATCGCATCCTGCATACCGCCGGGCCGGTTTTCGCCGCGACTTTCGTCGGCGATGGCCAACGGATTGTTACCTTTTCCCAACCTCAAGGTTCGACATCGGTGGTTGAAGTTTGGCGCTGGAATGATGCAGTCGAGAAAATCAAAACCATCGATCTACCCAAGCCTGCGGCGCGCACCTACCTGCATCGAAACGGTTTGCTCACCGCCGATCGCGACGGCAACTACGCCGCCGTTTTATGTGCGGAGCAATATTGCTATGTGATGGATTTGGCCAGCGGCGAGATTATTCGTAACTACAAAAACGATCACGAATATTCGATCGTGCATTTTGATTTTCCCAATAGGCTCGTGTTAGAGAAAAATTTTCGCAACGATCGATCGTTCACCGCGATCAATCTTGATTCCCATGCGACCATCTACACCAAAGTCGACGGTGGCATCACGGCATTCGGATTTGCGCCGCGGCAAAACCTGGTGGTCGTCGCGTTGCGAGACAAAACGCTCAACTATTATCGTATCGATTCAGGCGAAAGCGTCTTGCCGAAAAGTACCAGCTTTTCAAATTGGGTCGCACAATTGGTCGTCAGCGAGAGCGAGCGGTATGTGATTGCGTTGACGGAGAATGATCTGTTTCGCGTCGTCGATCTCACTACCGGAAAAACGGTATCACCCGCAATTCCCGGCGGCCCCGATCCGACGTGCCGAATGCTCAAGGGCGACCGGGTCGTGGTTACTTACGATCGCGATGGCAACGTTCGATTTTGGGATTGGCGACTGGCAAAACTATTGGCTTCACCGCTGAATGTGCCGACCAAACTGGCGTTCCAAGTCTACGGCGGTCATCCCATGGCGATCAGCCCCGACGGCATGCGTGCGATCGTTTGTGGTATCCCCGAAAGTGTGCTCTTTGACCTAGAGGATTTTGCCGGCGACGAGTTGGTGCAACCTGTAATCGCACAACAATGGGCCGAATTGGTTTCGCAGCGCAGCGTCGCCGGTGCGTTCGCCACGTTGACGGCCGATCAATGGTTCGATCGCTGGGACGCGGCCGGAATCGGACGACGCTTCTTCGTCCAAGGCATCAATGATCGTAATTCGCCCGAACGTCAATTCTTAAGCCTGACGCTGAACAATCAAATTGACAGTGCAATCAGTTTCGCCGAAACCTCGTTGGCCGATGACCCGCTGAATCATTCGCTGCGCTGGTTGCTGGCAACGACGCTGCGTGACCATGCTAACGAACAACGTGATCAAGAAGATCAGCGGCATCTTGCCTCGTCCGCGCTGTCTCACTTTTTACAAATCATTCCGCAGGACGTGCGTGAAAGCCAAGCGACGGATGAAGCGATGGCGCTGTTGAAAAAGCATTGGCCAATCCGCCCCGGCGACGTGAAGCCAGCGCTCAACCAATTGCGACGAGCGCGAGTCACAAACCCGCCGGCGCGTTTGGTGATCGAACTGTTGGCCACCGGGCATCAAGTAGAAGCGTCGGCGTTGTTAAATGCGGAGTTGGTCTCGCAACCGATGGATCTGCTAACCAAGCATTTGTTGACGGTGGTGGTTGAACACGCATGCGGGCGCATCGAAGCCGCTCAAGCCGCCTACCAGGACTCAGAGAACCTGACGCAGCAGCGCAATTTGCAGATCGTTTCCGAATTGCTCTGGGTCGGTGCAATGATGACGATAACCGGCAACTCGGAGGAAGAAGTTGACACGCTGTTTTCTCAGAAAGCTTTAGACCTTCAATTTCGCTCGAGGCTTCAAGCTGCTTCGGCGAACCCAAATTCCAAAACACTGGTGGAACTTGCGGACCTGCTCAATTCGCTAGTTGCCACGGGAGAACAGTGTCGCGTGCTGTGGCACTACACGACTGACAAGCCTGCCGATGATTGGACCAAACCAGTATTTGATGATTCGACTTGGGCGGTGGGTGCTGCGCCTTTCGGCACTCTCGGACAACGTGACGCGGTGCGTACGGTGTGGCCAAAACCGGAGATCTGGTTGAGAACGGAGTTCGCTGCTGAGCCCAGCCAGATTCGCGATTTCACGATGCGTCTAACGCACGACGACGGCGTGAAGGTTTATCTGAACGGCCGGCAGATCTTTGCTGAAGATGGATTCAAGCCCTATCAACTCTTGGACAAAAATTTTAAGACCGACCTGTTGGTCGCGGGTAAAAACCAACTCGCGGTTTACTGCCAAAACCAAATGCCAGACGGCCGCGTGTCCGGTCCAGGGCTGATCGACGTGGGACTGACCGCACGGCGGTTGCCTGACGAAATGATCCAGGTGATTGATGCCGCGATCCAGCAGTATGGTGACCAGCCGGCGTTTCGAATCTTGCGCGCCAAGTCGCATTTTCAACAACGTCGTTGGCGCGAAGCCGCCGAAGATTTGTTCACAACCGCCGACCTGCCCGTCAAACAACTGTGGCCCTATTGGCAGGCCGCACCGTTGGTCGCGCTCGACGGCGATGACGCGCTGTACCGCGAATATACAAGCGAATTGCTCAGCCGCTTTGACGATGAACAGCCAGGCAAAGCGTCACGTATCGCGCAAGCATGTTTGCTGTGCGATGGCGGTTGTGAAAACTTGGAACGAGTCGTGCAGTTGGCGGAAACAGCGAAGCAGCAATACGCTGGTACGGGCATGGCCGCTTGGGGTGAACTGGTTATCGCGATGGCTCGTTATCGAAGCGGCGAGTTTGAGAGTGCGCTCGAGGCCTGCGACCGCACCTTCGAGCAACATCATCCTGTGCGCGAGGCAACGGTGCGGTGCATCAAGGCGCTTACGCTTCATCAACTCGGTCGCGGGGCCGAGACGGCGGCAGCAGCCGAACACGCAAAAACGTGTGTCGAGTTTCTCGGCGGTCCGCAGCGCGTGTCGGACGACGGGTTTTGGTTCTTTGATTGGGCCGTGGCGCAAGTCTGGTACCAGGAAATGCTAGAAACCGTTGGCAAGTGACTTGCAAAGATTGTTACTGCGGCGAGCAGCAGTTGAGCATTTACCAGAGTAGAACAATAACTGACGCTCGATCCTTACTGCGGCCAATCCGGCAAGTCGAATTTCTTGACCGTGTTGGCCGTGTGTTCGTCGTAATGCCGCTCCATTTGCTGCAACAGCGCGGCCAACGATTTCCACTGGCTGCCGGGCGCCTTTTCACTGGGCTCGATGCCATCAAGTAGGTAGGCGAACCGGCGGCAAAAGTCGCTGACGCGTTGCATCTGGCGCGCCTCTTCGCCACCGTCCCAATCGGCGTGAGCGTAAACATAATCAGGCGGCATTTGCGCAGGGTTCAAATCCATCACGGCAATCGCGGGATCGATCTCGTGATATATCTGCGAAAAGAAAAGCAGTTGGCGGCCCATCATGTGTTCGGTGTTCCAACGCGGCGTGTGGGTTCCGTTGGCGGGCTTGAAATTCATTTGTTCGGTTGACAATTTCGCGAACACGGCTTGTGATCGGCGACATGAATCGTTCATTTTGGTAAACAACGATTCCAGCGACTCAGGCATTGCCCACGGGGTTGTTGTCAATGCAACCACTTGCAATTTCGCCGCGGGTTGATCGGTCGCGGAGATCGCCAACGTGTTGTGTTTGGTTCGCTTTACGTTCGCCATGCTCGACAACGACTCGCACGCCGCCGCAATGCGTTCGTCCGTACCGATCGGAATGACCACTCGCGGATGTAGCGCACTAATGCTCTGACTCACCGTATCCGATACGCCGCTCGATGAGGTGTCGATGACCAACACATCGATATCGTCGGTGGCTGCATCGAACTTGGCTTTGCTACCCGCGATCACCACGGAAACACCGTCGACCGTGACGATGATCGCGTCGTTTGCAAAGTTGCGCACCGACATCTGATTCGCATCAACTATCGCTCCATCGCTGGATCGCTGCCAGGATGTTTCCGCAGTGTTGGGCAACCGCGACATCACGTGATCCAGTGGGTCGCCTAACGAGACCCATTGACCAAATCTGGTCAATTTCTCGGACGGCTCGGAGCCGCGCGTTTGTACGAGGAAATGCAATCCCCAGTGAGTCTCGATCGAGATCGCATCATCTTGCCAGCGACGTATCGCCAACGGATCACCCTCGGCGGCCGTCACAAGCAAAGTGGGTGACAAGACAACGGCGAAAAGGAATGTCAGTAATCGCATCAGATCGTTCGACTTTGGTAAGTGTTCTACGACGCTCCGCCGTCGTAACAGTACGACGGCGGAACGTCGTAAAACACTTTAACTTACCCGACCACGGGGGCCGAGGCGACCAAACATGCGATCAAGCTCGTCACGGCTAAAAAATAATGCCGTCGGGCGGCCGTGGGGACAATGATGCGTGTCCTGATATAACTCGCGCTGCTCGAGCAAACTGGTGATCTCCTCCGGTGACAAATGGTCGCCCGCCTTGATCGCGGCCTTGCACGCGATCGAATGCAGCAGCGAATCGACAACGTCGCGGGCCTCAGGTTGTTTGCCCGCCGCAATGATCGATTCGAGCGATTGCCGCAATATCTCAGCGGGCGAACTCTTGCCCAGAATCGCTGGGTAGCCGCTGATCAAGATTGTGTCACCGCCAAAGTCATCAATCTCAATGCCAATCCGCGCCAGCAGGTCGCGCCAATCGAGCGCGACGGTTCGCTCCGCTGGTGTCAACGATACGGGTTCGGGAACCAATAATCGCTGGGTATCGAGCGGTTGGTCGCCGTCGAGCACCTTTTCGCGAAGCCGTTCGTACATGACGCGCTCGTGCAACGCATGTTGGTCGATCACCACCATGCCGGCTTCGTCTTGAGTCACCAGGTAACGATTGTGCAGTTGGAAGCCGAGGTGCGTGAATACCGGTTCGCTGTTTGCCTCGACTGCTCGCCGCTTGTCGTCAATACTGTGCGGCGCATCGATTCGTGACAAACCAGCGTCTGCACCGGAGGTGGAGGCATTCGCATCGGCCTCTGGTTCGGCTTGGCGCTGCCACGGTGGCACATCGTCGCCGCGATGAAGGCCCTCGGGATAAGGGCCGCCGGGATACGGCCTGAACTCCGGTGCGCGGCCTGGTAATCCACCGACGCCCGTTCGCGCCCAATCGATCACACTTTGGCGATGAGCCAAGTCGCCGCGCGACGAATCCGCAGCAGGCATTGACGCCGTTCGCGATATGGTCAGCGGTAGCGAGTTGTCGGCGTCATCAAATTGGCTGCGACCACCCGCGGCCGCTGCGCCAACCAGTTCCGTTTCGCCCGCCGTTGCGGCGGGACCGACTCGCATCCGCAAATCGGTGGACAAAAAATGATGACGCAAGGTCTGCAATAACCGCGCGTAAACGCGTCCACCGTCGGTAAAGCGAACCTCCAACTTGGTCGGATGCACATTCACATCGACCAGCTCCGCCGGCATCGAAAGTTGCAAGAAGCAAATCGGATAACGTCCCACCATCAACAATCCACGATACGCTTCGCCAAGGGCATGTTGCAGCGAACGATCGCGGATATGGCGGCCATTGAGGAACAAATACTGCATTCTCGCGTTACCACGGCTGACCGACGGATCGCAGACGTAGCCCGAAACGTTGACCTCGACATCGTCGCTGTCGATGCGAATCAGCGATTGAGCGATTTCGTTGCCAAAAAACGCCGCAATCCGATGGGACCACTGCGTCGTCGGCGGCAAGTCGTAAAGCACGCGGTCGCCGCTTCGCAACACCATGTGAACGTGGCTGTTGGCCAAAGCCAGCCGTGTGAAGGCTTCGACGATATGCCCATTTTCAGTTTGTGCCGATCGCAAAAAGCGATGGCGAACCGGAGTGTTGAAAAACAGGTTGCGGACTTCGACAACGGTACCGACGGGACAACCGCAAGGTGCCGGTGGTTCCACGACGCCACCGCGAACGACAATCTCGCTGCCGCCCAAACAGTCTTCCGTGCGGCTGCGAATCGTCAATTGCGACACCGACGCGATCGAAGCAATTGCTTCGCCGCGAAAGCCCAACGTCGTGACATGAAACAACGACTCGTCGTCGGGCAGCTTGCTGGTCGCATGGCTGCTGATCGCCAGCGGCAATTGATCCGCCTTCATGCCGCAGCCATCATCGGCAACGCGAATCAGCTCGCTGCCGCCACCGGCAATCGCGACTTCGATGCGGTGGGCACCCGAGTCGATGCTGTTCTCGAGCAACTCTTTGACAACCGAGGCCGATCGTTCGATGACCTCGCCCGCAGCAATTTGGTTGACCAGATTCGGCGGCAATTGGCGGATATTAGGCATCGCCAAAGTGTACCGCAATTATGAAAAATGTTCCACGACGACCCGGGTAGAACAATTGTCCCAATTGTTTTTGAACCGTTGAGACAACTGTTCCACCCTGAGCGGGTAGAACAATCAATACAGAACGCATTAGCGCTTAATTGCGTGCGGCGCGGATCATCACCATCGTTTGCAAATCACCGCGACGGATCAACAACCGCACGGCACGACCGGATTCCTCCAACTCGGAAAACGCGGTGCGCAATTGATCCGCGTCGGAAGCCGTCTTGCCATTGATCTGCTCAATGATATCACCGGCGGCTAAACCGTTTTGGGCCGCAAACGAACCGGTTTGAATGTCGGTCACCACCAAACCTTCGGTTACGCCCTCGACGCCCAGGTCTTTGGCCAACTCCTCGGTCAGCGGCGTCACCTTCGCACCGTTGACGATGTCCTTGTCGCCGCCGCTGCTCAGCTTGGCCAAACGCTCTTCGGTTCGTTCTTGCAGGTTGACCTGCAGATCCATCGACTTGCCGCCACGATTGACTGACAATGTCACCGACGAACCGGGTGGCTTGGCGGCGATCAAATTGCGCAACTGCGTGCCGCTTGTGACTGACTTGCCATCGATGCTGCGAACCACGTCGCCGGGCTCGAGTCCCGCAGTGGCCGCCGGTTGGCCCGCCACCACGCCGCGAATCAATGCACCGGAGTCGATCTTCAGGTCAAACTCCTTGATGACATCGGGATTTACATCCGCAACCTGAGCACCGATGAAACCACGACGCACGCTGCCGGTTTCAATGATCGAATCGAGTACGGGTTGGGCCAGCGAAACGGGAATAGCAAAACCGATTCCGGCACTGGAACCGCTTCGCGACAAGATCGCCGTGTTGAGACCAACCAGTTCACCACGCAAATTGACCAGCGGACCGCCACTATTGCCGGGATTGATCGCGGCATCGGTTTGCAAAAAATCCTCGAAACCGTCGGTACCGCCCACGATTCCTTGGACGCGATTCTTGCCGCTGATGATTCCTGCGGTCACGGTTTGGTCGAGTCCGAACGGGCTGCCGATCGCCAATACCCAATCGCCAACTTGGATTTCGTCGCTATCGCCAAAAGCAACTGGCTTTAATCCTGTCGCTTCAATTTTAACCACGGCCAAATCGGTCGGCGGGTCGGTGCCGACGACGGTGCCGTCAATCTTGCGTCCGTCGCTCAGTTCGACGACGACTTTGTCAGCGCCTTCGATGACGTGGTTGTTGGTCAAAATGTAACCGTCGGCGCGGGCAATGATTCCGCTGCCCATGCCTTCGCGTTGTTGATCGGGTTGCGGTTCGACTTGAGAGCCGTCGGGAATCTGGAATTGACGCAGAATGTCGTCGCGAAACATCGGCGGCAAACGATCAAAGCCCGGTGGCAAACCACCGCCACGTCCGCTGCGACGCGCCTTGACCGCTGTGGTCGTGCTGATACTGACGACGCTCGGCTTCAAGACTTCGGCAACATTGCGAAAAGCTGCCGAAAGACCTTCGGCAGCTTCCAGATTAGCACGCGCCGTTTGCGACGAAATCACTTGATCGGCGTACAAGCCGGAGGTCATTCGCGAGGGCATGCTCATAATTGCACCGGCCAGCAGCGCTCCACACAACGTCGCCCCAAAGACGACGCTCAAATTTTTCCACGAGTGGTGCATAACTTTCAATCTCCTGTGTTGGACTAAGGTTGTGCATTGATACTTGCCAAACAACGAGATGGTTTTTGGCAAAGTGTCACTTTGGCACAATTTTTTGTTGCGACACCATCCTTGCAACCGCCGCACCAAAGACAACGTTTCTCGCCATTTCGGCCACACCGAGCGGCTTGATTCACCTTGTGAGCCGTGGAATCGCTTTCGTAGACTCCGCGCGGATTGTCGCCCGTCGGTGGGTGGCGACCGGTGGTTGTTTTTCCGCCAAAAATACCGCAATTTGCTGATTATTGCTGCCTTTTTGAGACTTCGCCGCACCGCCCACAGGATGCCTGTTGTGGCCTTGCCGGTCGCGGCTGCGCGGTCGGTGCGGGCGATTGGCGGAAAATGCGCGGTCATTTTTTGTTTCTTGGCGTTCACGAAAATTCTGTCAGCCCAATCGCCCAATCTGCGCGATTTGCCAGGGCCTCCGATTCCGCCGCCGCTGCCCGCGAATGAGCGTTTCGTCACGCCATTGCTGTCACCAGCGATTTCGTCAATGGAAACCCGCGTGGATGCTCACGTGGATGCTCGCGCCGATGCCGTAACGCGCTGGACCGACGACGCCGGTGATGCGTATGTGCTCGATGGTCGCTGTCAATTGGCGACGCCTGCGGGTGTAGTGTCCAGCGACCGTTTGATTGTCCTGGTTCGCCGCGGTGACAACGCCAAGTCGTGGTTCGTCACGGCTGCGGCTGATGGCCACGTGCAAATCAATTCACAGAACCAGACCGGAGCGCTGCGCGGCGAGTGGACCGTTGCGACGGAGCCGACGATCGACGCACCGCTGTATCGCGGCATTGCCGATTCGCGGCCCGCGATGATGGAGCTGGTGGCACCGACGCAAGTTGTTGCGGCGCAGTTCACGTTGCCGCAACCGAACGCAGGCGGCATTCAAGGTGACCTGCCGATCATTGGTCCTGACGTGCCGCTGATGCCCGCGACGCCCGCGGTTGGCAATGATAACTTTCGCATTCTCATCGGCTCGCAAGCCGTCTCGATTGATTCGCGCAGCAGCACTTCGCGTGCGCAACTCGAACTGAAAAGCCGTCCTGAATCCGACGAGTCGGTGATTGTGGCGCGCGGTGGGATCACGATCACGATTCGCGATGTGCAAGCCGAATTCAGCGGCGGTCAAACGTTGGACCTGGGAACGATCTCACTGTCCGCGGACAAGATTGTCGGTTGGCTGCCGATGGTGACCGGCTTGTTCAGCGGGCGGACGTCGCTGGACCAAGCCGATGGCGAGTTTTACTTGGAAGGCAACATCGTGTTTCGCCAAGGCGAGCGCGTCGTTTACGCCGACTCGATGTATTACAACGTGCGGCGACAATACGGCACAATCTTGTCCGCCGAAGCGATCACGCCGATCCCCGAATACGACGGGCTGGTGCGACTCAAGGCTGAGGTCTTGCAACAGGTCTCCAGCGGCGAGTTCATCGCGTTTGATGCGGCGGTGACGACCAGCCGAATTGGTGTGCCGCGGTATTGGTTGCAAAGCGAACGCTTGCGATTTTCCGACCAAACCAAAGCGGGCATCGATCCGGTGACGGGTACACCGGTGGAAATCAGCGACCGCGTGGTCAGCAGCCAAGGCAGCTTCGTCTACCTGGGCGGCGTCCCGGTGTTGTATTGGCCAACGTTTCGTAGCGATCTGACCATTCCCACATTCTATGTCACCGGATTGAAGCTTAAGAATGACAGCGTGTTTGGTACGCAAGCGCTGATTGATTTCGATTTGTTTCAATTGCTAGGCATTGAAGATCCACCCGATGGTGTTCGCTCAACTCTATCGCTTGGCTATCTGAGTGAGCGTGGACCGGCATTGGGATCGGCCATTACTTATAATCGTCCAAGTCTTTTTGGCTTCCAAGGACCCACATCAGGATTCATCGACGCCTGGGGCATTCACGATACGGGTCTGGACGTACTGGGGCGCGACCGGCGAGACCTAACACCCGAGCAAGAAACCCGTGGGCGTGTGCTGGGACGCCATCGGCAATGGCTCGCGAATGATTATGAGTTTAGCGCGGAGGTCGGCTATCTCAGCGATCGCAATTTCTTAGAACAATATTTCGAAAATGAATACGACCGTGACAAAGATTTTGATACCTCGGCGCGGCTGCGGAAATACTACTTTAACAATCTGTTTGAATTGTCGGTCAAAGGCCAGATCAATGATTTCTATACCAACACACAACGCCTACCATCGCTGGACCACTACTTACTTGGTGGTTCAATACTCGGCGACCGCGTGACTTGGTCAATGCACAACCAAGTCGGATATGCCGATTTGGAAATCGCCGATTCACCAAACGATCCGAATCAAGACGCAATCACGCAAACACCGTTGCCGGGCGAAGTCGATGCCGAAGGGATCATTGCGGCGACGCGCCAAGAATTCGCGGTGCCGTTCGAATTGGGGCCGCTGAAGATTGTGCCGTTCGTGTCCGGCGAAGTGTCGCATTATGGCGAAGATGTCGTTGGTGACTCGTTGACGCGATTGCTGGGCCAAGCGGGTGTGCGCACGACGTTGCCGATGTGGACCGTCGATCCGAATGTGCAAAGTAGTTTGCTGAATGTTCGCGGCTTGGCTCATAAGGTGGAATTTACCAGTGAGTATTTCTATGCCGACAGCAATACTGATCTCGATGAGTTACCGTTATATGATCCGTTGGACGATGATGCTCAGGAAGAATTCCGTCGCCGCTTTTTCTTTAGTACCTTCGGCGGTGCCTTGCCGACTCGCTATGACCCGCGAAATTATGCGCTGCGCCAAGGTTTGCAGCGGTCGGTGACGAGTCCCTCCGAGGTGATTGCCGATGACATGATGCAGGC
The DNA here is from genome assembly GCA_041753075.1 of Pirellulaceae bacterium. Taxonomy (GTDB): domain Bacteria; phylum Planctomycetota; class Planctomycetia; order Pirellulales; family Pirellulaceae; genus UBA6163. The sequence continues at coordinate 18,217 of JBGSVE010000031.1, forward strand.
GCGTTTGGGCGTGCATCAACGTTGGCAAACCAAGCGTGGAGTTCCCGGACGCGAGCGGATTGTGGACTTGATGCGATTCGATGTCGATACGATTTTGTTTCCCGATGCGGATCGCGATAACTTTGGCGAAACGATTGGACCGACGACCTATGATTTCCGTTATCACTTGGGTGATCGCGTCACGTTACTCAGCGACGGGTATGCCGATTTCTTTGATGAAGGTTTGCGAACGATCAGCGCCGGTGTGCGGACCAGTCGTCCTGGTTTGGGTGACGTTTATGTTGGGCTGTTGTCGCTCGAAGGGCCGATTAGCGCCAGTGTGATCCGTAGCAGTTATGATTATCGGCTCAACGAAAAATGGATTGTCAGCGCCGCGAGCACGTATGATTTTGGCAACACCGGCAACATCGGACAAACATTTGCGCTGACGCGAATCGGTGAATCGTTGTTATTGCGATTGGGATTGGATATTGACGAAGGCCGCGACAATGTCGGGTTTGTGTTTGCGATTGAGCCACGGTTTTTCCCTTCCCGCAGTCTCGGCAGTCTAGGCGGCCAACTAATTCCCCCACCGGGCGTCGAAGGTTTGGAGTAGGAACCTTTTCATCACTCACCTGTGAACTGGTCCGGCGTTCTTCCAATACGCCAACGGCGTTTAACAACAAAGCCCGGGGTAAGGTCTTGTGAGCGCAGCGAACGAGCCGCCACCCCGGGTTCGGACTCACGCGGTTGGCGTAGGGAATAAGAATTGCTTTGACCCGCAGCCTGGTGTCGTTGGCTTGTTGGCGGTTCGCTTAAGCGTTACTTTTGCGGGGATGATTGAACTTGCTTTTGCCATTGAACGGGTGCGGTCGGGACACGATTTGACCGCGCTGCAGACCAGCCAAGTCATTGACCAAATGCTCGATGGTTCGGCACCCGCGTCGCTGATCGGCGAGCTGTTGTTGGCGATTCGCGACAAAGGCGAAGCGGTTGATGAATTGGTCGGTGCGGCGCTGTCGATGCGGCGGCACATGACTCCCATTCAACATCGCTACGACGTGTTGCTTGATACTTGCGGGACCGGCGGCAGCGGTTCGGGCACGTTTAATATCAGCACCACGGCGGCGATCGTGGCGGCGGCGGCGGGCGTAGCCGTGGCCAAGCATGGCAATCGCAAGGCGACCAGCTTGTCGGGGTCCGCCGATGTGCTCGCTGAACTCGGCGTCGCCATTGAAAGCGATGTCCAGCGTGTGGAAAAGATACTCGATGAAGTTGGCCTGTGCTTTTGCTTTGCACCGAAGTTGCATCCGGCGATGAAGCATGTCGTTGGCATTCGTCGGTCACTTGGCGTGCCGACGCTGTTCAATTTGCTGGGTCCGCTTTGCAACCCGGCGGGTGCGACACATCAATTGTTGGGAACGGCGACGACGGGAGCGCAAGACAAAATTGCGGCGGCGCTGCAGCGATTGGGCACACACCGATCGGCGGTCGTGCGCGGCGGCGATGGTCAAGACGAAGTGACGTTGGACGGCGTCACTTCAGTAATCGAGGTGACGGTAGAGTCATCGCAGCGTCATGATTGGCGACCGCAAGATTTTGGATTGCCCACCGTGACCGCGTCGCAATTGCAAGCTCGCGACCCACAGGAAAGTGCCGCGATCATTCGCAACATTCTTGATGGCCAGAGCGGCCCACCGCGCGACACCGTGATCGCCGGTGCGGCGGCGGCGCGGTGGTTGG
>JBGSVE010000032.1:0-12016 GCA_041753075.1 Pirellulaceae bacterium
GTATTGGCAGGGATTCGACCGGCGGCGGGTGTCATTCGGTGGCAACAGATGGCTCTGAAAGTCCGAACGAGGATGCGGGAGAAAACGAAAAAATCCCCGTAAAAAACGGGGCTTTTGACGGCTCTTGTCAGTCAGCGGCAGCGGATGCCGAAAATGAAAAAAAGCGGAGGACACGGGGCTCGAACCCGCAACCCATTACTGGGCAACTGATTTCGAATCAGCCTGCTGACCATTCGCTTATCCTCCGAACGACGCCACATAATCGCCGCCGCCGTGATTTGCGTCAACCCATCTCGGCCACCGCGTAAGTCTGGGGCAAGACACAATCGGGCCACCGCGCTACAATCCGCCATTGCTGTTTTCCACCAAAAACCACAAATGACGATGAACCAGACCCCAGCCACGCCGACATCCAACCCACCATCCGCTGACGATTTGAAGGATCCGCGCGTCGCCCGCCGCGACAAATTGCGCCGCATCCAAGAACTCGGCATCGATCCCTGGGGCAGCCGATTCGATGACCGCTTGCTAATTGGCCAGGTTCGCGAAAAAGCGGTCGACATCAAATTTCGCTTGACCGATGGCACCGAAGTCGGTTTGCCGGAGATGAACGAAGGCGTTGATCTGCGGGCCTGGCGAACCGCCCAGGGCGAAGGCGAAGAGGTCGGGCCGACGGTTCGCGTCGCGGGTCGAATCATGTTGTCGCGCGACAAGGGAAAATTGGTTTTCCTGACGCTGCGAGATTGGAGCGGCGAGGTGCAGGTGTTTATTGGCAAGAACCAAGTCGGCGAGGAACAGTTTGCGCTCGCCGGACTGTTTGACCTGGGCGACCTGATTGGCGTCGATGGTCGGCTGGGGCGAACCAATACCGGCGAGCTGACCATCTTTGCCGAGCGTTTGACGTTCTTGACCAAAATGCTTGAACCCGCTCCGGACAAGCACGTTGGCATGACTAACCCCGAACTTCGCCAACGCATGCGTTATGCCGACTTGGCGTTCAACGACGGCGTGATGGCAACGTTCTTGCAGCGCACCGAGATCATTCGCTCGGTTCGCCGCACACTTGATAACCAAGGTTTCTGCGAAGTCGAGGGGCCGACGTTGCACGCAATCGCCGGTGGAGCTGCGGCGCGACCCTTTTTGACGCATCACAACACCCTCGACATGCAACTGGTGCTTCGCATCGCCTTGGAGTTGCACCTCAAACGATTGATGGTCGGTGGCATCGAACGTGTGTATGAATTGGGACGTGTCTATCGCAACGAAGGCGTCAGCCCACGACACAACCCCGAATTCACCATGTTGGAAACTTACATGGCCTATGGTGATTATCGTTCAATGATGGATTTGACCGAACAAATTATCACTGATGCGATCAATGTCATCGGTGGCGGTTACAAGCGGATGTTTGGCGATGTCGAGATCGACTTCACGCCGCCGTTTGCGCGGAAGACCTACGCGGAGTTGTTTGAAACGGCAACCGGAATCAATCCCAAAGATACCGACGGTGTGTCCAAGTTGGCGAAGTCGCTGGGCATCGAGACCAAAGGCAAACACATGGATCTTGTACGCAACGAAATCTTTGAAGAGAAAGTCGAAGATTCGCTGCACGGTCCGATTTTTGTCATCGACTATCCGGCCAGCATCTGTCCGCTGACCAAACGCAGGGCCGACGATCCCGAAATTGCCGAGCGGTTCGAGATGTTCATTTGCGGCATGGAGCTGGCCAACGCCTACACCGAATTGAACGATCCCGATTTGCAAGAAACGTTGTTCAAAACGCAACTCGAAGGGATGGCCGAAGAAGACTCCATGGCGCGAATGGATCATGACTTCGTTCGCGCACTGCGCTACGGAATGCCACCGGCCGGTGGTCTCGGGATCGGTATCGATCGATTGGTGATGTTGTTGACCGGCCAAAAATCGATACGCGATGTGGTGTTGTTTCCGCTGTTGCGCCCCGAGTAAACTAGCTGAGCAGGTCGCGGCGTAGGCGTTGGAAATATTCCAACAACGGTCGCGGTCCGGTTGGCGTCATCAGACCGGAATGGGGTAGTTGGTGTGATGTTGTATCGTCCCAACCTTCCCAGATGATCGCGTGAACAAACTGCTTGGCCAACATGGTGCGAACCAGCGCGCTGCCTTGGCGCATTTGCGTCAAGTCGCTGGCCGTGTCGCCGCCTTGGCCCTGCAGAATCATTGTCGGTCGCCGCGCCAGTGGATCGGGCGTTGATTTTGCCGCCGTGGCAATTTGGACCAAGACCGGCATGCCCAACGTTGCCCAGCGATCGAGCATCTGGCCAACCTGCAGCGTGCATCGTGGCAACGTGCCCAGTCCCGAGTATCCGAGCCGCAGCTCCAACCCCAGACCGGCCAACCCCAAGCCGCTGCGAGCAAGCGCATCGGCAAAATGGATGGGCGAGATTCCATTGCGATGATGCGCCAGGTATTCGCCGAACGGTTGGTCGAAACTGATGATCGCCGGAGTCTGGGGATCAATGCGGCGAACAGTTTGCAACACGTTGACGGCAATCCGCATGACTTGTTCGTCGTTTAGATCAAGCGGCCCGGGCGTGTTGAGCCCGGAAGCACAATTCCAGATCTGGACCCGACCGCGGTAACGCTTCACCGTCCGTTCGACAAATTGATTGATCGACTCGAGCAACGACTCAAAATTTTGTTCAATCAAATAGAGCCAATGTGGCATCATGCGGTCATGAAAATCGATCAACGGTCCGCCGACCACACGCAAGCCCAACGCGGATGCCCAGCCGATCACTTCATCGGCGCGATCATATTCATATCGCCCGGCATCGGTTTCGATATCACCCCAGCACAAACGAACCGCAGTGGAATTGAATGCACTTGCGTACTGCGAGCCATGCTTGGGTTCGCCGCCATCGCAATCGATCGTCGCGCCGATGAGCGTACCGATTTTTGATTCGTTTTGTTTGCGAAACGCAATCGCCTGGGCAGCGTAGCTGTCGGCCAATTCCTCGGCGGCTTCCTGCAACAGCGACAGACTGTGGGCCGCGCTGGTCGAGCGGGTTTCGCTGTCTTCAAGGCTACCACTGGCATCAATAAACGCCGCTGTCGCTTCGTCAAGCTTGCGACTGAACGATTCATCCAGACGCATGCCGGAGCGATGCCACACATCGGATTGGCTGCGAACGATGTAACAAGCACCGCGGGCCAGTTCGAGTAGCAGCGGATAAGGCTTGAGCGACGGACGCAGCGAGCAGGTCGATTGCATCAACATGCCGTGCCCATTGATCGGCAGCGGCAGGAACAGTTTGCCGGATTCGTCGATATCGCGACCGACGATCAAGCGATTGCCATCAAGCCGCACGGTCGAGTGCCAGGGCACGCCTTCGATACCCGAGATGTAGGCGGACGACCAAATGGAGCTTGCCAGAAGTGGTTGATGAGAATCGGCAACGTCAAAAATAAATGTGCCCATGCGGGGATCATAACCTGCCAAGCGAACCAGACGAGTAGACGAGAAATCAACTAAATGCAAAATTGCTGAGCGTCAACCGCGATCGGATTGTAACCCATCGCGATATCGAACGTTTTAGCCAACGAACCAAAAGCGGTTTCCTCGTGTTCCAGTTTGATTCCTGCGGTTCGCTTTTGCGAACGGATTTACCATTGCCCCGTCACCGTGGCAAGGTCCGCGATGTTTACGACCTGGGCGACCGTTATTGGATCATCAGCACCGACCGCATCAGCGCGTTCGATTACATCTTGCCCTCGGGAATTCCCAACAAGGGCCGGGTTTTAACGGCGATGAGTGAATTTTGGTTTGCCCATTTTGGCCAGGTCGCCCACCACTGGATCTCGGGTGAGGTGCCAACCGGCATTTTGCCCGATCACATCGATCCGGCCCCGCTGGTCGGTCGATCAATGATCGTCCACAAAGCCAACGTGATCCCTTATGAATGCGTCGTGCGAGGTTATTTGGAGGGAACCGGATGGCGCGAGTATCAAGCCGGCGGTTCGATCTGTGGGCTGTCACTTCGGCCAGGACTAAATCAATGTGACCAGCTTGAATCGGCAATCTTTACGCCGACGACGAAGGCTCAATCAGGTCACGACGAAAGCACAACCATCGAGCACATGTCCTCTGACATTGGGGCTGAATTAACCGACGAGCTGCAGCGGAGAAGCATTGACCTGTTCGAGCGAGCGAGCGATTACGCTCGCCAACGAGGCATAATCATCGCGGACACCAAGTTCGAGTTTGGTATCGGCGACGGCAAGTTAATGTTGATCGACGAAGTGCTGACCCCGGACAGTTCGCGATTTTGGTCGGCCACGGACTATGCACCCGGCGGGCCGCAGAAATCTTTTGACAAACAATTCGTGCGCGAGTGGCTGATGCAAAGCGGCTGGGATCGCCAAAGTGACCCGCCGCGATTGCCGTTGGACGTCGTCTTGCAAACTCGCGACAAGTACGCCGAAGCACTTGAGCGATTGACCGGCAAAGTTTTAGAGTAGCGACCTGCGCCCGGCTGGACGGTCGCTATTCGCGGGCAATCATTCGCGCGCGAATGCGGTTGCCGTGTTCTTGAAGGTCGCCTTCAGTTTTGTAAAGCTCAACGGCTTCTGCGGTCTTGTCGAGTTCTTCGTAAGCACGGGCTAGGTTGTATCGAGCGGCTTGCTCCCAGCGAGAATTTTGTTCATCGCCCAGTACGCGATTGCCGAACCAATTTTCGGCTAGGTCGAACCGCGACGTGTCGTACTGAATCAGACTCAACCAATACGTCGCGGTGTTTTTTCCTTGACGCATGATTTGTTGTACCTGTTGAATTTGGCGATCGTAGACTTCGGGCGTTACACCCAGATCGCGGCGGATGCCATATTGCTTTTGCAATTCAACGTCGATCCGCAAGTCGGCAATCTCAAACTCGGGTTGACGTTGGCTCAAGTACAACGGCTTGGCACCCTTGAGGTTTGACAGCTCGTCGTCCTCGAATTGTCCCTGCAAATGACGCCACCGTGCCAGCGCGAGTTGTTTCGCTTGACCGAACTCGCCATCCAAAATAGTCCAAGGCGACAGGGTAAAAAACGCAATCAGCGGGTTTTCGTCCGCCGCCTTCTCAATCGCGACTTCGTAGACGCGAGCCTTCAATGGCACATCCCAAATTCGCACCGTCGCGATGCCAGTGACTGCTTCTAACATGGCGGCGGTTGCATCGGCGTCTTCGTAGATGATCGTTCGCAAATCGCCCGTCAGCGCGTCTTGCAATTGCTTAGCCCGCAAACTGGCGGTTTCGGGATCCAGCACCAACAGTGCCGCACATTGCTGGACCGCATCTTTTTGAACGGGATAATCGAACCAGCCAGCGACATTCATCCGCCGCAGCACGGTCGCATCGCTGCGTGCTTGGCCCAGAGTTGCGATGCCGGTTTGGTCTGGTCCAGGTATCGGCACGCCAAGCCCGCAATCAAACAAATACACATCTTTGCCAATCAATACACCCGTCAACCAAGGTTGCAAAGTGCCACCACTATCGACCGTCGCCAACATACACGCAGGTATCGACGATTGGCGACACAGCGAAATGAACGTGACGCTGCGTTGCCATCCATCACCGGTGCCGCGTAACAAGGTCTTGTAGGCCGATTGGCGATACCCGGGACCGCGAAACTTCATGCCCAACGGCAACGGCGGAACCTCCGGTGCAGGGTCGCTTAGGACCATCGGTTCGAGAGCAATGTTGCGAGTCGTCCAATCAAACAGCTTGACCGCGCGAGCCAGTGCATCAGCGTTCTCATCGCCCAGCACCGCATGTTGTTCATCGAGCCACGATTGCCAAAGCGGATCAGGCGGCGATTGCTCGATGACCCAGTTGGAGACTTGTCGCAGCAGGTAACAATAGCGCAAATGGTAAACGTCCAACGGAATAAATGTATCGCGGCTGAGTGCCTCGATCGCATCGGTGTAAGGAATGATTTCGGACACCGTCCGCATCAGTTCGGTCGGCCGATAAGGCGTCGTGGCAGATGCCTGCACACTTTCGCCACGCGTTTGGCTCCAGGCGTTCAGGTGGTAAACGATTTGGCGACCTGCGGATGATGAATCCAATTCGACAAGGCGCGAAATTAAGCTCATCGCTTCGCCGAGGTGGTCAACTTTGGTCTCGGATTGTTGGCGCGCTTGACGCTCCGCCTGGATCTTGCGAACCGTCGCCATGTCGTCGCCGCAGCCAGCAAACGTAAGCGCCAGCACGGCCAAGCCGCTGCAGCCGTAGGAAAATTGTCGAGCAACGTGGGTCATAGAATCGATAAGTGTTGGGAGTGTCGTCGCTCACTCGTCCAACGAGCGAACGGTTTGGTGCAATCGAACCAGACGGCCCACGACCGCTTCGAAGCGGTCAAGCGGGATCATATTGGGGCCATCACTGGGCGATTGAGCGGGATCAGGGTGCGTCTCAAAGAATAAACCATCAACACCCATCGCTACGGCGGCGCGGGCAAGTGGTTCGACCATTTCACGGTTTCCGCCGGTCGCTCCGCCCAATCCGCCGGGTTGTTGGACGCTGTGTGTGGCGTCGAAAATCACCGGAGCACCGAGATTTCGCATCATTCGCAGCCCGGTCATGTCGTTGACCAGCCGCCCATATCCGAAAAACGTGCCTCGTTCACAAAGCATCACGCGGTCCGGCGGTGCGTTGCGATCCGGCTGCGTTCCACGAATTTTTTCGGCGGCATATCGCATGTCGCTGGGGGCCATAAATTGGCCTTTCTTGACATTAATGGGGCGTCCGGTTCGTCCCGCCGCGACCAACAGATCGGTTTGGCGAGCCAGAAAGGCCGGAATCTGCAACAGGTCACAAACCTCGGCGGCCACGGCGGCTTGGTCCGGCAGGTGAATATCAGTCGTTGTCGGCAAGCCGGTTTCGCGCTGAACTTTGGCCAACATCGCCAAGCCTTCGTCGATTCCGGGACCACGCCCGGCGGCCAGGCTGGTGCGATTCGCTTTGTCAAACGACGCCTTGAAGACAATCTGGACGCCGTGTCGCCGGGCCGTTGCCATCAGCGACTCCGCAATTTGCATCGTCAGATCAATCGTTTGCAACACGCACGGCCCGGCAATCAACAACAGCGAACCGTCGCCACAGCGATGAGGGCCGATGGCGACGGGCGAGATCGCGGCACGGCTGACGTTCGATTCTCCGGGCTGTGTCATGGAGCCATAGTGCGATGAGGAGGTAATCGAAGCGTGACGTACTTAGGAATGATGCGAATATCCAGTGGCAATCGACCGGCGTAGTCTCCATCGAGCTGGTAAGCAACACGATCCGGCGACGTGATTCGCACCTGAGTGACGGGACGCCGCGTGACGTCGCTCCACTTAATATGACGCCCGGTAACGATTCCGCCCAGATAGCGAACACCGCTCAGGATCGAACCGTCACGCAGCCCGCAGAAATTCAATTGGCCATCGTCATCGCAAGCGGACGGCTCGATTTGTAGTCCCGCGGCGTAGCGAGGCAAATTAAAAACCATTGCCCAGCGACAGGTCACCGCCGGGACCACTGAACAATCGTCGCCGTCGCCTGGAAAAGAAGCTTCCAGCGGCGAAAACCGATATTTGGCGATGGTGCGGACAATCGGATAGGCGTAGCTGAGCCGACTGATGTGCCCACGCCGTTTGAGGTGCATCGCCCGCACGACTTCGGCGTCGAATCCGCAACTGACCATCACCAGGAACATTTTTTCGTTGGCAAACCCAGCGTCAATCGCGTGGTCGCGGCCGTGAAGAATGGTCTCGACAATCCGCCGCACGTCACGCGAATGTTGGAAGTGGCGAGCCAGGAGGTTCTCCGTTCCCCGCGGCATCGGCACCAGCACGGTTTGCGTTGGCGTGTTTTGGGCAACCAGAGCCAGCGTCCCGTCGCCACCGGCGGTCACGATCATCGGCCGCCCGGTTGCGGCACCGGGCCCGGCATCGGCGAGTGCAAATTGACGAACGCGGCCTATTTCGGTGGTCACCTCAGCCGACTTGCCTGCGGCCCGCAGTGCGTCAACAAGCAATCCAATGCCCTCGCGGCCCGCACCGCTGCCCGCTTTCGGACTGGTGCAGATCAATACATCGGGAACGCGATCGCTGGCCATCCGTGTCGTTACTCCGTCCTCGTGTGAGACTGTGACCTAAACTCGGATGGACGATCTCTCGCTCGACGAGAATTGGTCGCCAAATACCGCTTAATCCCTACCACCGCTTCGCTTGGATCGATCGTGAACCTAATTCGGCGTTACTGGGCCGCTGGGCTGATTCTGATTGTGGTCGTCGCCCATGCGTCGATCATCGGCTACGTGCGCAGCCGCGTCGCACGGCTCAACCGCGTCCGCAGCACGACGCTGGAAATCGGAACATTTCGCTTCCAAAACGTCAAGGACGCCAATACCGTCTACCAATTTCAATTGCACGCGATCGCCGATCCAACGCGACGCTACCAAGCCGAAGAAAGCTTGAAGCAACTGCGCATCGAAATTCAAGAATCGGCGGAACAGTTGCTTCGCCAGGTCGACGAAACTTGGCTCGCCGATCCGGCACAAGCCCTGTTAAGAGATCGTTTGATGGAGGTTGTCAGCAAACACCTCAACGAACCATTGGTTCAACGAGTCATCATCACCGATTGGCTCGAGCTGCCCGCGTCCATCGTCGCGGCGTTGCCACCGGCGCAATCCCCGGCGCTAGCCGCCAATCCGTGAGCATGTAACAATCGGGCATGACCAACATGCTCGCTGCCCTACGAATCATCGACGCTGCGGCGAACCGAGCTTCCGAGGGACTGCGAACGATGGAAGAGTTCGCGCGGTTCGTGCTCGAAGATCGATTTCTGAGTGAATCGATGAAGCAGCTTCGTCATGATCTCTGCTCGGCACTCCAGTCCGTTGCGATGCAAGATCGCTTGAGTGCCCGCACCGTCACCAGCGACATTGGCACCGAGATTGAAACGCCCAGCGAGATGTCGCGGCCGCGGATCGAGGATGTCGTCAATGCCGCCGCGGCGCGGTCGCAAGAAGCGATCCGTTGTCTCGAAGAGTACGGCAAAACGATCCCGTCGCTTGATTGTCGCCAATTGCAATCACTGCGCTATCGTTCGTATACACTTGCCAGCGCGTTGCTGATGACCGCAGGACGAGTCGCGCGGCTACAAGATTCACGAGTTTACTTGTTGATGGCACCCAGCGGCGACGCGGCCAACTTCGCCGGCCAGCTTGAAGCGCTCTTCACCAGCGGCGTCGATGTCATTCAAATCCGCGACAAGTCGCTCGGCGATCGACGCTTCTATGAGTACGCAAAAATTGCCGCGGCGACGGCGCGTCGGCTGGCCAAGTTGTTCATCGTCAATGATCGACCTGATATCGCAGCGGCTTGTGATGCTTCGGGCGTTCATGTTGGCCAAGACGAACTTCCCGTCGAAGCGGTACGACGCATCGTCGGTCCCGATCGATTGATCGGCGTCTCGACTCACAACATTGACCAAGCTCGTGCCGCGGTTCTCGACGGTGCCGACTACATCGGTTGCGGGCCAACATTCCCCAGCGGCACCAAAACATTCGATTCTTTCACCGGCATCGAATTCCTCGATCAAGTCGTCGGCAACATTAGCTTGCCTGCATACGCCATCGGTGGAATCGATCGAAAAAATCTCCCGTCCGTTTTGCCAACCGGCGTCCACGGCGTCGCCGTTTCGGCGGGAATCTTATCGGCAGCAGATCCGCTGCGCGAGTCGAGCTGGTTCAACGAGCAATTCAAGAATCGTCAGCTTGCGTCGCTGAGCAAGTCATCGACAAGTTGCTCCATCGCGACGAGCGACGCCGGCGAGTAGCCCAACCAAACGCCCGCGATTCGTTGGTTAGCATCTACAACAATTGTCGTCGGATACACCATCGATTTCGCACCGATCGCGTTGGCGGTGGCCACGCGTGTCGCGCCGGCGGGATCAACGTAGGTCGTCAATGGACCAGCTTGAATTTGGTCATAGTAGGCACTCGTCGTCGCGCGAATCTCGTCCAGCGTTTCCTCATCGCCAGCTTCGCAAGATACCGTCACGAACTGAAACTGCGGATTGGCTTTTCTGGCTTTGACCATTTCCACCAAGTGTGGGTACTCCAGTCGGCACGGCGGACACCAAGTGCCCCAAAAATGCAGCACCGTAACGACACCGGCTGGCGGCAATCCAGTCAACGTCGCTTTGCCCTGGGTGGCAGGTTCGACTGCCGTCGCAAATAAAGACAACAGGTCCAATTCGGGTGACAGATTTCCCACGGCGGGATGCGTCGCAAGGTTGCCCGGACGGCGAATCATCGCGGTCACAATCAACAACGCCACCGCAACCACGATTGCAACGAGCACCCAGTTTGTCGAAGATTGCGTTGGTCCAGGATTATCACGTCGGTTCATGGGGTGCTCGCTTGAGGCAATCGTTATGTCTTTTCGATTCGGTCTCCACCATCATTGCATGGCTGGCGATTGTGTCTACGCCGTGTTTATCGGCCGCCGAGCCGAAGCAAGATCGAATCATCGCGATTGACGGCGCCGAACTGACTGAATCCAGTGGCTTGGCAAGGTCGCAGCGGCTGTCCGGATACTTTTGGACACATAATGATTCCGGCGATCGGGCGAGACTTTTTGCGCTCAATACAGAGGGGTTAGTCACCGGATCGATCGAACTTGCCGGTGCGGACGCAATCGATTGGGAAGATCTCGCCTCATTCAACGATCGCGGCACGCATCAATTGTTGGTCGGTGACATTGGCGACAACAATTCAACTCGCGACTCGATCACATTTTATCAACTGGACGAACCCAATCCCGCGACGCACGCAACCACATCAAGTTTCAAGCAAGTCCGTGCGCGCTATCCGGACGGTCCCCGCGATGCCGAGGCGATTGCGGTTGATATAAGGCGTAGGCGACTTTTGATCATCACCAAATCTTTGCTTCGCGGTGCCAATGTTTACGCGCTGGGGCTGGACCAATTCAATCAAGTTGATTCCAAAACCAGGATACTTAATTTCATCGGTACGATCTCGGTGCCGCTGGTGACTGCGGCGGATATGAACGAAGCAACTGAAGAATTGTGGTTGGCGACTTATTTACAGTTATTTCGTTTCGAGATTCCAGAACCACAACCGGCGAGGCCTTCCTGGTTCAACACTCGACCGCGAACCTATGATTTACCGCGAATGAAACAGATCGAAGCGCTGGCTTTGGACAGCGATGGTAATTTGTGGGTCACTAGCGAAGGCTCACCGGCTACGCTTGCTCAAGTGGAAGTGATTGATGAATCCAAACCCTGAATCGACGATCGAAGTCGAATTGAAATTTGCCGTTTCGGATCACGCACCATTGATCGAAGAACTGTTGCGACTGGGTGCCATCGAAAGCAAAGTTGAAAAACATCGCGATACCTATTTTCGTCATCCGTGTCGTGACTTTTCGCAAACGCGTGAGGCGCTGCGAATCCGGCGAATAACCCTTGAGTGGCACGTTTTGGCCGCCTTCATGATTCGTGATGAAGTGGCGCACATTACTTACAAGGGCCCGCACTTAGCCGGTGGCATTAAGGCCCGCGAGGAACTTGAATGGTCCCTACATCCCAGCGACAGCAACGGCGGAAACCAACAGCAACTGCTCATTCAACTCGGTTTTGAAGTCGTCGCCACGGTGACCAAGCGCCGCCGTTCATTTGCGCTAATGATCGAGGACCGCGAATTGACGATCGCCTGTGACCAGGTCGATGATGTCGGCACTTATGCCGAGGTTGAAACCTTGACAACGCTCCAGAATGTCGATTTGGCTAGGTCCGCGATCAGCCTACTTGCCAATCAACTCGGCCTGACCAATCCCGAGCCACGTAGCTACCTGAGGTTACTACTGAGCCGATCATCGTAGTGCCAAATATCTCGGGCACCATTGATTCGCAAGTTGGATCGCCGTCCCGAATAACTCGCAACACTTCGCAGAAAAGATATGTACGCAGCTGTTCTCGTA
>JBGSVE010000033.1:0-6074 GCA_041753075.1 Pirellulaceae bacterium
TCCCCGGTGCGGGACCGCGATGACGACCATACGCCAGCGACGGTTTCAGCGAATCGGCGAGACCGTTTTGATCGTCGCGGCGCGGCGACAACTCACCGATACGCCGCGTCAATTGTTCCGCCAGAGGATCAATCATGGATCACTAACTATCGATCTCAACTCGCTCGCCCTGCTTGTCGCGACAATCCAATTCCAAGGCTTCGGGGTACAAGCTTTCGCTGCCCAAGATCTGGACCGTCATGCCTCCGGTATCCTCCAAGTGCATCACTTCGCGGCGTTTCTTGTTGTTCAAGAACGCGGCGACTTCGTCATTGACGCGAACGGTGACGCGAACGATATGCAGGTTGCGACAAGCCAGCGCCAACATGCGGATGACTTCAATCGACATACTCTCAGCCGTTTTCACAACGCCACGACCTTGGCAACATGGGCAATCGGTGTAGATGCTGCGCTTTAAACTGGTGCGAATCCGTTGACGGGTCATTTCGATCAGACCAAACGGACTGGTGCGCAAAATTTTCGTCCGTGCCCGATCCTTGGCCATCGCATCGCGCAGGACGCGCTCGAGTTTTCGTCGATGCGATTCGCGCCGCATGTCGATAAAGTCGTTGACAATCACACCGCCGAGATCGCGAAGTCGCAATTGTCGCGCGATCTCTTTGGCAGCCATGCAATTCAGCTTGAACGCGTTCTCGTCCGCCGAATCCGAACCGCCGCGATAACTGCCGCTGTTCACGTCAATCGCCACCAACACGCCTCGGTCGGATCAATCACGATCGAACCACCACCGGGTAACGCGACCTTGCGTTGATTGATTTTCACAATCTCTTCTTCTAGCTTGTACTTGTGGAACAACGGTTCGCGGCCATCGTGCAATTTGAGATGGTCGACGAAATGCGGCATTACCATCCGCAGAAACTCGCGAGTCTTTTCGTAGGCTTCCTTTTCGTCAATCAAGATCGTGTCGACGTCGCTGCTCAAGATGTCGCGGATCGTCTTGATAATCATGTCGCTTTCTTCGTAGATCGCGCCCGGCTCGGTCGATGATTCGATCCGCTTGACGATCGCTTTCCAAAGACGCAACAAGTATTCCATGTCGCGTTGCAGTTCATCTTCCTCGCGCTTCGCACCGGCGGTACGGACGATAAAGCCGAGTCCCTTGGGCGGATTGATCGACAACAAACAACGGCGCAATCGCTTGCGATCATCCTCGTCCTCAATCTTGCGGCTGACCCCGACGCGGCCCAGCGCCGGCATCAACACCAGGTAGCGACCGGGGATTGAAATGTAAGTGCTGAGCGTTGGACCCTTGGTGCCAATGCCTTCCTTGATAACCTGCACCAAGACCTCATCGCCACGCCGAAAGATTTCCTGGATCGGCGGTTTGTTACGCGGGCGACCGCCTTTGAATGCCTGACGTGGCCCACGTCCACTTTCGCGTGCCCGCTCGGCCGCGCGTTCGGCCGCTTCATCGGATTCGCGTTGAATTTCGGCCGGATCATAGCCGCCTTGGCGAAAGTATTGCGGCTCGACGTCGCTGATGTGCAAGAACCCATTGCGGCCGACACCAAAGTCAACAAACGCCGCTTGGATACTGGGTTCAAGATTGACGATCTTGCCGCGATAAATGTTGCCGGCAAAGGCTTCGACGCTTTTTCGTTCGATGTACAACTCTTCGAGTCGGCCATCTTCAATCACGGCAATGCGGCTTTCTTCGGGTTGAGCCACATTGATGAGCATCTCTTTTTTCATGAGAGCGATTCCTTGGATGAGGTGTTGTTAAGTGTTTGAATTTCGGAGGGTTCGTCGGTGAGATGGACGCGAGTGCGACGAATGATCGCGCCGGAGGGAAGCAATTCGTCGAGACCAATCGAATCGAGTAGATCAGTGACCTTGAGCGACGCACCGCCAGACTCAAGCTGTGTCAAACGGATTCGATTGCCATCTCGGCAAATGGTGGGAAAGACGTCCGCCGGTGCGGCCACGACTTTCTTTTTTTCTTTACGCTCGACCGTGATGGTTCCCATCGACTCGACTTTCGCGAGCGATTGGTCAACGACGGTCACGTCGAAATCATCCGGGATTTCGACTTCGTATTCGCTGCTGTGCAGCTTCGCTTTGCCAAACTTCGGAGCCGTCGGATTGCCAGGTCCAATGCCCGTCGCGGTCAAAGCCACATCCACGATTTCGAGGCCTGGTTGGCGATCGTTATCCAACCGTTGTCGCAGTTCAGCGGCTGACATCGTTTGTGCCAACTCGATCTCGACAACTTCGTCCAAGCCTTCGAAGCCCAGCGCCAGGGCCGACGGAAATCCGATCCGTGGCTTGGGGTGAAAACCTTCAGACATCGACAATTGCACGTCGCAGCGACGCAGCATCCGCTCCCACAATCTTTGCAAATCGCGATGTCCAATCCAGCGTAACAATCCGGTTTTGGCGAACCGGACACGAAAACGGTCGCGAGTGGTCGCGATTTCGGGAGTGTCAATGATGTTGGCGTCCTGCTCGTCCATGTCAGCTCACGATCAACTCCGGTGCGAGTTTGCCGAGTCGCTCGAGCAGGTACAAATCGACATCGCGCGCCGCATCAAGCTGCATCACGCGTTTAGCAATCTCTTGGCACTGGCCGATCGAGACGCTGCGAATCGCTTTCTTGACCTTGGGCAACGCATTGGGCGGCACGCTGAGACTGCGCACGCCCATGCCCAGCAACAATAGCGCCCGCGCGGGATTGCTGCTCATCTCGCCACAAATCCCCAGCGGGATGTTGCCAAGCTTCGCGGCCGACACACACATTTCGATCAACCGTAACACCGACGGATCACTCGATTGATACAAGTCGGCGACATACTCGTTGCTGCGATCGACGGCCAATGTGTATTGCACCAGGTCGTTGGTTCCAATGCTGAGGAAGTCGACTTCTTTGACAAACCAATCGAGCATCAACACTGCCGCTGGCACTTCGACCATCATGCCAATCGGTATGTTACTGCGATGCGGAATGCCTTCTTCGGCCAAGTCTTCGGCGATGATGTTGATCAGCATCCGCGATTGGCGCAATTCCGCCAGCGTCGTGATCAAGGGAAACATCACGCGCACATCGCCATGCACCGCCGCCCGCAAAATCGCCCGCAATTGAGGCCGAAACAACTCGGGTGTCTTCAACGACAAGCGAATGCTTCGCAATCCCAAAAACGGATTCGGTTCGGGTTCGATCAACGGTCGGCTGCCCATTTTGTCGGCGCCCAAGTCGAGCGTGCGGATAATCACCGGGCGGCCCTGCATCGCTTCGACAACTTGGCGATAAGCGTTGTAATGCTCTTCTTCGGTGGGATCTTGCGCGCTGGAAAGATACAAGAACTCGGTGCGATAAAGTCCGATACCAGCGGCACCGCGATCCAGGCACGTGGCGACTTCGTGAGGAAATTCGATATTGGCGTTCAACGAAATTTCAACGCCGTCGATGGTCGCCGCGGGCAAGTCACGCAACTCTGCCAATCGGATTGCCAAAGACAGCCGGCGCTCACGACCTTCTTCGTAACGGCGCAGCGTATCGTCGTCGGGATCAAGAATCACAATCCCGCGATCGCCATCGACGATCACTCGCGTCGTGCTGCGGATGCCTTCGAGAAAATCGCCGATGCCCACGACTGCGGGCAACTCCAATCCCTTGGCAACGATTGCCGTGTGGCCTCCCGGACCGCCGGTCTCGGTGCAAAAACCGCGGACATAACGACGGTCGAGATTGGCGGTTTCCGATGGCGTCAAGTTGTGGCTGAGCACAATCACCGGCTCAGTCAATTCCGATAACGGGCGGCGCGATACCGCGCCCAATTGGCGAAGTAATTGTTGTTCGATGTCGAGCACATCTTCGGCGCGCTCGGCAAGCAACGAATTGTCCAGCCGACGCAAGTCCGAAGCATAACGATGCAATACTTCGCTGACCGCAAAGGCTGCCGATTGGAAATTTTTGGTGATGCGGCGCTGCAATTCGACGTGCAACCGCGGGTCGTGCAGCATCTGAAGTTGGGCGGCAAAGATGTCACCGGTCGCGACACCGGCCACCGCCGAGGTTTCCAGGCGGCTGGTTTCCAAGCGGCGCGACACCGCGTCAACCGCTCGACGTAGTTGACCGGTTTCCTCGGCAACGTCATTCGGTTCGACTTGGCAACGTTCGATTCGGTAGCCTTCCCGATCCAGCACTAAGGCCGGACCGATCGCCACCCCCGGTGATACCGGGATTCCATGAAGTTCGACCATCTACGACCGGAGCCCATACGACAAACAAACGCCAAGGCTGCTGGTGATCGTCGCCGATCAAGAGCAATGCGTGCGTTTCGTCGCGGAGATCCTAGTTCCATCATTCTTGTTCGGGTGGAGTGGGTTGCAGTTCAAAAAAACCGCAATCAAACAGCTCAGCAATCACCGCCACCGCCTGTTCCGCGTCGGACCCTTCGGCTGAGAGTGACATTTCGGTGCCACATTCGGCTCCCAACGTCAACAGCGAGAGGATACTTTTGCAATCGACCCGATAACCGTTTTTCTCAAGCGAGATCATGGCCTGATGGCGGCTCGCTTCGCGGACCAATAAATCGGCCGGGCGAGCATGCAAACCCTGCGGGTTACGCACGGTCACCATTCGGGATGCAAGGGTGGAACTCATAGCAACGGCATTGCCGAAACCAAAAACATTGACTCGAAAAACAGACGCATCCTCGATGCGCCACAGAAAGATGTCTGACTCTTTCCACAACCATCAATCACACCACAGCGACCAGTCGGGCGGAGTCAGACCTCCGCCGGGAGCGCTGAACCAACTGGCTAAGACGCAAACTGGTTGTTGTCGGCTTCCTCGAGCAATTGATGGATATCTTCCGTCGTCTTGCTTTGCTTGAGGAATCGGCAGAACGTTTCGTCGCGAAGTTGCCGCGAGATGTTTTCTAACGCACGCAGGTGATCGCCGGGGCGCTCCGGTGGGCTGATCAACAAGAAAAACAACTGGACTTTCTCGCCGTCCAAACTGTTGAAGTCAACACCATCGACGCTGACGCCGACCGTGCCCACCAACTTGTCGACGCTGGCATGTTTCGTATGGGGAACCGCGACGCCACGACCGATGCCGGTGCTGCCCAAGTCTTCGCGTTTCATGATCGCTGCGATGATGTCGGCTTTTTCATCCGCACCAATCTCACCGGCCTGCAAAAGTGACTCGACCAGTTCGGTGATCACACCTTCTTTGGTGTCCGCGACGAGCTCCGCGCGGATCGCTTTCTCACAGATAAAATCCGAGAATTTCATTCAGGTTTCCTAGGTCTGTTGGTTGGCCACGGGCAATTACCAACTCAATCGGGCTCAAGTCCGATCGGTTCAGCGTGGCAAACGGTGAATTAAATGTGTTTGTGGCCGGTGGCACGATGCCCGGTCATTTTTTCTTTTACGCGGCGAAGTTGTTGTTCCATTTTCGGGATGGCTAAGTCCAAGGCCCCCAGCACCGTCGTCGCCTCAGCCGTGGCTATGCAGTCCTCGGCGTGCTCAGCCGACACCACCAATTCGATCTTGGGCGTTTCCATGTGTTCCATGTCAACTACCACTTCGATCGCGTTGACACGGTCAAATAACCGCCTCAGCTTTTCGACTTTCTCTTCGATCAGCGGTTGATCACCGGGTTGTAACTGTCCATGACGTACCGAAACACTTACTTGCATCAAACAACTCCTCAGGCTGAATCGTCAGGTTCAAACGCACGTTCCGCAAGTCTTAAAGCTGCGAAAACATGTCGCAGCCTCTATGGTAGCGTGAATTTGCCGTGAACGTGATACGGCTTACCCACAGCTTTTTTTCGCCACGCCACTTCCGCCTGCCAAAAAGACACTTGCCCGCGCGATTGTCGCTGCATATTATCGCAAGCAAGGCGTGAGCAATGCTTGCGCAAAACAAATCCACCCGTATCTCGAAGGAACACCCATGCCATTTCTAATGGTTGACTTGAACGATCCCGCCGACTGTCGCGACGCAATGCACCGCCTGCGCGAAATCATCCGCGATTGCCGCCCCCGTCCCCGCGACGAAGAACC
>JBGSVE010000034.1:0-21012 GCA_041753075.1 Pirellulaceae bacterium
ACCGCCACCACCGCCGCCTGAGATGACGGGAATGACAAGGTCACCAACCGGATAAACCTTCAATACCGGATCGGCCAATGCCGCATCGGTCGTCGTAAACTTCATCACGTCATCTTTGATAACATACGTCATGTCGAGATCCTTGAGCATCAGTTTGAGAAACTTGCGCAAACTGATGTTCTTCAGGTCGATGGTGACGGTCGAGTCTTCTGTAATCCCCGCCTCTTCGAGCGCCGCCGTGTCCAAGATGATCGGAATACCATGCGTATCGGAAAGAATCTGGCGAACGCGCCCGAGCGATTCATCGTTAAACGTTTGGCTGGTCTCGTCGTCCAACGCTTGATTGATGCGGCGCTCCGCGCCGGTGCCACCAAACAATTCGATCGAACTGTAGCGTTCCAAACGACGCCGGCTCAGCTCCTGCCATTGCCTGGCATCGGGGTACATCACCGGTGGCTCGTCGACAAACGGAATGTTCGACTTTTCGACCAGCGCCATCGCGTCCAAGAAATTACGCTCGCGCAACAACTTCAACCGCACCCCGCGCACATAGGCGTTGAGCATTTGGGTTTCGAGAATCACTTGATTACCGATCACTGATTGGCCGGCCAACTCGGTTCCGCCAAGTTCGGCGAGCGCGAGCGACACCTCGCCATCGGCATCGTCAAAACGGCCTTGGTCGATCAACGCGTTGAGCTGGTTCGACAATGTTCTCAATCGCTCTTCGCGGCGGAACGTTTCTTGAAGCAACAACTCGGTTTGCGTAGCGGCGGCGACGACTTGTGATGCCGACGCTTGAGCTTCGACATACGCGGCCTCGCGGCGGCTGGACACCTGGATCGCCGATCGCAATTGACCAAGCAACTCTTGGCGAATCGTCGGATCAATACTCGGTTCGGTATCAACGCGATTGAGCAAACTCTTGAGCGAACCAGCCACGCCAACGGGATTGGTGTCGAGTTGGCGGCGGGCCGCACGCAATTGGGCACGCACTTCGGCACGCAATCGACCGGCGTCCTGGGCTTGTTCGGCGGCGACTTCATCGAGCAATCCTGATGATGATTCACTTAAATCGGAATCGAGGCCAAAGCCACCTAACAGCGGAGCGCCGGTGCCGCCGTCCAGCAAACTTGCCCGTGGTGCTGCGGGAGCCAACGGTGCTGCGGGGCGCTCAATCGGAGCGGTGACCGCGGGTGGCGGTGGAGGCGTATCAACCATTGGTGCCCCGAACGCATCGTCGCCGGCAGCAGGCTCGCTGAACGCATCGCCCAGCGGATCCACAGCATCGGCCATCGGTGCGCCAGCGTCCGCAGGCGCATCACCGAGCAGATCGCCAAATGGATCAGCGGCGTTTTGCATCACCAACCGGTAACCGCCAGCGGACATTTTCTTGATTGCTTGAGCTTCAATGTTTGTTGGGTCGACTTGCAACGCCATCTCGGCAACGGCATGCGCACCGCGTCGATTGCCCTGTTGCAAAGCCATGTTGCTCGCTTTGACCAATTCCTCGGAGCGACTGGTCAGCAGCCGTGCCGCCTGGCGCATCCAATCCGAACCAGCCGTTGGCAACATCAATCCATCGTTGGAAACGGCGTCTTCGACCATGCCCGGCAAAAACGAGAAATCGGCGTTGCTCGGTTCCATCGTCAATTCAGTTGCGAACGCCACCGCACCGCCGCTGGATTCACCGGCAAGTTTCAACTCACCCGTATCGGCATCGGTTGCGGTACCGATGATGACGGTATCACGATCGATGCGCAGCGGTGGCCAACGCTTGGCTTGAACGGATACCAGACTCTCGGGCATATCAAGCGACGAAATCCAGACCGGCGAAATCACGGATGATTGGCCGACTTGTTTGCCCAGCGGTTCGGCCATGGCAGGTTCATCACCGGCGACCATGACAGCGACGCCGCCGGTTTGATTCGCCAATGTGGCGAGCGTGTCCATGTTTTTGCCGGGGCCAATACCGATGCTGTGGACGGCAATCCGGTCGGCGCGAAGCGCATCAACCATTGCCGCCATGCGTTTCTGATTCCCAGCGGTTTGGATCGATGCACCGTCGCCAATGTAGATGATGCTGCGTGTCTCGTCTTCAGGTCGCGCGACCAAGTTTGCTCGCGCCGTATCGATGACGGCGGCAAGGTTCGTATTGCCCAGCGGCAATCGACGTCGCAACGCCGTGACCAGTTCGCGGATCGAGTCGTAATCGGTTGGTGACAACGGTGCGGACATTTCGGTCGCGGTCACGTCGGCAGCAAACACCTGGACGATGTCGTCTTTCCGCAACGACGCGAAGACACCCTTGAGCGCCGCCAATTCATCTTTGCGATAAGGCCCCACTTGGCTCGCCGACGTGTCGACCAGAATCGTGATCGACGCCCGCGACGCACTCAAACGGTCGAGCATCGATTCGTCGCCGGACGGTTGGATCGACGCAGCGAAATAACGATCGCCCGCCCCCGTTTGGTAGGTCGCAACGCGTG
The DNA here is from genome assembly GCA_041753075.1 of Pirellulaceae bacterium. Taxonomy (GTDB): domain Bacteria; phylum Planctomycetota; class Planctomycetia; order Pirellulales; family Pirellulaceae; genus UBA6163. The sequence continues at coordinate 2,487 of JBGSVE010000034.1, forward strand.
TGCTCAGCTCTGCGGACGGTGGCGTGGTAGCCGGGTCGGCGGCCTGAACAAACGAAAAGTTTCCGCAAATCCACAGTGCGGCGGTCCATTTCATTCCCGCCCGGATCGTGCGTTGAACGTGCATCCCAATTCTCTTGTATACGTAACGAGTGAAGCGAAGTGATCGGATAAGTTTGCCCATATCAGTTTATTTGCATTTTTCCAGTTGGCGAACCAAAACCGACGGATTCTTGGCAAGCGAATCCGAAATGTAGCAATTTTGACCGCCGCATGCTGCAGCAATTGGCCAGTGAAACTGTAGCATTACGCTACAAATTCGCCACAACTTGCCATACCAACGGCCACGGGAGCAGAAGAATGCTCAAAGCGTGCCAAAAAGTGACTGTGCGGGACGATGCTGGTCACTTTCCCACTGGCGATCACCCAGTTCAAACCAGGTTTGACAATGCGTCGTCGCGTCACATTGTGCGGCGGTCGCGTGATACAGCAGCGCAGACGCCGTCTTTGATTTTGGCTGCGTTTGCTTTTGCGATGGTTGTACGATCACGTCGAGCCACCGCCGGGGGCGCGTCAGCGCCACGTACAACAAGCATAACGACTCGGTGAACTTGGACCGCAGTTCGTCACCGAATTGTCGTTGCCAAACTTGTGGCAACATCGGCCACATCGATTGGCGCAGTGACCGCAGCAGCGCCTTGGGCGGTTGGTCGATCGCATCGCGAAGCGCAATCGTTCCACCCAGCGGTCGCACCAGATCGCCGTCCAGTTCGGGCAATACGACAATGTCAAACTCGAGCCCCTTGGCTTGGTGAATCGTCATCACACGAACCTGGGCGGCGCGAGGTTTTTCGATCCGTTTCTGGTGGACAACGTTGACAAAATCGGCGATGCGTGGGCCGCGATTGGTTTCGTATTGTTGGGCTAAGTAGACCAATTGCCGCAACCGCAATGCATCACCCTCGTCACAATGTTCGACCAATTGCCCGGCGATCGTTTCCACCGTGCGAGCAATGCCGTCGTCTTCAACCATGCGGCGAAGGCGGCCCGCGGCGGCGTGTGCGTTGTTGAAATCAGATAGCGCCAGCCACGGGGCCAACGGGCTGCTGGCGACGTGAAACGCCCAGCGCAGGTCACCCGGATGTTCCGGCATCATCAAGCACGACAACACCAATTCGACCGCCGCTGAATCGGTCAGCGGATTGCCGCCTTCCTGGCTGACGTCAACACCGGCGACGCGCAGCATTTGAATCAACCACGCGACCGATCCGTTGGTTCGTGTCAACACACCGATCGAACATGCGGGATAAGCTTTCGCGGCGGATTGGACTTGCGATACGGTATATCGCAAGTGAGTGAGTTTACGCTGCGCCGCCGTGTCGCCCTCTGCATCACTGGTACGAACCGAGACATAACCCGACAATTCCGGTCGCGCCGAATCGTGAATCGGAAACGCCGACTCGAACCGCAACAACGAATCTCGCATCGCCTGGGTCATCGCGTCACCATCATCATCGGTCGCCACAGGATGGCGATGCAATTGCTTGAAGATCTGATTTACCGCTTCGATCACCACTGGGCTGCTGCGGAAGCTGGTGTTTTGGCCACGCTGCTCGATTCCCTCGATCTGGTCACCAACAGCGTCAAAGATTTCGGCGACGCCACCGCGCCAACCGTAGATCGCTTGTTTGCCATCGCCGACGCAAAAGAACGAGCCGTCGCCGTCAGCGCTCGCCGCCTTCTTGGCAATCGGTTTCAACACACTCCATTGCACCGGCGCGGTGTCTTGAAACTCGTCCAGCAACAAATGTTCGATCGCACCGTCCATGCGCGTGGCGACTTGGTCCATCGAGTAGGGCGTTAGGGATTGCGCAAGTCGGTGAGCAATGTCATCAAACGAAAACGCTCGCGCGGTTTGTTTGATCGTGTTCACCTCAACATCATAGGCAATGATGACTCGTCCGGTGGCCACCGTTTGTGCACGCAACAAACCAAGCACATGAGTTCGCAATCCCTCGGCGGCGACGCGCAGCGCCGAGATGATTTCAGCGGACAATTGTTTCCTGTAGTACGTCAATTCTTCGCTGGGTCGAAGGGCTCGCGCCTTGAGAACCAAGTCCGTGTTCTCGATCTCTTCCCACAATCGCAGCGCCAACCTCTCGCCGAGCTTCCGCAGATTTAAATCAGCACTTTTGTGGCCGACGTCCGCATCGCAAAGCGTCAAAGTAGCTTGTCGATACGCCGTTTCATCCGGTTCACTTGGTACCGCGAGCGAGTCCCAGGCCGACTCTTTGCTACCGCGCGAAACTTGGTAGCCATCGTTGATAACCCGCAACATGTCGTCACGCACCGAACGTCGCATTTCGCCTTTGCCAAGCTGCGCCAGGATCGCCAACAGATCGCCCGCCGGCAATCCGTCGAGCATCGCGTCGACGGCGGATTGACGAATCGCCATTTCCTCGATTTCGTCTGACAATCGCCAACCCGGCGGCACACCGATTTCATAAGAAAACGAGCGTGCCAGTTGTGAAAACAGACTATCGAGCGTCAATACGCGCAAACGATGGATGTCGCGCAAAAGCCCATGAGTTAGCGTTAGGCATTGCTCGGCGGTGACGCCCGTGAGTCCCGTTTGTTCGGCCAATTCGCGTCGCGCGTTGCCGGTTTTGTCGATCGCCGCTCCGGCCAGCAGTCGCAATAACCGTGTCAGAATTTCTCCCGCGGCTTTGCGCGTGAAGGTCGTTGCGATCACACTGTCCGGTGCCGCACCGCCGAGCAAGATTCTCAGCAATCGACCGGTCAGTTGGTACGTCTTGCCGGTGCCCGCCGAAGCGCGAATCAGCAGTGGTTTCAAATGCGTATTGTTGTCCATCGGATCAATCGTCTTCCGCTACGGCCAGCAACGGCGATTGATCGTCGTCGTGATTCAATTGGTCCAACAGGTTCGCGACTGCACCGGTTTGCAGGATCATCGAATAGTCATCGAACTGGACGTCCGATGAAGGCGCGAAATGTCCGCCGCGAATGCCGCGCACGCAGTCTTCGATCTTGGTCAATGCGCTGGCGAATTCTTCGCGGTCAAAATCAGCGTCGTTGATCTTGGTCTCGTTGAAATTGCTGCCGACGTTGAAATAGCTGAGCGCCACATCGCTGGACCGCACCTCCTTGCCAATCACAAACGGGATCAGCAATTGATACAGCGGCAATTGCAGGTCAAGCCAGGTGCGTTCGCCGTCGCGAACCTGCAAATGCTTACGCCGTGGCGCGTGGCCGTGCGACTTGTAATCAATGATCGCCCAACCTTTTGATTCGTGTCGATCGATGCGATCAATCCGACCACGAATCGCCATCGGCTTGCCATCGACAACGATATGCGCATCGTCGTCGCCACCGAACGGTTCTTCAACGCGATCAATCATCCAACCGCCGCGGCGACGTTCGGCTTGAACCGTTGCCAACCAGGATAATCGCCGACGGGCCTGTTCGATTTGCAATCGCACTGCGGCGTTGGGTGAGCGGCCAAAGAACTTTCCGGCATAGGTGTCTAGCATGTCGCCCAGCGCGTCTTCGATCACCTGCGGCGACTCGGCATCTTTGAAATCGCTGTTGCCAAACAATTCGAGCGTATTGTGAATCAGGTCACCGAATTGATTGGCTTGCAGTTCGCCGGCCGCATCGTCCAGCGGCCGAATCCGCAGCACGTAGCGCAGGTAAAATCGATAGGGACACGTCAGATATTCTTTGAACGCCGTCACACTCATCACCGCGACCGGATCACGCTGTGGCAAAATCGGGATCGGCAATTTCGACCGCGTCTGAGTGCCACGAAATCGCCAAACCGAATCATTCGTGTTGCTGGCAAGTGGATCGCTCGCCGGTCGCCGCGGCGGCTCGAGCATTTGAAATAAGCGCCTCGCGGCGTCGTGCGGTGTCGCAGCGGCCAACAATCGGCTGGGCGGCGTCGGCGAGCCATCGAGTCCGCGCGTACCGACGACCAGCTTGACTTCGCGGCGCGTAGACAAGATCACATCGAGCGCTTGGATATCGCGCGCCAACCGACGTTCGTTGTCGTTCAATTGCAACCGCGTCCGCAAACTGCCTGGCAAAAACGGGTCCGCCGTGACCGCCTCGGGAACATACGGATGATTCAAACTGGTCACCACCATTGCCGCCGCATCGTCGAGTGCCAAATCAAGCCAGCCCGAAATGATCGACTCATCTTCACCGGCGGGTTCAAAGACGCGCAGCGAGACCAGTGATGACATCAACATCTCGATCGCCGCGGACGACGACAATTTGACATCGAGCGACTGCTCCAGTTCTTGCACCGCCGTCAAAAAAAGAAACGTCGCGTCCACGGCGCTGCGCCCACGCGATTGTGAATGAGATTCGTCAATAGTCGGGTCCGGATAGATCACATGCAGCCATGCCGTCAAACGACCGGCCCAATCACTAAGCGTGCGAGCCGGCCCGCGCAGGTCGTGGAGCGTTTGTTGAATACGATCACGAACGACTTCCGCCACACGATCTTCGCGTCTGACACCGGCGGGCAGATCATCATCACAACGCGTCGGAAAATGATTTCCAATCAAGTTGTCGAGCGCCTGTAGCCACTTGCCGTTGCCATCGACACGATGAAGCAAATCGCCAGCCAATTGATGTTCGATAAAATCGTCCATGTCGGCGTGGCGCACCAGCGCGGCCAGCGACCGCCAACTGGACATAGACAAATGCGCGGCCAACAATTCCAGCAAGCGACCGATCGGCGTTTGCGCGATTGTCCAACCTAACTCGCGATAGGTTTTGATTCCGCGTGAACGCAATTCAAATTCGATCGGTCCGACCAATGTTTCCTGGGTGACACCGATCGTAATCTTGGCGGCCGGAAACTTCGTCCGCCAATTGGCAACACATCGCGCCGCGATCGCAGCTTGGTCGGCCACATCTTCCGCCGCGATCAAGTGGTCATCGCGCAGGGACAATTCACGCTGGATCCAGCGGCTGGCGATGATTGAACCGAACGAATCAAAGTGGTCGCGATCATCTTCATCGGCGGCGACGAGTGCCGTTACGCCGGCGGCTTTTTGGTTTTCGCTGGCACCCTGCAACAACCGGCTCAGCGATCGGCTCAGGTCCGTGGTGCCGACGAGCAGAATCGATTGGTCGCAGCCACAGCGGTGCTCATCGATCGCCCGCTTTCGAGCCATGAATGGGTCAACCCTGCCGGCGGCATCAAGTCGCTTCAAATAGTCGGCGTGGAGTTGGCTGAGCAATTGCCAACGTCGCTGTTCGCCCTCGCCGCTGACTTCGCGCTGCACATCGCCGAAGTCCAAATCGCCCGCGGCCAAGTCTTGGTACAACCGCAGAATCGTCGCAGCGAGGTCGAGCCATGGTGCCAGCGAATCGCGGCTTGGCAAGCGGCTCAGCAACGCCGCGAGCGCATTGTCTGGCGTGTTCAACAGCGCTTGTGCCCAAGCCAATGTCTGTTCGATTTCGATCGCGATGTTACTGCATGGCCCAATCAATCGCTGCGGCAACTCCCCCGTTGTGATGATTGTCGGTGCGACGAACTTGTGTTGAGCGTCATTAGCTCGGTCGCTCAACAGCGTTCTCAATCGCCGTCCGCCGCGCGCCGTTGGCAAGACAACCAGCCAGCGCGACAAGTCCCAATAGAACCGTTGCGGTGGCGTTGACTTCCACAGAAAATCGCTGGTCCCATACAGCAGCGGCCTGGTGCGCCCGAGGTATGCGGTGCTGGACCTAGTCATAATCAGCGCCCGTCAGACTGCGCTCAACCGAAGCTTTCCACGCCCCGAGTTCTGCGGACATTTTGGCAACAAGATCGGGATTCTCAGCGGCAAGGTCCGTGGTCTCGCGCGGATCTTTGGACAGATCAAACAGCATTACCGGAATTGAATCGGCGCGTTTACCGTTTACTTTTTCGCGGCGCGTAATTGCATCGGTGTGAAGCTTGTAGGGCCAATCCACAAGCGCGGCGTGGCCGGGTGGTTTACCAGCATGATTCCAAAACGGCATCGGCTTGCCGCGCGATTGCATTTCACCATCCAGCAGTGGCATCAAGTTGACGCCGTCCAGCGGCTGGATTTGATGCTCCGCCACCGCACCTGTTGCCGCGAGCACGGTGGGATAAATGTCGAGTGTCGAGCATGCCAGATCACTGCTGATCGGCTGCGCGATATGGGTCGGCCACTCGACGATGGCGGGCACGCGCAAGCCGCCTTCCCACATCGTCCCTTTGCTGCCGCGCAGGTTTCCGGTGCTGTCCGGTCCGGCCGCACCGCCATTGTCGCTGCAGTACCAGAACAACGTGTTATCGGCGACCTTCAACTGGCGCAGCGACTGGCGCAAGGCACCGACATTGCGATCGATCGCCGTCAGCTCGCCGTAGTAATCTTGATCCTTCTGCGGCAACGATGAATAGGCTGCTTTGTCGGCATCGAGCGATTCATGGGGAATGTGCGGCGAGCCAAACCAAACGACCGCCAGAAACGGTTTGCCCGCGCTAGCCTGTTCGCCAATGAAACGCAGCGCTTCGGCAGTCGTCACGTCGGAGCTATCGCCAAGAAACTTTTCCGCGACACCGTTTCGCCCGAGCACCGGATCGAGGTCAAAGAAATTGTCGGCGGAGACCCATTCATCGAATCCCATTTTGCCTGGCGACAATGGATCGTCCTGCGTGATCGCCCGTCCGGGAAACTGCTTCGTCTCCTTGTCGCCGTTTTTGCCGTTGAGATGCCACTTGCCGAAATGGCCCGTTGCGTAACCAGCGGTCTGTAACACCTTGGCGACCGTCAATTCTTGAGCGCGAATCGGCATGCCTGGGTTAAAGGTTCCCATCCGATTGGGATGCCGTCCCGTCATGACGCTGGCTCGCGTCGGCGAGCAATTGAAGTGTGCGGCATAAAAGTGATCGAGCCGTAACCCGGCCCGCGCCATCTCGTCCAAATTCGGTGTCAACAAATGCGGGTGGCCGTTGTAGCCGGTATCTCCCCAGCCTTGGTCGTCGGCCATGCAGAGAACAATGTTTGGTCGCGCCAAAGGCTCGGCGGCATGGAGTTCGACTGCAACAAATAGCGAAAGCAGAACGACGAGACGCTTCATTATGGCTGCAACCAAAAGTTCGAGGTGGGATTTGAGATTAGCGGGCGGCCATAGCTTAACGTCAAAACTCACTTCGGGTCCACAAGTTGGATTAGCGACTACCGAAGTTGAAGTTGAAGTTGATCCTCAGCGTTCATTTGAAGCAACCTTATCGTTGCTTCGCCGACAAAGGTTTTGCGATCGGACGAAACCGTAACCAAGTTTGGTCCCTTGTGCAGATTGCAGTGCTGACACGACAAGCAGAGATTCGATTCGCGATCATCTCGACCATGCTGACTGGCAATAATGTGTTCAATATGGAACGTTAAAAATGGCGAAGCCGTTTGCGGCATCCGGCAATACTCACAGCGATGATTGGCTCGGTCTCGCACCTGTTGGCGAGTGGCTGCGCTCATTCAAGCGGCGTCCGGCGATGGCTCAAGAACCAGCCTAGCCCGATTTTGCAACAACGCGACAAAACTAGAGAAGCTGACGTATTTCTCGTATTCACTGCGTTCCGCGTCGGTCAACGTTCCAAAATTCGATTTGTCAGCAAGCTCATCAACTCTGGCCTGCAGTCTTGCATCGGCGCGGAGATCCACTATCCGTCGTGCCACATCAGCAGAGAGACACGCGCCAATCGGTTCGATTAGCTGATCGATCGTCGAGGTATCAGTGGTCGATGCAGGATTTTAGACGCAAGCCCGTTTGAAGGCAACAAATTGGCAAGTCGGCCTAACCCAGCCATTGCGAAAGCAAGCCGAAGAGAAAAATGGCGATCAGGACGGCTGCGGTGAAGCGAATCAGCGGGCGATAGGCGCTGGGCCGATTGTCGCGACCATGTTCGTCGGTGGCAAATTCGTTTGCGATGAATTCGTCATAGTCAAAGTCGCTGTCATCCTCGTCTTGCTCTTCGTCATCTTCGTCATCCTCGTCATCGACCATTTGTCATTTGCCACGAATCGTTAAACGTCGTTCAGGTTCGCTGGCCGATGCGACAAGCTGCAACGCCAGTTCGCGGACTTGCGAGTCCTCGTTCAGGCGGCTCTCAATCTCGGCTGCTCTTGGATGATCGCTGTCCAACGTCACACGACCGCCCTGTTTGGCCGTCAACGACAACGAACTGAACGAGGTAATGCCAATCGCGGCCAGCGAATTCGCGATTGTCTCGCTCAACTTCGACCGCAACGCCGTGACGTCAACAAGCGGTTGTGCTTCATCGCCAGTCGCCTTGAGCACATCGCTGAACGAAGGTCCGCCAAATGATTGCGACACATTTGCAGCGACTCCGGCGACGGCACTAATCGCCGTCCGCGCCAAACCGGCAGCAGCCAGCGGGTTGGACAATGGGTTCAATGCTTGTGCTCGGTTTGGAACTTAAATTCCTTCAACCACGATTCCCATTTGTGAGCTTCATCGTGGGTGTCCAATTTAAGCTGTCGCCACTCGGGACAACGGTACTTGACGTCGATGTGGCCATTGTGATCGGACTTGTTGACCTCGCAGCCCAGTTTCTTCAACGTCTCGGCAATCTTCGTCGCCTTGGCGGAATCGTGCAGGTGTTGTTGTTTCCAATCGGGCAATCGGTAACGCACAATTTCCTCCGCCGACGCGGTCGCGCCCATGAGGGTGGCCAGGGCGAGTGAAAGCAGCAGTCGGCTCATAGTTTGTTCCGGTGATGGGTGGGGAATCCGAAGTTATGCGGTGTATCGCGCCGCCGGTTTCGATGTCCAGTACGATTGGGCAAGTTGTTCGATTTACGAAACTGCAATAATACAAAAAACACCGTGATTCCGCTGCCAAACATTGATTCTTCGTTGACCCACGCGGTGCGGACGATCGATTTGACCAAACATTACCGCGATTTTGCCGCGCTTGTCGACTTGAATCTGCAAATTCCCGCCGGCCAAGTTTTCGGTTTACTCGGCCCCAACGGTGCGGGCAAAACGACGTTCCTGCGCACGTTGTTAGGGTTCATTTTCCCCACCGGCGGCCGCGCCGAGGTGATGGGTTTGGACCCGGTGAAACAATCGGTCGAGGTCCGCCGCAACGTGTCGTACTTGCCCGGCGACGCGCGCTTGCCGCGCGAAATGCGCGGGTCCAGTGTGCTGCGATTCTTCGCCGAAATTCAAGCCTATGGTGACCTCGAGCGCAGCCTCGATGTTGCCAGACGATTGGAGCTGGACCTGAAACGATTCGTTGGATTCATGTCGACCGGAATGCGGCAAAAGTTGGCGTTGGCCGCTGTGTTGGGTTCGCGCGCTCCGCTGTTGATCCTTGACGAACCGACTGCGAACCTGGACCCCACGGTTCGTTCCAACGTGCTCGAAATGGTGATGGAGGCCCGCGATGAAAAACGCACCGTGATTTTTTCGTCGCACGTCTTGTCCGAAATCGAAGACGTTTGTGATAACGTCGCGTTCTTGAAGCGCGGGCGGTTGGTCCACGAACAATCGCTGCGCGACTTGAAGCAACGCCACCGGATCGTCGCCAATTGGCCGCCTGCGGAAATGCCTGTTCCGCAAGTGCCCGATTCGCTTCGCGAGATCGTCCAAGACGTGACGGTGCATCGCGACCGAATCATCATCGATACATCCGGTGACCTGGCTCAATTACTCCCGTGGTTAGAATCGTTGTCACTGAGTCAAATGAGGATCGAGGCGTTTGGATTGCGAGCGATGTACGATTCGATCCACCGTCGCGAAGACGCGGAGACCCCAACGTCGTGATTCATCCTGTTTTGGTTCGCAAGTATGCCAACCAATCATTGTTGCTGTGGTCGTCATGCGGCTTGGCGTTGTTCTCGTTCGCGTGGGTTCGCGTTTGGGTCGTCAGCTTGTTGGACATGGGCCAATTTCGCACGATCCTGGAACAGTTTCGCGACTTTGAACGTTTCGCGCCAATCAGCTTCGACGCGTTGTTCACGCATACCGGTCGGGTCGCGATGACGTTCGATGAACCGATCGTGATTTTGTGTACCGTTGTGTGGTGCATCTCGCGCGGTTCGGACGTGGTCAGCGGCGAACTGGGTCGCGGCACGTTGGAAATGTTGTTGGCCCAAGCGATCAGCCGCACGACGTTGTTGTTGTCACATGCCTTTGTGTCGATCGGCGGCCTCGCTTTGTTGGCGCTGTTGTTATGGGCCGGGATGGCATGTGGAATTGCCAATACGACGATTACTGAAACGGTGCCCGCACCAGTGGTCCGCATTCCGTTCACGATGATCGAAGTGCCACTGACGATGGGCGGCCCCATTGAAGAAACGTTTGCGATGAGTGCCGAAGTTGATTGGCGAACGTTTGCGACGGGTACGTTCAGTCTCTTTGCGTTCGGTTTTTTTCTACTCGGATTGTCTACGATGTTCAGCAGTCTGGACCGGTATCGTTGGCGAACCGTGGGTGCCGTGGTCTCGATCTATGTGGTCCAGTTGGTGATCTTTGGGCTGGGCAAATCGACCGAGCGATTGGATTGGCTTCGCGGTTGGTCGTTTTTCAATTGTTACCGCCCGCAGAAACAGATTGCTCGTGTTGTCAACGAAGGACCGTGGGCACCATGGAGCCTAACCGGAGCGGATTCCGAGTCGTGGTTCGGTCCGTTGTATTATCCGCTGGTCTTACTGGTCGGCGGATTGGTGTTTTACGTGATCGCGATCGTCGTTTTCAGACGCCGCGATTTGCCCGCGCCACTGTAGAAGTTTCGCTCTCGTGAGATTCCGGGTGAAAAGATTGTAGAACGGTTGTCCCCAATCGTTCATACGGTCCCAAACGGATGGGGACAACCGTTCTACAAATACGCTGCGTTACGCAACCTTCACGGCTGTTTCAGCCTTTTCGCGCTTCTCCGCTGCGGTACGGTAATCGACAACGTCCCAAACCAAACCTAAGCGCTGCAACACCTTGATCGCCATCCACGTGATGTCAATCTCCCACCACTTATGACCGTGCTTGGCCATCCGTGGGTAAGCGTGGTGGTTGTTGTGCCAACCTTCGCCGTAAGCGATCAGCGCCACGAACCAATTGTTGCGACTGTCATCGGTGGTTTCATAGTTGCGATAACCAAACATGTGGCTCGCCGAATTGACCATCCAAGTCGTGTGCAACACAGCGACCAAACGCACAAACATGATCCAAACCAGAAACGACCAAGCCATCGGTGTACCGCCAATTGCGTAGCCCAAACCGAACATTGCAAAACCAAACGCAATGTGAATCGGCAAGAACAGGGCGCTGATCACGCGCAGGAAGCGACTCTTGTAAAGATCCGGCACCCAACGATTCAAGTAGGCAACGTGCTCGCCGTTGTGCGTATGAAACGCCAACCAATTCATGTGGCTCCACCACGGGCCATCGTGAGGCGAATGTGGATCGCCGACTTGGTCGCTATACTTGTGATGCTTGCGATGGTCCGCTACCCAATCCAGCGGTGTGCCTTCGCCGGCGAGCGTGCCGATCGTGGCAAAGAAATTTCGCACCCAGGGATGCGTTTTCATTCCGTCGTGAGTCAACATGCGGTGGAAGCCCAGGCAAATCCCCAGACTGCCCGTCACCCAGTGCATAAACACCGTTGCGGCCAAAGCGGTCCAGGTGAACGTGAACGGAGCGGCCAAGACGACCAAGTGTGCGAAACTCAACCAACCCACCGCCCACCAACTCAAGTTCGCAGCCGTTTTTTTGACAACAAGACTCGATTCCGTCGCCGTGATCGGGCTACTTTTCTCGCCGCGACTCCGTCGTGTCGGTTCCTTGACGACTTCGCCGTTTTCATCCAAAACCGGTCCCGGATGAACGTGCGGTGCCGAGGGGCCGTGACCATGATGAGAGTGTGCGTCGGCACCGTGATGCGAATCCGCGTGAACCGGTGTGTGAATTCGCGAGTGCGTGGTGGCTGGCGGCGTCGATGGACTATGAAGACTTGGAGTCATGGTCAAAGGGACCTTTTGAGGTTTCGAAGCGGTCGCCCATGGTACGCTGGCGAGCCGACACAGTACGATATCGATCTGGTCCGCTGCGGTTGTCTCGGACAAGGGCTAAGTTTGTAACCGATATGTAAAAGATTTCGTTTTCAAAGATGCTTGAGCCGCTCGAAACCACGGAAATCGAACCGCAGATCCGCCGCGTGATGCGCGATTGTCGCAAGCTGTACGCCAATTGTGCGGACTTAATGGTTCGTCGCCACCCCACCCTGCTGGGTAATTCGGCAGCGAATTTCCCGCAATTGATGGAAGATTTGCACCGCGGATTGCTCGTCAAGGTCTACACCACGACGATCCGCAGCGACGGGCGTTGGACGCGGATGGAAAAATATATCGGTGCCTTGCTGATCGAACATATTTGGAACGAACACCTGCGCGGGGCCGAGCTGCGCGACGCGTCAGATCAATTGCTAGCTCAATCGGATCAACTCCATTGGCCAGCGCTGCTGGGGCCGTTCGTTCGCTACGAGCCGCTCCGCGACATGGTCGGCCAAGTCGAAACGATCGTCACGCGAATGGCGAACTTGGTCATTAAGAGCGATGGATTGACGACACCGGCCGAGACCGAAACGCTGCGGCAACTGCAAACGGAGTTGACCGCCGTGCTGCGCCCCAGCGAACCGCCGGGGCCGTCCGAGCCGCTGGGATTGGCTTCGATTGGCGAGAACGTCGCGATCCCCGGTCGCTCCTCGCGGACTGGGCCCGTGGTCGATCGCACCACCGTCACCGCGCCGGAAAAAAGTGCCGCGCAGCGATTGGCCGAAGCCTACGCCGAACTCGATTCGCTGATCGGTATCCAATCGGTCAAGGACCGCGTGCGTTCGTTGTCGAATTTTTTACAACTGCAACGCCAACGCCAAACCGTCGGCTTGGCCGCGATGCCGATCAGTCTTCACATGGCGTTTGTCGGCAACCCAGGAACGGGCAAGACGACCGTCGCCCGCATCGTTGGCCAAATTCTCGGTGCGATGGGCATTTTGCCGTCGGGCCATTTGGTCGAAACGGATCGCAGTGGTTTGGTCGCTCAATATGCCGGCCAAACCGCGGTCAAGACCCAAACGTTGTGTGACTCGGCTCGCGGCGGCGTGCTGTTCATCGACGAGGCGTACAGTTTGATTGATGCTTCGGGCGACGATCCGTTTGGCCGCGAAGCGATCCAGATTTTGCTCAAGCGAATGGAGGACGATCGCAACAACCTGGTCGTGATTCTGGCGGGCTATCCCGATGAGATGGATCAAATGATCCGCACCAATCCGGGTTTGTCGTCGCGCATCAACACACGGATTCAATTTGATGATTATGGGCCGGCGGACTTAGGCCGCATCTTCGAAACGTTATGCCGGCGAAATGACTTTGTGTTGCCGCCGGAAAGTCGCCATCGATTGTTGATTGCCTTGGACCAAGCGTATCGCGATCGCGATCGACATTTCGGCAACGGACGTTTGGCGCGAAATGCTTTCGAGGATTCAGTTCGCCAAATGGCCGATCGCATCGCCGGGATTGTGCCATTGACGCAGCAGTTGATGACACAATTGACCCCAACTGACATCTCATTACCAGGCATCGCGTCCAAGGAGATTGACGCTTGGATCACGCAAACTCATACCTTGCGAACGTCCTGTGCGAAGTGCGGCAAGCGGCTGCGCTTGGCCGGTGACGCGTTGGGCAAAACAGTCAAATGCCCCAGTTGCGACCATCGCTTCCCCGCACCGTGGGCTGATGTTGAACGGTGAGTTGACAGTTTCTTGGTAGCCGAAGTCTCCAGACTTCGGAAAACGCAAGGAATCCGAACTCTGGCGAGTTCGGTTACGCCTGTAGTTTTCTGCTCGATCCTTACGGCGAATTCTTGTAAGATAGAGGCCCCGCCGCTGCTTGTTCGCTGACAGCAACTTCCGCCCGTCCCTTTTTTCAACGATGCCAACCATGCGATTTGCGATTGCGACATTGCTCGGCCTGTCGGCGGCGATCGCTGTAGCGGATGAGGCGTTGGAACTCGCGTTTCGTGATACGGTGATGCCGATCGTGCGAACGAACTGCTTGACGTGCCATAACAGCGAGCAGGCCGAGGGCGATTTAGACTTGAGCGGTGATGAAGATTTACGAGCGGTCGTCAAGAATTTTCGTCGCTGGTCGGTCGTTCTGGATCGTTTGCAAACGGGCGACATGCCACCCCAAGACGCTGTCAATCGGCCAACGCCTTCGCAGCGAGCGACGGTGATCGCTTGGATCCAGCAGCTTAAAGACGCCGAGGCAAAACGTACCCAAGGTGATCCAGGAATTGTGTTGGCTCATCGCTTGAGCAGCAATGAATACAATTACACGATTCGTGATTTGACCGGGTTCGATGTTCGGCCTGCTGCAGCCTTTCCGGTCGACCCGGCCAATGAAGCAGGCTTTGACAACTCAGGCGAATCGCTCGCCATGTCGCCGGCGTTGTTGACAAAATACCTCGATGCGGCGCGAAATGTTTCGCAGCATCTCGTGCTCACGCCCAGCGGTCTGGAGTTTGCCCCGCACCCCGTCATCACCGACACTGACCGCGACAAATTTTGCGTCAACCGAATTATCGAATTCTATCGACGGCAACGCACCGACTACGCCGACTACTTTGCATTGCTGTGGCAATATAAGAATCGTGTTGCACTGGACCGCAGCGACGCAACGCTGGAAAAATTATCAAATGAGCTCGGGCTGAGTGCAAAGTATTGCGAAACACTTTGGCAACTTCTGCACGACGAAACTGAGCCGAGCGATATCGGTCCGATCGCGGTATTGCAAAGATTGTTTCGCGACCTTCCGGTTGTAACGAACTCCGAATCACTCGGTGCGGAGCTGGCGGGATGCGAACAGATGGCGTCTTTTGTATCTGACCTGCGGCAGTCGCTCGTGCCCAAGGTTCCGAACCTGACTGCTCCCGAAATGAATAACGGTTCCCAACCGCTGGTGCTTTGGAAAAACCGCCAATTCGTCGCCAACCGCCGTCGGTATGTCGAAGCAGCGCTGCCCAACGGCACTTTCGGATTGATTGCGGATTCCGATGTTGCCCAATTGATGCAGGTCAATGAGGACACGGACAGGAATGTGTTCACGAGTTCATTGAAGCGATTTTGCGACGTCTTTCCCGACAAGTTTTTCGTTTCCGAGCGAGCTCGGGTGTATTTAGATGAAGCGAAAGAGAAGTCGTTGAAGGGACGGTATCTCAGCGCTGGGTTCCACAGCCAAATGGGATACTTTCGTGATGACGCACCGCTTTACGATCTGATGTTGAATGAATCCGAGCGGAATGAGATCGACCGTTTGTGGTTGGAATTGGATTTTGTGACGTCGGCTCCAATGCGTCAGTATGCCGGTTTTATTTGGTTCGATCGCACCGATTCCAAGTTCATGCGAGACCGTATATTCGATCGTTATCGCGCCGAGGACAAAGACTGCATCTCAGAGGAAAAGGTAGCGGGCTTAGCCGAGGCTTATGGTGATAAGGCAAAAGAGCTTGGTGCGAGCGACGAAGCGATGGATGCTATCGGGCGGTATTTTTCTGATATGTCACAAACATTCCGGCGACTCGAGGCCGCGAGCATGCAGGCCGAACCGAAACAGCTTGACGCCGTCGTTCTTTTTGCGGAGCGAGCGAACCGCCGCCCTTTGTCGATTGAAGATGCGGATTCGATTCGGTCGTTTTATCGTTCGCTGCGCGACGATGAAGGACTCAGCCATGAGGATGCAATTCGTGACAGCGTTGTTGGCATATTGATGTCGCCTCACTTCTGTTACCGCATGGATTTGCCGATCGATACATCCACTGACGAAGCTGCGGTTTATCCGCTGGATGATTACTCGCTGGCCAGTCGGCTGAGTTATTTCCTGTGGTCAAGCATGCCCGATTCGGCACTACTCAATTCGGCTGCGCGTGGCCAATTGCGCCAGCCCGAGACGATCCTCAAGCAAAGCCAGCGGATGCTTCGCGATGATCGTGTTCGGGGTTTCATCACCGAGTTCGCTGGCAATTGGCTAGACTTTCGCCGGTTTGACCAGCACAACGGAGTTGATCGCAATCGGTTCCCGGCATTCACCGATGAACTGCGGCAGGCGATGGCCGACGAACCGATTCATTTCTTCAATGACCTGATCGCGCGAGACGGTTCGCTACTCGATCTTCTGTATGCGAATTACACGTTTGCAAATCGTGTTCTCGCCGAACACTATGGGATGGTACCGTCCGCTGACCCTGAAAAATCATTTGGTGAATCGGACAATCAATGGACTCGAATCGATAATTCCGCTCAATATGGACGTGGCGGCTTGCTTCCGATGGCTGTGTTCTTGACCAATAACTCACCGGGCCTACGCACCAGTCCAGTGAAGCGTGGTAATTGGTTGATTAAACGGATGCTTGGTGAGCAGGTTCCCGCACCACCAGCAACGGTGCCGGATCTTCCCAGTGATGAAACTGAACTTGGTGAATTGACATTGCGCGAGACCCTCGAGCGACATCGGCAAGACGTTGCTTGTGCAGGTTGCCATAATCGAATCGATTCAATGGGCTTGGTGTTTGAAGGTTACGGTCCCGTCGGCGAGCTTCGCGAACAGGACTTGGGAGGCCGCACGATCGACGATTCCGCTGTGTTCCCAGGCGGCAGCCAGGGTCGCGGACTCGAGGGCCTGCGTGACTACATTCGTGAGCGGAGGCAAGACGATTTTGTCGACAACCTTTGTCGAAAACTATTAGCGTTTGGGCTGGGACGAACATTGCAACTGTCCGATGAGTCGACCATTGCAGCGATGAAACAAAGTCTCGCTGAAAATGATTATCGATTCAGCAGCATGATTGAAGTGATCGTGACGAATCCCAGTTTTTTGAATCAGCGTGTTCGCAATTCCTTGGAAAATGTCGTGGCCAATCCATGAAAATTTTGCATTCTGATCGTCTCGTTTCTCGACGGACGATGTTGCGCGGTGCCGGCGTTGCGATGGCGCTGCCTTGGTTCGAATCGATACCGGTTTGGGGCCACGAAACCGTTATCGGTAACGACGCCGCACCTGCTCCCCAACGATTTGCGGCTGTATTTATGGGATGTGGCATCAACCAGGATCACTGGTGGGCCAAAGGCAGCGGGACGGAAATGGAACTCGGTAAATCGCTCGCACCGATGGAGCCAATTAAGCACAAGATGAACTTCATCACTGGCTTGTTCAATGAGAACGCCACCGAGGTCGGCATTCACCCTGGTCAGACGGGCAACATTCTTTCCGGTGCCGCGCTGCAAAAAGGTTCCGAGCTGCGAGGCGATATCAGTATGGATCAAGTGCTCGCCAATCATTTCGAGGGCCAGACCGTTGTGCCCAGCATGGTGCTTGGTTGTGAACAACCCGTGACAGGTTACCACGAGACAAATTTCTCGATGGCGTACAGTTCTCATATCTCATGGCAAAACGCAACGTCGCCGGTGCCGATGGAGGTCTATCCGTCTTTGGCTTTTGACGCATTGTTTGATAACCAAGGCACGCGTCGTAACGAAAGCATCTTGGACCGAGTGCGTGACGATGCGATATCGCTCAGCCGCCGTGTCAGCGAGTCCGACCGGGCCAAGCTGGAGGAATATCTCAGCAGTGTGCGCGAAGTGGAAAAGCGAGCGTCATCGATGAGGGCGGCACAGGCGAAAGCGGCAGACCGCGCGAAAGATCAAGGCAAAACGATCGCCATGATGAAACGTCCCGACGACGGATTGCCCGAAGACATCCGCGAGCACATGCGATTGATGTGCGATATTGTCGCGATCGGTTTCCAAACCGACAAATCGCGAGTTGCAACGCTGCTACTGAATCGTGATTTGTCGGGGTTGTTTTATCCATTTCTTGATGTCAAAAGCACGCATCACTCGGCGTCACACGATGATCGCTCCGATGAATACGAACGGATCTCAAGATACTACTGTGACCAATACGCCTATCTGGCCAAGAAACTCGATACCATGCCCGAGGGCAATGCGACGGTGCTGGATCATTCTTGCCTGATGTTTATTTCCAGCATGTGGTCAGGCAACGCACATGATTCCAGCAAAGTGCCGGTGCTGTTGACTGGCGGATTGTCGGGACGTTTAGAAACTGGGCGAGTATTAGATTACGTCGACAATGCTGACGAAGATCGCAAGTTGTGCAGTCTATATCTTTCAATCATGGACCGCATGAATGTGAAACGTCAACGCTTCGGTGATGCTGAAAAAAAACTTGCAGGCATATAAACGTGGCCAAGCAGGCACCCAATGCCCCTAACTTATGCAGGTTGAAATGCAATGATTGTCGCTAGAGCCATTGCTTGACGCCGATCACCCAGTGCGTATTGTTTGGCAATACGTCGAATCCTTGGAGCTGACGGAATTGTAGGTCCATCAGACTTTGTCGTGGATTTGCCTAGGAACCGGGATTTTGGAGGCATGGCTCCCGTGTCCAAAAGTCGTC
>JBGSVE010000035.1:0-17434 GCA_041753075.1 Pirellulaceae bacterium
TACGACCAATCATCTCGCTCAACCTTGGACTCACGCCTGATGGTCGCAAAGGTAGACAGCAGCCTGACGCTTGACATAGGACAGGGTTCGATGCCCAACTTCTCCCCCAACGGTGAGCAAATCGCGTTTTCGTCAGCGCAGGAGGGCGTCGGTATTTGCAATGCAGATGGCAGCGATCGTCAGATCATCAGCCGCACCGGTTGGGGATTGCAATGGTCGCCCGACGCAAACCTCTTGGCCTACGGTGAAGGAAGCCAAATTTATCTTTGGAGCGTCGATAAGAAAATCGCTACTCCACTATTAACCGGTGAAGCCGCGCAACGATACAGTCATTTCTATTGGAACATGGCTTGGTCGAGGGACGGTCGTAAAATTGCCTTCAAAGGCCGACGGACGGGCGACAACTTAGATGAGTTTGCAGTCGTATCGAGTGACCAGCCAGACCAATGGACGCTCTTGCTGGATCGTCCCAACGGTTATGTCGTTAGCTTCAGTTGGTCGCCAAATGACCATCAGATTCTAGTATCGCAGGGGCCGACGGATGCCAAAAAATCTTTGTTGTTTCTGCTTTCCGCAACGGCCAACAAACCAGCACAGCCATTTCTCTTGCCCGACGTCGGTGGCAAGGTTACAGGCGGTGCCTGGTCGCGCGACGGAAAAAAACTCGCTTTCACGCTTCAGTTCGATCCCATATTAGTAGACTGGAACGGTGAATGACGGCTACCAACTTCAGTCCCACTCTCAATGTTGGCAACCCCGAGTCTCACCCAGGCATAGACGTTATGTCTGATTGAGCTATGATTCCCGACTGCTGAAGTGAGACCATTATGCTGCGGGCGAGGTAACGAGATGCAATTTCTTTCGGTTCGAGTGGCAGTCATGCTTTGCTTTGGGATTGGCTGTGAGGGTTTCGTGTCGAGCGACGAGCCAACGCCGGCAGTCGATTCGCGTCTTGATTATCTGCTGACTCGGTTGCAGGCGTTGACCGTCCAGGCAGGGGAACGCCCGACTGTCCTACAGTCGAAACCGCTATTTCGATGGCAAAATCCGGTAAGCGGCGCAAACGGGGCCATCTGCGTTTGGACGCTTCAGCAACGCCCCGTCGTTCTTTCCAAATCGCACCTGAACGATCGGAAGCAGCACTATGTGGAATCGCTTGTGGCGGTTTCGCCGCAGCCGATTCAGGTCGACAAGGGGTCGCAGAGTTATTGGTCGTCGCCCAAGTGTGACACGCCGCCTGCGACTTTGATGGATGCCAACGTTCCCGCTGATACGGAGCGAATGCGGTTGACGCAGATGCGGGACATCGCCCGGCACTACCGCGTCACCAGTAATTGGGGGGAAGACAAGCGCAGCGAGTGGGAGTTGCGGTTGCTGACGACGCCGCTGTACCGCTATCGAAGCCCAGAAACCAACGTGATCGATGGCGCGGTCTTCGCCTATGTCCAGGGAACGAATCCTGAGGCGGTGGTCATCGTCGAAGCTGTCTCCACTCCCGCGGGCAGTCGCTGGCAGGCGTCGCCCCACCGACTATCGGGGTACGCCATCAAAGCCTGGTACCGAAACCAGTTAGTGCTTGACGTTCCGTATATTCAACATGCCCCAAACAATCTGGCTTTCTTTAATCAATATGAGCGGCTGCAGCCCTATCCGTTTCAAGTGGTCGCGAAGGAACCTTAACAATTACGTTGTTTTCTCGATAACGAATCAAGCTTGCAGTTCTTCTAAGTGGCAGCTTTTGACCGAATCAAGCGATCCAATTCGACTTGGAGCTTCGGCAAAATCTCATCATAAGGAAACGCACCGACGACTTCGGTGCCGCGCTTCAGATTGACGCGCGTCGGTCCACACCACAACCCAAGATCGGCATCATCGGTTTCGCCGGGACCATTGACGCGGCATCCCATCACCGCAATCGTCAAGTCATACTGCTTGGCGTACTGCGTCATCTCCTTGACGCTTTGGGCCAATTCAATAAACGCTTCGTTCTCGACCCGCGAACAACTCGGGCAACTGATGATGTTCAGCCCCGATTCGTTCAGCCGCACGACCGAACGCACCCGCCCGGCGGCAATGTCACGCAAAATCTCCGCGCCGGCCTCGATCTCCTCAGGCTTGCGGCTGTTGGGCACGGTCAACGAAACGCGAATCGTGTCGCCAATTCCGGTGCCGATCAGTTGCTCGAAGGCCACGCGTGTTTTGATGATACCATCCGGCGGCATGCCCGCTTCGGTCACGCCCAAATGCAACGGCACATCGGGACGCAGTGTCGCGAACCGCCGATTGACTTCGACGACCTTCGCCGGATCGCTGTCCTTGAGCGAAACGATAAACCGCGTGAACCCCAGCGATTCGACAAATTCACAATGCTCGATTGCACTTTCGAGCATCGGCGTGATCGAGTCCGACGCGTCATACTTGTCACGCTTCGTCGGATCGACGCTGCCACAATTCACACCAATCCGCACGGCACAATCGTGCCGCGCGGCGTGCTCGATAATGAACGCGACTTTCTCTTGCCAAGGTCGATCTTTCTGATGGTGATAGAGGTGACCTGGGTTGTAGCGAATCTTGTTCACATGTGGTGCAACCAACTCGGCCAACCGAAAATTCTCCTGCAGATCGACCGCCAGATTCGCGGTCGTGTGGCGACGAATCTCGGCAAGCGCTTCGGCGTCTTTGTCGCTGTCCACGGCGATGCGAACCACACCCGCACCGGATTCGCGCAGCGCCTCGGCCTGGGCAACGGTCGCTGCGACATTCTGGGTCTTCGTCGCCGTCATGCTTTGAATGGCGATCGGATTTCCAGCACCAATGATGATCGAGCCGACCGGAACGGGACGTGTGGCGTTGCGCTGGATGGTCATGCTCGACTTTGGTACTTAATTGTAGAACTACGGCAATTGGATTCCGGGTCCGACGCTGGCGGGATCGAGCATTCCGGGATTGAAGCCCGCTGGTCCGGCACCGGGAGTCGTTTCGGCGGCGACTGGTTTTTCAATCAACTCGTCCTTGGACAATCGCAAGTTGCGGTACGTCGCTTCGGGAATCACATAATACCAGTCGGCAAAGCGGCCGTTTAACTCACGCACGCGCCGACCGGCGGCTTCGAGTTTGTCTTTTCGCTCGTCGATCTTGCGTTGGTTTTCCTTGGTGATTTTTTCCTGTTCGGCTTCCAAACGTTCCTGCTTTTCTTCCGCAGTTTCCTCGGCATCATCGACCGCGCCCGCTGGTTTGTCCGCAGGCATCGCCGCCGCTTCGGTTGCGGCAGGTTCGGTTGCGGCAGGATCTGACGTTGCGGGCTCGGCGGGTTCCGTTGCTTTGGCTGCTGGATCGGTCTGCGTCGCGGTTTCGGTTTCCGCAGGTGGTTCAGTCTCCGCAGGTGGTTCGGCGTCGGTTGTGGCCTCAGACTTATCCTGACCTTGGCCGCTGCCGCTGGCTTCACCTTCGCCGCTCTGCTCAACAGTACCAGTACCTTCAGCAGCTTCGGTTGATTCCTCGGTCACTTTCGCATCGTCCGTCGCAGCCGCTGCGGGTTCATCCGTAGGTGGACCGTCGAGCTCTTCGATCGACTTGGGGATTGGCAACAACTCGGGCGGCGGGAAACTTGCATCGTTGACCCGCGCGGTGACGAGCAAATACCGATTGGCACCGCCCGCCACTGGCTTTTCGTCTGCTTTGGCTTCGTCATCGGCTTTCGGTTCGGCCGGCTTATCTTCACTCAACCCTTCCACATTGCCAAATCGCAAGACGTATTGAACGCCGTCGTTGAGCGAAACCGTCATCTCGCCATTGGCCGACAGAATGTCACCCTGGGTCACGGGAAAGAACCCGCGCGTGGCCAACGACATCACCGCCTGTTGATCGCTGACCAAATCCTTGTCGGCCTTGAGGTTTTCGGACATGCCCTTGGGCTTGGCCGCCACGTCAACAATCTTCAAATCATCAAGCGCGTTTTTCAGTGTATTCAACTTAGCCGTGGCCAACTTCTCGCCCTCGGCCAGCTTGATTTCCTGTTGCTCACCATCTTGGCCATATAGCACCATCGAATCGAGTTGCCAATTGTTGCTACCATCGAGCGACAACTTGGCGTCATAGGCACGGTTCAGCGCCAATTGATTGCCCAGCTCGAGCGCCGCGTCGTAGTTTTGGATTTCAACATTGCTGATGTCGATGCTGCTCAATTGCAGCAGATCCTTTTCGATCCAATCCTCGAACTTGGTCGACAACGGAGCGTCATCAATCGCGATAATGTAGACCGCTTCTTGGCCGGGAACTCGCGCATACCGTTGGCCCTCGCGACCCTTGACGGGATTGCCGATGATCACTGCGGCCAAGGTCGCATTGTTGTTACCCTTGAGTGTCACCAACCGCCCGACGCCCTCGTCACCGGCTTGCAATGAATCGGCATTCGGCTCGATCACGCCTAGGCTTTCGTGATCCTCGGGACTGTCCGATTGGACGCTGAGGATTTTGACACCCAGCAGTGCATTGGCGGCATTCTTCATTTGCTCCGATGCATCGGCTGGATAATTGTTTCGCGACGGCAATGACCAGACGCCGGTTTTGGCATCTTTGCCAACTTCAAACTTTGCCAATTCACCTTGGCCTTCGTCGAACGTCACGATTCGCATCGTCGACGCCGCCAACGGATCGGTAAAGCTGGGGAACAGCGGTTGGTTGATCTGCGACCGGCTCGAGCTTTCGCTTTCCGGAGTTCGCGATACAAAAAACGCACCCGCCACGGCCACCAACGATGTCACCCAGAACAAACTGGTTTTTGCTTCTTCGTTCACAATCAGATTCTCACAATTATTTCAAACGACTCTTGGTGATGTTTTCGCGTTCACGCAAACGACGAGAAGCAAAAACCACAATTCCAATCAACAGCGGCGGAATGCAAGGCAGCGCCACCGCTGCAGCTTTCACCGAATTTTGAATCTTCGTAACATCGAGCGCTGCTTCGCGACGGATGTCGCGGATGCTGCGTTCTCGGTCACGTTCATACTTGGTGCGTTTCACATCAAGACCACGCTCAAGCTGTTCCTTCTTGATGGCAAACTGCTGGGCTTTTTCTTGCATAACCGCTCGGCTGACTTTGCCATCGGAACTTTCCTTCGTCAGCTTCTCGACGTCCTCACGCAAGCTCTTCAACTCGACGTCAATCTTTTCCTGGGCCTCACGTACCAAAGTCTCATATTCGTCTTGGAACTCTTTTCCCTTGACGCGAACCGAGCTGGTGGCTTCTTCTTTGACCGAGTCGATCAATCGCAGACTGCTAAAGATCGGCTCATGTTTTCGCACTTCGAGAAAATCAATTTCGCCGGTCAAGTAATCAATCGTATTAAGAATGTAGGTAACGTTCTGGAATTGAAATCTTAAACCTTGAACCTGATTGGCATCGGCACGCAGTTGTAAGAAAACCGGCAACATCAAATCTGTGTCGGCAGTGTAAATCACCTTGATCGGTGTGTCGGCCTTGGCTGCCGCTGGTTCGGCTTCACCGTCAATAGGTGCTGCCGGTTTCGCCGCCGGTTTGGCTTCGCCTTCGATCGCCATCGCGACGATTTGCGGACCCAGCGGCGCCCCTTCTTCGCGAATGATATTCGATTCGCGGCTAAGTACCTTCTGGGCGGCGGCCGAGTCCATCAATCCGCTGGCCGCACCGCTGGTCAACAGCGGTGTGTGCTTCAGGGTTGCGTCTTTCTTGGCATTCACCACACCGGTAAACAAGGTCAATACCTCGCGCAACCCGCTGGTCACCGGATTGGCGTCGCTGAGCGCATCGACTGCGCCGGGAGCTTGCGAATCAATGAACACCCACAAGTCGTTAACATTCATTTCCAAGTTCGGATACGGGTTGTATTGTTGCCAAGCGAGTGACGGCTCGAACAAACCTTGCATCCCTGGCTTGCCCGGTATGTCGAGTTCCAACAAATTCCACAACACTCGCATGTCGCCTTTGGGCGTTGGTCCGCCACCGCCCATGAATCCACCGGCCGCTTGTTTCGGTTCACCGGTTCCGGGAATGTAACCGGCGGCGAACGGCAATGGATCTTCAAAGATCGCCGTTGGCACTCCGGACTTGACCGCATCGACAAACCGCGCGAATTGTTCAGGAGCTAATGACGAAGGTTGCACGGCGACGAGCGCGTCGAATTGTCCTGGTAAAACATCAGCGCTGAAATCGACCGTCTCGACCTCGTACTGCTTTTCCAATTCATCAACGAGCGGATGTTTTGGCACCTGTTGGAAACTCATACCGCTCATCACCGACCCGCCGCTGAGCCGTGCGTCGGTGGCGACGATGCCAACGCGTTTGCGATCGCCTTTGGAAACGGTGTTGATCGAACGGACCAATTCGTATTCGACGGGAATGCCGTGCTCGAAAATCGGCACCGTGACCGTTTCCAGTCCGCTTTTAAATGCCGCTCCGAGGATCAGTTGCTTCTCAACGTCGGCACCCTTTTCACGCACCAATCGCGTCACCGGCTCGATTCCGAATCGCTTCTGCGCCAAGTCGGCGTCTTCGCTGAACAATTCAATGTTGTCATAGAGATTGACTTCAATCCCACGGCCACGCTTGGACGCTTCGCTGCGAAATTCTTTCAACAGGTTCAACAACTCATAACGCGTCCGAGCGTACTGTTCGGGAATATCATCGCTGATGAACGCATCGATCACGATTGGGCGTTTGGGGTCCAGTTCGCGAATCAATTTTTTGGTCGCTGGTGCCAACGAGCTGACTTTGTTTTCGGTCGCATCGTGGCGAATGAAATCCAAGTTGCGGAACACCACCACGGCGGCACCGGTCAATACAACGAGCGCGAGCGTGCGGGCGATGTAATGCCAAGCCATCGTGTTGCCATCTTTACCGCCGGTCCAATGGCGACGACCGATCAACACCATGCACACATACAAGGCCACGACCGACGCCAACACGAAGTAAATCACCGACGACAAACTAATAACACCGCGACCAAAATCATCGAACGGGCGAGCGATTCCCGATTCGGCCAAGATGTTAGCGATCCATTTCGTGGGTATCAAACTCTTGGACAGCGAGGCAAACGCCAATGGTGCGTTGAACAGTGATCCCAGAATGAAACCCACGGTCAAGTTTCCGGTCAAGAACGAGGCGATCATGCCGATCGCGATCATTGTCAAACCGACAAACCAATATCCCAAATAGGTTGTGAAGATCAGCCCGGTATCGAGCGATCCATCGGTCAGAATTGCCAATGTTGTGAACGTGCTGATTTGAGAGAACAGCAGCGACGCGGTGAAAATCGCCGAGGCTGCCATGTATTTGCCGATTACGATGTCAAAATCGTCGGCGGGCAACGTCAACAATAACTCGTCGGTGCCTTGGCGTTTTTCTTCGGCCCAAATACTCATCGTGATCGCTGGAATAAATACCAACATGATCAACGGATACCAATAATTCAGTTGGTCGAGCGTCGCTAAGTTTTGGTTGAAAAATTCATACGGCCAAAATGCGGCCAACGAAGTCAAAAACACAAAGATACACAGAAACACATAACCGGTCGGATTGCTGAAGTAGCCGACGAAGTTGCGTTTCATTACGGCAAAGGCGGCCCGCTTGGTTTTCAACAGCACGGCCACGATCAATAGCACCACTGCCAAAAACACGAGGTCCAGCAGCAGTAGATTCAATACGGCTGAAGAGATCGAGGGAAGGTTCATGGGACGTTAAGTTCGGTTGGGGACGGATAGAATTTTAAATAGGGGCTAAATCAGACGGACGAGATCGCGTGGCAACTAGACCGAAACGCCGCGAGTCAATGTATGGAACGCATCGTCCAGGTCGGTGCCCGATTGGCGCAGACCGGCGACCGAACCGTCGTACACGATCCGTCCTTCGTTGATCATGATGACACGATCCGCCATCGCTTCGACTTCTTGCAGGATGTGGGTGCTGAGCAGAATCGTTTTCGTTTCGCTGAGCTTTCGCAACGTCGCGCGGACGCCCCGAATTTGGTTCGGGTCGAGCCCGGCGGTCGGTTCGTCCATGATGAGCACATCGGGTTCGTGCAACAGTGCTTGGGCCATGCCGACGCGCTGCTTGAACCCCTTGGACAACTTGCTCGTTGGCTTGAACATCACGGTCGACAAGTCACAGATATCGACGACGGCCTCGATCCGTTGTTTCTTATATGCGGAGCTGAGCCCACGGGCTTCGGCAAAGAAATCCAACATGCCCGCTGGAGTCATTTCGGGGTACAGCGGTCCGTTTTCGGGCAGGTAGCCGAGGCGTTTGCTGCCTGCGATGCGGTCTTCCATCATGTTGTGGCCTGCGATTTTGGCGTGGCCTTCGCTGGGCGCGATGTAGCCGGTCAACATCTTCATCGTGGTGCTTTTTCCGGCACCGTTGGGACCAAGAAAAGCAACTAATTCGCCTTCGGCGACCGAGAACGAGACGTTTCGGGCGGCGGCAAAGGGTCCGTAAAACTTGCTCAATCCAACCGCTTCGATCATCGGTTTACGGCCGCCCGCGGTCGCGGAAGTCTTGGAAATATCAATGTTTTCCATGTCGTGCTGCAAAATTTCAGTGGAAAAGTTGTTGGGCCAGTTTGGCACCCGGTCGGGTTGCGCAGGTCCGGTAATATATCGCAATTAGCGATTCTCTCAACGGCGGTTACGCCCGCCGCCGCTGGCCGGTTCAACAACCGGAGTTTGTTGGCGGTGTATAATGTGCGGAATGAACAATTGGGACAATTGTTCTACAATAGAAAAGTTTGGAATTCGCAGAAGGGCTTTGCCGTTGCCAGCGCCGGAGAAAATCTTTGACGAGACGTTTTTGACGATGCGGTCCAAGTTGATCGATATCGCTGCGGCGTTGGACCGCATTGATCACGCCGCCGAGGGTGGCGAAATCGATGACCCGCGGCGCGACCGAATCGATGAGGCGATTCGTATTTTGCTTGACGACGCCCAGCCGGCCGAGCGAGCGAAGCGGTTGCAGCACCTTTTTTCCCGACCCTATGATGCCCAGTGGCGCAAGGTCTTGGGGATCTAAGAACGCTGTGTGCATTTCGTGTCGCGGCGATTGTAGAACGGTTGTCCCCAAAATCGAAGCTGACACGCAGCACTGCGCCGCTAAAATTTCCTCGAACGCGAAGTACCTCGCCCCGCCATGGACTATTTCGATCCCCACATTCACATGGTTTCGCGAATCACGGACGATTACGAAACGCTTGCCCGGATGGGCTGCGTCGGGATTAGCGAACCGGCATTCTGGGCGGGTTTTGATCGCGGCAGCGCCGATGGATTTCGCGACTACTTTCGCCAATTGACCGAAGTCGAACCGCGCCGGGCGGCGATTTACGGCATCCAGCACTATTGTTGGCTGTGCATCAACGCGAAAGAAGCCGAGAACGTCAGTCTGTCGCGCGACGTGATCGCCATGATCCCTGAATTTCTGGATCGTCCCGGTGTGCTGGGGATTGGCGAAATTGGGCTCAACAAAAACACCAAGAACGAAGCGATCGTGTTCATTGAGCATCTTGAGTTGGCCGCGAAGTACGACCAATCGATCCTGATTCATACGCCGCATTTGGAAGACAAATACCAAGGCACGCGGATGATTCTGGATATGCTCGAAGGCGATTCGCGGTTGACGCGATCACGGATTTTGGTCGATCACGTCGAGGAACACACGATCGGCGAAGTGCTCGATCGCGGTTTTTGGGCAGGCATGACGTTGTATCCGATCACCAAATGTACGCCCGCACGAGCGGCGGACATGATCGAGCGATTCGGCACCGAGCGGTTGATGGCCAATTCAGCGGGCGATTGGGGGCCAAGCAAACCGACAGCGATTCCCGATTTAATTTTCGAGCTTCGTCGCCGTGGCCACAGCGAATCGTTGATCCGCAAAGTGGTTTACGAGAATCCGATGAAGTTTTTTGCGCAGAGTCGCAATTTTCGCTTTGCGGCGCGGCAGTAAGTCTACAACTTGGCTGCTCAAATTTACAATCGGCCACAGTGCAATAGCACGAGGTTGACGCAGTAGTGGGAACCGCACGCTATCGCGAGGCGGCTGGGTGAATTGAACCCAGCCAGGAGCCGGAATCGGGCGGCGGTACGTCTGGAACAGGAACCGTTAGCGCACCATTGCGGCGGTGGCTAGGTTTTGT
The DNA here is from genome assembly GCA_041753075.1 of Pirellulaceae bacterium. GTDB lineage: Bacteria > Planctomycetota > Planctomycetia > Pirellulales > Pirellulaceae > UBA6163. The sequence continues at coordinate 10,161 of JBGSVE010000035.1, forward strand.
TGACGCAGGCCGTTGATGTAGTCGTGGGCAACGTTGATCGCTTCGCGATTGTAGAAGTAGTCGCGGAAGACAATCTCAGTCGCTTTTTCGAGCGCCTCAGCTTCCTTTTCTTCTTCCTTTTGCGAATCCATTTCTTTTCGTCGGGCCATGAACGCTTCTTCGTTCAATGACAACGTCTTCTCGGCCTTGGCGCGGACATAAAATTCTCGCTTCTTCATCAAGTCGATGAAGTCCATTTCCTGCGTGACGCGCTGAATGCTGTTTTGACGCAGCGTTTGCACCACGTTGCCGGGAACCATGTTGTAGACGCGGTGCCGAGCCATGGGGACGGTATCGTGAGGCAGTGCGAAATCCAAATCGGCTTCGCCGACGTCCATGTCTGCGGTGATCGATGGCAAAACCACATCGGCGGCGACGCCGTTGCGCTGAGTGCTGTCACCGTCGGGCAGGTAGAATTGTTGCAACGTGACTTTCAATGCACCGAGGTTGGTGCGGTTGTTGCCCATCAATTCTTGGCCAAGGTCCATCAGGGTTTGCACTGTGCCTTTGCCGTGCGTGGCGGGGTCACCGATAATGATTCCGCGGCGATAATCCTTAATTGCGCCGGCCAAGATTTCACTCGCCGAGGCGCTGAACTTCGTGGTCATCACGACCAGCGGACCGTTCCAAGCGACGCCGGGTTCTTCATCGGCCAACTCTTCGACCCGACCGTTGCTGTTCTTGACCTGGACGACCGGGCCGCGATCGATGAACAAACCGGTCAGGCTGATCGCTTCCTGCAGCGAACCGCCGCCGTTCTTGGTCAAATCAAGCACAACGCCTTCGACGCCATCAGCGCGAAACCCGTCAAGGATTTTGCGAACGTCACGCGTGCTACTGCGAAAATCAACCGAGTTTTTGCGCGCCCCATCCATGTCGAGATAGAAGCTGGGCAAGTTGATGTAACCAATTTTCATCGTTTCCGGTGATCCAGGAAGCTGGTGGTCGATGACTTTGCCGCGGGCGGCGCTTTCTTCGAGTTCAACTTGAGCGCGAACGATTTGGTAAGTTTCCATGTCACCGGCACCGCCTTTTTTGACGCCCAGGCGAACCGTGGTTCCGGCGCGACCGCGAATTTGGTCGACGACTTGCTTCAGTGGCATTTCGACAATGTCAACCATTTCGCCGGAGGTGCCTTGGCCGACACTGACGATGTAATCATCTTCCTTCAGCCGACCGTCACGATCCGCGGCACCGCCGGGGATCACGTTGCTGACGACGGTGTAGCCATCTTTCTCTCTCAGCGCCGCGCCGATGCCTTCGAGGTTCAACCGCATCATAATTTGGAAATCATCGAGCGAACCTGGCGACATGTAGGTCGTATGGGGATCATACGCCATCGTGATCGAGGTCAAATAAAGTTCCAGCAATTGGTCGGCATCGGTTTGCGCCCAGCGGCGGGCCAATCGTGCGTAGCGACGGCTCAATTGGTCGCGTGACTCTTCGATCGTTTTGCCTTCGTCCTTCAAATCCAACAGATTCAGCTTGATCTGGCGACGCCAACGATCGTTCGATTCCTCGAACGACTTCGCATAAACCGCTGTCTTAGGATCGACCACGATCGTCTCCTCAACGTTCATATCCATGTCTTGCTGGACCAACGTTTGCACGACTTCGGCACGCTCGTTAACCCGCTGCAGGTAGCGATTGAAAATCGCGTAGGCGGGCGAAATATCACCGGCGCGGACCATATCGTCGATAGTCGTTTTGTATTTCGCGAACTCATCGATATCGGTCTGCAAGAAATACAGTTTCAACGGATCAAGCATTTTCTCGAACGTCTCCAAGGCCCGCTCGGCGACTTGGTCATCGACGGGTCGCTTGCTGATGTGGCGACGTGGTAAAAGACTGGTGACCAGCTTGGAGACCAATGAATCCTGGGGACCGGGTTGCAACGGCACGATCGGTGCGATCGCCGGCGATGCTTGACTCGAGATTGGGGATTGGTTTGGAATCGAGCTGCTCGAAATCGCGCCGGCGCCCTTGTCTTGGGCGATCACCAAGATCGGTGCGACGAGTCCGAGCATCGCCAAGCCGACGGCGACGGCGACTCGACGAGAATTATTCAGAGCCAATCTTAAGCCGTGCATTACGCTTGTTTCCGTCAAATTTGAAAGAGGGATCGGTCGAGCCGCACAACTGGGCAAGTCAACCTAGATTATCAATGGTAGGAAAGCCTAGAGCCTGCGGCAACGGTGATTCGCCAGGGCGGGCTCCAGAAACGCAAAGTCGTCTCATTGTAGAACGGTTGTCCCCAACCGTTTGGGAAGGTGCAAAGTGTTCGACGACCCTAAACCAATTGCACCTTGCCCGTTCCCGGGACGATTTCGCCGATGTCGTAAGCGGCGATCCCGACCGCAGCTAACTGGGCGATGATGCTGGAAACATAGTACGCATTGGCGACAAGGGTCAAACCAATCCCCATGTTGAATACGCGGCGCATCTCGGTTGGTTCGACTTCGCCGAGTTCTTGTAACCAACTAAACACTCGCGGAATTGGCCAACTGTTGGCCTGGACGCGGGCATCCATTGATTTGGGCAAAATCCGGTCGAGGTTTTCTTCGACACCACCGCCGGTGATGTGCGCGATACCGTGAATCACCTGTTTGACGCGATAATGCGACTGGACCGTGCGAACGGCTTCGACATAAATCGTGGTTGGCCGTAATAACTCGTCGGCTACGTTACCACCGAGGGATTCATTGTTCGATGCGAAATCGATGCCCGCGTCGGCGATGATTTTGCGAACCAGACTGAACCCGTTGCTGTGAAGTCCGCTACTGGCCAAGCCGATGATGCGGTCGCCGATTGCGATTGATTTGCCGTCGATCAGGCGCTCGCGATCCACGACACCGACCGCGAAACCGGCCAAGTCGTAATCGTCGCCGCCGTACATGTCGGGCATGATTGCCGTTTCACCGCCCAACAGCGAACAATCCGCCGTAACGCAGCCGTCGCTGATGCCGCGAACGATTTGTTCAAGCCGATCGGGATCGTCGCGGCCCATCGCGACGTAGTCGAGAAAGAACAGCGGTTCGGCACCGGTACAGAGCAGGTCGTTGACGCACATGGCGACCAAATCGATGCCGACTGTGGCGTGGCGGGAGGTGAGTTGGGCGACCTTCAGTTTGGTACCGACGCCGTCGGTACCGCTGACCAAAATCGGCTCCTTGTAATTGCGGGCAAACAGTTTGCCGTCAAAGTCGAGCCGAAACAGGCCCGCGAATCCACCGTCGTTACGCATCACTCGCGGGCTGAACGTGCGGTGCATCAGCGCCGGCAAACGGCCCATCGATTCGGCGTAAACATCAAGATCGACCCCGGCGGAGCGATAGGTGGCTGGCATAACAGAATGATTCGACGGTGAAACGGATGATTGGGGAAGATGATCTTCCTTTATTTGCCACAAGGCAAAAGGGGCCGCACGCAGTGTAACGCCAAAGGGTATTCTGGAGCACGTGTGGTCAAGGGGCGGGTGAGTTGGCCGCCGACAAACTCGTTGCCAATGCGTACAAGTTCCCCGACACGATTGTAAGGTTTTTTCAGTAGTCGTTACTCCATCCGTGCGGCGCTCACGCGCCGGCAGAATTGCGGCCCGACATGGCGGCGGATTGCCGACCTGTGCCGGGACCAGTGGTAGGTTTCAGTTGCCTCCCGTTAGACAACCTTGAACTTACAACCAATCCGCTGCGGATACGATTTAGGAAAGACCTGCCCTATGCTTATGCGACATCCCTGTCCTCCGTTGCAATTTTCCTACCACACGCCATTCGGCGCGAACGTCCACGATACCGGAGTTCAATTTTCGGTCTTCAGCCGCTCGGCGACCGCGATGCGTTTGTTGCTCTACAACAGCATCAACGACCGCGAGCCCAGCGAGATCATCGAATTTGACCGCGATACGGATCGGTGGGGCGATGTGTGGAGTGTGCATGTGCCCGGCGTCGAAGCGGGCCAGCTTTACCACTTCCAAGCCAGCGGCCCCTGGGCACCCGAGCAAGGCCATCGCTTTGACAGCGGAGCGCGGTTGATCGATCCGTATGCGGGGGCGCTGGCGGGAACTTACCAGAAGTCCGATGACGGTGTGATTCGTCCGCCGAGATGCGTGGTGGTCGATCATGAATTCGACTGGGAAGGTGATCGACATATTCGCCGGCCGCTGGCCGAGTCGGTGATCTATGAAATGCACGTTCGCGGTATGACCAAGAGTCGATCGGCGCATGCTTCGGCACCGGGCAGCTATCTCGGCGTGATTGAAAAGATTCCGTACTTGCAATCACTCGGTGTGACGGCGGTCGAGTTGATGCCGGTTCACGAGTTTCCGATTCGCAACATTCATGGTGCGAAGTTGGCGCGACCGAACTATTGGGGCTATGACCCGATGGCGTTCTTTGCGCCGCATCGAGGGTATGCGAACAGTCTCGTGCCCGGTGCTCAGGTCAATGAATTCAAAACGATGGTCAAGGCGCTACACGCCGCCGGCATTGAAGTGATTCTTGACGTGGTCTTCAATCACACTTGCGAAGGCAACGAAAACGGTCCGACGTTGTCGTTCAAGGGGTTGGAAAACCAGGTTTACTACATCCTCAGCGAAGGTCGCCATTTCAGTAACTACAGCGGTTGCGGCAATACGCTTAATGGCAATCATCCGGTGGTTCGCGAGATGATTTTTCATTGCCTGCGAAGCTGGGTTCACAACTACCACATCGATGGTTTCCGGTTTGACTTGGCGTCGATCTTGAGTCGCGATCGCAAGGGCAATTTGGTGCCAAATCCGCCGATGGTCGAATTGATTGCCGAGGATCCGTTGTTGGCCGATACGAAGATTATTGCCGAGGCCTGGGATGCCGCCGGTGCGTACCAAGTCGGTTCGTTTGGCAATTCTCGCTGGGCCGAGTGGAACGGACGATACCGCGATGATGTGCGTGCATTTTGGCGCGGTGACGGCGGTACGCTCGGTGCGCTGGCGACGCGGTTGGCCGGCAGCAGCGATTTGTATGAACACGCCGGACGACCACCGGCTTGCAGCATCAATTTTGTGACCAGCCATGACGGCTTCACGATGAACGACTTGGTGTCGTACAAGCACAAGCACAACATGGCCAACGGTGAAGACAACCGTGACGGCGACAACCATAACATCAGCGATAACTATGGCGTCGAAGGTCCGACTCGCAAGAAGCTGATCAGCGACGTGCGGACTCGTCAAATCAAAAACATGATGGCGACGTTGATGCTCAGCCAAGGTGTGCCGATGTTGGTCAGCGGTGACGAGATTCGTCGAACCCAGCGCGGCAACAACAATGCGTATTGCCAAGACAACGAAATCAGTTGGTTCGATTGGAAGCTGGTCGAGCGCAACGCTGAGATGTTCCGGTTTGCACAAAGTTTGATCGCGTTTCGCAAAACGCAACCATCGGTACGGCGAACGACATACTTGACGGGTCAACAGATCGAAGGACGATTGGTGCCCGATGTGTCATGGTACGCGCCCGACGGCACGCCGCTGAATTGGGGCCAAGGCGAATTGGCGATGATGGTTTACATCGCTGCACCGACGAAGGCCGAAGACCCCGAAGGGCTGGGACGCGATTTGTTGATGTTGTTCAACAGCACCGGTGCCCCGCGAGATTATTCGATGCCGCAAATCGGCCGCGGGATGAATTGGACATTGTTCATGGACACCGCAGCCGATTCGCCCAACGACATCTATCCAGAATTGAATGGACCGTTGCCATCGAGTAATCGACTGGTGCCGATGCTGTGCCATTCGATGAAGGTGTTCGTCAGCGAACCGTCGGCGGTTTAGGTGTGATCAATGTGTTCCACGACGAGCATCTTTAGGAACTCTCGCATCCAGGCGGGATGCGCTGGCCACGCCGGTGCGGTGCAGAGATTGCCTTCGACATGGGCTGAGTCCAGTCCGGCGCTGGGCGTGATGTAACGACCACCGGCGGTGGTGACCTCAGGACTGCAGGTGGGATAGCAACTGCATTCACGACCTTTCAAGACACCGGCGGCGACGAGAATTTGGGGACCGTGACAAATGGCGGCAATCGGCTTCTTGGCGGCATCAAAATGCCGCACCAAATCAAGCACTTCGGCGTTGAGCCGCAAGTATTCCGGTGCACGGCCGCCGGGAATCACCAGCGCATCGAACTCCGTGAGCTTGAGGCCGGCGAAATCAGCCGTAATGGCAAAGCGGTGGCCCGGCTTTTCACTGTACGTCTGGGCACCGTCGAAATCGTGGATTGCGGTGATCACGGTGTCGCCCTTGGACTTACCGGGGCAAACCGTTTCGACTTGATGCGAGGCACATTGCAAGATTTGCAGCGGCACCATCGCTTCGTAATCTTCGACGTAATCGCCCACCAGCATCAAAATACGCTTGGACATCAAGAGCGCTCCATGAATTTTTTGCGGGTGGGCCTAAATTGGGATTGACGCTCGCCCGTCTGGGGTCGTATTCCCGCCAACACAACCCGTTTTGGTTTCGATGCTGTTGTAACGGCGTGACATGGAATTGTCACCCACCGCATCGATGCTGGTTCGGGACCGACGAATGGACTTCGATCAATGGAATGGTCAGGCGATATGGGCCAACATCAACCGGTCAGCCTCAAACGGATTTTTGGCATGGACAACGTGACGATTTATCAACCGCGAACCGGGAGTGCCGCGTTAGACGCCCCCAATCAAAACTCGCCAACGCGGACAATCGCGCGGCATTTGTCGATGCTGGTCGGAGCGGGATTGTTGGCGCTAGTCGCCACGTCATCGCGTCTGGCAGCACAATCGACCACGCCCGCACCGGCGGCGGTTGCCGCACCGCCAAGCACCGAGGCTCGCATCACGGCGACCAACGATCTGCTGCGACGTGCTCAAGCGGCCCTGGATGCCAAAGAGTATCGCGAAGCGGTCGAGTTGTATCGTCGCGCCAAGGCCAATGCCCAACCATTGCCAGCCCTGCAACCAAACGTCTTGGCACTGCGCCAGAAGCTGACCATGATGGGCTTCGAGGCGGCGTTGTTGGATATGCCACCGAGTGCGCCACCGGCTGCACCACCAACTGCGGTCGCCGTAGCAACCGCGACCGCAACACCACCGTCAAAGAAAACCACGGCGCTACAGTTGGTCGCGGCCGGACGCGCGGCGCTTGACCGTGGCGATGTGACGACGGCCAAGCGATTGGCCGCCGAAGCTGAAGCGTTGTCCGTTCCCGAGAGCGAGTTCGC
>JBGSVE010000036.1:0-89537 GCA_041753075.1 Pirellulaceae bacterium
CGTGCGCACTGGCGAAAACGCCGCCGCAACACAACGCCGCAACCATGGCAAGCGACAGGCAACGCAATGAATAGGTCATCTTTGAAATCCACTTGGCGGAAACGGACTGATTCGCAAACACTATTATTGTATTAACATGGCAGCAGTCACGGAGTTTCGCGTGGCCGATAATTGGATAAAAATTGAGGCCACCGGCCAAGGCTGATGCGGTTACAACGAATTATCACTCACCACCGCTTTTTCCACTGTTCACCCCCAGGCGATTCAAATGCACGCGCCGTCTTCTCGACCTTTTATTCTCGCGTTGGCCGTCGCCTGGACCGCCGCAATCGCGATTTTGCCCGCCGGCGGGCAAGAAAAAGCGGTTATTCCGGCCGCTCCGCGACTTTTGCCCGAGCGGACGCTGGGTTACATCCGCATCGACAATGTGACCGATTTTCGTGCGGGACTGGCGGCCAGCCCGACGGGTCAAATGCTGGCCGATCCCAAGCTCAAGCCGATCGCCAGCGAATTGTACGTGATCGCGGGCGAAGCGTTTCAGGTCATTGGCGACCAACTCGGCTTGTCGCTCGACGAGTTGGCCAACATTCCCAAGGGCCAATTTTCGCTGGCCCTAATCGCCAACGACATCGAAACCGCAACGCCCGCGCCCACGGCCAGCGCTCCCGCATCGCTCAAAGATGATTCCCCCGAAGCGATTCGCAAGCGAATTGAGGAACGCCGGGCCGCGCGAAATTCGTTTGGCGGATTGATCGTCGTTGAAACCGGCGACGATGATGCGGCCCTGCAAACCGTGCTGGAATCGCTGCAACGTCGCATGACGCAAGACGGCTTTGTATCGCGCGAAGAAACGATCAGCGGGACGCGACTGACCCGCATCATTCGCGCCAACAACGAACGCAACTCGCTGGAACATTTCTCTCGCGATGGCGTCACCGTGATCGGCATCGGCAACGGTGTCGCCGCCGATGCGCTGGATCGCTGGAACGGCAATGCCGAAGGGTTGTCGCTGGCCGAGGCGACCGACTTCGCCGCCGTCATGAGCCGTTGTATTGGAGCCGAAGACGAGTTGCCGCAAATCACCTTTTTTGTCAATCCTTATCACATCGTTGAGCGGATTATCAAAAGTTCCGGTGGACCGGCTGGATTGGTATGGCCGATCATCGAGAGCTTGGGCTTGGGAAAAATTCGCGGTATCGGCGGCAGCGTTTTCCAAGGCGGCGAAACGTTCTCCGATATTTCTCACATGCACGTCTTGCTTGACCCACCGCGCGATGGCATCTTCGGCGTCGTTCGCCCGGCGCTGGTCGAAACCAATCCGCCGGACTTTGTGCCCGCCGATGTGACTTCTTACTTGACGGTGGGTTGGCGAGTGGACAAGACCTTCGACGGTTTCGAGCGGATCTTCGATACGTTTGCGGGCGATGGCAATTTTGCGATGAAGGTCGTTGACCCGTTTGAAAAAGCGACCAGCCTTGATTTGCGCGAATCACTCGTCAACACGACCAAGGACCGCGGCGTGATTCTATCGTGGCTGCAAAAACCGGTGGCGCTAAACAGTAATGCTAACTTGTGGGCGGTCGAGTTAAAGGATGCTGTTCAAACCGAGCAAACGATCACCAAGCTGCGGGAAACGATTTGGAAGAATCTCGAAATCGACACCGTGGGCACGACGCGAATTTATCGTGGTCGCCCGCGCGAAAACCCGCGACAAATGCCCGCCGGTTTTCGCACCCCCGAACCGTGCGCCGCGATTGTCGATGGATGGTTGGTGGCCAGCGACAGTCGCCAATTGCTTGAGCACGCGATTCGCGCCGCCAGTGGTTCGGTGCCACGTTTATCCGATCTATCGGATTACGATTTGGTGGCCAGCGAGATTGGCGCACAAATGGTTGCCGAGAAACCGTTCATGTTCACGTTCTCGCGCGATTCGGAGGTCTTGCGCCAGTTCTATGAATTGGCCAAATCACCTCAAACCAAGGAGCGACTCAAAGCGAACAACAGCGAAAATCCAATCGTCAAGCGCATCATCGAGCTGATGGATGCAAACGAGTTGCCACCGTTTGATCAGTTCAAGAAATTCTTTGCCCCCAGCGGCGGCTTCGGCTACGACGAGGCAACAGGCCTGCACCTGGGACGCTACACGCTGAAGTCCGAAATCGAGTAGTGCCGGTTCAGCCCGATGTTTTCGGTGTACCGGCGGACGCGAAATCGGTTAAACTTCGGTCGTGATTCAACCGCCTCTCCAACTTCGGGATACCTTGATGAAAACGCTGCTTTCGACTTGCGTGCTGGGAATGATGTTCGCATCGGTTTGTCTGGGTGACATGCCCAAGGTCGGTGACAAGGCCCCCGACTTTGAGATGGCGGGTACCGATGGCAAGACCTACAGCCTTGATGACTTCGTCGGCAAGCAGGCGCTGATCGTCGCTTGGTATCCGCGAGCGTTCACCGGTGGATGCACCAAGGAATGCAAATCGTTTCGCGAAGCGGGCGAGCAATTGAAGCAATTCAACGTCGCCTACTTCACGGCCAGCACTGACCCCGTCGACAAGAACACCGAGTTTGCCAAGAGTCTCGAATTGGATTATCCGATCCTGTGCGATCCGTTGGGCAAAGCGGCGGCGGCGTATGGCGTGTTGCGTTCCGATGGCAAGGCTGCGGCGCGCGTCACGTTTATCATTGGCAAAGATGGAAAAATTCTCCTAGTTGATGACAAGGTTGCGACCGACTCACACGCTGCTGACTTGGCCTCGAAGTTGAAGTCACTCGGCGTCGAACCGGCCATGGAATACGCGAAGTAGTTTGCTCATGCAAAACCAATTCGCCCGTTGGTCGCTCGTCGCCATGATATGCGTTCCGGTGTCGGTAGCTGCAGCTCAAGAATTGACGTTGCCGACAACGCCGATTGAGCCTGCGCCCCAGTTGTCACCGGAAATCAAGCGGCGCATTGAACAGGCGCTACAGCGAGCACGCGACCGCGAGAAACAAGCCAGAGAATCGCAGCCGCAAAGTGGTGCCGGTGGTGATATGATTCTCGGCGACATCATGGAAGTCATTCGCCAGCGCGGTAGCGTGCTGGACGGCAGTGTGCTGGATCCAAAAATCGGTGATCCGCTGGAACCCCCGGCAACGGGTGACGTTGCCGCTGCGCCTGCGGTATACGAAGTAGCGGAAGATTTGTTGCGGGCCTCACGTTTGCTCGCCGCGCTGCCGCCAGATTCCCAACGTCAACAATTAGTTCGCTCGATGCGCCACCAAGCTACCCAATTGTTGATCGAAGCGATTGCGAATGAGCAACCGTAAAGCGAAGTCGTCCTCGTCCAAGCAATCGATTCCGCAGTGGGCTTTCTGGCTGGCGGCGGGTTTGGTCGTGACTTGTTCGGTCGTGATGGCTGACTACTTTCGCACAATACCCGAGGATGTTGTTGCGACTTATGTCGGTCGTTCGTCGTGCATCGAATGTCACCAGAGCGAAGCGGCGGCCTACGACCAATCGCACCACGACAAGGCGATGGACTTCGCCACCGACGAAACGGTCATCGGCGATTTTAACAACGCAACGATCGAGCACGATGGACTGACCAGCCGCATGTTTCGCGAAGGCCAACGGTTCATGATTCATACCGAAGGCCCGACCGGCAAGATGGAAGATTTTGAGGTCAAGTATGTCTTCGGCGTTGATCCGTTGCAGCAATACATGGTCGAGTTTGATCGTGGTCCCGCAACATTGCCCGATGAAATCGCCAGAGTCCAGGTGCTGCGGATCAGTTGGGACACGCATCGCAAACGCTGGTTTTATCTTCGCCCGCCCGATGTCAAAGACAAGCTGGAGCCGAACGATCCGTTGCACTGGACCGGCATTGCCCAGCGGTGGCAAACGATGTGTGCCGATTGTCACTCGACAAACCTGCGAACCGGTTTTGATACCACAACGCTGGCGTACCATACGACCTATTCGGAGATCGACGTGAGTTGCGAATCATGCCACGGTCCCGGCAGCGTCCACGTTGACCTGGCCCGCTCGAAGCGTTTGTTTTGGGATCGCAAGCGCGGTTACGCGCTGGCCAAATTGAAAGGCGAAAACTCCGAACCCCAATTGCAAACTTGTGCCCAATGTCACAGCCGCCGTGGATTGATCGAACCCGGTTTCGTCGCCGGCGATAATTATCATGATCACTTTCAACTGGGATTGCTGACGCCCGAAACGTACTTTGATGATGGCCAAATCAAAGACGAAGTTTATGTTTACGGTTCGTTTGTGCAGAGCAAGATGTATCACAAGAACATCCGCTGCACCGATTGTCATGATCCGCATTCGCTGAAGCTGAAGCAGCCGGACAATCAAACTTGCACTTCCTGTCACCAGCATTCCGCGGGCAAATATGACGTGCCCAGCCACCACCATCACGTCGTCGGCAGCGAAGGGGCTAAGTGTGTCAATTGCCACATGCCCGGACGCACTTATATGGATGTCGATTTTCGGCGCGACCACAGCTTGCGGGTGCCGCGACCTGATTTGTCGGTCAAGTTGGGGACGCCGAACGCTTGCACGGATTGCCATCTGAAAGATCGTCTGGACAAGGTTCCCGCGGAGACGAAACCGAACTTGCGCGAGTATGCGGATTGGTTACAAGCGGCCGAGTCGGGCGACAAAGTGATCGCCGAGCTGCTGAAGCAAACCGATTCCTGGAGCGACCAGGCATGCGAGCGCTGGTACGGCAGTGAGCGCAAACAACCCGAACATTATGGCGAAGCGCTGGCCGCGTTTCGGCGCGGTGATGCGGATGGTGCAAAGCGATTGCTTGAATTGGCGACGCGCAAGGACGGCTTGACTCCGTTTTTGGCGCGGGCCACGGCGCTGGAAAGTTTGGCGTCGGCGCGAGTCTCGGGATGCTCCGTCGCGGCGATGCAATTGATGGACGATCCAAGCGACCATCCGTTGGTGCGTGCGGCGGCGATTCCGTGCTTGGCCGAACAACCGCCAACCGCCATTCGTCGTTCGCTGTTGCCTAAGTTGGCCGACGCAGCGAGTCAGGTTCGCTTGGCGGCGGCACAGATGTTGGCCGAGCCTGCGGTGTATCAAAGTTTGACCGCCAACGAACGAACGCAAGTTGATTTGGCGCTGCGCGAGTACCAGGAAATGCTCGCGGCGTCGGCGGACCGATCCGGCGCGCATTTGGCCTGGGCCGGATTGTGCGAGCAACGCGGTATGGTGCCTGATGCGATCGCAGCGTATGAAACGGCAATTCGGGTTGAACCGAATATGGCGGGGGCGCGAACGAACTTGGCCGCGATCTATGACCAGCTTGCCCAGCGCGGTGACGGGCGCGCGACGCAGCGGGCGGTGGTGCTGAGAAGTCAGGAATTACCGCTTCTGCGGCGCGACGCCGCGTTGGCTCCGGAAAATGCTTCGATTCAATATCGATATGGACTGGCGTTGTACCTGCAAGGCAATCACGCTGACGCCTTGGTGCAACTGGAGAAAGCGGCCAAGCTCGAACCCGAGGTGGAGGACTTTGGCGTTGCGGTCAAGTTGCTTAAAGAGAAAATGTTGCAGGTAGGCAAGTGAGCGGATCGGCACTAGTCGCCGGTCATCGATGTTACCGTTGGCTAGTGAACTGTTGAGTTACCCGAAACTGCGATCGCCAACGTTAGCGTCCCAAACGGTTGGGGACAACCGTTCTACAATGAACCCATCAAACCAATGAATTCATTCCGCGAACTTGTGAATACGCCGGGGCGAAGTTTGCCCGCAGTGGTGATGTTTGTGATGACCGCGTTGTTGGCTCTGTTCGGGCCGATGGATTTGCTTATTTTGCCGTATACCCAAGGTCTCGATGCGCTCGTCGCGACCAAGTTGGCCATCTCGGGGCTGATGACTCTCGTCGCGGCGTGGGGCTTTTGGCATTACGCCGTCGTCCGCCGATCGCTCACAACAATGCCGGCGATCGGGATCGCGATCGTCTTGGGGCTGACACTTTTGGGAGCAACCAGTCGCATCTCCGTCACGGCATTGCCTTCGTCGCTCATCAATTACAGCGCGATGGTTTTTGTGCTCGGCGCGCTGGCTGTATTGGGTTTACGAGTTTTCAGTCTGGCGATTGTCGCGGGCGTTTCAATTACCGCGATCGGCGGATTGCTATTGTTTTACCTGGTGCCCGAGTTCGGCATTTTCGCCGAACCAACCGATCATGGCCAATTCATCTATCGACTTGGCGGCATGGCACATCCGAACAGCACCGCTCGATCGGCCACGATGGGAGTGCTGCTAACGATTTTCTTATATCGCACCGGCGAGCTTCGCTTGTGGTTAGTCATCGTGCTGCTCGCCATGTTCGGTTGGACCGGATACTTGGCGCTCAGCCGCACCGCGATTGTTGCGGGAATTGCGGGAATGGCATTTTTGTTCGTCGACAAAATGGTGACGCGGCGCGGCATCATTGTGTTGTCAACAATTTCGGTCATTGGTGTCATCGCCATGTTGACGCTATTCTTTTCCGGCACCGAAGACAGCGTCATTGGCAAGGCGCTGGACAGTTTGTCCAAAAGTGGTGACCGCGAGGAGCTGACGACCGGAACCGGTCGGACTGATATTTGGGCCGCTGCCGCCGAACACATTTCGGTGCGTCCTTACACAGGCTGGGGACTTAATTCGGGACCCGTTCTGTTATCCGCTTTTTCCAGCGCAACGCACAACGCCGTCATGCACGCCAGCTTGTCCGGCGGCCTGCTCGCCGGTGCGGCGATGATCGCACTGCTACTGTGGAACCTGTGGAACGTGCTGAACAGCAGCCACTTGGGCATTCGTGCAATTAGTGCTTTTCTGCTGCTCAGTTGCCTGACCGAAGACACGGTGCTCGAAACGTTTCCCGGTCCCTGCACGTTGATGTGGTTTATCTGTTGCCTATTTCCGGTAATGGGATTGGCACCGTTACCGCGACGAACGGATCGTGTTCCCACTGGACGAACGACTCGAGTTGGTGCTCGGCTTGCTTGAGCTGGTGTTCTGGACCGGTGGCTCAATCGTTTCCGCTTTGATCTTTGGCGAGTAACCGTTGAGCAAATCAACAAGGTTCGCGGGTGCTAAACCGCTGATCGAAATCACCTCGACCGTCGGACGGCTATCGCGCGCCGCATTGTCACGATCGCGCACCACCGCTTCGATTTCTTTAAACAATTGGTCGTTGCAGGCGACAAGCAATTCGCCGGTCTTGGTGTCAACGGCAAGTGTCAATCGAATACCCGGCGACTCTTCTTTGCTGGCCGTGCTCGACGTTGAACTTGAGCTACTGGAACTGCTGCTTGAGCTTGAACTTCGCTCATCATCGCGATCGCGTGAACGCCGCGATGCTTCGGCTTTGAGCCGTTCGGCAACGGGGTCAACCAAAAAATCTTTATACAAGCTCTTCAACAACAATGCGACTTCGTTCACGTCGGCATACTCGACGAAAATCGCGTGCGGCTCGCGACGCAAAAATGATCCCGGAACCTCGACCGCATCGATGTATTCCAAGAACCCGCTGACCTCTTGCATCTGGGTTTCCGAGCCGCTGACGAACAACGCGTTGGTGCGTTTGTCAGCGATGATTCTCAGCGGCAATTCCGACGCGTACTCGCCACCGCTCAGGCCGGCCATCGACGCCAGCGGGGTCAATGTCAATTCCATCAACTTTGTCGCGGCCTTTTCTGCCTCTGCGACTTGCAAATAAAAGACCGTCCAATTGGTCCGCTCAGGCATTTGGCGAATCAACTCGCGAATCATATCCTCCACATCATTCAGCGCGCCTGCATCGCCCGAATAAACCATCAACTCATCGCCCTGAACTTCGATACTGACACTCGGCGGCTGCTTGGCCGAATCGGCTGGCTTCTTCGCGGTCGTCGATTCCGTTCGCGGTGTACCCACGGCCATGGCTACGCTTTGGATGTGAGTCAAACGATCGGCGACGGGCTCAAGTTGCCCGCGCGATTCTTCGATCGCACGTGCAGGGCTCGTTTTCGGTTTTGTCTGCGTTTGGCTTTGGCCCGGAACGACGACACGAATCGAGTTTTGAAATCGTTTGTCGCTCGAGAGAATTTTCTCCGTCGCATTGGCAATTGCTTCGCCGCTACGACCACCCAGCGCAATTCGTCGCACTCGATTGCCGCCGCCGTCGATCCGCAATTCGGCAGGTTCGCCGAAACCTACTAGCGCCTCACGAACTTGGTCAACCTGCCCCGCCGTGCCGCGGACAACGATGCTGCGGGTCGAAACCTCAGGTTGGATCATCGGCCGCTCGTCGCGATCATCATTGCTGAACATACCACTCAATAATTGCGCCGCCGCCACCGGATCGGATTTGCGCAAACCGATCACTTGGACGACGCGGTCGCTCGCCTCGCCGCTGTCGAGCTTGCGAATCAGCGCCGCGACTTCCTCGTGCTGCGCCGCTGTGGCGAACACATGAATCGTATCTTGGTGACGATCTTCGTTCACCACGACGCCCGGAATCAAAACATCAAGCGTCTTGGCGACTTCGCCTTCATCAGCCGACGAGATCGAATAGACACGCAAGTCGGGCGCGGAATCATTAGTCCACGATTGCTTCGCCTTGCCCGATTGAGGAACATCGATCGATCGCAGCACGTTCTCGACCAACGCCAATCCCGCGGGGGTCGCCGTGACGAGCAGACTGTTGGTTCGCGCCAACGACGAAACTTGCATGTTCATCGCGACTGCCTTGAGCAATGGAATCGGTGGCGGCGGCGTGTCACGGTTGCGATCGCGCGAATCACCTTGTTCACGAGTGCGATAGTAACTGGCGCGATCAATCTCGTACCGCGCACCGCTGACATTCACCGCAGCATTGGCCGTCGCGATTCCGAACAACGTACGGATCTGGGTTTCCGCTTCGACGGCGGGCAAATGCTCCAGCACAAATGAGCGGAAGTCGAGTTTGTCATCGGTGATCGGCGGCTTGCTTTTACCCAAGACCTCGAGCGCCTGGCGCAGCGTGCCACCGAAGCCCTGTAAGACCAACGACCGCGAGCTGTCCAGCGGCACGGCGGCACCAAACGGTCCGAGCAACCCGCGCACTTCCTCGGCAGCGACCTCGGGCGAGATTTCGTCAATCGGCACAATGATTCGCAACAACTCGTTCTGACCGCGCTCGTCAAGTGTCGCTTCTTCGACCGTCGGAATCAAATTCGCCAAGATCGGATTGTCGGTCTTGAGCACAGCCAAAAAGCGATCGCGTCGCAACAGTACGAACCCGCGCGGCAGCAGGTAGCCGTTGAGAATATCAATCGCTTCGGCGGGCGTATGTGAACGGCTGTCGAAGTAACTGAAGTAGCCCGGCGGCGTGTCGGTCAAGTCGAGCGTCAAGTCGGACCACTGAGCAAATTCTTGCAACACATCGGGCCACGGTGCTTCTTGAAACGTAAATGTCACACGTTTCCGATCCTCACCAAGATCAATCACCGTGCGCTCGTTGGCCAGCGCTGGCGGTTGGGGGACTTCTGGCTCAATCTTTTCGACTAGCTCGACTTGCGGTTCAACCGGGTTGACGGCTTGTTCTTGTGCATGGACTCGCGTGGCCTGAATCGCAATATCGGCCAGGTTCAACAGACAAACGAAAGCCAGCCAGTGGTTCATGCGCATGGATCTTGGCCGTTTCGGTCGGAGGGAGTCGGCAATCCAATCCATTTCGCGGCGACCATTTTTGGCGCGGTCGCGGAGACGTGATTTGTTTTGCCGACGGGAGGGGAGGGATGCAAAGGCTCAGGCGGGATTGATATGCGATCTTGTACAGTCGCACGACAACCTTTGTAGCGTAGCCGGTTAGGGCGACAAATGGAAGGGAATTTTGTCCGCCGCTGCCGACAGGGCATCCAGATCAGCCGCCGTGCGTTAGCACGCGGTTAGCGCCGTGGCAACCGCACGCCAACGCGAGGCGGTGATTCTCTCACGGCAGAGCCTCGTAGAACATTGAGAACACTCAGGGGCTTGCGGTATTTAGTTCTGAATTGACGGTGGCCTTGAGCGATTTCTCAATCAATTCGGCTAGCGTCTTGGCGTGCTGCAACTGCACCTTGGCCAGTTCAAGTCTAACCTTCGCCAACGCACCCTCTGCGGATTTTTTGTCCACTCTGGCTTCAATCTCGGTCGCTTCGTCAAGTTCTTTTTGGGCCTTTTTTAATGCACTCTCAACACTTTGTTTTTCGGATTCAAGTTTACGGCGGCTGGCTGCAATAAATTGTACAAGCCGTTTGATTTCCTCCTGGACAGAGAGTTCTGGCGGCCTGGAAAGTGACGTGTTTTGCAGGGCGCTCAGTCTCTGCTGTAACGCTTCCATTGCTCTGCTGATTTCCAAATATTGCCGTTCGGCCCTCACGAGCAAACTTGAAGCCAATGATGTTTCCTCTGGGCCAAATGGATTATACCCACTGCCAAACGGATCCGCCACGTCCCCAAACGGATCCGCCGCGCCCCCAAACGGATTCGCCGCGCCCCCAAACGGATCCACCGGTACCGGCGAACTCTCGAAGCGTAATTGAGGAACTTGGTCGTAACGCTGTTGGATGGACGGCATCGAGCGAACGTCTGGCGACTGCGTCCGACCTGACGTTGGTGGCTGTGGTGACGCTGTTCTCGGGAAAGCATTAGGTGGTGCGTATTCAGTTGGCGCAAGCGATCCATAGCCTTGCCAAGTAGGCGAATTCTCGCCGGGAGACTCGGTGTTCCATTGCAACTCCGGTGGTGTGCCGAGCAACTGTTCCATGCGTCGGTCAATGATCTTTTCCTTGTTGACCAATCGTTGCTCGTGAAACGATTGGGCTTTGTCCAGCCGCGCCTTCAGACTGGTGATCTGCTCGGCCTGCTTGCCATGCATCTCGTCGAACTCCGCGGCCAGCGCCTTGGCCAACTCCGCACGCTGCGCCGTCTTCGCCTGCTCATCGGGGTTGAAACGAATCTGTTGAACCAGATTGCCAATGGCTAAATGATTGTTCGGGACAATGAACTGCTTGGGGTCGTAGGTGATGGCACCATTCGTCCGAGCTCTCATGTAAACCCGGCCCGTTGCCGGATCAGTCCATGGTGCGTACTGAGTTTCAAAACCCGTGTAACCACCAACTGTTGTTGCTCCAGGCACAACCGCTTGTGGGACCGCAATGCGAATGTTGTCGGCGCTAAACTGCACTTGAGCCTGGGCGTCCGTCGGCACGGCCTCGCCAGATTCGCCGCCACGTTGTTGCGGTGATGCCGCGTCATCAGCAACCGATGTTGCCGAGATTGACAACACGAGCGCTGCTGCGCCGAAGACAAGAACAACGCGGCGCAGTGCAAAACGATTTTGAAAGATGTTCATTTCAGTAGTTCCAAACGAGATAGGTTGAGTTGGTTTTGTGAGCGGAATGGCGCTAGCCACCGGTGGCTAACGCCATTCCGCTGACGTCGCGAACCGATGTACTTAGTCTTTCCGAAGCGATAGCTCGCGTTCGAGTTGGGTGAGGTCTTGGTCGACCGAAAACAACAGCGATTCCAGTTCGCTGCGTGGAACGTTGACAAGCGATTGCACAGCTTGCACGGGCCCAAACGACGGATTGGCCACCGGCATCGGTTGTGATTGAATGGGCTGGTTCCGCGAGGTCGCAACTTGGCGCCGATCTGTACTGGTCATCCAGGCGGCGAGCAAAACGATCGGCACGCCAATCAACATCAACATTGCAGCTAACATAAAAGGCCAACGCATCAAACGACGTTGATTCACTTTAGTCAAATCCTTGGGCAGCGGATGAATCGCGGGATTGCAAACATGCGAGTGAGCTTGGCGAAGTAAGTCGGCGGCTGCGTCGGCGCTGGCGATCCGATCTGCGACGCGGATCGTCATCAATTGTGCAATCAACTCACTCAACCACGGCGGCATTCGCTCGTTAACTTGATGCACCGGTCGTGGCGTCGTTTCGGTGACCTTTTTGAGCACCGCCAAGGGATTGTCGGCGCGAAACGGCGGACGACCGGTCGCCAACGCGTACAGCAAACTGCCGAGTGAAAACAGATCGCTGCGTGCGTCCAATGGTTCGCCGCGAGCCTGTTCAGGACTCATGAACTGCGGCGTTCCGGCAATCATACCGCTGCACGTAATCGACGCATCGTCCAACGCCCGCGCCAACCCGAAGTCGCTGATCAGGACGCGTCCATTGCCCGCTTCGATCAACACGTTCGACGGTTTGACATCGCGATGAATCACGCCGCAACGATGCGCCGCGGCCAACCCTTCGGCGACTTGCAATCCAATCCGTAGGACTTCGTCGATTGCGAGCGGACCTTCGCGATCAAGTCGCTGCTGCAGGTTGCCGCCTTCGACCATCGGCATCACCAGGTAAGGCAAACGTGATGTCGTTACGACGCTGTAGATCGGCACAATCGAGGGGTGAACGATTCCAGCGGCGGCTTGGGCTTCGCGCATGAATCGCACACGTGCCGCACCGACACCGGCCAGGTGCGGCGACAAAACTTTGATTGCGACGGGTCGATTCAATTCTTTGTCGTAACCACGCAGCACCACGCCCATGCCGCCTTGACCAACGATGTTGGCGATGGGGTAGCGATCGAGGTTGCCCAAACCGCTGCCGTCATTGCCTTCGCCACCAACATCAAGAATCGGTTCCAACCAATGCAACATCGGCGACGTTGGCTCGCTGTCAAACTCCGGCTTCGCTGCGGCGGCGAGCACGCTGACTGTTTCGCGCCACCACGGTTCATCGGCGGCGAGTCGTTCAAGCGACTGGCGACAACAATCGCACTGTGCCAAATGCAGATGCAAGCCCGCGACGCGACCGGGGTCAAGCGTTTCGTCGAGTAACTGTTGCAGCAACTCGTCGTCAAAGTGTGGTGACGTGGTAGCAATCATGGTAGCAATCGTTCGTCGACCAATTCGCGGATGCGTTGAATGATTCGGCAACGAGCCACATAGATCGCTGCGGGGGTAAGTTGCAATTCATTGGCGACGATATTGATTGGCAATCCCTCGACGCAGGTTTTCCAAAACGCCATCCAATTTGCTTTGCCGGTTCGACGACGAACTTCGGTGGCTGCCCAGCGAAACAGTTGGCGACGATGATCGAGATCAAAATCGGTTTCCAACTTGTCGTCGCATTCATCGCGCTGGAGCCGTTGGTCCACGTCGCTGCCACCGGCCACTTCGCGCCGCGACGCAACTCGCCGCAAACGATCGACGGTGGCGTTGCGAGTGATTTGGCGTAACCAACCACGAAAGGATCCTTCGCCTTGCGGTTCAAACCGCTCGATCGAACGCGACACTGCCAGCATCACTTCCTGGACAATCTCGCGCGCATCGGCATCTTGTAACCCTCGGCGGCGGGCCAGCGAATAAATCACCGGCTCGTATAGCGCGCTAAAATCGCTCCACGCCTCGTCGTCGCGAGCGTTACCAAGCCGCCCGAGCAAGCTTGGCCGCGTGATGGGATCCAGTTTCACGCCAAAGGTCCGTCGTCGAAAAGCAGGTCAAAATGACACGCGAACACACAATCAGTGTCCAATCATAAAGTTAACGTACCCGTCACGGCAAATCTTGCGCGGCGGAGAAAATTTAAGCAGCCAGAGTAGAACCATTGTCCCAATGGTTTGGGGACCGGCACTAAACCGTTCCAAACCATTGGGACAATGCTTCTACAATGACACCGCTCAGGTTTTTTACTTCAGCATCACGACTAGGACCAGAAACAACGCAATTGCGGCTAGAAACACCATCGCGCGGACGTTGACCTTGCGCTCCATCGGGTCATTTTCAACCAATCGCCGAGTCAGCGATTTGGGTTCTTCCACGGGCGAATCGTCGTCAGACTGAACCAAGTTGGAATCGACTTTTGCGTCAGTAAGAATCGATTGCAGCATCGTTGCGACAATCGCCGCCGACTCGGGCCGATCCTCGACTCGCTTGGCGAGCAACTGTGTGATCAGCGCCGCCAATCGCTGCGGACAATTGGGCGCGAAATCCAAGACTGAAGGAACGGGAGCTTTGACGTGTTTGCCCATCAACTCCATAAAATTCGTCGCTGTCCCCGGCACATCGCTGATATACGGCGGACGACCGGCAATCATTTCAAACAACAGACACCCCAGCGCATAAAGATCCGTGCGACCATCGATCACATCCTTGGCCATCGCTTGCTCGGGCGCAAGATATTTGGCTGTGCCGACGGTCAAACCGCTGACCGTCAAGCAATCCGCTCCGAGGTCGCGGGCCAGGCCAAAATCACCAAGCTTCAAATGACCATCGTCAGACAGGAAAATATTGACCGGCTTCAAATCGCGATGCACGATGTCGTTCTGGTGCAAATACTCCAGCCCATTGCAAATCTCGACGCCGCACTCAACGGCTTCGCGCCATGGTAAAATTTGGCGGCGAGAGAGCAAGTCGCCGAGCGATCCCCAGGGCACCAATTCCATCGCGTAAAACAACACGTTTTCGTCGACATCGCAATCGTAATAGGCGACGATGTTTTCGTGTTGCAGCCGCTGGGCAACGGATATTTCACGAACGAATCGTTTGTGAATTTCTTCGTTGAAGACGGTGCTGGAGGTCAATGTTTTTAGCGCGCACACTTTGCCGTCGACCAAGCTCCGCGCCTTGAAGACCGTACCCGCACCACCTCGCCCCAGCTCGCCGGTGATCTCGTACTGGCCCAGTTTCGAGCCGACATGAACGTCATAATGCACAATCCACCTCGACGATTTAAATTAGGTTTTGGTCAGCGGACCGGCGATCAATGATCAGGCGCTGGCGGATTGAGCCAGTGGTTATTGATATTTTCACCTTTGACAACGATACCTTTCTTGTGCCAATCATACCAAGTCGTGACATCAGCGGCGGCGTAGCGGATCGTTAGGCCACAACGACGCCGATCGGATTGATTGCCCTCGGAACCGTGCAGCAATTGGTCCGAGTGCATCGAAAATTGACCAGCCTTTAAAGTCACATCAACTTCACCGTCGCCGTACGAATGCGGGTTCTTAACGGCCAGATCAAGCACGGTGTCAACGTCGTCGGTTTCGTTGTAGTCGATCAATCCATGCACATGCGACTTGGGGATGAACTTCATGTTCGCATTCTCCGGGTCGGCGTCATCAATCGCCAACCACACGGTTACGGTCTTGGTTGGACTCAGCGGCCAATAGGTGCTGTCTTGGTGCCAGGGAACGCGTTTTCCATCGCGCGGCATTTTGCAGAAAAAGTGCGAGCCCCAACAAACAACATCATCTCCTAACAAGTCCGCAACCGCAGCGACAATCCGCTGGTGGCGGACCAATTCATAAATACGGGCAAAGCGCAAATGCGCCGTGTTGATGGAATAGCTGGTACGTCCCAACTCGATAAACGCCGCCAACACACCA
This sequence comes from Pirellulaceae bacterium, assembly GCA_041753075.1. Lineage (GTDB taxonomy): Bacteria > Planctomycetota > Planctomycetia > Pirellulales > Pirellulaceae > UBA6163. Next base: position 15,401 of record JBGSVE010000036.1, read on the forward strand.
TCAAAAAACGCTCGCACCTCACAAATTTCCGCAGCATCCAAACCGTTAAACGGCATCACGTACCCGGTAGCGTTGTAGCGCTCAATTTGCTCGGACGTTAGTGTCTTGGGGAAATTGTTCGTGCAGGGCACAAAACCAATCTTTCGCGGCAACTCGGCAAGCTGCTTGGGAGACGGATTCGGGATGTCATCGACGTTGAGCATGGTTTGCTGGCGATTTGGATTAGGCGCGGGATCAAGAATACCACGCAAACGTAAACCGTGCCGACGCGGTCGCCAAGATGGCATTGTAGAACGATTTTCCTCAATCGTTTAGTTCGCGTTTGGCTGGCAAAGCCTATCCCACTTATTTTCCGCTCGAGACTTAACAGCGTTGCGGTGCGCTTGCGCACCGCGATCGGCGGCGGCGACAGACGGCAACGCCCAACGCCAAAACGAGAATGGTTGCCGTCGGCTCGGGCACCGCTACGACGGCGGTCACGCTGGCATTGTTAAGGACAGGTGTAAGCAAGCTAAATGTATTGTCCGACGATCCATCAAATGGCCCTTCAAATAACACCAGGTCAAAATCGTTCGCCTGGCCAGCCGGAGCGATGGCCGTAAATCCTAGCGATGCAACCACAAACGACAGCGATGGTGGCGCACTTGGGCCCATGCCAAAACGGCTGACCGGCGTGCCCGCTTCAATCCCCGTAATGGTGTCTCCGCTGGCCGAAATCGGAAACGTAGAATCAAAGCTCGGAATCGGTGTTTCGACCAATGAATCGAGTCGCAATTCGGCCGTATTATACCTGACCGAGATTCCATAGAGATCAATCGACGTGTCCTCCGTGATCTCCAGTATCACGTCAACGCCAAAACTCATGCCCGGTGTTGCCGATATGTTCGATTGAATACCCGGTCGGACCGGGTCCACATCAATTGAAAATATCAGCGCTGCTTGCGCCGGTAGGCATAACAAAAAGCTCGCGACAACGGCGACAATTAAACGGTTCATGGCATGTCTCATTATAAGCCTACGATTCCCAAGGTAATTGTTGTCGCAGGTAGGACTGGCGGAACGGAGCGAAGTCGAGGTTGCCAACCGCGCCGTTTGAATCGGCATCAAACATTGCGTTATATCCGGTTTGTCCAAACGCTTTGCCATACGCTCCGCGGAACATTGCGTATTCAACGTTGCCAACAAGTCTGCGGCCGCGAACATCGCCAAAGAACGCATACAAACCGTCCGTCGCAACTTGTCCGAAAGTCTTGAGGCCGCCTCCGAAGCCGTCGTTGTCGCCGTCGAATTGGGCCTGCGAGCTGGTTGCCGTTATCAATGCCCCGTTGATGCTGACTTGATAGTTTCCATCGCTCAGCCTGATCGCCACATTCGGGTTCGCCGGGTTGAAGAACGTCAAACGCAAGCGCGACTTGCCGTCGGGTAGCGCGATCACTTCGGCCTTGGTAGAAACCGGAGTCAGAACCAAGTTATGGTTTGCATCAAACGTTCGCTTGTTCACCACAAAGGCTCCTGGCTGGATCGCGATCGCCGTATCAAACGTCAGATTCAGCTCCCGCACGACCGACCGTTGAATCGAGCCATCACCAACCACAACATTGCCGACCAACTCGGGCGCGTTGAGCACCAATACCGAGAATGTTTTCTCATAGTAGTCACCCGCCAAGTCGGTCGCGCGTAGCCGAATTGTATAGCTTGATTTGGTTTCATAATTAAAAGCCGCCGTGGTCATCAATTGATTGCCGACAATCGTGAACAAACCGTTGTCCGTCGATCCATCACCGGATACCAGCGTAAAGGTATGAGCATCGCCAACATCAGGATCAACGGCGGCCAGCGCACCGACTGCAGTCCCAGTCGGTAGGTTTTCGATCACGCTCAAATTGCCGGCGGTGATATCGGTGGGAGCAACATTACGATGGACAACATTTAGCATGGCATTGGCCTGAGCCGAACTCAATGAATTCGCCGCGATCGATGACGCCAAGATATCAGCCCCTTCGAACAACTCATCGGCTTGATCCCAAGCGTTGAAAACCAGATCGTTGACCAATCCGCTGAACCCGGTGTTGGGGACAAACCGCACGCGCGTGTCGCTGTCGGCGGCAAGCAGCAACACTTTACCACCGACGAGCTTGGGCAACACAGGCAGGAACGTCACGCCGTCGAGTGAATACTGCCACGAACCGTTTAGCGACGCCGCGTCGGTGATGGCGATGCCACGCCCCGGTCCATCGGGGTCGGTAATTTGATTGTCCACCAAAGCCGACACCAACTCGCCGGGATTGTTGAGATCGGGCACATTCTCATCAATATCGGCCAGCGAGTTGGCACCGACGAGAATGGGCGCCGTGTTATTGATGATCTTAAAGGTTCTGGTGTAGTTTCCACCAGCAACCCCGTTGGCATCACCATCAAAGCGATTTCCCGCAAGGTCGAATAGCGAAGTGCTGGCGGTTCCAAACGCAGTGATCCGGTAGATACCTGTATCAAGCGACGTGACGCCGCCGCCGAGTTCCAACGTGACCGTGTTCTGGCCCGGTGTGTAGCGTGGCTTCAGCGGATAGACCACGTCGTCGGCATTGTCGAAGACGTTGTCCAGCCCGGCACCGCGTAGTTCATAAGCAACCGGCGACCGCGCATCAATTGGGTTGAGTTCCTCGCTGAACGTCAGACGCAACTCACTAACGCTCAATGCCGTCACACCCGATGTATGAACGACGCCCGGTGTGGATGAGACGACGGTTGGCGGAGTCGCATCGCCGCTGTCTCCGCGAAACTCATAAGCACCAATATCTGTAGTACCGGGAACCAGCGAGAACCGCACGGGGTCGGCATTCGTCAGTGTCACTGCTGCGTCATAGCCGGGTACCAAAGTAAGATTGCGTCCGTCACCGGCGGAGATACCAACGGTGGGTGTCAGACCGGTGTTGCCGGCACCGTAGTCGAATTGGACTTGGCCATCATTGAACAGCGTGACGGAGAAGTTCACGCTTTGGTTGTTGGCTTGATTTTGAGCGACCCAGCGAATCGTCACTCGGCCAGCAACGCTTGTATTGACAAATATGTCGCCACCGGTGACATCGGTTCGCAAGTTTTCCCACAACGCGGCGATACCAGGAATGGCAAGCAATTTATCTGCCGAGTTGGCACCATCATAAAGACCCGGCAGGAATTGATTCGCCGTATTACTCAACTGGATCAATCCGTTGCTGGAAACATAGGCGATCGAGTAATTCGTGCCATAGAGCGGGAACGAAAACGGCAACGCAATACTCCAATAGTTGTTGTCGGCGCGCCAGTTTTGCGCGGTTCCCGTCGCGGGAATTGCGGCTGCGATCGATATCGCATAACGCGATCCACCGGCGTTTGTAGTTCCCGGATCATCAAATCTGCCAAAGCCCTCAATGTCCGTCGAGGCGGCAATCCACGATGACCCTCGATCAATCGCGGGTGAATTCTTGGTGCGATAGAAGTTATCATCGAGTCCACCGTCGATGCCGCCACCACTGGCCACATAACCCAGCACATTGTCCGCACCGTCAATATCAACAAACCCCGGATCGCCTTCGACGCTATTGGTATCTTTGCCGCTGGCGGTCCGCCAATCGATCAACGTATCGCGCAGTGCACCGTTAAAATATCCGACAAATGCGTTGTTGGTATTGTCACCTTGATTGAACAGGTTGTAGTCGCTTTGCAACCCGGTCTGGCTGTTGTTGTCGACATAGATTCCATAGCCAGCGAGCACCCAGATGATGTTATTGTAAATCCGATTGTTGCGGGCCGATGCTTCTAAGCGAATTCCGTCGCCAACGGCTTGGTAGATCGTGTTATTGAGGAATTCGGCAAGAAGACCGTTGCCGGAGTTCAGAATCAGAATGCCACGATTCGTGTTGGCATATAGCAGGTTGCTGGACACTTGCCCATAGAACCCCGCCTGCGCTTGAATGCCGATCGAATTCGAGTAGATCTGGTTGCCGTTAATCTGCGCTCGGCCGTCGGCAACGATCGCCGCGAACGAGTTGTTATACAAGTGATTGCCGGAAACCGACGTCAGCGGCAGCACGTTTTGCGAATGGGTGACAATGCCCTGGTAGTTTCCGTAGACAACGTTTCCGCTGGCTTGGGTGCCGCCGTAGGCGTAGATACCGACATCACCGCTGCCGTTTTGACCATAAACACGATTGTCGGAAACAGTGATCGCGCTAGATTGATTGCTGTTCGCAAAGATTCCCCAATCACTATTGTCATGGACAATATTGTTGCGAATGATTAACGGCAATGCTCCAGTAGCCACTCCAAATTGCGCGTAGATGCCGTAACGATTACCGTGGATATCATTGCTCTCGATGATCGTATCGAGCGTTGGCCCGTAAATGCCATAGTCGCGATGGTCGTAGATTTCGTTGTTAGAAATCCTGTGTCCGGTCGAAGCTGTGTTGTAGTCAAAGAAGATCCCGAATTGTTGGTCGTCGGCGGTATTGCCGCCGGGGATGCCATAGAATTTGTTGTCGCGTATGATCCAGCGGTCGTTGGTGCTGCCGATCGCGATTCCAGCGTAGGAGTTGCCAAAGAGGACGCTGTTAGTAAGTGTCAGATCATCGACATCCATGCTGTTTGCGGCCGACAACCCGATTTCGGCACCGGTCAGTCGAAGTTGGTCAATGGTAACGCCGTCGGCACCGTCGAGCTGGATGACTCGAGTTAATGTGGTCGTATTGCCACGATCGATGATCACAGGCGAGCCACTGGCACCGCGTATCGTTACGCCGCTGTCTTCGGGCGTGATGACGATGTTGCGATAGGTTCGGTAATTGCCGCTGGCAACATTGATCTCATCACCGGGATCGAGGTTATAAGAATTGACAAGTCCCGAGAGCGATCGCACCGGCGAGTCCGGCGCCTTGCCGCTGTTGAGATTGTCGCCCATTGGGCTGACGTAATACTGCGATCCACTGTTTGCAACTTGGAAAGCTCCTGCCGTAGACGTGGAAACGAGTTCCGTCGCAACCGCCGTGCTCAGCCGCAATCGATATTCGTCACTTGTCGGCTGATCAATGGGAATCGCCCAAATGGTTTGTCCGTATCCCCAATGATCGAGCGGAATATTATCTTGCACGGTTGTCCAAGTGGTGCCGAGGTCGCCTGACAGCTCAAGCTTCGCGGTTGGGGCCTCGCTCCCTTGTGGATTCAACTGCACTATTTCCACGGCCGCCAATGTGGCTCCATAGTAATACGTATTCACAAGATTGACCCGTAGACCAGTGCCGCCGGATGCGGAGATATTCGAAAACTCTTCGCGTTTGGCTTTTAACAGCCCACCCGCTTCAAGGCGAATGTCGTAATCGGTGCGTAGAGTTGCGTCGTTGATCTTGATATTAAACTTACGCTGGTAGATACCACTACTCGGTAACTCCTCAGTTTCGACGAAATGGAGCCGGACGATGTAGTCTCCATCGGGAACTGGGATCTTGAGTGCGATTTCGTTGCCAGCATTGTTTCCCGTGCCCCACAAACTTTGGTAAACCTGCGATGGGGGTGCGTTGGGCACATCACTTCGATCAACCGCTTGGCTAAATGTTAAGCCATAGCCGCTAGTCGAAAAAGTCGTTGTGGACTTCCACACATCAATGTTCGATGCACCGCCATTGATCAAGTAAATTGGCTGTACGGCACTGACACCGTAAGAGCGTATATTTATGGGAATCGTTTGTCCCTGCTCGAATTTATCGAGTGCGCCGGCACCGAGTAGATAGATCGCCTGGGCAGTACTTGTCGGGGTGGCTCCGGTTCCACCGAGTGCGCCGATGTCGATACGACCGCCGTTTGGACTTGGCTCAAGAAGATACGAATCGTTAGGGTCACCCGAATCGACCGTGGGCGAGGTCGCGGCGACGGCAAAGTTGTCGTCGGCACCGAAGTTGGCCGGTGCAAACGTGTCGGTGATGCCCAGGTAATCCGCTGGCACAACCTGCTTGGTGATGCCCGGACCGGACCAACTGAATTTGAGTGCGGCCGAGCCAGTTGTTTCGTGGTACTCGATGCGGATCGCGTGGGGACCAGCGCTGCCAAACGTAGTGGTGTACGTCCGCTCGGCGTAGCCGACATAGTTCCACTGGTCGATCACCGGGGTGGGATTGCCATCGAGATAGACGCGAATGCCGTCATCGGCTTGAGTGTAGAACGTATAGGTGCCGGCCGTCGGGACGTACAGAAAGCCTTCCCAGCGAATGCTAAAGTTATCGATCGGTAGGCTGGCGTCGGGGCTGCCGGTGGAATAATTGAAGTCGATTCGAGGATCGACTCGTGACAGCGTCACGGGTCCAGTCAGATCGGTGGTACTGTAATAACTGCCTTGCAAACCGATGCCACGGTTGTAACCAAGCTTGCCATCGGGACCGCTGAGCCCAACAAACTGCGGATCGGCAAAGCGGCTGTGTTGATCCTGGCCGACTTCGTAGAACCAGTCGGCGGGATTGTTGAAATCAGTGTTTTCCCAACGACCGATCTTGCCGCTGCCAGTGACATGGATGACGTTGTAATCGCTTTTGAAACCACGCCCGGCGTCGGCGTTGACCGACAGCGCATAACCGCCACCGGAGACCTGCAAAATGTTGTTCTTGACCACGGCGTTCTGCGATCCGACGCCGCTGACTCGCACGGCGTCCCCAACGCTTTGCAGAATCGTATTGTTGGCGACGGTGCCGACACCGCCGTAGTAGCCAGCGTTATCGAGCACGACGCCGGCGGTGGCATTGTTGTAGACGATGTTGTTGTTGATGACGGGCACCGTGCCGAAGCCGGTTTGGATACCGATGTTGTTGTCATAAATTTGGTTGTTGCCGTTGCTAACATTACTCGCTGTGACCAGCAGGCCAACTCCGGTGTTATGGAAGATGCGGTTGTCGAATACCGAAGCACCACTGTTGGCCGAAATGCCAGTGCCGCCATCGCCAACGATGTTGTTGCGAATCTCGCCGCTGCTAAAGATGCCGGTTCCGGCGAAGGCGATTTGGTTGCCGGTGACCAGCGTGTTACCAACGGTATAGATCGCGTTCTCGGAGACATTCGTGTAAACGTTGTCGCGAATGATGATCCGGTCAGCGGCAACCGCGGATAATGTGCTGACGATGAGGCCGTTGCGAACGTTGGTAAACGTGTTGTTGCTGATGACTGAGCGAGCACCACGGACGGAACCTGAGTCATAGAGGCCGCCGGTGAACTGATTTCCGCTGACGACAGCGTCAGTGCCAAGCAGTCCGACACTGTAGAACCCACCGGCGCTGTTGAAGCTATTGTTCAATACGCTGGGGCGATCATTGGATTGGTCCAGAAGCACGCCGTAAACCGTATTTGCCAGGATCAAGCTGTTCGTGATGCTGACATTGTCGCTGTCCGACGCGGTGTTCGCGTACACACCGTGGTAACCGCCGCGAATCGTTAAACTATCAAGTGTGACGTCGTCGGCGTTGGTCAGCTCAATCGTGTTGAAGGCCGTGTTGGCTCGATCGATTGTCGCCAGCGGCGTGGCTCCGGCCGAGACCGCTGGACCTTCGATGCGAACGCCGGAGTGACGGCTGGTGATCGCAATCGTATTGATCAATCGATAGTTGCCGGTGTCGACGTGAACCACATCGCCCGGAGCGAAGCTATACGCAGCGAACAGTGCCGACAACGACGCCAGCGGTTCGCTGGGAGACTTGCCGCTGTTGGCGTTGCTGCCAACCGTTGTGGTGAATACGTCGCCGACCGTTGAGTTGTCGTTGACGTAGTAGTCGGTGACGCTGGCGGCGACCAAGAACGGTGCATCGGAGACATCGTCGAGCTGGCCAGATGAACCCACGGTGCGGGCGCGGACGACGTACTGATTACCAACCGCTGCATCGGTGGGAATGGTCCAGTCGAATGATCCGTTGCCGTAGCGATCGATTGGCACTGCGGTTGCGCCGGGGACCGGTGTCCAATTGACGCCGTCGCCGCTGTAGTCCAACGCAACCGTCGGCGCGGCGACACCCTGGGGACTGGCCGCAAAAATTTCCACAGCCGACACAATCGATCCGCCGTTGAGCTTGTTGATCAAGTCGATCGCTAAACCGCTGCCACCACTGACCACAATGCCGGCAAAGTCTATGCTTGTGCCGCGGTTAATGCCGCCCGCTGAGGCGAAGATGTCATACCCGCTGCGGACAACGTTGTTGTTCAGACTGATATCAAACTTGCGTAGGTTCGCGGCGCTGTAGTTGTATTCAACGAAGTGTAATCGGACTGTGTACGTTGCATCCGAAAGTGGTATCTGCAACGACAACTTTGCATTCAACGCACCGCTGCCGTAGAAGTAAGTTCGATAAACACTTTGCGGTAACGCATCGGTTGCCGGAGGCGTGATCGCGGTCGCCGTCTGAAAGGTGTCGCCGACTGTCAGGACTGGGGAAGCGGACAGCCAGCGACTTACGGTCGGACCCGCGTTGTAAAGCGCAACGGGCTGCTCAATGCCCAGTCCATTGGTGCGGAAGTTGATCGGAACAATTTGGCCTTGCTCGAATTTCTCCAGTCCATTGGGCGACAAGACTTGCACACTTTGTGCCGGGCTGGAATTGGCCAGTGGCGTGTTACCGTAGGCACCAACATCAATCCGTCCGCCACCAAAGCCTGGTTCGCGGAAGTAGTGATCGATCGGATCACCCGAATCGACCGTGGGCGAAGTGACCGCGACGGCAAAGTTGTCGTCAGCACCAAAGTTGGCCGGTGCAAACGTGTCGGTGATACCGAGGTAATCTGCTGGCACAACCTGCTTGGCGATGCCCGGACCGGACCAACTGAATTTCAATGCCGCTGAGCCAGTCGTCTCGCGATACTCGATGCGAAGCGCGTGGGGACCGGCGGCGGCAAAGGTGGTTGTATACGTTCGCTCGGCGTATCCGACATAGTTCCACTGGTCGATCACCGGTGTGGGATTGCCATCGAGATAGACACGAATGCCGTCATCGGCTTGGGTGTAGAACGTGTAAGTGCCGGCGGTCGGGGCGTACAGAAAACCTTCCCAGCGAATGCTAAAGTTATCGACGGGTAGGCTGAAGTCGGGGCTGCCGTTGGAAAAATTGAAGTCGATTCTGGGATCGATTCGCGACAGCGTCACTGGGCCAGTCAGATCCGCGGTGCTGTAGTAACTGCCTTGCAAACCGATGCCACGGTTGTAACCAAGCTTGCCATCGGGACCGCTGAGTCCAACAAACTGCGGATCGGCGAAGCGGCTGTGTTGATCCAGCCCGACGTCGTAGAACCAGTCGGCGGGATTTGTGAAATCAGTGTTCTCCCAGCGTCCGATCTTGGCGCCGCCGGTAACGTGGATGACGTTGTAATCGCTGTTGAAACCACGTCCGGCGTCGGCGTTGACCGATAGCGCATAACCGCCTCCGGAGACCTGTAAAATGTTGTTCTTGACCAGCACGTTTTGCGATCCGAATCCGCTGACCCGCACGGCGTCACCGATACTTTGCAGAATCGTGTTGTTGGCGACCGTGCCGACGCCGCCGTAGTAACCAGCGTTATCAAGCACGACACCTGCGGTGGCGTTGTTGTAGATGATGTTATTGTTGATTACGGGCACCGTGCCGAAGCCGGTTTGGATACCGATGTTGTTGTCATAAATTTGGTTGTTGCCGTTGCTGACATTACTCGCTGTGACCAGCAGACCAACTCCGGTGTTATGGAAGATGCGGTTGTCGAATACCGAAGCACCACTGTTGGCTGAAATGCCAGTGCCGCCATCGCCAACGATGTTGTTGCGAATCTCGCCGCTGCTAAAGATACCGGTTCCGGCGAAGGAGATTTGGTTGCCGGTGACCAGCGTATTGCCAACAGTATAGATCGCGTTCTCGGAGACATTCGTGTAAACGTTGTCGCGAATGATTATCCGGTCGGCGACGACAGCGGATAATGTGCTAAAAATGATGCCGTTGCGAATGTTGTTAAACGTGTTGTTGCTAATGACTGAGCGAGCACCATTGACAGATCCTGAAGTAACGAGGCCGCCGGTGAATTGATTGCCGCTGACAACCGCATCGGTGCCAAGCAGTCCAAGGCTGTAGCTCACGCCGGCGCTGTTAAACGAGTTATTCAGCAGGCTGGCGCGATCGTTGGTCTGGTCCAAAAATACACCGTATTGCGTGTTCGCCAGGATCAGACTGTTACTGATCGTGACGTTGTCGCTGTCCGACGCTGTATTCGCAAACACTCCATGCGAACCACCACGAATCGTCAAATGGTCCAGCGTAATGCCGTCGGCATTGGTCAACTGAATTGTTGGTTGGCCGGTGTTACCGCGGTCGATAATCGTCGAGCGCGTCGAGAAGGCTGGATCGAAATAGCCGACGATGTTGATGCCGCTGGCAGCCGCCGTCAGGATCAGCGTCGTCGAAAGATTATACGTTCCGGCGTCCACATAAATTGCATCACCGGGCTTGAGCACAAACGCATTGATCACCGCGCTGATCGATGCCTTGGGTTGATCGGGAGACAGGCCGCTGTTGGCGTCGTTACCGGCGGCGGTCGTATAGTCTCCGGCGTCGAAAGTCGCGTCGTTCACGTAGTAAGCGTTGATCGGCGCGACGATTTGAAACGGTGCATCGCTCTCGTCCGAGACGTCGGGGAAATCATTACGCGTGACGCGAATGCGGTAGTCGTTTGCCGTTGGTAACGAGCTCGGAACGGTCCATGTAATGCTGCCCGAAGCCGGTGCGGCGTTGTCGATTGTGAGCACAGGATTGCCCGCTTGGACCAATTCAACTTTGAATGTGCCGCCGGTCACCTCGTCATACTTCGATCGCCAACGAATGGGAAAACTTTGGCCGTGTGGCCAGACTTGCCCGCCATCGGGCGTGATCACCGTCACGTAGCGCGCGGGACTGAGCGACGCCTGCGACGTGCCGCCGTAAGCACCGATATTGACAAAGCCACCGTTGGGCGTTGGTTCGCTGGCGAACGAGTCGATTGCGTCGCCACGATCAATCAGCGACGAAGTCAGGGCGTCAAGTACGGGGTTGCCCGCTGCGGTCAAAAACATCGGTGCTCCGATGCCCGCACCCGAAGCCACGGGTGCGAATGACACGCCGTGATAACTGCCATAGACGCTCTGCAGATGGTAATCATCATCGCGTCCATCGACAGTGCGGCTGACGAACCCGAGCACGTTGTCAGCACCATCAAAATCGATGAACCGCGGATCGACGCTGAGGCTATTGCCATCGGTGAACGCGGTGGTTCGCCAAGCGGCCAATGTCGCACGGTCCACGTTCTGCCACAGCGCGACCTTGCCGGTGCCCGTGACGTTGAATGCGTTGTAGTCGCTGGCAAAGCCCGTTTGCGAATCGGGCGAAATGCTCAATGCATAACCTGCGGCGACCCACAATATGTTGTTGCGCAACTTGACGTTTTGCGAGCCAGCCTGAATGCTGACGGCGCTGCCGACCGGTTGCACAATCGTGTTGTTGATTAGGCTGGGGTTGCCGCCGTAATATCCAGCCACATTCAATACGACGCCAACCAGCGAATTTGCATAAATGACATTGTTGCTGAGCACACCGGAGTAGGCAAACGGTGTACGCACACCGGTTGCATTGGAATAGATCACGTTGCCGATCACATTTGCGCTAGCGTCAACGACGATTCCCGCGTCGGTGTTGTGGTAGGTGCGGTTCTCACGCAGCGTACCGGAATTGCTATACAACCCGATCGAATTATCGAACACGACATTTTGGCTTGCCGTCGCATTGTTAACGACGTAGATCCCATAGCCCGTAGCATGGCCGTAAACCGTGTTGCCGACCACGGCGACATTTCCGGTGGCGTAAATGCCGTGAGGTGCATTGTCGTGAATGAGATTGCCACGACCGGCGGCGAGATTCGCATTGCCGATCACCAATGGACTGCCAGCCACGGAGTTGGAAACATCGAGTCCATAGATGAAGTTGCCAATGTTGTTGAAGATTTCGTTAGCCTCGAATATCGTGGCTCCCGTGTCACGCAATTGAATTCCATAGCTGCGATTATTTGACGAGACGCTGTCGGTCAAACTGGCAACCAAACCATTGGCGTAAATCCCGATGCCGAGACTTTGGTCGGCGCGAAGGTGATCAAGTGCCTGCGCCGACGAATTCGTCTCCAGCCGGAATCCGCCGACGGTGCTGGCGAGCGATGTCAGGTAGCTGCCGACGAAGTTCGTGCTTTGATTGCGAATCAGCAAGCCATAGGTGCCACCACTGACGGTCAGATTGCGCAGCGTCATGAAGTCGGCATTGTTCAGCTCGATGATCGGTGCGACGGTGAATGGGTTGGCGTGACGCAGCGTCGTGGTGCCCGTCGAACTGCCACGCAACACGAACCCTTCGTCGTCGCCGACGCCAAGAATGTTGGAAACCAGCAACGGACTGAGCAGCGGATAGTCGCCGGTATCGATCGACAAGGTTTGATTGGCCCCGAGCGAATAAATACGTAGCACATTGTTCGGATACGGCTTCGGTGCCGACGCGAGTTTGCCGGTGTTGCGATTACGGCCAATCGCCGTGGTGTATTGATCGCCGGCGGCTGATCCATCATTGACGAAGAACGTGTCGGTGTTTTCCGGCACCGTGAACGATTCGGTGCTGCGATCCAGCACCGTCAAGTTCTGCGCCAACGAGATTTCGATGCGCAGTCCAGGCGTGGCGAAGTCAACGCCACTGTTCGCCGCGATCCAGGTGTAAACACCGTTGTCGAGCGTTCCCGTTGTAATGTTGGTTACGAACACGGGCCCCTGCGGCGTATCGCGGAGCAACTTGATGGCGACCGTTGATCGCGCGGTGTTGCCGTACGAATCCCAACGAATATCGATCGGTTTATTGCGCTCCCAATCTTTGTAAAGGTCAGGCGAGCGTAGAATCAAGTGCGTCGCAGCGACGGTATCGGTCGGAGCGTTGCCGTAGGCGCCCAAGTCGGTGACCAGGTCGTTGGGCGTAACCGAAACAAACGCACCGTCTAGGTAGACATCGTTGGTTGATCCGGTTTGGCGAACCGCATCGTAGTGAAACACAATTCGCCGCGCGCCGGCGGGCAAGTAGCTGTGTGCGCCCAGCAGTTCCCAACGGTCATCGACGTTGGCGGCGCGAGCGATGATCGGTTGGCCGATCGCGACACCGGCTGCGGTCAAAAACGACACCGTCAACGTGCCGCGATCACGAACCGCTTCAGATGCCGACCGAACTCTTGCACCGAACGAGACCGACAACCCACCGGCGTCGAGCGAAGTCAATTGCGCCGGCGTCAACTTGGCAGACAGATCAACGGTTTGCTCAAGTGCCGTCGTTTGGTTGGGGCCGCCGGTGAAGTAGGCCGTGCCGTGGAACGGTGACGGATTGGCCGACTGAATAAACGCCGATTGATTCCCCGCGCTGGGCGTCACCGTCCAATCGGTCAGCGAGTTTTCAAAACTGGGATTGTTAAGCAGATTCGTGTAACTGGCCGGCAACGCCAAGTCCGTCAACGGATCGCCCGCATCAACACTGGGACTGGTGAACCGCTGGCGCGCAAGCTGCGGCAGCAAGCGGAAGTCGCCCCAGGACGAATTGACGAAACGCGGTTCGGCCTGGCGTGGATTGACCGATGTGGTGCCGATCGAATGCAGATCGAATTGGTAAATATCCTCTTGCCAATCGAGGATGTCGGCAAAATCTTTTGTCCAGAAACCGATCTTGCCGGTGCCGGTTGCGTAGAGGTTGTTGTGGTCGCTGAAGTAGCCGATGGTGCTGTCGTTGGCGACGTAGATGTCGTAGCCATTGGCGGTCCAGAGGATGTTGTTGCGAACTTCAGTTTGCCGCGACGAACCGGTCACGCGGATATTGTCACCCGTAGCTGTGTAGAACGTGTTGCTGATGATGCGTGTGTTGGTCTTGCCAACAACGTTGACGCCGATCACATTGCCACTGAGCACATTGTGAGCGATCAATTGATCGCTGCCCGCAACGATCCCGGTGCCGTTCTTGAGAATGCGTTGGAATTCAACCGAGCCCGTGACGTTGACACCGGTGACGTTGCCTTCAATGACGTTCGCCTTGTCCAAGTCAGGACTGACCAACGAGACGGTGCCGGAAACACCGAGTCCGTTGTTGTAGATATGTTGAATCTGCATCGACCCGAAAAGCAACACGCCGGTGGTGTTGGCGAAAATGCGGTTTGGCAAGCTTCCGGTGACGTAACCGAGTCCATCGGTGGTCGATGTCACCGTCGCGACGACACCGGTCACGTTGCCGGTGATGTCGTTGTCGCTAAGTCCGGCCGCGAATTCATAGCGTACACCAACGCTTGCACCGGAGAAACGATTGTTGCGAATCGCACCATTGAACGCGGCGTCGAGGTCCAGGCCGCTGGCGGTGGCGACAACTTGGTTCGCAACAATTATTCCCGTGGCCGCTGCCGTGATGCGAATGCCGGTCGCCGCGCCGGTGATGACGTTGTCGCTAACCACGATGGCCGTGACACTCCCAATCGCAATGCCATTGGTTCCATTCTGGATGCGATTACTGCGAACGACAACTGCGTCGGCACCGCCGTTGATCGCGATACCGCCGCCGCTGACGCTGTTGTGCAAGACTTGCGCGCGCACACCGCCGCTGATCGTGACGGCACCAGTGATCGAGTTGTCCCGAATGGCAATTTGATTTGCCGAAGTCGCGGTGACGTTGCCGGTGATCGTCAACCGTTGCAGGTTAACATCGTTGCCCGTGATGACGATGTTGCCAATGATGCTTGACCCAGTTTTCCCAAGAATGGTCACGCCGGAATCGGCAGCGGTGATTGCGACGTTGCCGGTGATGGCTCCTGCGACAACGATGATGTCTCCGGCGGCGAGAACATTGTTGTCAAGGATGCTTTGGATTGAGGGGCCGGTCGCCGTGGCGGTGTAGACGGTGCCGCTGGGTAGCGAATCGGTTCGCGCGAAGATGTTCGACCGACCGCCGCCGGTGCCGACTTCCCAAACCACGGTCGGGCGTCCGCTGCTGTCCAGCGACGCGGCCAATGACGTGGCGTTTCGTCCCGTCGTCGTAATGCCAATGTCGGTTGCGTCACCGGGAGCCGAGTCAACGAATGTCGAGCCGTTCCAACGTGCCGCTTGGATTCGCGTTCGGCCGTTGAGCCAAAACAATTGCAATTCGCTGCCGCCGCTGGCCAGCGTCGGTTGTGCATTTCGCTCGAGCGTTTGGATAACGTGCTTGACCACGGGACCGCCCGCAGAATCTGTATACCGAGCGGTGATGATCGCCGAGCTTTCATCGATGTTCGCTTGCCAGGCGACGAACAAATCGTTGCCGACATAAGCGAGCGACGGGTGGCTGTTGAAGGTGATCGGTGCATCGAACGAGCTGAAGGCATTAGCGCTGACGCCGCCGACGCTGCTGGAATTTCCGATTGCCTGCCAAGCGGTGCCGTCGTATTGCTTGAGATAGACCTGGCGACGACCGCTGGTGTCGAATTGTGTCCAAGACGCGGCAATGAATCCGTCGCGACTGGCAACGGTTACATCTCTTACCGCAGAGCCAACCGTTGCACCGGAGACTCCGCCGCCAAAATCACTGCCGGTGCCAAGCGACACCCAAGCCTCGCCGCTGAAGACTTTGGCATAGACTTGAGCCGTCCCGGCAACGACATTGGTCCAAGTTACAACGGGACCGAAGCTGGATTGGTCAATGACGGGATTGCTGGCGGTTCCGGTTGCGGAAATACCGTTGGTTGACAATGAATTCGCTAGACCCACCCAAGCACCGGCACCGCTATTTGCCGCCGCATCAAACTGTGCCACGCGGATATTGCTTTGCGTGCCGATCGTTTCCGTCCAGGTGACCGTTGGCTTGCCGCCGACGATGGCGATCGATGGAGAAGTTGATGGCGTCGCGGTGCGGCTGATGCCACCAAGTCCGGCGCTGCCGCCGAGCTCATGCCAACCAGTCGAGTCATGAATCGCGGCGTAGATTTCCAAGTTGCCATCGCGCGAATCGGTCCAGGCGACGACTTGGCCGTTTGGCGTGCTGGCGACGACGGGAGCAAAAGCCAGTCCGCCGCTGCCCGCGATACCAAAACCGGACGCGGAACTGGACAATTCACCCCAACGCCCCAGGTCATCGACCGTTGATGAAAGAGTGGACTCACCAAGCAATAGCCCCGGACCCGTCGGCAGCACCGTCGGCGGAGGCGTCGGTGTTGGCGGGACAAAGTTGCCGGGCGTTGCAGCATCGCCGCTGCCGTAATCAACAATCGATTGCGTATTGATGACGGCAATCAAATCGTCATCGCCTTCGCCGAAGAGCAAATCGATACCACCAGCACCGAACAATCGATCGCGACCTGAGCCGAGTTCGTTGTTGTTGGTGCCGAAGTCGCCGTATAAGAAATTGACGGCGTTATCGTCGCCGGCGCCAGACAAGTTGAACGCATAAATCACGTCGTGGCCGGCTCCGCCGATAACCACGTCGCTGCCGCCGTCACCTGAAATCGTATCATCGCCATCGCCACCATCGATCACGTCATCACCAGCGCCGCCGGAGATGATGTCGTTGCCGACGTAACCGTAAATTCGGTCGCGACCGGAACCACCGTCGATAATGTCGCCACCATCGACGCTGCCGTAAATCAAATCATCGTCTTCGTCGCCGAAGAGTTGATCTCCAGCACCTCCGCCGCCGTAAATTTCGTCGTTGCCAAGTCCACCATGAACGATATCGACTCCGGCTCCAGCATCGATGTAATCATCGCTGGCACCGCCATCGATCGCGTCATTGCCGCCTTCGCCGAACAGGCGATCATTGCCGCCATCGCCGAACAAGAAATCGTTGCCTTCGTTGGAGCCATAGATGATGTCGTTGCTATCACCACCGCTGGCGCGATCCGATAAACCCGTACCGGTGTAGATCACATCGTCGCCGTCTCCACCGCTGATCAAATCGCTGGCCGCACCGCCGTAGATGATGTCGTTGCCAAGGCCGCCGATAATTTGGTCAGCACCACCTAAGCCCCAAATCGTGTCGTTGCCATCGCCACCATCAATGAGATCGCCGAAGCGAACGGCATCGGCAAAGTCGGGATCGGTTTCGCTGCCATCATCGGAGCCAACAATCGAATCGTCGCCGGCTTCACCGTACAGTTCGTCGCCAATACCATCACCGCCGTAGAGCCAATCTTTGCCCGCGCCACCACGAAGTCGATCGCGGCCAGATCCACCGTCGATCACGTCATCACCGGAGCCGGCTTGGACTTCGTCGTCGCCTTTGCGAGTGCGAATGACCAAGCCAACGGCGATCGTTGCGGCGACAAAAACCACATCGTCATCGTTATCGGTGGTGATTTCAGCGGTCTGGGCCGTGACCAATCCGGTCAGCGTTACATTGGAACCGGCGGTATCGGCGTTCTGGTAATCGGCGTGCAGATAAACGTCACGAGCCGCAATCGATCCGGCTACGGTCAGGTCATCACCGGCTAACAGCGACAGCGTGCCGTCGAGCACCGCCACGATCGAACTGCTCAGCACGTTGATGTCTTCACCCGTGGCAACCGACTCACGCGTGGTCAAACGAACGTTACCCTGGGCGGTCGATGACACGTTGCCAACGTTCAATCGCCCAGCCGTTTCGGTGGCGAAAATGTTACCGGTCGCCGTGGCGATAAACCTTCCAGCGGTCGTATCGGCGGTATCAATTTCCAAGTCATCAAAGACTTCGCCGATCGAACCATTGAGCACGGTTAACGTGATGGTGATGGCATCAATATCGCTGGCCGCGTCAGCATCGACATCGATAATTGACAGCCCGGATGTGATCGTGACCGCACCTTGGACGGCACTGATTTTGTTGACATTGAGCAATTGACCGTTGGTAATCGTCACGTTGCCAAAGTTCGCGACGACGCTGGTCGCCAACATGTTGCCGGTGTTATTGATGATGATATTGCGATCCACGGCCACAACGCTGACGGCTTCCAAGTTGCCGCCGTTGTTGATCACGATGTCGCCGCCGGTAGCCCGCGCCAGGTTCATCAGCATGTTGGCGATATTATTGATCGTGATACCGCCGCCGACGCTGATAATGCTGTGGCCGATCAAGTTTCCGGTATTGACCAGCGTGATGTTGCCGTTGGTCGTTACCATGCTGCGCGCCACCAAGTCGCCGAAGTGATTCAGCGTCGTGCTGCCGACCGAGCTGGTAGTCAGTTCGCCACTAGCCACAACAATATCGATCGGATTGGTCGGCAAACCGATCGTGCCGCCGGCGAACAGTCGCATGTTCCCAGTTGCGTCACCGCCGCTGCTGGCTGACGAAGTGACGTTAACCGGTCGGCCTGCCGCGTCGGGATACGCATCGAGGATCGAGCCAGCGGCGACCAGCTCAACCGAGTATGTCGATTGAAGCGCTCCGAGCATCAGGTTGCCTTCGCTGACGTTGATCTGCAACGGGCCGCTGCTGGTTGCCTTGGAGACGAACAAGCTATCAATGCTGCGTGTGACACCGTTGATCGTCGTATCGGTGGCGACCTGTTGGATGTTGGTTTGGCCTATCGATTTTGATTCGAGCGAACCGTTGGAAACGACTTGGGTTCTCAGCGGCAAGAGTGCGCTTATGCCGCGAATGTCCGCTGCGGCGGCGAGACGCAAGTTGCCTCCGGTGGCAATCGCAGCCGATCCCACACCAATGTCAATGATGCTCGCCGCCGAAGTGATCTGGACATCATCGCCCGCGACAACTCGCTGCAGTCTCGCATCGCCAATTGATTTCAACGCCACGCGATGGTTTGCCGTGGCGATGATCGCTGAGGAAGCTTCGACGTTCAAATCATCGACGCGGCGAATCGTCAACGCGTCGATCGTAAACTTGCTGGTGACAATGGTGCCGTTGATTAAATCGGCGGGCGCACCATCCGTGGCTGCGGCACCGACAATTTTCTGCCACCGTGACGCGTCGCGATAGTTCTGTGTCACCAGGTTGAACGTGCCGCTGCCGCCGCGATATTCGTACAGTCCGTAATCAGCGGAGTTGAACTCGATGAGGACACGCTGGCCCGTGGAGACGGTGCGATTGATGGGGGCCGCGTCGGATGGTCCCGTTGAAATGTTGACGGTCAATCGTTGCCAACGTGCGGTGTTGGCGAAGTTCTCGGTCTTCAGATCAACGCCCGTTTGATTGGCACCGAGATACCGGTACGTCGCGTATTGCACGCCGACCACATCATCACGCGTCGCCGAGGCAAGCAACGCCGCTTGGCTGGCCGGCAGCGTGGTGAAGCTCTGCGGGTTGGCGATCGATACACCGTCGCTCAGCAATCCGACTTGGGCTCCGGTGCTGAGTGCTGTCAGGGTGACGACTGCGCCCTTGACGTTCGGGGACTCGGTGGTGCTGGAGACTTGGGGAGTCAGCAGCACGGAGTGAGGGTAAAGGTACTTGATTAAATCTGGCGAAACGGGGTTGGCGAGTGATTGGGCCGAGAATGCTCCGGAGGCAAGACCGGCGTTCAGGAAGATGCGATCGCGCAGCGGCAGATTGGCGATGACGACCGGCTCGATAGCGGTGAGTTCTTTCAGTCCGTCGCGAATGGAACCCGTGGTTGATACTAAGATGACATTGCCCAATTCGGACTCGACCGATGCGTCAGCCGAAGTCGTTCCAGAGTTGAGCGGATTGGTGGCGAGCGGATTGGTGGCTAGGCGGACGGGATTCGTCAGCAA
Source organism: Pirellulaceae bacterium (assembly GCA_041753075.1). Lineage (GTDB taxonomy): Bacteria > Planctomycetota > Planctomycetia > Pirellulales > Pirellulaceae > UBA6163. Next base: position 35,142 of record JBGSVE010000036.1, read on the forward strand.
CAGATCGCCGACCGTTTCGGTCACGGTGATGCCGTTGCGAGCGAGCGCCGCCAAGCCGGGGTTCTTGCCTCCGGCGACGCTGCTGGAATCGATCGGCAATGGAGTGGCGATCGCGCCAATGGCTCCGTCGATGGCGATCAGTTCGAGTCGATTGCCCGCAACTAGCGAAGTGCCCGTGGCGGCGGTGATGCCGTTGGCGGCAACCAGTTGCACGTTACCTCCGGTGGAGCGAATGGTTCCGGCGGCGATTGTGCTGCTGACGTTGTCCTTCGAGATTGCGGTCAATGAAATGTCGCCACCGGCGAACGCGTTGACGATACCGCGATTACCTTCGAGTTGCAGATCAATTTTGCCACCGGCAAACAATCCCGGACTGTTGCCAAAAATCGAGATCGCATCGACCGAAGTGATCGAACCGGAAAGCGAGGTCAGCGAAATCGCGCCGTTGGCGGGTGCTTCGATATTCCCCGCGATAACAATGCCACCAACCGAATTGACGGTGATATTCGGCGCGAGCGCACCGCGAGTGATTTCGATCTCGATTGGATAATCGGCTTTGAGCGTGTGCGTGAAGAAATCCTTCAGGCCCTCGTTGATCGTGCGGCGCGTGATGATCGTCTTCTTTTGCAACCAACCACCGCCGTGAACTTCCGGCGGATCGGTGATGACCGAACGGTTGTTGCTTTCAAAGCGACCATTGGCACCATCGGCCACAAACGTCGCCGCGCTGATTCCGCTGTTTACCCATTCGGGATCGGCGGCGTAGTCGATTGTTGTCAAATCGATCGTTTTGGTTTCGCCACCGATGTAACGATAGACAATTCCGGCGGGATCACTTGGTTGGTGACGGACCAGCGTGATGTTGGGCACGACTTCGACAACCGCATCAACCTTGCGAACATAATCGAGTGTATAAGGTTTATCGTAGGCGTAACCGGGCACACCGCTGCCGACACCCTGGACTTCGCGCAACTCGGATTCCAACAACCGGCGTGGTTCACCGCGCGGGATAATCTCCTGTTTAGTCAGCTTTGAATCGGCGACCAGCAAGTCGGCGATGAAGTTGTCACCAAGCAGGTTGAAGCTCTTTTTCTGGTACTCCTGGCGAATAATTTGGCTGATCGATTGGCCTTCGGTCCAGACGTATTGCAGACCGGGACGCGGGAAATAGAACAGGAAATCATCAAATGAATGCGGTGTGTCGGTTGGCGTTGAATAGGTGATTCGGCCATTAACGAGCGTACCTGTGGAACGCTTCTCCGTAATAGTGCCGCCGGTGACGACGTATTCGGTTTTGGTCAACAGGTCGCTGTCCAGAATCGTGATCTTGCCTTTGCGATTCTTGTTCGTATCGATTTCGTCAAGAACAACGGGATAGGAGGTATAGTTTTGGATGTTGACCGCAGCGAATCCGCTGGCAACCTTCAGTTTGCCGCCACCAGTGCTGAGAATTTGACCGGCGATGATGATCTCGCCACCGCTGGGGTCGAGCTTGCCCAGAACAAATGCCTTTTGCGACGCGTCCCAAGTGACATCCAAGGGAATGTCTTCGGCACCGAAAGTGACGCCGGGAATCGAAGTCGGTTTTCGCGGTGCTTGGTTCTGCAGTCCCGTGTCCACGTAGCCGCTGTATTGGTCCGCCAGATCGGAGAACGTGATCGTTTGGCTGGGTGGCAAAAACGCATTGCTGATTACCAAATCGACACTATCGACGCCGCTTTGAACCAGACCGTTGAGGTTGAGGAATTTTGCGGTCAGCGACAGGCGGCCTTGCGAAACGATCCGCGAGGTGTTGCCGGCGATGGCTTGGGCGAGCGTCTTGGTGCCGTCGGTAACATTGTTTGCGTTATCGAAAATTTGGCGATCGGCACCGGGGCCAGCGGCGTCGTTGTCAAGCACATTGAAGTCAATGTATTGTCGCGGATCGGCCAGGTGATACCAACCATCGGAGTTGATCGACAGGTTGCCAGCCGCAATGATTTCAACGGGATCTTGGCCGCGAATATCACCGCTGATATAGATACTGCCTTCGAAGTTTTGAATATAGATCGTACCGTTTTCATTCAGCACGCCGCCGTTGATGTACAAGTCTTGGCTGATGGCGGTGGGAATCGGCGGCAGGCCCGTGAAGTCGTAACCGCTGATCGGATTGATCGCGTCTTGAACGATGCGAACGGTTTTTGCCGCCGTGCTGTTGACGTTGGTCAGCGGCTCGTAATTGACGTACACATTGCCCGGCTGCAGCGTCAGAAAACGATTGTTCACGCTGACGCTGCGACGACCGTCGAGCATGGTGACGCCGTTGGTCGAAAGAGTGAACGGCGTCGCGTTGTGGATGTCCAGTTTGGCATCGGCGTGAGCGATAAGTTGACGGCCACTGACCTTGCCCGCAAACGTGTTTGGGTTCACTCCGGTCGCTTCGATGTAAACCGAACCTGGCGACGCGGTCAAAGCCGGCAAATCGATGAACAACACATCCAAACTCTTTTTCACAATCCGTTTGCCATCGACAAGTATCGGGTCAAGCAAACCGAGGTCTTCGAGTTCGGCATCGATCGCGATCAGTTGAGCTTCGTAACGAACCAAAGCTTCGGCGTTACCGGCGTGGCTGGCCATCCACTGGATGATCTGGTCGCGCTGGTTCAAAAGCAAGTTGCCGACATTGCGCAGCGACAAGATCGGCGATGGTGTATCGCCTGGCTTGACGATGAAATACTTATTCTGCAATCCGGCGGCGAACGATTGGGTGATGTTGGTGTCGTACAATGGCGACTCGTCACTGGCCAACGCATCGACTTCGGCTTGGGTCAGTTTTTGCCAACGGCCACCGCTAGAAAAGTTTTCCAGGTGAGGAACGACATCTTGGGGCGTGCCAATAAAGCGGTAGTAATCGCCAACGGCACCGCCAGACGACGCGCCCGCAACAAGATGGAACACGTAGCCGTTTTGGACCGAGAAACCGATGTTTCCAGCAGCCAATGACTCGTAAACAAAGTCGACCTCTTGGGGCAATTGTCGCGCGGTTTTTTCCTGGGCCGTCAGCGGCGTGTTGAGACGATCCGGCGTCAGATAAACCGTCGCTCCGTGACGCAGCGGCTGGATGCGATAGTTGACGTTACTGCCCGCACCAGCTTCGACCTTGGTGCTGTTGGCGATGTTGACGAAATTGTTCTGATTCAAAACACCCCTGTCATCAACGCTGTGTCCATACGGCACAACCGACAGCGACACGACCATACCGTCGGTTCGCGAATCGCTGAATCCGCTCTTGGCGACGAGGTCAACGTCTTGAATGCCGATGATCTTTGATGATCCAAGCAGGTTGACGATATTGTTTTCGTTCAATGTTGACGCGACCGAATCGAGCGCGGCGCTGGGCAAGAACGACGCGGTTTGAACCGAGGCGTAGGCGTAGTTGTCCAGCAGGTTGATCGCGACTGCGCTGGGGTTATTGAACTTACCGGCCAACAGCGAGACGTTCCTGGCCTTGATGGACGAGTCGGTGACATCGATACGATTGGTCGCCGTGGTATCGGCGCGAACCTTCGCCGCCGCAACACCGGTGAAACCTGACACGACGATCAACTTGGCATCGGGATGATTGTCGCCACCGCTGCGCGATGACAGCATGATGTTGCCGCTATCGTTTTCCAGTGCCGCGCCGGTCGTCACAACGCTGGACAGCGTGTTGGCGTCAATGATTGAGAATCCCGTCGAGATTCCGGTCAGCAACGAAATGCCTTCGACGTTGACTCGATCGATCGCGTCAAAGTCAGTGAATGTCGCGACCTCGAACTTGCCCGGACGATTGAGCCTGCCAGTCGATTTCACACGGCTTCCCGTTCCAAACGAAACGACGGCCTGGAACGGATTGCTCGACGTGCCGATTTCGGTGTTGCTGGACAAAACGCCGAGGCTAACCAACGATGCGGTCTGGGAGTTGACGTTGTAGCGAAATTGGTCGCCGACCGGTTTAGTGGTGTCCGCCTTGTTCTTGACCAAATAGTTGTTGGCCTTGATGTAGATTTCGTTCGCATCAACGATTGTGTTGGTGCCGACGGCGATGTTTGCTTTGCCCGTGTTCGTGTTACCGGCCAGCGCCGCTTGGCCACTGCCGGCGGCAATCGTGATCGCGTCGCTGATTGAGTCAACGTTTTGGGTGTGGTCGGTGTAAAGTCCCAGTCGCGTGACGTTGATGTTGGCACCATCACCGACGAGAGTACGCGTGGCCAGATCGCTGGTCGTGTGCGAGATCGATCCGGCCAGCACGATCAAGCCGCCCGCTCCGGCGGTGCTGTCGGCCAGCAAATAGTCGTTGCTGTCGGCGTGAATCGTGAGCGAACCAGCTCGTAGGTTCGCTGCACCGGAGATTCCCGCCGTGACTTCGTCTACGTTGTCGCCGCGACCGGCGCTGACGTCGCTGAACATCAATCCAGCGGCACCCAAGCCGACGGCGATACCGGTTCCCTTGGCGACGAATGAATCGGTCAGCCGGGCATTGATGTCGATCGCGCCCGTTGCCCGGATCGTGCTGGCTGCAATCGTCGCTTTGGCTTCGGGTGCAGCATCGACGAAGGCAAAGTTGACGGAGGCAGCAAATGCACCGCCGGCGACACCGGTTGTGTTGGCGGTGGCGTTGATCGTTGGCAAGGCATCGACACGGATGCTGCCCGCATTGATCGTGGCACCATTGCCGATCGTCGCTTGGGTTTCGATCGCGTTATCATTGCCAACATTAACGCGTGAAAATGCGGCGCCGACGGCAATCGCACCGATGGCCAGCGACCCGACATTGCCGACGTGCGCGCGATCGTCGCTGGCACTGACAGCCAGTTGCCCCGGAGTGGTGATAATCGCGTTGTCAAGAACTCCGGCATGGGACACCGATTCATCGTCGATCACGGTCACCGCAGCACCAAGTCCGACAAAGCCGATTCCACCGGCCAGCGAACTGACGCTTGATTGATTTTTCAGCCGTGAACGTACGACGACGGCGGTACCGGCGGCAATGGTGCCGCCGAGTTCAGCGACGCTGTTCGTGGCAATCATGATTTTCGAAACGCCCGCTCCGGCAGCAAGTGCGCCGATCGCGACGGCACCCGTGGTCGTGCCAATGACAACACCTTCGTCGCTAGTGACAACTACCGAATCACCAGCGGTCAACTTGGCTCCGCTGAGTACCGTGGCCGATGTGCCCGAAGGCGCACCGCCAGCGTCGATCGAGTTCTGGATCGATGATTGAGTGAAGTCGAAGCCGGTGATGTTGGAAATCGTATTGCCGGCGAACGCTTTCAACCGTTTGGTCGAACTCTGGTTCGCGTTGTTGGCACCGACGGCGAAGTTGTTCAGGAATCCGATCGTATGGCTGGCAGCGTCGCCGACTTGACGAGCGGCGTCCTGGTCCGCAGTCGCACCACCACCACCGACGAGCGCGTTGGCGGTATTCGACGAACCCGACCCCGAACGATTTTCATTGGAATAGTTCTTGTCCAATGCCGCACCGATCGACCAAATCGAGATGCTGGCTGCCAGTGCGACGCCGCCGGCGGAACCACCGATGCTGACACCGCGCAAGTCACGGATTCCGAGCGAGTTTAAAACGATGTCGTCTTTGGCCGTGACCACGGCATTGTTGGCAATCAGCGCGCGGGTGTCGTTGCGGATCGTGACCACGTCGACGGCACCGGCGATACCAACCGCGCCAACGCCGAGCGCACCGCTGAACGCCGAGCCGCGAACGGTGTTGGCGGCATTGACAAACACCGATTGACCATTCGCAGGCACGCCGACGAAAGATGATTGATTGATTTGTGCTGCCGCGTCAATGATTGCCGACGTGTCAGAGTCGATAATGCTGATACCAATACCACCAGCAACTCCAACTGCGGCGGCCAGCGCGGCGGCGATCGCAAAGTGCGTCAAGTCTTCGGTCGAAGTGGCTTGGACAATGACGCCGTTGCGACTGGCGCGAACGTAGTCGAGACCGTTGGACGTCTTGTCGCCGGTCAACACGCCAGTGATCGCATCGCCAAAACCATCTGCGGAGACGATTGCACCGCCATCGATCAAGGCGTCCGTCGACTTGTGAATTTCAACGACACCCACCGAGCCGCCGATGCCGGCCAGTCCCGCGGCAATCGCACCGGAGATCACATCGACATCGGTGTCATCGGTAGCGAGCACCACGACATCGCCGCCGGCCGAGCCTCCTGCGCCGGACGCGATCGACGCGTTGGTTTGGTTATCGATCCGCAGCGTATCGAGGGCACCGCCCAGCGCCACGCCGTAGGCCGCTCCGATACCGATCAACAACACATCCTCGCTGGCCGCGGCGCGAACGATGACGTCGTTGCGAGCGCGGACGGTGGCAGCCGTATTGATCGCGGCTGCCGTGCGCTCGCGAACCTGGGTCAAGCCAACGGCGGGGGATATGCCGGCAGCGATAATCACCGAATTGCTCGATGTGACCTGTTGGAAATCGCTGCCGGCGGCAACGTTGACCGATTGCAGCGCACCCGCGCCGGCGGCTGTGTTAATCGCTGCACCGGAGTCGATATACGCCAATGTTTGATTGTCAACCAGCCCCACACCGGACGAGACGGCAATGGCACCGAAGCCGGCGGAGAAGCCAGCGGCGTACGTTTCAATATCGTCGCGAGTCGTGGCCGTGACACTCAACCCGCGCTGCGAGAATTGCTCGGGGGTCGCCGTGCGTTGCGATTGCAGCGAACTGTCGGTCGCGTCACTACCGCCATTGCGGTCAACATCGATCACGCCGAGCGCCGCCCGCCCGACTTCGCCCATGTTCGCGACGGTCGAGTATGACGTTCCTAGCGGGGCTTGCGTCGGTGTGACACCGGCGCTGCCAACTGCCGAACCGATGGCACCGACCAGAAAACCGCCACTGCGGAAAATCGCGGTGCCACCCTGAGCAAGTGCCGATACGTTGGCACCGGCACCCACAAACGCTTCGGTCAACTTCACGGCGTTGACCACACCGGTCGCGGCAGCCAAATTGCCCGCCGCACCAATCGCAAATGATCCGACGACTTTATCAATTTCGGTTCGATCGTCAGCCGCAATCACAATGTTTTGCTTGGCGACGATGTTGCCTGGTCCCGCAGTCACGATTGCATCGCGCGGGTCGTCACCGATAAATGCGCGCGTGGTAATTTGCAAATCTTGAATCGATGCATCGGCCGCGACGGTTCCCAAGGCACCAATCGCCATACCGGCCGCGACGCTGGTGATGTCTTCGAGCGAGTCCGCGGTCACGGTCAAGTTGCCCTCGACCGTCATCGTGACGCCCGAGTCAACGTAAGCCAATGTTGACTTGGTCACACCTGCGGCATCGGCACCAACGCCGGCCGAGACCAGTGGACTGACCGACAATGAACCCGCGATCGACGCGATGTAAGTTTCATCGCGTGCAGTGACCGAAACATTCGGTACGCCAGCGGTCGCGCCATTGTCGGCGACCACGGTTGCGAGTTTGCCAATGCGGGCGATCGTCATCTCATCAAATGCCGAAACGTTCGCGGCACCGGCGATGCCAACCGCGAGCGACGCCGCTCCGGAAGCCGAAACACCGATGGCAATCTCGGTCGAATTCGCCGAGACGCTCAAGCCAGTTCCACCCAGCGCCGTAACCACTGCCGAATCGCCAACGAACGCTTCGACTTTGTCGGTATGAAGCACTGTCACGTTGCCCGCGCCGATTCCCACAATACCGCCGAATCCGACAGACGCGCCGATGGCGTGGACATTGAAAACTCCCAGCGCGGTTACGATCACGTCGCTCTGTGAAGTCACAGTGGAACCGTTATCCAAGTAGGCACGGGACGACGTATCGATAACGTGGACCGTTGCCGAACCGGCCAGTCCTGCCAACGCGCCACCGGCCGCGTCGTTGGATTGTGATTTGATGTTCTCAGTGTTGCTCGAGATGACGCTGGTCGCCGCGCGACTGGCCACCACCGCACCGCTGGCGACATAGGCCGCAGTGTCCTTTTCGACAATTCCCAAATCAAGACTTGCGCCGATTCCAGCCGTACCGATGCTGATTCCCAGACCACCGGCGTACCCGGTGATTGTCGAATCGTCGTCGGCTCGAATGAGCACCGTTTGGCCGCTATTGGCCGTGATGTCAACGGCCTGATTGATCTGGGCCGCGTTGTCAACATACGCCTTGGTACTGGTGTCGAAGTAGCTTACCGATGCGGCCAAAACGACGCTCGGTAGGAACAACGAACCCGCGCCAGCAACCGCCAGCGACGTACCAATTGGATCTTGCACCGCGCCCAACGATGGGATGTCGATCGCGGTCGGTGCGATCGTGGTTCGCGCCGTGATGGCCATCGCGCCGGCGGCGTCAGCGCGACCAGCGACAAAGGCATTCGTCGTTGGCATCACGACGTTGACCGCAATCGCACCGCCAACAGTTGCCGCTATCGAGAAGCCAACTCCCGCCGCAACACTTTGCGGATTGATGGTTTGCCGCGCGTTGATCGACATCGAGCCAGTCGACTTGACGTGAGCACCGGTCTTGACCGATGCCTCGGACTGGATCGCATAAACATTGACGCTGATCGAGCCGGCGACCCCCGCGATTCCAGCGCCTCCGGCTGCGGCGGCACCGACGGCAAGCACATCGTTTGCTTGGCCCGTGGGCGTGACCGCTTCGATCACAACGCCACCGCTACGCGTGCTCGCTGTCCCATCGACCGTTGCGACGGTTTGGCCATAGCTGTAGTTCACACCAACCGCAAAACCAACACCAACGCCGAGAATCGTCGAACTGCTGCCCTGCGCTCGACCGATCGCATCGCTGTTAGTCTGCGCCGACACGGTCAACACCGCTGGCGTCGTGATGACGGCATTGGCCGAGATGGTCGCGCGGTTGGTGGTTTCAAGGGCGTTGATCGCGACGGCTGCGGCAACACCGACCGACACGACGCTGCTGCTGGCCAATGTGACTGCGGTGTTGGCCGCCGAGGCGACACGCGCCGCAGCCGATGGCAGCACCGTGGTCGTCGGCACGTTGGGCATGTTGTTGCGCTGCTTGCTCGCTTCGTCATCGGCCACAAGCGCCGCGATCGTATTTCCTTTGCCGCTGGCCGTCGATTCGGCCAAGCTGGTATTGTTGGCAATCGAGGTGACCGTCACCGTGCCACCGAGGGTGAGTCCTCGATCGAGTGTCGCCCGTGAGGTTTCGTGTAGATCGGCAACCGCAACGGATGCCCCGATGCCAGCTTGCTGACCCGCTGCGGTGGAGTGGGCTTTGGTGATGGCGTTGGCGGTGTGGTTGGCGCGAACGGCGACGGTGTTGGCCGAAGTATTGCCCAAGACGACAAGCGTTCCGCTGGCAAAGTTGGCGCGGGTTTGATTGGCCGTGATCGCCAGTGCAACGCCGAGTCCAACTCCAGCCGCCGCAGCGATCCCGTTTTCGGCTTCAGTGTCCGTAATGTGATTGCCGATTGCGTCAATCGCAATGCTTGATGGCGATCCGCCGATTGTCGCCGAGCCGGTGATGTCGGCCAGTGCCGTGTGCGTTAAATAGTTGACGCCGACGCTGCCACCGATGCCGATCAATCCGCCACCAACAGCAAGTTTTGGCTTCGCGCGGCTGGTGCTGTTGGTTCGCGAGGTGGCACGGACCACGATGGGATTTGGAGCAACACCGGTCATCGTCAAGTTGCCGGCAACAATCGCTTGCACGTCCGCTGCGATCAGGTTCAACGCCAACGCTCCGGCGACGCTGATTAACGAACTGCCCGCGCCGGCGGTTGCGTTGGCCGAGAACGTTTGCGTTTGATCAGTGCCAACAAGCAACGTATCCGCCTCGACGGTTACGCCTTGAGCGCTGATGTTTGAGCCCGCTTCGACCAGCGCAACATTATCGGCATCGACATAGTTGACCCCGACCGCGACACCGACGCTGGCCGTGGTACTATCGATAGCGGATGCGTCGGCGTTCGTATTCGCATCAACGTGACCAAGGGCGCGGACGGTTACTGAACCGGTGGCCGTGACAACTCGCGTCGGTCGGATCTTAGCTGCAAAATCCGAATCGATGACGTTGACGGCGAACGCTGCTGCAATCTCGACGGCCCCATCGGCGGTCGCTGCGGTGGGTGTTGTCGGTAGCGCGGCGCTGGTGCGAGCACCTTGGAACGCGGCCTTTAGATTCGCGAAGCTGCGCTGCTGCGCCGCCTGCAGGTTGGTGAAGACGGAGCTACTGTTACCTCGCGCGCTCGCCTCGGACGTGGTCGCAATGACTGATTGGCCGCCACCGGTCAACAGCACATTGCCGCTGACGTTGACACTGCGATCGATGGTCGCGCCAATCGATTCTTGCACGAACGCAAACGCGATCGCGCCGCCGATGGCCGCTGTGGAACCGCCGCGTGTGTCACCGTCACCGCGCGTTGTGATCAAGCCACGATGGTCAGCCGTGACCGTCAAGTTGCCAGCGATCGTAAACGGCGTACCACTCTCCAAAATCGCTGAGGTATCTTCGTTCACCAACGCCGTGGCGACCGACGCAGCGACCGATGTGCCGCCGCTGGCACCCGACTTCGCGGTGGTCGTCACCGTCGGGTTGGAGAATGCGTTGACGGTTAACGCACCCAGACCCGCCAGCGAAGTGTTCGCTTCGGTTGCGGCGCGGATCGAACGATCAACGATGTTCAGCGCTAAGCTTGCGCCAACCCCGGTCGCGGCGTCACCGGCAATCGCCACCGGCGTGGCCGAGACGATGCTGGACGTCGTCGAATTTGCGTTGATGACAAGCGGCGAATTGCCCAGCGTCAGTGCCGCACCAGGGGCAACGATCGCGGACGACCCCATGATATCGACGTTCGTGGCCAACGCCCCGGCGACGGTCACGTTTGCGCCCGACGCGTTGCCCTTGCGGCCTGATTTTGCCGAAACCGTGTTGGTGGCATTGGCCGTACGACCATCGACCGTCACGGATGTTCCGCCCAGCGTTGTCGTGCCACCGACCTCGGCTGCGGAATCGCCTTTGATAACGGAAATCGCCACCGCGACTCCAACTCCATCGTCGGTCGATCCGGTGACAAATGAACCATCGGCAGTTGTGGTCAAATTCTGTGCGATATCGGACTGCACCAACAGCGCACCGGATGTCGAACGAACCGTTCCACCGGAGATCGTGGCGCTGGTGTCGCCCAAAAAAGTCAACGCTGAGACTGCGCCGGCAACATCGATCGTGCCGTTGGAAGTTGACGCGTCCTGTTGACTCAGAATCTGTTGCAGGAAAGTTTGCGATATTGGGTTCCCGTCGTCGGAAAAGCCGCGAGTTGTTGATTTCGCTGTGGTGGAAACTTGGCGGTTGCTAAACGCGCGAACGGTCAAGTTGCCGGTTGCCGTGACATTGGCCGTACCGTCAACCAACACCGACGTGTCGCCGCCAATGATCGTGGTTGCCGATGAACCACCCGCGTCGGATGTACCTAGCGTGCCATCCGCGTTGGTGATGATCGTCAGCAGGTTATCGGCGGTGATATTGATCGTACCGCCGGACGTGATCTTGGCTTGCCCACCGACATGCACACCGACGACGCTGGCCGTTGCGGACGCAGCAACGACGGCGTCCAGCGCCCGACGCGTCGCCAACGAACTGCCGTCGGTTTGTGTGTTGCGATCGACGCTGCTGTTGACGCTTGAAACCGCGTTGACGATCACGTTGCCCGTCGCCGCCAAGTCAGCGGTACCTAACACGTCGATGTTCGCCAGCGACGTCACCGCCGCGCGACCGATGCTGACTTTGCCCGCCAGATCCGTCTGGGCCGTGATGTTCAAGACGGTTGCCGCGCGAGCATCGAGCGTGATGTTGGTCGCGGTGATCTTGCCCGCACTGATTGCGATGCCCGCAATCGGTGCCGCCGTCAACTCAACCGGATCGATCAAACTAATCTTGGTGGCCAACGGAGACCAAGATCGCGCGGTGAAATCGCCTGTTACCGTGGGCGAACCGGCAGCGATCGCGATGTCACTTGTCGATTGGACGACAAACGAATAGCCCAGCGAGTAGCTTCCCGCGCCTTCGATTCGCAACAAGTCATCGCTGTCGATCGGAATGTCGACGCCGCCGTCGAAGTTTATCGAGAACACACCACCGCTGGCCGCCACGAACGTATTGAGCAAGTTCAATGTCGGCAGATCAACACGCAACGTATCGCCGCGCGCAACCGCGGGGTTGGATGATTGGATATTGAGCGCGGAGTCGCCGGCGGCATTCAGCGTCACGGTGCTGACAATCGTTCCCGTGCCGGTTTGTGCCAACCGCAGGATCGGTGCTGACCCGCCGCTTTGTGCCGAAAGCGTGAAATCAGTGATGGGCGAATTGCTCGGATAGATTAAATTCGCCGCCAGCATGTAGCGCGACTCGAGTGTCTCGAACAACCATCGGCGACGCACGCTACGCGATCGCTTTGTGCGTGATTGAATAGCAGATAAGTTGTTTTTTCGGTTTCGCATCGAGCACCTGCGAACTGCGGTAAGGTCGCGCCATCGCGACCTTGAGGTTCTTAAAATTCCGGCGACACTATCCGTTTGAACAGTATCGCAGCCGTTTTTGACGTACCTATACTTGGGGGCGTAGGAACCGGCTATTTCTGTAATCGCAAAGCAAATTGGCGAGCGCTCAGCCAGTTAGAAAAAAATTCCGTGGGTGCTGAATGAATCTTTTATCTGACACGAATGTCGAAAAAAACATTGCGAGCGGCGACATCGCCGCATTTTTTCAACTGCTTCGCGACGGCAACGCAGAGGCAAGTTGCAGCGTGGTCAAGCAGCTCGAGCCGTTGATTCGCCGCGAAGCTCGCGTGGCGATGCGTGACCGTCGGTTATCGCGAATCTTTGATTCGATCGACGTCAGCCAATCGGTCTTCGCGAGCTTCTTTCGCCGCTTCGCCGGCGGCCAATTCGAGGTCGAAGAACTCGATCAATTGGTATCGCTGTTGGTGGTGATGGCGCGACACAAAGCGGCCTCACGGTGTCGCGCCGAAATGAGTTTAAAACGAGATTTTCGCCGTGTTGACACAGCCGACTCCAAGGCGCTTGGGAACCTTGCCACGACCGACCGATTGCCTAGCGAAACGGTGTCTGACGCGGAAGTTGCCGAGCAGGCGATGCGGCAGATGACACCCCAGGAGCAGACGTTGTTGCAGATGCGTCAATCCGGCCTTTCGTGGAAACAAGTCGCCCAGCGATCCGGCGGAACGCCCCAAGCCAGACGTTTGCAACTGATGCGCGTACTGACCCGCATTCGCAGCACTATGCGGCGGTAATTCAGTGTCCCACGACGCTCCGTCGTCGTGTTCTGTTTTATTTTTCGAGCGCTATCAACGCCGATTGCGATTCAAAGAGTAGAACAATTGCCCCAATTGTTTGGGCGGTATTGTCCCTGAACAATTGGGACAATTGTTCTACAATTTCTGACTTCCATTGTCAGTGGTTTCGTATGAGCGAACTGCGTTTACCGCCGCTGAGCCTCGATTCGACGATTGGCCAAGTCAGTGACTATGTCCACGCTGACATGGTTCGTCGTTGGCGATCGGGCGAGCGTCTGACAACTGAAAATTACGTCGATCGCTTCCCCGCTTTGGCTGGCGACCCCGAGGCGATGTGCGACGTCGCGTATCAAGAGTTTTTGCTGCATGAACAGGACGACGCCGACGTCGACGTCAGCGGCTTTGTCGCGCGCTTTGCATCAATCGCCGACACGCTCGCGGCCCAGATCGAATTTCACCGTCGATTGGATGCCGTCGCCAGCGATCAGCCGACCTCGCCCCAAGCCGAGTTTCCCGGTTACGAAATTTCCGGCGTGTTGGCCAGTGGCGGCATGTCGACGGTTTATCTTGCTCGCCAAGTTGGACTCGATCGCTTCGTGGCAATCAAGTATTTGTCCGAGTTGGTTCCGAACCAACGATTGCGCGAAAACTTTGTTCGCGAAGCGCATGCGATCGCAAAAATTGCTCACCCGAACATCGTCAACATTTTTGACGTTGGTGCTGTTCGCACGCGGCCGTACTTGGTCCTTGAATACGTCCCCGGTGGCGCGATGAGCGATCATTACCGTGGCCATGCGCTACCGGCGATCGAAGTAGCAAAATTGATGTCGGTGATTGCCCGCGCAATTGGCTTTTGTCATGAGTTAGGGATTTTTCATCGCGACCTAAAGCCCGCTAACATCTTATTACAAGCCATTGCACCGGAGGCGACTCCCCAAGCGGAAAAGGTGCCTTCGCTGGCGAATTGGATTCCTAAAGTCACTGACTTTGGACTGTCAAAACTGTCGCTGCAAGCGACGGCCGAACATTTGACAATCGACGAAAGTGTACTGGGGACGCCTAGCTACATGGCACCCGAACAGGTCATCGGCGAGCCAGTCAAGAACCTTGCGGCGATCGACATCTATGGCTTGGGTGCGATCTTGTATGAAATGCTGTCGGGGCGACCGCCTTATCAAGGAACGACGGCGCTGGAAGTCTTTTACCAAGTCGTCAACGAACCGCTGATTCCCCCGGGGCGGCTGCAACGTGGGCTGCCGCGCGACCTGGAAACGATTTGCATGAAGTGCCTTTGCAAAGCTCCCAGCGGACGATACGCCGGCGCCTCGCAATTGGCCGATGATCTTGATCGTTTCATTGCCGGCGAGCCGATTCATGCGCGCCGCGCCGGACTGCTACGCCAGACGACTTGGTGGTGTCATCGCCATGCCGTCTGGTCGTCGCTCGCCGCTGCGGCTTTGATTTTTTTGGTCGCTTGGTCCCTTGGCGTGGTGCTGCAAAAGCGCGAACTACGCCAAGCGCGGATCGACCAAATGGTGATGAACTTGCCGATGACACGAACCGAGAATCTGCTCGAAGTGATCGCGGTGATGCGGTCCCAGCCCGCGGACAGCCGCGACGCCTTGGTCAAAGAAATAGCCAGCAGAACGGGTGTTGTCGCCAATCGATCTTTGCCAATAGCGGTCGCGCAAAACGTGTTTGGTTTGTGCGATCAAGCAATCTTGTTAGATCACGTTGTCGGAGCTAGCGCCGCCGAATTGTCGGTGCTGGTGAATTTGCCCGGCGGCTGGTCCGACGAATCCCGACAAACGCTTTGGCAAAATCTGCTCGATGACGGTGCCGCACCGGCGGGCCGACTTCGTGCCGCCGCTGTCCTTGCGACCCATGATCACGACGACGGGCGTTGGACGCAGCTCGCCGACTTGATCGCCGAGGAAGTCGCCAATGAACCGTTGTCACAAGCCACTGGCTGGGCCGACTTGTTGTGGCCAATCCGGCACGACATCGCGGCGGCGTTGAGTTCACGCCTTAGTTCCAGTACCTATAACAGCGATGCGGAACCGGTGGCGGCAACAGTCTTCGCGCACCACACCGCAGATGACCCGGTGCAATTGGCCAACCAATTGCTTGACGCATCAACCGGAACTTACCGCATTCTGCTTAACCCATTGCCGATCACAATGCCGACTGTGGCGCAGGTGATGAACGATGCCTTGGCCGCCCCCTTGCCGATCGAACCGCAAGCATCCATTCAAAATTCCGCTGAATCGATTGCGTATACAACGCAGCGCATCCGCCATGCTCGACGGCGCGCCGTCGCCGCCATCTCGTTGGCCATTGGCGGCCAAGACGAAGCACTTCGCGATCTACTCGATGCCGCCGATGACTTGACGGCGAGAACTTATGCAATCGAGTCGCTGGCCGCTTGTGGATTATCGATCCCGTGGCTGCGCCAAGTGATTGACCAGGACACGCGCCCGACCGTGTTGCAAGCCTGCGTGTTGGCGATGGGGCAATACAATGAGCGATATCTGAGTAAGTCGCAGCGCAGCGACATTCGCGATAACTTGCGCAAAGTTTGCCAAGCGATCGACGACCCTGGTTTGGTCGCCGCCGTGGATTGGTTGCAGCGCCGCTGGCAAGATCCCGAGCGGATTTTGTTGGACCCGGAGCGCTCCGGTCCCTGGGAAACTGCGGCGCAGAGCCACACCTGGGTCAACAGCCAAGGCACCGCGTTTTCGATTATTCAGCCGCAAGCCATGTTGCATGGTTCGCCAGGTTGGGAAGAAGAACACGAGGGCGATGAGCGGACTTGGTATTGCCAACCAGGTCCGCCGATCGCGTTTGCGCAAACCGAAATTACCGTTGCCCAAATGCGTCGCTGGCAAACCGATTTTCCCATCAATCCGCGATACAGTTTCAATGACGACCACGCGATGGGAAACGTCTCGTTCTACAGTGCCGCGAAATACTGCCGCTGGCTCAGCGAGCGCGAAGGCGTCAGCGAGGACCAAATGTGTTTTCCGGCGATCGAGTCGATCGGACCCGCGATGATCGTTCCCGTCGACTACCGGTCACGAACGGGTTATCGTTTGCCCACCGAGGCCGAATGGGAATACGCTTGTCGCGGCGGAACGCTAACGAGTTGGTCGTTCGGTCTCGATAAATCAAACTACGCTGCCTACGCGAATTGCATTCTCAACAACCTGAACCACGTTTGGCCCGTAGCTACCGGCAAGCCAAATCCTTTTGGGCTCTTTGACATGCACGGAAACCTGTGCGAATGGTGCCTCGATCGATATGAGCCCGATCCCGGCCAGCGGCGGTTTGACCCGTCGCACTTCAAGAACTTCAGAGACGATTTACGTGTTCACCGCGGCGGTTCGTTTGGTGATTTTGCCGTCTCGACTCGCTCGGCACGACGCAACGCTAATCTTCCCGAAATCGTCTATGGCATCGTTGGCATGCGAATCGTGCGCACGCTGCCTTTAACTTCGGCGGGCGCAGAGTAGAACAATTGTCCCAATTGTTCAGCCGGTGCGGCGAATCCATTATCCTAAAAAATTGGGACAATGGTTCTAATCTGCGAACTACGGCGGTCGCTTGTCAATCGATTCGTCAACCGCGACAATAGCGGCTCCGCGTTTGGCAAACTGAAGCCGGCAAACTGTAGCCCGCGGCTCGTGCTACCGACGCAGACGCCCTCGCTGATAACAAATTGCGCATGCCGAGTTATTTAACTCCCGCCCAGAAAAATTTGCTGCAGGAATCCGTTGCAATCGCGGCCGTGATTTTGCTGCTGGTTTTCACGGGCGTGCTAACTTGGCAAGCGTTCGCCCAACTGCAACGCAATCGCTTGCTCGTGCGGCATTCGAACGAAGTGCTGCTGACATTGGAGCAAATCGAATCCGCGATGACGGATGCTGAAACAGGCCAGCGTGGTTTCATCATCACGGGCCGCGATGAGTATCTCCAGCCGTTCGACAATGCCCTCGAGCGGATCGGCGTTTTGATCGACAACGCGAAGTCGTTGACCCAGGACGACGCGAATCAACAAGCACGTATTGCACCGCTGGAATCGCTGATCGCGGAAAAGATCAACGAGCTGCGGATCGCGATCGCCGCGCGTCGCGAGGGTGGCATGGAAGCGGCGCAGCAGGTGGTCAATACCGGTGTCGGCAAACTGACGATGGATCGCATCCGCGCGGCGACCGAAGAAATGCGAACCAGGGAGTTCGTTTTGCGAGTCAATCGCGAGGCGGTCGCGGGTCAGTCTTATCAATCCGGTTTATTGACTTCGGTCTTATCTACAGTCTTCGGTCTGTGCATGGTGGTCGAGGTGCTGTACTTGGTCCAACGCAATCGCCGCCGCGCCGATCGAGCGGCACTTCAACTGCGAGCCGAAAAGGAAAACTTGCGGGTCACGTTGGCCAGTATCGGTGATGCGGTGATCGCCACCGATCTCGACGGACGGGTCACAAGTTTGAACGCCGTGGCGGAATCTTTAACGGGTTGGACCAACGAAGACGCCAAGGGCCAGTTGATCACACAAGTCTTCCAAATCGTCGGCGAAACCACGCAACAGTCAGTCGACAATCCGGCGGTGCGGGCGTTGGCCGAGGGTGCGATCGTCGGCTTGGCGAATCATAGTGTGCTGATTGCCAAAGACGGTAAAGAGTGGCCAATCGATGACAGCGCCGCGGCGATCCGCGATATCACTGGAAAAGTGGTTGGCAGTGTGTTGGTGTTTCGTGACATCAGTGATCGCAGAATTCAGGAAGCGAGCCGTGTCGAGGCGCAAAGAAAATTGGAGGCCACTGAGAAGCAATTTCGCATGGCCCTTGAATCGGCGGCCCTGGGAACTTGGCACGTCGATCCGATCACGCAAACGCTGACTTCGGACGCGCGTTTTCGAGAGATTTTTGGCAGCACCGGTTTGTCGCTGAGCTATGAACAGGCGTTCGGGCGCATTCATCCCGACGATCGCGCGAGTGTTGAACAAGCCGTCGCTGCGGCGACAAACCCGGCGGACCCAGTTCCTTATTCCGCCGAATATCGCATTGTCCTGGCGGATGGAACGCACCGCTGGGTCGCGGCGAAAGGCAGCGCGAATTTTCGCGGTGCTCAATTGACCAGCTTGGATGGCACGATCGCCGACATTAGCGAACTCAAACGCGTCGACGACCTCCGTCGCGAGGTGGAAACCCAATTCCAAATGTTGGCCGACCACATTCCGCAATTGGCCTGGATCGCCCAGCCGGGTTCCGATGGCAAAGTCTACTGGTTCAACCAGAACTGGTACGACTACACCGGCACGACTCCCGAACAAATGATGGGCGATGGATGGCAATGCGTTCACCATCCCGGTCACGCCCAGCGAGTCGTCAAAAAGTTCCAAGACCACGTTCGCAATAATCTCGATTGGGAAGACACGTTTCCGCTGCGCGGCAAGGACGGCACGTTCCGCTGGTTTTTATCGCGGACAAAAGTGATTCGTAATTCAGCGGGACAAGTTACCAAAATCTTCGGCACCAACACTGACGTCACCGACCAGCAACAGATGGCCGAGTCGCTGCGCCGAAGCGCCGCAGACCTATCCGAAGCGGATCGCCGCAAGAACGAGTTTTTGGCAACGCTGGCCCACGAACTGCGCAACCCCTTGGCACCGATTAAAAACGCAGTCCAGCTCATGGGCATGAGCAAGCTTGACGACGACACCGAAGACTTGCGACAAACGATGGCCCGCCAAGTCGAACAACTCGTTCGCTTGATCGACGACTTGTTGGACGTCTCGCGAATCAGCCGCGGCAAAATTGTGCTGCGGCGCGAGGTGATTGACTTGGCGTCGATCGTCGAGGCGGCGGTTGAGGCATCCGAAACTTTCATTTCTGAAAATGGCCAGCAGCTCGACGTGAGCTGCCCGCGCGACCAAACGTTTGTTCAAGTTGACCCGGCGCGAATCGCGCAAGTCATTTCCAACCTGCTCAACAACGCCGCGAAATACAGCGGTCCGGGTTGCCGCATCGAATTGCATGTAGGCCACGAAGACAAGCTTGCCGTAATTCAGATACGCGACAATGGAATCGGCATCGAAGTGGATCGCCTGCAAGACATTTTTCAAATGTTCTCGTAAGTCAATGACACGCTCGAGCGTGGCTCGGCCGGCTTGGGGATTGGACTGACCCTGGTCAAGACACTGGTCGAGATGCACGGCGGCAGCGTCACCGCGAACAGCGAAGGTCTGGGCCACGGCAGCGTCTTCACCGTTCGGTTGCCGATGACCCCGATGCGCAAATCCGCAACGGCACCGCCCAAGTTCGCGGCCGCAGAGAATCAGCGCACGTTCAAAATTTTGATCGTCGAAGACCAACGTGCGCTGCGGGTCGTGTTGACGCGGCTGTTGGAAAAAATGGGACACGAAGTCGAGGCAGTCGACGGTGGCGTCGCCGCTTTGGAGCTCGTGGGCGACTACCGCCCTGACCTAATTTTCTCTGATATTTCGATGCCCGGCATGACCGGTTATGAACTGGCCAAACAACTCCGCCAGCGCGACAAACTGCGCGGTGTCTACTTCGTCGCGATGACCGGCTTTGGCCAAGAGACCGATCGCACCTTGGCGATCGAGGCCGGCTTCGATGAACACATGGTCAAACCCGTCGACGTCGACCGTTTGCAGAATCTTTTCAACCGTCTGCAGTAAATTGTTCTACTCTTCGGCTTTGATTTTCGCTTCTTCCTTCTCGCGCAACTTTTCCTTTTGCAACTTTCGCAGCCGCTCGTAATTTTCCGACGAACGATCCTCGCTGCCCATCAATTGCACAAAATCAAGCAATGGAAAATCCTCGGGAAACTCTTCGGTATCGATCGCGATCGTGTAGCGACGAATCGATTTCATCAAATCATCGCTCAAATCGTCAAGCGTCAACACGGGAAAATCGTCGAATACCTTGGCCCACAATGCAAACGCTTCTTCGTACTTCTTAATCGCCAAATCGAGGTCAGCCGCCGCGTTGGCCTGTTCAGCTTCAAACAACAATCGGCGTGCTTGGACGGTGCGCTCTTCTTGTTCGGCCTTGGTTAATGTGTCCCAGTATTCGTAATTGATCTGGTTGCGGTGGCCAGCCGTCTTTTGAATGCGGGCTTCGAGATCGGTGATTCGGGCGGCTAGTTCAATGGCTCGCAAGCGAACCGGCGCGGGTGCCTTGCGGGCGATCACCTCGAACGACGGTTGCAAGCGATAGTCAAGCTGCATCGCGACGCTGTGTTGCTGCGGAGTACGTTCTTCCTGGGTCGCCGCGAGTGCCGCCTTCTCGTCCGCGGTGAAGCTGTCGCGGATCAATTGCTGTTCCTGCTCAAGCGTTTCACCGGCGATACTGAGAAACTCTTCTCGCGCCTGGGTCAACTGTTCTTCGAGCTCATCGATTGATCCCATCTTGATTGTGAAAGTCGAAGTGGTCGGAATGCTGCGCTTGCCCAACCCGGTCCAATCGTCGCCCGCTTTTTCCCAAGCCTTCTTGGCGCGGTCATCGAGAACGCCTTCGGATTCGATCGCTTCGGCGTGTTTGATGCGCCACTTTGGACCGCTTTCGTAGAAATTGATCGGCGTTTGCTTACGAATTTTGACGCCGTTATCAACGATGTC
This sequence comes from Pirellulaceae bacterium, assembly GCA_041753075.1. Lineage (GTDB taxonomy): Bacteria > Planctomycetota > Planctomycetia > Pirellulales > Pirellulaceae > UBA6163. The sequence goes on from JBGSVE010000036.1 coordinate 56,100, forward strand.
ATACGCATGGTTCAACCACAACCGACCGACCAACCAATTATCCGGCTTGTTGTTCGGCCCGCGTGCGTCGGGACTGTCCACCGCAATGTCATGTTCGCGCAGCGCTTCGTGAAACACCGTATCGTCGGCAAACAAACGGCGGAACTGGCGTTTCTCGTCGCTCATGCCAAACTTTTGGCCATAGAACCAACCGAGCATCCACACCAATCGCGGTGCCTTGCGGTTTTGCTCGACGCCCTTTGTTAAAAACTCCGTGCCTTCGCGAACCATCGCGTAACGTTGGCGATAATCATCAAACTCAGTCGAAACGTTGTACGACAAGTTGTGAGATTGGAACTCCCAAACACTTTCGTAGTGCGGTTGCAGAAGAGCGATGTTATTGAGCGTCGCCTTGAGTCGATCCCATTCGTGGTGCGTCTTGTAATCATGCGCCTTGTTCCACAACAGCGTCGCAGCGACACCGCGCAGGCCCAATGACGCGAGCTTCATCGTTTCGCTGGCCGGGTTAATATCGCCCAGCTCGCTTTCGGCGAGGTTGAATTTCGTTCGCATCTGGGTCAATTGGCCACCGGCGTCGCCGGCGCTGCCGCCGGCTGGTTGGCCGAGCAGATACAACGGGATCAACATGGCGATCATGATCGACAAATAGATCAGTTTATTGCGAAAACCAGTAGTCCGGTTCATGCCGCGATCTCACGGGTTTTAAGGAAGAAATAGCTGACCACAAAAGCCAAAATCACATAGCCAAGCGTCGCCACCGCATGACGCATTAGCAACGAACCGAAAATATCAAACCCGCTGGCCGCATACTCCGCCGTTTCGACCATCTTGGGCAAATTCGGCAGCGAAGTCGCGATCGCGTCGAGCGTGTAGATCGCGATCGAGTCAACGGTCTTGATCACGGTGTTCGCGACGCTGTCCACATCCAATTGCGTCGTCATCGCATCCTGGCGCAACAACCGCACCATCGATTCAACCGGTCCACCGCCCATCGATTCGCCGCGATCCATGTAATAGCGAATGTCATAAACTTGTTCAGCGGTGAATCCAAGCAACACGCAAACTCCGGTTGCAACCATCGCCACCGGGCCGGACAAGAATGTGCTGAACATCACGCCGAACGCGATCACCATCACCATTTGCAGCCAGATCGACCCGTAAGATTTTGTCAGGTTCCAACCAAACGATGTTTCGGTCGGGCGCAGGTACACGTTGCTGACCGACGTGCCCAAGTATTGTTCGCCATCGAGGCATTTGATGATCACATCGAGCCGACCATCTTCGGTAACCAAGTCCTTAAACAAATCCAACTGGCGCGTCTGCTCGCCATCGGTGCCTTGAATCGTCAGCGGCAACTTTCGCTCGGCAATCTCGTACTCTTGGACGATAAACGTCATCGGTGTGCTTTCGATCTGCTTGCGATCCGGATTTCGCATCGTGATCGAGCCGTTCAAGCCTGTAACAATGTCACCTTTGACCGACCGATAAGCCCGCAAACCCATTTCCATCGGAATGCCATCGGCGTCGGGATAGCGCTCCGGAGTGACGTCTTTGAACGTGAAAATCGCCGATCCCAGCGAACCACCTTCCATATATCCATGTTCAAGCCGGCGTGCTCCTTGGGCGACGCCGACCAATCGCGACAAACCGGCGCTGCCGTACCCGCCGCTGGCTTTTTCGTTCCCAACGTCGATCCCGGCGTCTTGCAAATTGCCCGCGCGGTCGGTGAAAACCAACGATCCGTATGATGGCACGCGGGCTCGCAACGCTCCGGTCGGTTCACCGATGAAATACTTGCCATCGACGGCGCGGACAACGTGCTGGTGGCCGCGAACCATGTCCGTTACGCCGAGCGCTTCGCCACCGGGCTGCGCCGGCGGATCAATCGTAAACGTGTGCTCGTGGAATTGGTCATAACTGGTTTTGCCTTCGTACCGTCCGCCGCTTAGATCTTTTATGTCAGCGACTTCGTGGTCGTGGCGCAGTCCACGCGTGACGAAAAAATAGCTGGCGATTCCCATTGGCACCAACATCAATGTGCCAACGCCAACAAAACCCAACATGCGTCCCAGCACAATCTCCGTGGCACGGACTGGTTTGGTCACAATCGTGTAGATCGTCTTGCTTTTGATGTCGGCGGGCAAGCTGAACGTGCTGATGAACAACGCCAACAACAGGATCAAGTAGTTTGTCGCCGTCAAAACAAAGCTGATATACAACCGCGCCGGATCGGAGCTGCGTGGATCGAGATACCATCCGGCGAACAACAATCCGATCACGAACATTCCAACAACCACCAACACCTTGCGGCGAATCGCTTCCTTGAACGCCAAACGCGCCAAAGCCCAAACGCGACGTGGCGAAGTTCCGGGGAAATCAAAGCGCACGAAGTCGCGTACGGCTCGTGCGACCGCGTAAAATCCTTCGCCCGGTCCATAACGAACCGCCGAGACGACGTAGCCGACCAGCAGCCCGATCAGCACGGCCAGGACAATCAACACGACGCCTTGCAGCAGCGCACTTTCGAGGAACGCGCTGGGCCGTAGCAACCACTCGGTAAACGACCAAAAGTCTTCAGGTTGAAGCGTCATTAACTTGCCGCTCCCGTTTGGTCACTGGCATCGGCATCCGACGAAACGCGACGAGCACCGGGGCGACGTTCGCTTTCGCGGACGATGTTCAAGAACAAATCTTCCATCGTCGCCGTCGGATTGTCGATCGACTCGACCGTGCCGCCGTGACGGCGAATTACATCCGCGATTTCTTGCTTGGCCGCGTCGGTCAAGCCGCGGGCGTGAACTTCGGTAACGTCTTGGACCTTGAGCAATTCAGCGACGCGGCCAAGTTCCTTCAATTCGCCTTGGTGCAAAATCGCCACCCTGTCGCAAACGTCTTGAACGTCGGCCAATTGGTGACTGCACAACAAAACCGTCTTGCCCTGGTCGCGCAGATTCAGAATCAAATCCTTCATCTCGCGAGTTCCGATTGGGTCCAATCCGGTTGTTGGTTCGTCGAGCAAAATCAGATCAGGATCGTTGATCAAGGCTTGGGCCAAGCCGACGCGGCGAGTCATCCCTTTGCTGTATTCGCGAAGTTGGCGATGGCGTGCGTTTTGCAAACCGACCAATTTAACGAGGTGGTCAATGCGGCGTTTGCGTTCGGCACCGGACAGGTCAAACAGCCGACCATAGAAGTCGAGCGTTTCGTCGGTGGTCAGGAATTTGTAAAGATACGATTCTTCGGGCAGGTAACCGATCCGCTCGTTCTTGCTGGTTTCAGTCGCGTCCTGGTCGAACACGAGCACCCGTCCGCTGGTCGGAAACAACAACCCGAGGATCAGCTTGATCGTCGTTGACTTGCCGCTGCCGTTGGGCCCGAGCAATCCGAAGATTTCGCCTTTGCGGACTTCAATGTCGAGCGATTTAAGTGCGGAAACCTTCTTGCGACCCCAGAAATCGCGGTAAACCTTGCTCAGATTACGCGTCTCGATCACGACGTCTTGGGAAGTCGAAGCGGGGGATTTGGTGGGCGAAACAAGACCGTCCGCGACGGCGGGGGATTCAGTAGACACAGGCACACATCAACGGAGGAGTGAATTAGAACTCGCAAATTACGTTCTGCCGACGATTTTGGTTCGCCGTCCGATGGTCTTCTGACCACATTCGTTACTATGGCAAATCACGCCCAAGGCGACCAGTGGCTGGGGCGTTGCGGTTTCGCCCGCGACGGTGCTTGCCAGTCGCCCCGGAAAACGCCAAAACTGGCCTCATGGCAACCCAACTGGACAACGACGCCTACGCCGATGCCGTCGCCTATCTTTACCAACGCATCAACTACGAACGCACCGCGGACACCGCTCCGTATCCGTTTCGGTTGCGACGGATGCGGGCGTTGTTGGACCACTTTGATCTGGCGGGCGTCGCCGGTCAATCAATTCCCGTCGTTCATATCGCAGGCACCAAGGGCAAAGGCAGCACCGCGACGATGGTCGCCGAAATGCTTTCTGCCGCCGGGCTGCGAACCGGGCTTTACACCTCGCCGCATCTGCTGCGATTGGAGGAACGGTTCACCGTCAACGGCCAATTGCCAACGGCTGATGAAGTCGTCGCGCTGGTGCAAATGCTACGCCCCGAGTGCGATCGGATGGCGGCCAGCGATTTGGGCGAGGTGACGTTTTTCGAGCTGACGACGGCGCTGGCGCTGCTGCATTTTCGCAAGTCTCGCTGCGACGCCGTGGTGCTCGAAGTCGGCCTGGGCGGACGCCTGGACAGCACCAACGTTTGCTTTCCGGCCGTGACGGCAATCACGTCGATCGGCCTGGATCACCAACACATTCTTGGCCATTCGCTGGCGGAAATCGCTTGGCAAAAGGCCGGAATTTTGAAGCCCGGCGTGCCGCTGGTCAGCGCCGTCGCCGATTCCGAACCGCGCAACGTGATCGCCGCTGTGGCCCGCGAAAAACACGTCCCGCTGTTTGCGATTGGCGATGCGTGGGATGTGAATTTGTCCGAGCCGACGGGGGCTGCGGCAATTCACGATTCTTGGGAAATGAAGTTTGATTTTCAAAGCCGGCGTGATCCGCTGCGAATGCGAACCGGTTGGCAATTACCGCTCGACGGCGAGCACCAATGTCGCAATGCGGCCGTGGCCTGCGCGATCGTTGATCTGCTGGCTCCGCGCGTGGCGATCGAACTTGCTGTCCAACGGACGGCGCTGGCAAACATCTCGATTCCAACGCGGATCGAGCGGTTTCGCCTTGGCAATGACCGCGATCTGATTCTTGACGCATCGCACAATGTTGATTCGATCGATGCACTTTGCCGCTGTGTTTCGCGGCGTGCGAAAAATCGTCCGGTGATGATCGTGTTTGGTACCAGCCGCGACAAGGATTTTCGCCCCATGCTCGATCGGCTGGCCGAGGTGGCGGACCACCTTGTGTTGACCCGTTACCACGCCAATCCAAGATACCGCGAGCCGACGGAATTGCTGGCCGCAATGCCAACCGGCGTGACTGCCGAGATCGATGAGCAACCGATTGATGCTGTGCAACGGGCAATCCGCCGCGTCACCGGGCCGCATTTGGTCGTCATTTGCGGTTCGTTTTTTTTGGCCGCCGAAATTCTCCCCACGTTGACGTAGTGTTGGGCCGTTGGCCTGGCAGTTATCACAAGTTGAACTACGCCGAAGGCGTTAAAGCACTTAGCCGGTGGTCGAGCGAAGCGAACACCACCGGAAAACTTTCAAAGCGCCAGCAGCAGACGACTTGGGGCTTCGAGATAACTGATCACGTCGTTGAGGAACCGGGCCGCCGTGCCACCGTCCACCAGCCGGTGGTCGTACGACAAGCTCAGCGGCATCATCAACCGAGCCTTGATCGAATCGTCAGGCATCACGACCGGCAACTTGCGGCTGCGTCCCACCAACAAAATCGCCACCTCGGGAATGTTGACGATTGGCGTACTGTATTGGCCACCAATCGCACCGAGGTTGCTGATCGTGAACGTGCCGCCGCGCAAGTCGCTGACCCCAAATTGGCCGCCGCGAACCTTGCCCGCCATCTCCGCCAACGCTCGCGTAATGTCCGGAATGCCCATGCGATCGACGTTGCGCAAGACCGGTACGACCAATCCGTTTTCGGTATCAACGGCGATGCCGACGTTGACATATTCCTTATAGACAATTTGCTCGTTTTCCGTGTCCAATGCCGCATTCAGGTCGGGATGATGCTTGAGCGCCGTGGCGATCGCTTTGATCAAAAACGGCATTGTCGTCAACTTCAAACCCTGGGCCGCATAATCGTCTTTACTCGATTGGCGAAGTCGTTCCAGATCGCTGATGTCCGCATCGTCAAAATTGGTCACACGCGGAACCGTCGACCAACTGGCGTGCATCTTGGCGGAGATCGTCTTGCGAATCTTGGTCATCCGCTCGACGCGAATCGGACCGTAATCGTCGCTGGCCGTCGCCGTGCTGCTGGGTGGAGCGGCCGACGGTGCCGCCAACGATGATGAAGCCGCCGACGGAGCGGACGAACGCACCGCTTGGCTGGCTTGGCGAACGACGGCAAGCACATCGTCGCGCGTGATTCGACCGCCCTCACCGCTGCCGCTGACCTTGCCAAGATCGACGCCAACTTCACGGGCCAACCGACGGACCGCCGGCCCCGCCGCAATCACTTCGGCGCTATCGGTAACGGACACCGGTGGGGCAACCGGAGCTTTGGCAACCGGAGCCGGTTTCGCGGGTGCTGGTTCTTTCGCCGGTGCGGGTGCTGAGGCAACCGCTGGCGCTGGTGACTTTGCGGCCGGTGCGGGCTCAACCGTTTTAGCGGCTTCGGCCGGTTTGGCGGCTTCGGCTGGCTTCGGCGGCTCGGCTGGTTTTGCAGCTTCGGTGCGCTTTGCAGGTTCGGCGGGTTCTGCAGATTCGGCGGGTTTTTCGGCCGACGGCGCAGTGCCACCGACCGCTTCGACTTCAATCAATGCACCGCCAATTGGCACCGAATCACCGGTTTTGACCAGGATTTTTGTGACTTTTCCCGCAGCCGAAGCGGGCACGGGAACGGTTGCCTTGTCGGTTTCGACTTCGACAATATCTTGGCCGTCTTTAATGACATCGCCAACCTTCACAAAGATGTCAAGGATGTCCCCCGATTCGATCCCGTCACCAAGTTCAGGGAGCTTGATTTCGACTGCGTTGGCCATGTGCAAATAAAGCTCAGAGTAATGTGGAATTTCGACAGCGCAGCATAACATGAAGCGGAGGCGAATGGGACTGGTCCGCGATCGATACCGCCGTCATCACTGGCGCGCGAATTCAGATGAACCGTCGGTGGTTGTTACAACCGTCATGGGCTGTAACGGCAGCACAAAGAGTCCACCCAAATGAGCCATTTTTCCTTGGCGTTACAGATTACGTGGTTAACGCTTCTTGCAGAGTCGATGTAGACGGTGCATCGCGTTCTTCTTCGCTCGTCCGCACCTCTTACCACGCTCTTTGTTCGAGTGTGAGTTTAACCAAGGGGCGAGGCGTAAAAGAAACGATGAGAGCGGCCGCCCTGTGGGGGGTAGTGCCGGTTGCTACGTCCTGTCAATCCAACGCAAGAATAACCTCGGAGAATTTACTATGAAAAGGCTGTGGATCATTCCCGCCTTGGCGATCACGACGATCGCTTCGGGAACACAATCAGCTCGCGCCGCTTATTGCGGCGCGATCAGCTACCAAAACTGTGGTAGCTGTGGTGACGGTGCCGCTATGGAAGGTGCAGTGGTCGAAGGCGACATGGCCGCAGAAGGCTATGGCGTTTCGTCCGCACCATCCGCTGGTGGTTCCTACACTGTAATGCGAACCGTTCGTGAAACCGTATACGAGCAACAACAAGTTACTCGTTATCGTTCACGCAACGAAACGTACTACGAAGACCAAGTGATCAACGAAACCGTCATGGTTCCTGAGACCACTTCGCGTGAAGTTCAATACACGGTGATGGTGCCAGTGTCTGAGCAAAAGAGCCGCACGATCAACTACACGGTCAATGTGCCCGTGTACGAGACGAAGACTCGCACGATCAACTACACCGTTCAAAAGCCAGTGTACGAAACGCACTCGAAGACGATCAACTACACGGTGATGAAGCCTGTGTACGAGACCCACTCGAAGACGATCAACTACACGGTTCAAAAACCTGTTTACGAAACCAAGACCAAGACGATCAACTACACCGTCAACGTTCCGGTTTACGAGACCAAGACTCGCACGACCAACTACACGGTCATGAAGCCCGTGTACGAAACCAAGACCCGCACGATCAACTACACCGTTTACAACAACGTTGTGGAAAATCATGTCCGCACGGAAAACTACACCGTCACCAAGCCAGTCCAAGAAACCCAGACGATTCAAGTCAAGGGTGGACATTGGGACACGATCACCGAATCGATCCCCGGCCCGATGGTAAATCGTACCGTTCGCGAACCAGGTACTTGGACGTTTGACCCATCAACTTGCAAGAACGTTTATTGCCCAGGCGCTTGCCGCACCGAGTGCGTACAGTGCCCACCCAAGACGGTCTGCAAGAAGGTTTGGGTTCCAACCTGCGAATCGAAGGACATCTGCGTCACCAAGTACGTTAAGGAGTGCCTGACACGCGAAGTGCCATACACAACTTGCAAGCGAGTTCCAGAATGCCGCACCAAGAGCTGTGAATACACTGTGTGTCACATGGTTCCTGAATGCCGCACCAAGACTTGCAACTACACCGTGTGCAAGATGGTTCCAGAATGCCGCACCAAGTCTTGCAACTACACCGTTTGTCACATGACAACCGAGTGCCGTAGCAAGGTTTGCAACTACACCACCTGCAAGATGGTTGCTGAGTGCCGTAGCAAGGTTTGCAACTACACGACCTGCCGTATGGAAACCGAATGCCGTCAAAAGACGTGCAACTACACGGTTTGCCACATGACAACCGAGTGCCGTAGCAAGGTTTGCAACTACACCGTCTGCAAGATGGTTCCTGAATGCCGCACCAAGACCGTTTGCAGCACAACGTGCCGCAAAGAATGCGTCCAAAAGACCATCAAGGTTGCTAAGTGCCGCAAGGTTTGCGAACCGTACACCGTCACCGTGTGCGTTCCAAAGGTTGTTTGCAAAGAAGTTCCAGTAACCGTGTGTGCTCCCGCACCAGCTTGCTGCCCAGCTCCCGCATCGTCGTCAGACGCTTGCGGTTGCGGTTGCTAGTTTAGGCGTCGGTGGGTGGTGAGATCGAATCTAGCCAACCCCACCGCACCATCAGTCGAGGATTGCAGGACGCTCTTTAGAGGGCGGTATTCGGTTCGCCGGATACCGCCCTCTTTTCGTATTGGTATGCAGGGCGGCTGATACTACGCCTGCGCATGCCGCCGCTCACCGTGGACAAATCCGCTTGGTGACAAACGCTTCATGTCGCCCGCCGTGCGGCTCCATAAACCGGTCCGGCCAATAAATGTGCCGATCCGGTGCAACGACATGTTCGGTTTCGCCGCAACCATTTCGCTGAACTCGCCAGCGTCCATTGCCAAGATTAACTCAAAATCTTCTCCATCGCCCAGTGCATGTTCAATCGCCGGTCGTCCGCCGTTGGCCGCACTTCGCTTTACCGCATCGTCGTGAATCGGAATCGCATCGAGATCCAATTCCGCCCCGACTCCGCTGGCGGCGCACAAGCGGTCAAGGTCCAGTGACAACCCGTCGCTGATATCCATCGCGGCGTGAACGTCGATCAATTCGCGCAGCCGCAGCGTCAACTCAATCCGCGGCAGCGGGCGCAAGTGGCGGCCCAGCAAACTGCCGCCGACCGGACCGGTAACGACGATCGCGTCGCCCTCGCGGGCACCACTGCGCAACCACGCTCCGCCGCTTGGCACAGTTCCCAGCAACGTGATCGAAATCGAAAGCGGACCTTCGTAAACCGAAATATCGCCACCGGCAATCGCGACTCCGAACTCGCTTGCGCACTGAAGAATGCCTTCGTACAGCGCGGCCGCAGTGCGTGTTGCGTCGATGCTCGGTAGCGCTAACGTGACCAGCGCCGCAATCGGTTTGCCGCCCATCGCCGCGATGTCGCTGAGGTTCACGGCCAACGATTTGTAACCAATGTCGCCAAGTGAATGTTCGCCGACGACAAAATCAACTTGGTCGATGATCGCATCGGTGGTTGCGACCAATTGGTTACCCGGCGGTATATCGATGATTGCCGCATCGTCGCCAATACCAACGGCGACTTGAGGCAAGGCCCGCGTGCGACCGCGCAGCCAGGCCAAAAAACTATGTTCCATGAGAATCGTTGAACCACGTTGAGGTGCCGGACACTTTTTTACCGCTGGCGAAGCGATACAATGACGGAGTCGATCGCAGACTCATCCGTCGAGCCGCTTCACGCCATTCACTCCGCAGGATTGTTCTCATGTCAAAGACGCTTGCCAGCCCCCATCCTTCGGTCAAGGTTCGCCACACCGAATGTTTCATCAACAATGAATGGGTTCCGGCCGCCAGCGGCAAGACGTTTGCGACGGTAAACCCGGCCACCGAAGAAGAAATTGCGCAGGTCGCCGAGGGTGACGCAGCCGACATTGATCGCGCGGCAAAAGCGGCTCGCGCGGCCTTTGATTCCGGCGAATGGCCAAAGATGGACGCTCGCGATCGTGGTCGTTTGATCTATCGATTGGCGGATGCCATCGAGAACGAAATCGACGAATTGGCAGCGCTCGAAACGCTCGACAACGGCAAACCGCTACGCGACAGCCGCCACATCGACATTCCGCTGGTGATCGATTGTTTGCGCTACTACGCCGGCTTCGCCGACAAAATCCAAGGCGCGACGATTCCGATTCGGGGCAAGTATTTTTGCTACACGCGCCGCGAACCGATCGGTGTCGCCGGCCAAATCATCCCCTGGAATTTTCCGATGCTGATGGCGTCGTGGAAATGGGGGCCGGCATTGGCCGCCGGTTGCACGATCGTGATGAAGCCCGCCGAGCAAACGCCGTTGACCTGTTTGCGAATGGCACAATTGGCCAAGGAAGTCGGCTTTCCCGATGGCGTCATCAACGTTGTGCCCGGGTTCGGCCCGACTGCCGGTGCGGCGACGGTCAAGCATCCGATGATTGACAAGATTGCCTTCACCGGCGAGCACATCACGGCGCAAACGATCACCCGCGATTCGGCCGCGACGTTGAAGCGACTGACGTTTGAACTTGGCGGCAAAAGTCCGAACGTGGTCTTGGCGGATGCCGATCTCGATGCTGCGGCCCGCGGTGCCTACATCGGATTGTTCCTCAACCAAGGCCAGTGCTGTTGCGCCGGCAGCCGGTTGTTTGTCCAGAAAAGTGTTCAGGACAAGTTTCTCGAGAAGCTGGAAAAGTTGACCAATAGCCGCAAGGTTGGCGATCCCTTCGCGACCGATACCGAACAGGGTCCGCAGATCGACCAGAAGCAATACAACAAGATCATGCAATACATCGACAAGGGCAAGCAAGAAGGAGCCGAGTTGGTCACGGGCGGTAAGCGCGTCGGCGACAAGGGTTACTTCATCGAGCCCACGATTTTCACCGGTGTCGAGGACAAGATGTCGATCGCGACAGACGAAATCTTCGGGCCGGTGCTCAGTGTGTTGACGTTCGACGACACCGACGACATGATCCGCCGGGCCAATCAAACGTTCTACGGATTGGCGGCCGCGATTTGGACTCGCGACATTTCCAAGGCGCATGATTTTGCCGCGCGAGTTCGCGCCGGAACCGTGTGGGTCAATTGCTACGACGTGTTTGATGCCGCCGCACCGTTCGGCGGTTTTAAGATGAGCGGTTATGGTCGCGAGCTCGGCGAAGAGGGTCTGAAGGCGTACACCGAAAGCAAGACCGTCACCGTGGCGCTGTGAGCCTGCCACATCCATTGAAAGTTCAGGAAACCGCAGTTTGACCGACACACTGACGACGGAGCGAATTTGTGCCAGCGGCCATGACGACAAACTGCACGCGCGGCTGTGGCAACCCATCGCCGCACCGGTGCGCGGTTGCATCATCGTGGTGCATGGACTTGGTGAACATGGCGCGCGATACAAGCCGGTCGCCGATGCCGTCGCGGGCGATGGTTGGGCGATGTTTGCGGCAGACTTGCGCGGCCATGGTCTGTCGCCTGGACGCCGCGGCCATGTGTCCAGCTACCGGCGATTGCTCGAAGATATCCAAGCCATGCGCGAGTCGGTTGCCGATCTTTTGCCCGCTGCGCCGCAGGTTTTGCTCGGCCACAGCATGGGCGGCAACCTGGCGTCAAACTATGTCTTGCGCAGCGCCGAGTTCGCCGGTGCAATCGCGCCGCCAATCGGTCTGGTGCTGAGCGCACCGATGTTCTTGCCCGCCCAGCCGCCGAATCGAACTCAAATCATGGCCGCCTGGCTAACCGGCTACTTTGTTCCTTGGCTGACGATTCGCGCACCGGTCGATACCTCGCGATTGACCCGCAACGAAGCGGTTGTTCGCTCGCTGCGAAGCGATCCGTTGGTGCATCGTCGGTTGTCGCTATATCTCGGTACCCAGTTGCTCGCCCAGGGTCGCTATGCGCTCGACGAAGCAGCCCGAATCGATTTGTCAACGCTGGTGATTCACGGTGAAGCCGATCCGGTTACCAGCCATCGGGCCAGCGAGTCGTTCGCGATTCGCGCCGGCGACAACGTCGAATTCGTAGTCTTCCCCGAGATGCTGCACGAGTTATTTCACGAAACCGATGCGAGCATTGTCTACGATACGCTACGCCGCTGGCTCCGCAATCGAATCGAGAATCATCTGCGACTCAAAGAGTAGAACAATTGTTCTACAAAGTTTAGCGAGCGACCAGCTCTTGGCGACGTGATTGGATAATCGACAACACGGTTTGCAACACCTCTTCGGTTGACAAGCCATCGCTTTGCACCAACACGGCATCGACCGCTGGGCGGAGCCGACCGATCGGGCGCATGCGATCTTCGAGGTCGCGTTGATTCTGTTGCGCCAAAATATCCTCCAACGGCAAATGGCGACCGCTGGCGACCAATTGTTGTTGTCGTCGCTTGGCACGTTCCTCCGGTGACGCGGTCAGGAAAATCTTGCATTCAGCTTGGGGAAACACGTCGCTGCCTTGGTCCCGCCCTTCCGTTACAACGTCACGTCCGATCGCGTAGTCGCGTTGTTTCTCAGTCAGTGCGCGACGAATTTCTGGTTGATCGGCAACGTATCGAATGACTGCCGTGACTGAAGGCATACGCACCAAGCCGCTGACATCCTCGCCGCCCAAATAAATCCGGTCGTCACGAAATTCAATTTCCGAGCGGTTGCAGATTTCGATCAATTCATCAGCGCGCGACCAATCGGCATCGGCACGAATGGCCGCCAACGTGACGGCGCGATACAACGCACCGGTGTCCAAGAAATCGAACCCAAGCGACTGTGCAACTTGGCGAGCGATGCTGCTTTTCCCAGCCCCGGCGGGGCCATCAATCGTCACAATCACGCGGTTTCTCTCCACAACCTTCAAGCTAATCAAATTGCAGAACGATTGAAGACAATTGTTCTACAATCGCCTCTCCACTACTATCAATGACATTCTAGCGCGCCACGCCAAATTAAGCCACTTGACCAGCCACTTAATTCCCGCCGCTGCCCAGTTGGTCGCAAACGACCGACGCCATCGACAAGACTCCAACTTTCAGGCACGGCTCATCGACATCAAATTGCGGCGTATGCACGCCTGCGATGATGCCTCGGGAAACGTTGGCCACGCCGAGCCGATAATAGAATCCCGGAATCTCGTTGGCGAAGTAGGAAAAGTCCTCGCCACCCATTCCTGGAATCGTCTCGATCACGTTGTCGGTACCGAACAATCGTGACATCGTACCGGTGGCCGCTTTGGCCAAGTCAGTGTTGTTGTTGATCGATGGATAACCCTTGCGATATTCCAATTCGTGCTTCGCACCGTGCGCCGCGGTGACTCCGGCGAGTGTTCGATTCATCAATTCAATGACGTGATCGCGAACCTCGGTATCGTAGGTGCGGACTGTGCCGGCCATGACAACGGATTCCGCGATGATGTTCTCGCGGTTGCCGCCTTCGATCATGCCGATACTGATCACGAGTGGATCGAGCGTGTTGGTTTCACGGCTGCGAATCATTTGTAGCGCGTTGATCGCTTGAGCCGCCACGGCGATCGCATCGACGCCTTTGTGCGGTGCCGAACCGTGAGCCATCGTGCCGGTGATGGTAATCTTGAAGCGATCGCTGTTCGCGCTGGCGGCACCGACTGCATAACCGATCTTGCCAACTTCCATCGGTCCCTCGACGCCCGCCTGCGGTCCATTCATCGGTGCCGACAAGGGCGAGCAATGCAGTCCAAAGATCGCGGCGGGTCGAGGATTATCGAGCGCTCCCTGGGCGACCATCAACTTCGCGCCCCAGTCACCCACAAACGTCACCGGCATGGCTTCTTCGGCGGGCTGAAAAATAAACTTGACCGACCCGTTAACAAGCTTGCGATGCTTGGCCAACAATTCCGCCACGCCGAGCGCCGACGTGACATGCACATCATGGCCGCAGGCATGCATCACGCCAGAATTTTCGGAGCGGTATTCGGTTTGGCCGGCCTCCATGATCGGTAGCGCATCCATGTCCGCACGAACAGCGATACAACGCCCTGGATTTTCCGCCGACGCACCATTGCCGTACAACATTGCGACCAACCCATGTCCAGCGATGCCGGTTTGGACGCTGAGCCCGAGATCGCGCAATCGCAAGGCAACGAACCGCGCCGTTCGCTCTTCTTGATTGGGCAACTCGGGGTGACGATGCAGCTCGCGGCGCGTTTCGACCAAGCGCGGAAACATCTGTTCGACCTCGGCGCGAAACAATTCATCGCGCGAGCCGTTGTCGGCACCGTATGCGGTTGTCGCCAACAACACAAGCAAATTCGCTAACCCAAAACACGTCGCAAACTTCATTTCAATGCTACTCCGATAATTTGGCGTTCGGTTAGTGAGCGGACTGACGCTAGCCACCGGCCTCTCCTGACATCATACATTATGGATGAATCGTCGCCGACGTTGCGACCGCGGAGCGTCGTAGAACACTGCCTCAACCAGCCGTCTGGTGAATTCTTGACCGTCTGCGACAATACCCACCTGCCGTTTCAGGTTTAACTTTGCTTCCCGTCTCAGCGTTGCGATGAATCGGATCACTTCCAAACTCGACCTCGTCCGCGCCGACGATTTGCATTCGACCGAGGATGAATTTCGCCGTCAGCATCCGCTTGTTTGGGCGACGACGCTGTACGGGCCATTGTTTTTGACTGTGGCAATCATGGCGTTGATTATCGCGTTTGCCGGATGGAGCTTTGCGCAAAAAATCATTGCTCATGCGCTGATTGCGTTGGTGCTTTTAGGCCGCTTCATCATCTTAAACGGAGCCGAAGGAAGCTTTACCGACACCAGCGGCCCGCTCTCATCCGGTCATTTGTTTGCGATCGTCTCGTACCTGGACCTGATGACCGCAGTCATGTTGGCGTTTCACATCGGCTTCTTATTTCGTTTGCCGTATGTGGGAACACGGATTGCGGCGCTCGTCACCGATGGCCATTTTATTTTGGACGCTCAACCGTGGATGCGACGAGCCACGTTTTTCGGTCTGATCGCCTTCGTCGGATTCCCCTTGGCGGCAACGGGCAGCATCGGCGGATCAATCTTCGGGCGGTTGTTGGGGATGAGTCGCTTCGCCACATTCTTTGGCATTTTGATCGGCACGCTACTGGGCAACGGGTCGATGTATTTTTTCTCCGACATGATGGGAAACTACATCGACAAAGACAATCCCTACCTTCGCTACGGAGGCTTCGCCGTCGTCGCCATCATCGTCGTGATTCTCGAGCGCCGATACCGCAAACTGCGTGATCGTTACGCCAGCGACGCCGAGAACGTTCATACATTGTAGAACAATGGTGTCAATTATTTATCCGACTGGTCCGCTGAAACCCTCGCCGCCAAAGAATAACCATGTCTCTGTTGATCCATGACCGCACGATCAGTGCCGCGTTGATTGAACAACGTCGGGCCAGCGGTTTGGATCGTTATGACGAAGTTTGGGATGGCGTCTATGTGATGTCACCCAGTGCCGATATCAATCATCAGGATTTAGCGGGTGAGCTGACCGCGACACTCAAGCTGGTCATCGATTGGCGCGGACTCGGTCGCACGCTGCCCGGTGCGAACGTCAGCGACCGGCGCAAAGACTGGACGCACAACTACCGCATCCCGGACGTTTTAATTTTCCTCAACGAGAACAGTGCCGAGAATTGCGGTGCCTTTTGGTTGGGCGGTCCCGACTTGGCGATCGAAATCACTTCGCCGGACGAGCACACGCTTGAAAAACTCGGGTTCTATGCCAAGGTGCGAACATCCGAATTGCTGGTCATCGACCGCGATCCGGTGCGATTGAGTTTGTATCGGCGCTTATGCGATCCACAGTCGCAGGAGGCGAGAATGGAACTTGTCGCACAAACTTCGCGATCCGGGATCTCGCGAATTGCCAGCAT
This sequence comes from Pirellulaceae bacterium, assembly GCA_041753075.1. Lineage (GTDB taxonomy): Bacteria > Planctomycetota > Planctomycetia > Pirellulales > Pirellulaceae > UBA6163. Next base: position 72,186 of record JBGSVE010000036.1, read on the forward strand.
CGCCCTGGGGATCGATTTTGAATGGAGCGAAGATCAAAAAATTCTGCGGTTGTTGCAAAGCAATCAGACCATTCGCGAAATCACGATTAGCGCTTAGCTGAGTTCATCGTGAATCGGACCGGCAGGATTCGTTTCTCGAATTTCTCCTCGAATCAATTCAATGCGGTTCGCGTTTTGATCAAACGCGCCCTGATTGACCATTCGGTCATACTGCCCAGTCGTCAGATGCAACGTTGTACTCATAGTTCGCCCTGCGTGCCTATTGCCAGTCGTTTGTACGTTCCCAAACGGTTGGGGGCAACCGTTCTACAATGTTACACGAGCCAATTCTCAATTGATCTGAAGATCGTGTCGTGAAGTTCACTGCTCGCCTTGACGTTGCTTGGCGAAGCAATTTGGTCATCAAGCGGAATCTCAATTGCCGGTGAGTTCTTGACCGATTGCGTATCGCCAATGATGTTACCGGCTGAGCTATCCAAAGCGGTGACATTGAATTCGGAATCGGTAAATTCCTCGGTCGATATACCCGACCGGACGGCTGTTGGCGGCGGTGATTGCACACTTGGCGACGCAATTGACGGTGCGGCAATCGATGATTCACCTTCGCCGCTGGCTCCGGTCCGTCGTCGTCGCGCAATCTCATTGATCACGGACAAGGCTTCATTGAGTACGGCACGATTGTCACCCGATACATCGTAAAACCGAAACGCGGAAGGTTCGACGAGCGTGGCATTTGCCAAGACGTTACCTGGCCCAATGATTCTCGTCCGCGGTATCGGGGTCACCGCCTGGTCCTCGAGCGTTACATTTCGAGAGCGAGCGACCGCGTTGACGATCGCCAACGCGTCACTGGTATCAACTCTACCGTTCCCTGTAACATCGAAACGATCGATCGGATTGGTCCAGTCCAGCGGTCCGGTTATCGCCGCCGTGGCTAAGCCGTTAACAAAGATGCGGCGAAACTGGCCATCGGTGACTTCATTGCGATTGTAAACCCATCCGGCGTCAAACGTGATGGCATCGCCTGCGTTGGCAATCGCCGTGAGCAATCGATTTGGCGTCGACGCGGCGATGATGCTGCTGTTCAAAATCGCTTGGTTATTCCCCGTCCCGCGAATGTCGATCATATCGACTCTTGCCAACGCGGCCGCACCGAGCGAAATCATCTCCACCGTTTCGCCTTCGCCCTGCAATACAATCGCACGAGCTAAGGCAGCACCGGGTTCGATCGTGATCGTGAACGTTTGGGCAATCGAAAGATCCGACCCGCCATTGAGCGCACCGCCATTGTCACGCACCCGCACCGTGACCGTTGCTACGCCCGCCGCAGTTGGACTGGGTGTGAATGTCAATTGGCCGCTGTTGCTGATATCGGGAAGCACGGCGAACAGCCCCGCTTGATCGACCGCAATCACATAGTCGGAAACCAATTGGCCGGCATCATCGGGGCCTCCACCGGACATAAAACCGGCTGCAAAATTAGGTCGCGTCTGCGCTCCATCATCCGCATTGACGACTGTGTTTGCACCAAGCGTGAACGTGGGCGCTGTGTTGACCGGCAAAACGTTGATGGCAAACGTTTTTGTCGTGCGGTTCAGGCCGTTACTGGCCAGTCCACCGTTGTCCGCCAGCGACACCTCGACATTGACCGACCCGGATTTGGCAGGGCTTGGTACGAACGTCAATCGGCCCGTCGCGTCGATCTGTGGTGCAGTGGTAAAGAAGCTCGCGTCGGTGACAATTGCAAACGCATCGAGTGTTTGTGTCGCTTCGTCGTTGGCACCACCGGGCGAGATATTGGTCACAAATCCGGCTATCGATTGCGCTCCAGCGGTTCGCGCGACCGACGTCGATGCCGGAACCGTGAACGCCGGCGGATCATTCACCGGCGCGACGGTAACGGTTAGTCGACGTGTTAGCGTAATGTCATCAGCAGTGTCGTTCACACCATCGGCACCCGCATCAATTATTTGCACGGTCATTATCACCGGATCGGTGTTTTGCGTATTGGCGTTCAGTACCGTGCTGAACTGCAATTGGGCCGACGCGGCTGCGCTGACATGAACGACTTGCCCGCTGGCAATAATGCTGGTGTTTGAACTGATCACTGTGAACCGCGGCGTTGGGCCAATCGATCGGCCTTGCTCGACGACGCTGAACGAGATCGACTGCGGCCCAGAATCCTCGGCGATCGCCACCGGTGCCACGGGAGTGGACTGGGTCATGAAGTCGAGCCCGACAATTGCATTGGTTCCGGTCAAGACAATTCGGTGAGAGCCGTTAACGAGTGTATTGGCCAACACGTTGATCTCGGTGACCGATTGGTTGGTCGCGATCCGCTGCGGGATTGCGACAATATCAAGCGTGCCGGTGTTTCCTGGACCGGATGTGTCGTTATCGAAATTGGCCAGCACGACCGGCGAACGGCTCAAGCTGGTTGCATTGGCCAGCCCGATGCCCTCAAGCGGTTGGAACGTGATCGCACCGCCGACGACCGACGTGTTGCGGAAGATGGCCAACTCGCGGCTGTTGACGCGGCTGGCCACGATGTCCAAATCCCCGTCGCCGTCGATGTCGCCGACGCTCATCCGATCCACAGCGGTGGTTGTGCCAACGAGCGCGGGCTCCACTTGCAAACCACCGGCCGCGGTGGACGACAAAATCGTAATCGAGTTGGTACCGGCATTGCTGACCGCAAGATCCGGGCGAAGATCACCATTGAAGTCGCCGACGACCAATTCAATCGGGTTGCCTTGCACCGGGTAGTATTGCCCATCATGAGTCAGGGTGCCGGTGCCGTTGTTTACGAACAAGGCGACATCACCGAACGGCGAATCGGCGCGACTTGGCGTGGGATGCAGGATAACAATGTCGTCGACGCCATCACCCGAAAAATCAGCGGCGACGATGCTGTTGGGATTATCGCCAGGAACGGGGATCGCCGCCCCAGCGGTAAACCGTCCGCTGCCATCATTGATCAAGATGTTAAACGATTCGTCATTGTCTTTAATGAATCGCGGCGGCTGGGAGCCAGGAACAATTCGGACGATGCCGCGATTTACCACGGCCAAGTCTGGCGAATCGTCGTTATTAAAATCACCAATCGTAATGTCAAACGGATTGACGCCCACCGGGACCGAGATCCGCGATGCGAAACGGTTCGTTGTGGGGTCGTAATCCAACAACACCAAAACATTGTTACTCGCCAAACCAACGACAGCGATATCGACGCCCGAACCGTCACCATTGAATTGACCAACGATGAAATCCTGTGGCTGCGAAACGCCGGCGATACTGCCTACAGGTGCCAGATCGATGATGCGAACTTCGCCATTGAATTGACCGGACCCATTGTTAAGCCGAATAGCGATTGAATTGCGGTCGCCAATCAACACCGCAACGTCGGGTCCATTGCGTCGGTCAAAGTCCGCCGTCGCAATCGCCTGAGGATTTTCAAACCCAAGCGAATCGTTGAACACCGGGTATCGAGTGATCGCAAAATTGCTACCCAGAGGCTGAGTGTGAACGACGGTTTCATCCAAGACGGTTGCGACACTGACCGTCTGTGAACCCAGTCCGGTAAACCGATAAATGCCGCGATCGTCGGTCGTTTCCGGTCGCTCGCCTGCACCGCCGGTAAGCATTCGATCATTGTTGACGTCGAGAAAAACCGAGACACCGCGGCGCGGCACATCGATATCCTCATCGAACATTCCATTGCCGTTGACGTCATCAAAGATCCGCCCACTGATCGACGAACCGTTCGCTTGGCCAGTACCCGAAACGGGTCGCAGCGCAAAGTCGCGGTTACCGATATTGCCCCCGGCAGGCAAGAAGAAATTAGCAGTAAACGTCTGCGCCGCGCCCGGCGATGCTTGGGAAAATCCAGACGGCACCGTGATCGCAACTTTGTAGTCTCGGAACGACGGTACCGCGTCAAATTGATACCGTCCCTCCGCGTCAGTAGTGCGTTGTGCTTCGTCTTCATCAAAAATTCGGTTGCCGTTCGCATCAAGAAACACGCGGATACCACCAAGTCCAAGTTCTCCTTGATCTGATACCCCATTCTCAACCAAATCATCAACAAAGACTCTGCCCGAAATGATCCCAACATCGGGCACCAAGCCATATTCAACTCCCGTCAGTCGGTCGCCTGCCTTGACGGTAAAACGCGCGCCCGCCTCGATCAATGGATTGGAAACAATGATGGTGCTGCCGGTGGTATTTGTGCTGTCGGCGACCAGATTCGTTGCCAACGTATTGAAGCTGATGACGCGACCGTCGGGCGAAATCACGGGATCAGTACTTGAACCATTTGCTTCGGTGCCATCGACGGCAACGCTCAGCCGTCGAATTTGTCTGGTATCACGATCAAACACGAACACATCTTCAACCCCGTTGTCGTCGTCATCGACCAAATTGGATGCCGCCGAAACAAACGTGACAAATCTCCCTTGGCCGCTGATTGCTGGTGAGTGACTTGGCCCGTTCGCTTCGCTGCCGTCAAAACCAAACGTGATTAAATCCATTTCACCAGCGCGATCAAAACCTTGAGGCGTTGGCGTGAACACGAAAATGTCCGCAAACCCATTGCCATCAATCGGCACCAGATTCGTTGCCTCGGACACGAACGCGACGCTCAAGCCGTCGTCGGTAAGCGACGGTGAATGGCTGGCACCATTGGCTTCGCTGCCGTCGAATCCGAACGATGCCATATCCAAAAACTGGGCCTTCACATCGTAGATAAAGACATCGGAGACGCCGTTGAGGTCTAAATCCAAAAACACATCTGCCAACGGAATGAAAAAATTGCTCGCCAGCGAAGAGAACGCAATGACGTTACCGTTCGTGCTGATCGACGGCGTAATGCTCGGCCCCGGCTCGCCTTGGCCCTCCAGAACCAATGGCACCGCAAGTATTGTCAACTGGCGCTGGACATCGTAGATGAAAATATCAGTGATACTACCGTTTAGGTCGGCGCTACTCAGATTTGCTGCATTGGACTGAAACACAACGAAACGCCCGTCGCCGCTAATCATGGGCGCAAAGCTTGGGCCATCGGGTTCAAGAGAAAAAAAATCGTCGTTGCCGAGAATTCGGCGTGTGACTGCGCCCTGGCGGTCGTAGATAAAAACGTCTTGGACGCCGTTGTTGTCATCTGCGACGAGATTGTTGGCTGAAGAAACGAAAACGGTAAATCGTCCATCGTCGCTTGTTGAAGGTTCGCTGCTATTGCCGTTTGATTCCTCGCCATTTATCCCGCGGCTGATCCGTTCCACCGTGCCGGTACGTCGATCTTCGAGGAAAATATCGGCGACATTATTATTGTCGTTCGCAACCAAGTTTCGAGCCGAAGACGAAAACGCGATCACGCTGGCGTTAAAGGTGGTCGAGATCGGACCATTGCTTTTGAAAACTTCGGCAATGGCGGGAGTCGAGAATTTAAAGTTTTCAGGTTCGACGATTCGCAGGTCATAAGATCGAGCGGCAAGGTTTTCAAAGCGAAACGATCCCGCCTCGTCGACTTCGGGCGTTGCCGGGTTGTCGCGCAATACAACGCCGTCGATGCGAGCGCCTTCCGCAATTTGGGATCGCCCTTGCCGGACGAAAATCGGGGCGTCAGTAAAACCAGGCTCGTTACGATCGCGACGTTGATTTGCATTTAAATCAACATAGATCGCGCCCTCAAAATTGCCAGCAAAAGCCTCGACTGCACCGGCATCGGGACGCTGATCTCGCGGTGTGCCAACTTGGTCGGTGAAGTTGAAAAACAGCGAATTAAAATCGATCGCCGGATTGCCCGTCAACGGCGAATGGATCGGTGGCGCAAAACCGGTTCGCGTGAGCGGTGTGACAAACGTGGCACCAAACCGTTCCGGGCCAATGACGTTTTCAAGCGTCGTACGGCTCGATGTTGCCGGGATACTACGAACCGCCAACAACGAGTCAGTTAACCTGACCGACCCTTGTATTGATGGTGGTGCCGAACGCCGACTATCGATCACAGTGATCTGATTGGCAAAGAGTTGATTGACACCAGGGCTGTTGAAGAAGGGAACCGTCTCGCCTGTTTGGCGGTCGTGCACTAAAACATTAAGGAATGCAAACGGATCAAGATTAGGAGCATTGGAACCAAAATAAACGTAGCGACCATCAGGACTGATGTCAGTCAAAAAACTATCACCCTCTCCCTGCTGCCCGCCACTGGTTACGCTGACGCGTTCTGTTGTTTTTGATAGGTTGTCATACACAAAAACATCAAATAGTGCGTTCGTGTCATCAGTGACAAGATTATCGGCATTCGACGAAAAAGCTACCAACTGGCCGTCGTCGCTTACCCTTGAAGTAAACGAAAATGAAAAATCTTCTATCGGCTCAAAAAGCGGGCGTTCAACCCTGTCAACCCGATTTGAATCGCGATCAATAAGTAGGATTTTGAAGTTCAGAAAATCACTATCAAACTCAAATGATTCGGAGGCCAGATTGGTGGCAATTGTATTGATCGTGACAAACCGTCCGTCGGCACTGATCGAGTCCAGACCGCTGACGCCATCGGCCTCTTGACCACTTTCGGAAACCGATACGCGTTCGATCGTTCGGGTAGTACGGTCAAATGCAAAAATATCCACCATTCCATTGTTATCGTCGGGAACCAGATTTGAAGCCTCGGATTGGAAAAAGACGAATCGACCATCAGCACTAATTAGTACAATGGAAGATTCGTCACTGGGACCATTGGCCTGCTCCCCGGAACTGCTGACGCTGACTCTTTCCGCCGTTCCCAAAAAGCTGTCGAAAACAAATACGTCGCTGAATCCATTGGTATCACCAGGAACAAAGGTATCGCTTGACGACGCGAAAACGGAGAACCGAAAATCCGGAGTGGTCGTGCGCCCGAGCGGTGGTGGCGGGATGTCCGCTGGTTCTTCACCTCCGCCCTGGCCATCGGCGGTGCCGTTGAAGATCGCGCCTAAATCTCCGGTGTTGGATGAGAAGGTCGAATTATCGATATTCGGGGGGAAATCCGCGCTGGAATGCAATCCGCCGCCGCGATTGTTGCTGAGTGTGCTACGCGTAACGTTGCCGAAGGTTGGTCCACAGTAAAATACACCGCCGCCAAAGTTCGCCTCGTTATCGGCAATCCATGATTCAGATATCGACAGATTGCCTTGCCACGCCGCGATTCCGCCGCCGCGAATCGGACTCGCGTCCGACGCTCCGAGTGCGACATTGCCACTTACGTTTGATTGATTTAGCAAGACAGAGCCTGCTGATAAGATTCCGCCACCACCTTGATCCACAGGCGATACGCCGCCGGTCACCGTCACGCGGTTCAATTCAAGTGCTGCGCCCGGATGGACTTTGAAGACGCGGTCAAGTTGCTTGGCGTCGATCACAGTAAAGTCGTTTTGGTTGCCGAAGATGCTGATATTCCCCGTGATGTCAAAGTCGCCGGTTGACTCATTGGACCAGCCGGTTTGGTGGACTTGGGCACCGCAGAACAGCGCTGGATCAGGATCCGGGAATGTCGAGAACGGATCGGCGACCGGGTCGATGTCGATCGAGTAATTGCCAGTGTCGAGAATGATTGTCCTGAAATCCGGTGCAGCAGCATTGGCTTCGATGATCGCGTCGCGCAGCGACCTGCGACCTGGTACTGCGTTTCCGGGTGCATCGGACTCGACATCGACATAGATGAACGAATCGTCAATGACTTCGACATGAAAGGAGCCAACGACGCGCGCGTCGGTAACATTGCGAAGTTCTGATTCGCTGGTCGGCATCGACTGCACTTCGCCGGCAACCGAAGAAATCACATAGTCACCGAAGTCGAAAGGGTCCCAGACGCCGCCGCTGCTGGCAAAACGATCTGAAAATACAAGTGCCCAATCCAATAATTGCCCTTCGTCGCCGCCGCCAGTATCCGTAATTTCGAGCGTCCAAGTGCCGTCCACAACATTGTTGATGAGACCGGCCAAAGGTTCAGCCGGTTGAAATTCACCGAGATAAGGTGCTGATCCTAAAGCGATCGGCGTCAAGGCAAAATCGCTGAACCGGGTGTTTGATATGTCGTCACCGCTGCTGCCCAGGTTGTTAAACAAAACAGCGCGCCCGCCTGTCGGTGACACCAACGTCAGATTCAAGTCGCCGACATAGGTATGAGAGATATTTACAACGACCGAGATTGCCGTCGCGTCAATGGGCACATCGATCACGTCGATTGTGGACGTAGTCAGAACGTCGCGATTGTCAGGGATGAGAATCGTCGTGTTATTTAAGAAGGTAGTTTCGCTTCCGCCTCCGGAAACCGCACCTTCACCGGGAGCCAGCACAACGTAGGTTGCCGTGACCGAGGTTCCGTCTTCGGATCGTTGCGGCGTCGAGTCCGGATCGAGCGTTACGGGCAAGCGAGTTGCCGGTCCCCATTGTCGGTCGACAACGAAATCGCCGTCGGAGATTGAATCAACATCAATTCCGGCGCGATGAAAGTAGGTCACGGTGAATTTGTTATCCGTCCCACCGGCAGCATCGATGTCTGCCGCCACGAACGAGGTAACGATTGGCGCAAATACGTTAGCGTTGATGGCCGCACCCGCGTTGAGTCGGCCGCCGGTGGCAACCAGATCGGTCAACGAATCAAACTTGTCGACGGTCGACAAGATTGCGGCGCGAACTTCGGCGACAGATGCCGTTGGTAACGCGGACCAAATCAGCGCCGCGGTGCCGGCGACATGCGGAACCGCCATGCTGGTGCCGTTGGCCGTGCCAAAACTACCATCGCGCAGTGTGCTGAGAATACCCACGCCCGGTGCGACGAGATCAACCGATTTCATGCCAAAATTCGAGAAGTTGGCCAGACGATTGTCGCTTGTCGACGCGGCGACTGAAATCACGTTCGGCAAGTCATAGCCAGCCGGGAAAAATTCGGTCAGATCGTTGTTGACGCCTTCGCCAAACAGATTGCCATTGCCCGCCGCCGCCACAAACAGAACGCCCGCGTCACCCAGGTCGGAAATCGCGGCTTCCAACGCTAATTCACGACCTCCGGTTTGCCCCCAACTGTTATTCAAGACGCGAATGTAGGCACCTTCGGTCGTTTCGCCATCGCCGTTGATGTTCAACCGATTGCGCATCATGGTCGCGTAGTTGACTGCGCGAATCGCCGCCCCCGCGTCGCTGACATTGTTGTTGTCTAAGATGCGCAGCGACATGATCGACACTTGCCAATTCAGTCCCACGGTGCCGAATCCGTTGTTTCCGATAGCGCCCAAGGTGCCCGCAACGTGGGTGCCGTGGCCGAGCACATCCGATGGATTGTTGCGCTCCAACGTGTCATTGGCACCAGTGCGAAAATTGACGCCGAACAAGTCATCGAAGAATTCGTTGTCATCGTTATCTTGGCCATCGGCCCAACGCGGATCACGCAGCAAATCAATCGCGTCGATGTACCCGTTGCGATTGATGTCAGTGACCAGTCCCGCGTTTGGACCGGTCAAGAAGTCCGCGGTCGAAAATTCAAACGGTGCCTGCTGGCCAACCGTTACATTGTTCAGATCATAAAACGTAATCAACCCATCGTCATCGATATCCACCAACGCGTCGCGGATCGCTTGTGGTATTTCGCCTTGGTTTAACCAGATGTTCAAATACAAATCAGGATGCGTAGGATCGACACCTGAATCGACGACGCCTACGACAGTCGATAGACTGCCGCGAGTGACATCCCAAGCGGTGGACGCATTCACCGCGTCCAAGCCGATCAATTGGCGGCCAAGAAAATTGTCTTCATTCGGTTCGGTCGTTTGACCATAGATCGAAGAGTTCAAACTGTGCGCCGCAACGTTCGGATTGTTGGCCAACGATGCTTCGATTGACGATTGCGACATGCCGCTGATTCTGACCAACGCGTGCCCCGGAGATCCTAGCCCACTGATGACCGTGGCGTCGATTTCGGTCGAGTCGATAAACTGGTCAATGGATTGCAGTTGGCGGGTTAGACTGATGGCGTCGTCAGTCAATTGAACAAGCCATTCGCCGACGGCCAATTCGCGTGGACCGACGAATGCATCGGCATAGTTTCGGTCGATTTGGTCGAGTGATTCGATGGCGACGCGGGGGACGTCATCGAATGAGGCAAACCAGCCGACGCGATCCGGTGAGCCGGTGCGTCCTAGTTCGGCGGCCATGAGTTGTCGCTTCTCCAGCGTCTCAAAACTCAAACGGTTCGATGTTCGGATGCGAGGTAAGTTTGGCATAGTAGCGCTCGAAAAATAGCTAGGCGTTATGCAAATGCGACAAAGTGCGTTTACAATTAAAAACTATTACCCGGGAATTTTGGGAATATCCGAGTTGTTTTGAATGGGGATTATCCTAATGCTTACAAGCACCAGTTTCCATCGTCTGCGAGATATGGGTAAAATTTTTAGCGTCGGGTCTGCCACCGTCGATAACGGGATAAGCAAGCGGTGAGTCAAATACCGGATTTCAACCAAGCAGACCCCATCGAAACGATCGATCCTTACGCGACGGGTGATTTGGTCGATGGCGGAGTCGGGCCCATCGAAACTGCAATCCAAAACTCGGTTCCGTCGTCGGCCAAGGGAACGGACACCTTTGCTCCGGAAGATCAGCAACGGTTGGTCGAAATTTGTCAGCGGTTTCGCGACGCCTGGGACGCCGGTCCGGAACCGCAAGTGCTGGCCTTTTTGCCGCGTGGTGACGATCGCAGTTTGCGTGAGTATTTAGCGGTTCAATTGGTGATGATTGATGTCGAGAAGCGGGCGGAATTATCGCGACCGCTGGCGACTGATGCCTACCTTTCGCAATTGCCCGAATGCCGCGTCGCGATCCAGTCGGCGTTGACCCGTCGCTACGAAACGGGCCCGCGAAGCCGAGTCAGCGGTACCAATCCCGTTTCCGGTGTGGCTCAAGCGTCAAACGCGGTGGGCCATGGCAAGAAGCCTGAGTTGGAATGGATCATCGACGCCGAGGATGCCCAATCGCTTCGCTATCATCCAGTAAAAATGCACGCGCGAGGCGGTTTGGGCGCGGTGTTTCGCGCCAAGGACCGCGAACTCGGACGCACCGTTGCGCTGAAACGCATGTTGCCCGAAGTGGCTCGCAGCGCCGCGTGCAAGCAGCGATTCATCTTCGAGGCCGAAGTCACCGGCTCACTTGAACATCCGGGGATCGTGCCGGTTTATGGATTAGGAAGTTACGGCAACGGCCAACCATACTACGCAATGCGATTCATTCGCGGCAACAGTTTCAAGTCCGAGATCGTTGACTTTTATGAAACCAATCCCAGCCCCGCCAAAGCGTTTTTCGATGGTCGTGACTTTCGGCAATGGCTGCGTCGGCTGATCGATTGTTGCGACGCCATGCAATATGCCCATGAACACGGCGTACTGCATCGTGACTTAAAACCGGACAACATCATGCTTGGGCGACACGGCGAAACGCTTGTCGTTGATTGGGGGTTGGCAAAAGTTCGTGAGCCACTGGCGAGCACTGATTCGGGTCTGAGTGTAGCTGAAACGACGGTTCACAGCTCGTCAAACGCACTGCACACGAGTCAGGGAATGACGCTTGGCACACCGATGTACATGAGTCCCGAGCAGGCCAAGGGGTTGCACAACGAGCTGACGCCGGCATCCGATGTTTATAGCCTTGGTGCGATCCTGTTTAACATTGCCTCGGGCCAGTATCCGATCCAGGGCAAACGGGGACGCGAGGTGCTGCAGAATGTGATTGGCGGCCAAGTCCGTGACCTATGCGATGTAATGCCCACCGCGCCGCGAGCGATCGCTTCGATATGTCGCAAAGCGATGGCCTATTCACCCACAGATCGCTATGCCACCGCCACCGCAATGGCCGAAGATATCGATCGCTGGATGAACGACGAATTGCCAATCGCGCATACAAATCGTGAATTGGCGTTTGAAAAAGCCGGTCGCTTGATTCGTCGTTACCGCAGTTGGACGATCGCGACCGCCGTGGCGCTAGTCGCGATCACGTTGATCTCGTTGCTGTCCGCCGTAATGATCCAACGTGCCAAGCGAAACGAAGAGATCGCCAAGCTTCGGGCACAACAATTTAAATCCGAAGCGGTTGCGCGGTATCGCGATTCACGCCAAGCGATCGACACCTGGCTGGTTCAAAGTAGCGACTCGCTGCAATACCTGCCCGCGACCCAATCGATTCGACGACGTTTGCTCAAGATCGCCTCCGAGGATTATGCAAAGCTCGCCAAGTCGGTCAGCGACGATCCGGAATTGGAACTGGAGCGCGGTCGCGCGCTCGCGCGGTTGGGCGACTTGACACAACTGCAAGGCGATCACGATGCGGCGCGAGCGGAATACGACGAAGCGATCAAACTGTTCAATCTGCACCTGGATGATGCCTCGCGCCGTCAGCAGTCCGACTCACTAAACAATCGCTACGTCGCGGAATTGGGTTCCGCAAGAGCGCGAATCGCACTCGCGTTCGCCAACCAGGATCGCCTCGAAGAAGCCGAGGCCGAATTCAAACAAGCGATCGACTTGTTGGATGATCTTGCCGCTGGCGAAGACGACTCAGCCGATGATGCGAAGCGTTATTTGGCCAGCACGCTTGTCAATTCCGCCGAGCTCGAGATCCTGCGTGGCAATTTCGCGATCGCCGAAGCAAGGCTTGAATCATCGCAGCAAACGATCGAAAAACTTGGCGCTCGAATCTTGCCAAACGACCAATTGGTGATGGCCCAGGCAGACGAATTGAGCGGACGCTTGGTTGCCGATCTTGGCGACCACATTCGTGCGATTGAACTGTTTGGTTCCGCAGCAACGCGCGTTGAACCACTGGCGGAGCGTTTTCCCGATGTGCCTGATTATCTGGATGCGATCGCGTCACTGAGGATTTCACAAGCGTCCAGTTACCGCGCACGTGGTCTGCTCGCCGAAGGACAAGCCGCGCTGGCCGAAGCAGCCAAGCACTATCGCGCCCTGTGCAGCTCGCTGCCCGATGTGCCGATGTTTCGCGAAAGTTTGATACTCTCATTAACGGACTCGGCGCTCGCATCAATTGACATCGACCGTTTTGACGACGCGAAACCGATATTGCAGGAAGCAGCGACGCGTGCCAAGGATTTAGTGGATTCGTTTCCGACTACACCGAATTACCAAGGCCACCTCGCGGCGATCCGCGATGCCCAAGGTCAAACGGCGTTGGCAATGGGTGATTTCGACAGCGCCCAAACGTATCTGGCCGACTGCATCACGATTTACCAGCGGTTAACCGACGACTATCTGGATCAACTCGAGTATTCCCAGCGATTGGCAATTGCCCAGAGCCATTATTCCCAGGTGCTTGCCGAGATTGCCAATCGTTCCACCGGAGCTCAGCGCGACGATGCGATTGGTCAAGCGACGCAGGGTTTTTTGGCCGCCGCAGAAACGCTTCAGACGCTTGTCGACGTTTCACCCGCAACGCCCGCCTTTGCCTCGTCGCTTGCTCATGTGCAATTCCATCGCGGTCGGTTTTTGTTTGAGCACGACTTGGCTCAGTCGATCGAAGCTTTCCAGCTTGCTCGCGATGCATGGGTTGGTTTGGACGAGAATCGTCAGCCAAGTGACAACGAGCGATTGGCATGGATGTTGACCACTGTGCCGGTCGATGAACTGCGTGATCCGATTCTCGCCGTCCGATACGCCAGTGCGGCCTGCCAGTCCGCTGCTGATAACTTTCAATTTCGTTGTACCCTGGCGTTGGCCCAAGCAATCGCCGGCGAAACCAACGAGGCGAACAAAACGCTTGCCCTGGGACGCGCTTCTACACAGGCGAACACAGCGACACGTATTTGGTTCGTAAAAGCCATCGTGAAAAAGATCGCTGGCGACGCCGATGCAGCGGCCATTGATTGGGCCAGTGCAATTCAATCAGCGGAAGTCCACGGGCCCGCCGCGCCCGATTTCGTGATTCTGAAGGAGCTATTTGAGCAGCCAGTGCAGTCAAAATGAGTTGAATGGGAGGACTTTACCGACTTCGTAAGTGAAAACGCAACGAAGATCCGGTTTATGCCGATTTTACGGGTGGCGGGTATATCGCTTGCCAGGTCCCGCAATCGCGCGAGTCGTCCATGTGCCAACGCAAGCTGCCGTCGATCATCGCCGCAGCCATTTTCATCGTCATATTTGGGTTCGCTTCGTTGGCGACCGCAGCCGGGCCGCAAACGACTGCCGATGACGAATGGAACGGAGACGACCAGTGGAATGCCGACAACGAGCGCACCACACACGCTTTTGTCTCGGATTACGACGCCGACGAAGCCGAGCAATTGCTACAAACCACTTCGCCGATTCGGCAGGTGATGTTGATGCAGCCAACGCCGTTCTTGGAACCGCGCGTTGCCTCCGTTCCGATGCCGGCCGCGAATACATCACCGCAATCATTGACAGCGAGACTTTTTGACAACAATGCGGTAGACCGCAGTACCCTGCGGACCGCTCGCCAGGGAGTTGACTCACTTAGCAACGACCTCGTGATTGGATCCGAAGCCCGATCGATCTCGACCACGGACGTCGGTTCGCTGTTGCGCAAATCGCCCGCGGCACTAAGCATCGGAGTCCAGCGACGGACGCCAATCGTCAACGATCCGCGGGTCCGCAGCAGCCGCATCGGATCGCTCGCTGCGTCAGGTTCACATTGGGTTCCCGCGCGAGCGGACCTTGATACATCGTTGAGCAAGATCGATTCGCGACTAATCAAAGACGTGATTGTCGTGCCAGGTCCGTACAGCAGTCTCTATGGTCCCGGTTTTCAGTTCGTTGATTTTGAATTGTTGCCCTCGCCGCGAAGCGATGATGGATTGCAGTGGTTTGGTCGCACCAGCGTTGACCACAACAGCAACGGCAATCAATACCTTGGCCAACAAAGCTTGTGGGGTGGTGGCGAGGATTGGGGCCTGCGAGCAACGTATTCGCACCGCACTGGCGATAGTTATCGAGCTGGCAACGGCGACTCAATCGCAGCCGGTTACGAATCGCGCGAGTTTTCACTTGCCGCCGGTCGCGACCTGGGTGACGGACGGTCCATCGAGTTTTCGATGTTGAGACTCGATCAAACCGACGTCGAATTTCCTGGCTATGTGTTTGACATCGATTACCTGGTCACCGACGCCTATGACCTCGCATACATTGATGATCACGCGGAACTTGCCGACCGCACCGAGACTGAACTTTGGTACAACCGAACTCGTTTCGAAGGCAGCGCGCTGAGCGATGTCAAGCGCCGTCAATTCCCCTTGTTGGACCAAATCAACTATGTCGGGTCGACCGACGTTGACTCAACCTCGACAGGATATCGCCAAGCGTTCATTTACGGTGAAGACACAAACTATCGCTTCACGCTCGGACACGACTTGCGTTTCATCAAGCAAGAGCTCAATGAAATCTCCAACGGCACGCCGATCAATGATCCGAATCTGATTGGCCAGCGCAACTCGCCGATTCCTGATTCGTTCTCCGCGAACCCAGGTTTGTTTGCTGAATACAACGAAGACTTTTTAGCAGACTGGAATTTTCGCACTGGTTTGCGAGTTGATTATGTGCAAACCGATATCGTCGATGACCCCGCTAAGCTTCAAAACCTCACGTTCGCAGAAAACACCGCCACCGCTGCGGAGATCCTTGGCACCAATGACTTTCAAACCGATCGAGTGTTATGGAGTTTGTATGGTTCATTGGGACGGCAATATTGTGAACATCTCGAAGGCGCAATTTCGATCGGTTACGCCGAACGACCGCCAACCCTGACCGAACTCTACGCAATCCAACCGTTCTTGTTGTTGTTACAGAATGGTTTGAATACCGTCACGGGTTCGCCCGATCTGGACAACGAAAAACTATTGCAATTTGATATAAACTTTGACTACAACGGTGAATACATTCGCACCGGTGCGCGAGCGTTTCACGGTTGGGCGTATGACTATGTGACGTTTGAGAATACGCGGACGTTTCGCGCGGGACTTAATAACGAAGTCCAACAGGTTAGTTTGCAATATGTGAATACTGACCTGGCAACGCTCGCCGGTTTCGAATCGTTTCTCGAGCTATTGCCAAAGTCGCAACTGACGCCGTTTGCGACGATGCGCTATGTCGACGGTCGCGATCGAACACGCAATGGAAATTTCGCCACACGACCAGGCCGAGACGGGCGGGCAGCGGAACAGGTCAGCGGCCTTAGTCGCGGTGCATTTAGCTTTGTTTCGGGTGCCGATGACGAACCATTACCAGGTATTCTGCCGCTGGAATCGCGAGTGGGCGTGCGGCTCAAAGATGACCTGCGATCCAACCAATGGAATCTGGAGTTAGCGGCCCGCATCGTCGACAACCAAGATCGCGTCGCCACCAGCCTGTTTGAATCGGCAACGCCGGGATTCACCGTTTGGGACCTGCGTGGCACCTATCAACCCAATCGCTTTCGCGGACTCACGTTGGTATCAGGCTTGGAAAATTTCACCGACAAAAACTACCGCGAACATCTCGACTTTCGTTCCTTCACGGGCACCGGAATCTTCCAACCCGGCATCAACGCATACGTCGGCGCGGATTGGTTGTATTAGCCTCGTAGTCGCTCAGCTCGGTGAGCGGACGGGCGATAGCCCCCGGTATCTCGGGATCGCGAACCGGCGGCTAGCACCGATCCGCTCACAATGAATCTCATTAATAGATCACTAATCGCTGCCCGACAACCGGAAATCACCCTTGGTCGTATCAATAAACATGCAGGCCGATACGTTGTCCTGATTTCCTGTTTCGGTGATTGAGTCTCCGACGCCAGTTGTGACGAAACCGTTGCCGCTGGCCAGGTTGTTGCGATAGATCATCGTCTTGGCGTCGCGTGAACCATCCCAGACGGCTGACAACCAGCCGGCTTCTTTTTGGCCCCAGAACGTGTTGTTGAAAACATCAATCTGTTTGTTGCCCTTATGAGTGAATAGGCCGCAGCGTGTTTCGACGCTGCCCACAATGATGTTGTCGTGAACACGAACATTGCTGGACCCATCATCGAGATAAATTCCGCACGAGACGCGCTGGTTCGTCGCTCGATTGTCGGCAATATAATTGTGTGAGATTTCGGCACCGCCCAAGTCATCGTTGCCGTTGCAATAAATGGTCCATCAGACTTTGTCGTGGATTTGCCTAGGAACCCGGATTTTGGAGGCATGGCTCGCGTGTCCAAAAGTCGTCGCGATGGAAGATTCGAGAAAGTCGCCGGCGGGTATCCCGCCGGCGACCGACGAGCACCTTTGTCGCACGGTCGACCGGGCTATTGCTTCCAAAGTTGCGTCCCCGCAGAGCTTCAGTCCGCTTC
>JBGSVE010000037.1:0-31505 GCA_041753075.1 Pirellulaceae bacterium
GCAGACCCGCCGCCCGAGACCACCGCCGACGCTCTTCGGCCCACACCCAGTCCGACACCGTCGCTGATTCGCCAAAACGCCGCCGCCAACTTTCATCTGATCCTTGGCCGCGTACAACTTGACCCGGTTCGATACCGCAAAGGGTCACAATCATTGGATCGCGTCTGTCTTGGCGACCAATCTCATCGCTCCGTTCGCGAGACCATCACCGTCGAAAGTGTACGCGGCATTCCGACGATGCATTATTCGCTTTCCAGTAGTCTGCTAGCCGTTTCGATCAATGCCGATGGCCGTGGCTATTTCCAGATTGATTTACGTGACCTGGCTCAATCACCGCCGCTGCGAATCGTTGTGACCCAACGACCCGACACGCCAATTCATGTCCGCTGCGAAGGGTCCGAGCCAAAGGACTACAAGGTTGACACATGGTTGCATCTGCGGCTGGCCGATCGCGAGCGATTCGAGCATTATCTGGAACCGATCGTCGATGATTTAACGTGGCCACATCGAATCAGCACTCTCGGCGACGCTGCGCATCAGATGGCGATTGCGTCGCCTGATATCGAAGCCATCACCGAGGAGAAATTTGCTGGCTGGATCGAGCTGCTGCGGTCGCCAAAACAAAGCGATCGCAGCGAAGCTGAAGAATCAATCCGGCAAGTTGGAATTTCATTGTTGCCAAGGATTCGCGCACTCGATGTTTCGCGACTTGATATGGAGCAACGTGTTCGGCTGGCTCAAATCCAACGCCAATGGAAGCCAATGGCCGAAGACAACGCCCAACGATTGGCGCAAGTCTTAGGAACGGACGTTCAATATTGGCGGTTGGCGGCTAAGCGACTTGATCGCAGCGAAGTCGCGCTCGTTGATCGCCGGTTTCGCAATCTTGGGATCGACTCAAAGTTGAAGATTATCGCGGTCGAACCAACCGCGAGAATTGCATCAACCGAGAACAGCAGCTTGTCGCGATAAGAGATGCGAATCAGTTCTGCATCGGCAGCTTGAGTCGCTTTTTCTGGTCACCGCGAAGGATCTCGACATCCGCGAATTCGCCTGGGCGTTTCGCGGTCACGCCGTAGCGAATCACGTCAATTTCCGACTGGAAATCGGTTTTGTCGTCGATTGACAACAGGATGTCGCCGACTTGAAATCCGGCCTGCTTGGCGGCGGCGTGGGGACCATATTGTCCGACGGTTTTTACTCGCAGCGCCATCGGGCCAATCTTCGTCGGCAAACTTTCGCGCTCCTGGGTCGTCAATTCATCGAGCCGCAATCCGCCGGTCGCCATTCGCCTCATTCCCCAGGTACTCACGCGCCATGAGATGTCATCTTGGCGACGCCATCCGGCCTCGAGTTCCACAGGTATTGCCTGCACCGCACCGGCGCGCTCGACTTGCCAATGGACCGTCGCTCCCTCCGGTGCAACATGATGTAAAGCCCATTGCACGTCGGCAATCGAAAGGATGGGTTGACTATTGACACCAGTCACCGCGTCACCGGGTCGAAATCCAGCGCGATCCGCAGGCGAGTCTGGCGTGACCGCCTTCACGGTTCCACGCGAGTTCGGATCGAGGATCAGGCCAATCGATTTAGGATGCGGATAGGGAAACAAGACCGACTCCGGCATCGGTTCACCACGGGCTCGAATCTCGTCGCGGATGGCGTCGCCGATCTGGTGACAATGGATGCAACTGCGAACCACGTCACCGCGATAATCAAGCGACGAAGTGTACGCATACTTTTGCTTGAGCGACGGAAATTCTTCTGGTCTGGTGATCGCGGGAACGGGACCGCGTTTCGCTTTGATTGCTTCGGCATCGCGTGGCCACGCCGCGTGCATTTCCAGCGCGCCGCGCATCGCTTCCGCAAACCCTGTGAGCGAAACGTCGCCAATCCAATCGGTTCGATGTGAGCGAGTGCCGAATCGTCCGTAGATGGTCTCAGCATCGCGTAGCAAGAAAACCGCAAACGATTGGTCGGTATCAAATTGGAACAGCGACAAGTCCAAACCATTGGTCGAGACAACGCGCACGCAAACAAACTTTTCCAACAGCGGACGAATAATCGGATCGCGATCAACGACTTCGTCGTCGAGCTTGACGCACTCGGTGCAAGGCAGGCAACGCAAGACGACCAACAGCGGTTTGCCGGTTTCTTTGGCTTGGGCAAACGCAGTTGGCAAATCGTTGTAAATCCAAAAGCCATCGGCGCTAACACGTTCTTTGTCTTCCAGGACCTTTCGCGTCCGCTCGTTGGGTTGGGCGAAGGTGGTTGTCGCAGCGCCAAAAACTGCGATCAATAACATGATGATAAGGAACGGCCGCCGTTGAAGAGCAAAGAGTCGAGGCATGGGAACGTCTTTATGAAAAGGGTTTTGCCTGGGCCAACGCCAAGCAGCGATTGTCCACGGGATACAATGACGCCAAAGTTGTTTTACCACACTAAGCGAAGTGCCGCTCCGTGATCAAGATCCTGCAAGCGTTTTGGAAGAAGTGGAGCGACTGGACCGGCGATCACGACCTTGAAGTGGCAATCCGTCGGCATTTGACCACGAACGGATACTTCGGCCAGACGGCGAAAATCGCCAACGTCCGCTTGGCTGCGGTCCAGCGTCCAGGTTGGTTACAGGTCTATCGGTTTGAAGTCACCGCGCGAGTCAATCCAGCGGGCAGCCAAAGCGATGATGAACCAGAGCCCGTGGCGGAGTACCAGTTGCTGTTTGGGCTTGTCCGCGAAGATGCACGCAAGGAGGAATCGACGGTGCGGGCATTTGAAAACGAAGCGGCGCGGCGCGAGTTGTTCCAGCTTTGGAGCGAAGGACTGCTTCAACTTCGCGGCGGTCGATTATAAGCGGATCGGCGCTAGCCGCCGGTCTTGCGCTGGTAAAACCGGTGGCTAGCGCCAT
Organism: Pirellulaceae bacterium; assembly: GCA_041753075.1. Lineage (GTDB taxonomy): Bacteria > Planctomycetota > Planctomycetia > Pirellulales > Pirellulaceae > UBA6163. Next base: position 2,906 of record JBGSVE010000037.1, read on the forward strand.
TCCGCTCACTAAAGTTGGATTAAAACCGGTGGCTAGCGCCAGTCCGCTCACTGAGCCAATTCAGCCCAAGTTACAAGCGGCAATTCGCCAGCGTCATCTCCAGGATCGCCGATGCACCGAGTTGTTCGAGTCGTTCCATCGCGTTGATGATGTCACCGCGACGAACCATCACGCGGACGGCACACCAGGCCGGATCTTCGAGCGCCGAGATCGTTGGCGATTTGAATCCTGGCGTGATCGCTTCGGCTTGGACCAGCGAACTGCGAGGCACATTGTATTCAAGCAACGAATAGTCGCGCGCGATCGTAACGCCTTCGAGTCTCCGCACAACGCGGTTCGCCGTCGTGACATCGTGGCAATTCGCACTCTGGATCAAGACCGTCTCATACGTGCCGATCTCATCAAGAATGCGCAGTCGATTGGCCGCCAAGGTGCTGCCGGTTTCGACCAGATCGACAATCGCTTCGGCGACACCAAGCTGGATCATCACCTCGACCGAGCCCGACAACGAAACCATTCGCGCCGTCGCGCCGTGACGTTTTAAGTATCCCTCAGTGACGCGGGGGAAGCTGGTCGCGATCCGCATGCCGTCCAGGTCGGCGGCGGTTGTGATCGGGCTGTCATCGGGCACGCAAACGGCCAAGCGGCAACGTCCCACGCCCAAAGCCAACCGCACATCAACCGTAGCACCGGATTCTTCGAGCAAGTCGCTGCCGGTGATTCCCATGTCGATCGCGCCTTCGTCGCACAACGTCGGAATATCGTCGGTGCGCAAAAACGTCAAGTCGATTGGCAAACCGCTGACTCGCGCGAACAGTGCACGTTCTTGGCGGCGAAAATTCAGACCCGCTTGCCGCAACAAATCGGTGGCCAATTCGCTGAGTCGCCCCTTGCTGGGCAAACCGATGCGGAGATTGCGGGGTTCGGTCGCGGGCGCGTGAGTCATGTTGCCGGGGGAGTATTGGGGGTGCGGTTGGCTTTTTCGATCAAGCCCGAGGTGCCTTCGCGGCGGGCCAATTCAGCGGCGACTTCGTCGAGCGAAACGTTTCGCCAAGCGAGCAATACCAGCGTGTGGTAAATCAAATCGCCGGCTTCGTAAACAAAATGCACGCGCCCCGCATCACCGGGTTCCGCCGCAGCCTCAATCATCTCATCGGCCTCTTCGCGAATCTTGCGACCGATCTTCTCAGCGCCGCCGGCGAGCAACTTTGTCGTGTAGGAACCTGGCGGCATCGACTCGGCGCGTTGCCGCAGCGTCGTCATCAGGCGGTCCAGGGGTATCAGTGAATCAGGCATAGCGATCATCGTAAACGCCAAGTCGCCGAATGCCAACGGATGGTGGATTTATGCCGATTGTGTGGATTGCAACGAACAAATCGCCGATAAAAAAACGAAGTGTGATGTTGAACCTACGCGGCGCGGAAACCCTCGATGGCACTCTTGCCGATTTCGTCAACGCGAGTCAGCGAACCGCTGAAGAACCAGCGACTGCTGAACCAACTCAACTCCGACCAGATCGCGCTGCAGCGCCAGTTTGACCAATTGAGCAGCGGCCAGCGCGTCACGCGGGTCAGCGATGACCCGGCGGCGGCGGGCCGGGCCATCATTTTGCAGCGCGGGATTAGTCGTGCCGATCAATTGAGCCGCAACGCCGGCGTGACGCAGAGCTTCTATGCCGCGACCGACGACGCACTGGGCCGCGTCGACGAGTCGCTGATCGAAGCTCGCGGAGTCACGGTCGAAGCGGCGCAATCGGTCCTGTCGTCGGACGAGCGCAACGCGCTTGCGGTGACGATTCGGCGGACACTCGAATCGGTTGTTGCCGCGGGAAACACACTGTTTCGCGACCACCAAATCCTCGGCGGATACCTGCAAACGGCCGGGTCGTTGACCGTCGATGAAGCCGACATCGTATTTGGCGGCAGCGACGCGATCGCGCGGACCAAGGTTGGTGGTGGTGACTTGTTCGCGGTCGGAGTCAACGGCACTGAGTCGCTTGGGTTGGCCAGCACGGTGATCCAAGGCAGCCCGCTGCAAACTGGTTTGGACGAGAAAACGCGACTAAGTGATTTGCGTGGTGGCCAAGGTGCGCGGCCAGGTCCGATTCGTGTTTCCGACGGCGGCAATTTTGTTGACGTTGATTTGACGAGTGCGGCCACGGTCGGCGACGTGATTGAGATTCTTGAAAGCATCAACTTTGATGGGCGTTCGCTGGCCGTTGACATTTTACCCGATGGTTTGCGGATCGATTTCGCCGATGGTGCGCCGGGCACGTTGGCGATTGAAGATGCGGTGGGTGAGTCGCTGGCGCGCGACTTATCGATTCTCAATCCGCTGGGTGTGGCCGCGCCGCCGCTGGTCTCGACCGGACTGGCCCCGCGTATCACCGCCGATGCTCGTTTGTCTCGACTCAATGGCGGCGCGGGGATCAATGTGGCCGCAGGGCTGCAGATCCAGCAAGGTTCGCGGACGTTTACCGCAGACTTGTCGCAGGCCGAGACGATTGCCGATGTGTTGATCGCGATCAATCGCAGCGGTGCGGATGTGCGCGCCGAATTGGACGCGAAAACTGGCGGCATCGCAATTCGTTCGCTCCGCAGCGGAGTGGATTATTCAATCGGCGAAAACGGCGGCTTGGCGGCGACGGCACTGGGGCTGCGAACGGCCAGCGAAGCGACGAAGCTCAGCGAACTGGATCAAGGGCGGGGCGTCGTGCTGAATGAATTTGGCCCCGAGTTTTCGATCCTTCGGCCCGACGGCGTGCAGCTTGATTTTGAGCTCAGCGGCGGCGAGTCGGTGGGCGATGTCTTGAATTTGATTCGCGATCACCCGTCGAACCAAGACACGTTGAAGGTGATTCCGAATTTGAATCCGGTTGGCAACGGGATCGAGTTGGTTGCGCCGCCAGGTCCAGCGGCTTTGACGGTGCGTGCCGGTAACGTTGGCAATGCAGCGGAGTTATTGGGGTTTCTCGGCAAAGGCCAAACCGAAGCGACGGGAATCGTTAGCGGGCCGATCGCAATCCTGCGTGGGCGAGATTATTTGCCCAAGGAAGCGGGCGGCACGATTGACACGCTGCTGCGGCTCGAAGCGGCCGTTAGAGATGGCAATATCCCCGAGCTGGAACGGTTGCAAAAACGATTGGACTCCGATTTTGATTTGGCGACACGCGTGCGTGGCCGAGTGGGAGTGTTGTCGCAAAACGTCGAGCAGCTCAAGGACTCGGCGGAAGATCAGTCCGTGGCGCTGAAGGCCGAATTATCAACGGAGATCGATGCTGATTTGGCGACGGTAATCAGCGAGCTGCAGCAGCGTCAAACGTCGCTCGAAGCGTCGCTTAAGTTGATCGGCGAGTCGGCACGGTTAACCTTGTTGGACTTTCTGTAACGATTAGTTCGATTTCGACGATTGAAATTGTCGATACGAACCTCGTCATTGGTTCCGGAACAGCCCGTTACGGCAAACTTGCCTCGAGAGGATCATCATGCGAATCGAAACCGAGCGATTCGGATCGTTACAAATCGACGAGCGTGAGCTGTTCCTGTTTCCACATGGCTTGATTGGTCTGGAGACGCTGCGTCAATGGGCATTGGTTCCCGATCCGGAGAATCCGATGGTCGCGTGGTTGCAAAGTGCTTCGCGGGGCGATCGTGCGTTGGCGGTTATCAGTCCACGATTGTTTGTTCCCGATTACCGTGTACACGTCAGTCGTCGCTCGATCGAATCACTGCAATTGCGCAGCGATCATCGCACTTATGTGTTGACAACGTTGGCGGGCACTCGCGATCGATTGACGACAAATCTGCGTGCTCCGATCATTATGAATCTGGACCGTCGCATGGGTTGCCAAGTGGTTACCGGCGATGACCAACCGATGCAATTCGAGTTGCCAACGACTCATCAAGCGGCTTCACGGATGGCTGCTTAGTTAGTCTGAGCGTGGCGAATCGGCACAAACGGTGAAAGCGTTACTTGTTTGGTTCAGCGTGAGTCGGGCGTGGATTCATCCGATAGAGTTGGTGTTGAGAGAAACTTGGTCAACGGTGATCAAGTGCTTTCCGCGACTCCATCCACACCCCGTGCCCGCGTAAGAATACGAAGAGGATACCATGCTGGTCCTTTCGCGACATCGAGACGAAAGCATCATGATCGGCGACGACGTCGTCGTGACCATCGTGGACATCCGCGGTGATAAGGTGCGACTCGGCATTGAAGCGCCGCAGTCGATACCGGTTCATCGCCAAGAGGTTTACGAAGCGATCCAGCGCGAGAATCGTCGCGCATCGCAAACTGATCCTGATGCAACCCGTGACGTGCGCCCTGCCCAAGAGCCACGACCGCCGCGCGACCCGCGTCCTACCCGACGCGACAATTAAGCCGCAGCGAATCACATAACGGCCAAACGCAAAGGCTGACAAAGACGCGGAGTCCGCTCCGAATCTTTGCCAGCCTTTTGCTTTTTGTGTTGCTGGTATTTCGCGCTCGAAACCGGCGGCTAGAGCCGATCCGCTCAAAAATCTCCAACCAATGCGAGATAAAAAATAGCGATGGTATTGATTGTGCTGACAAGGCAATGCGTCGATGAGAAATCCAACTGTTTTTCGCCTGCATTACCAATCACTGTCAGCTTCTCGGGCCGATGTTTCCACCGACGGTCTTTCAGAAACCGAACACTTCGTCGGTTCGTTCGGACTGTCATAAGGCAGCCCGAATTGCCGACCGGCCAACGGACATGGCTGGAAATTCCTTCCACGCAGAACCGACGTAACCAGGGGTAATCCACTATGACTCGTATCAATACAAACGTCCCGTCACTTGTCGCTCAAAACCGCTTGCAGGCCAGCAACCGCGATTTGCAAACCTCGCTGACTCGATTGAGCACCGGTTTGCGAATCAACAGCGGCTCGGATGACCCGGCAGGTTTGATCGCCAGCGAAGCCCTTCGCAGCGAAATCACCAGCCTCAACAAATCAATCAGTAACACCCGCCGCGCCAGCCAAATCATTAGCACCGCCGACAGTGCCCTGGGCCAGGTCAGCAGCTTGCTCAACGACATCCGTGGTTTGGTCGTTGAAGCGGCCAACAGCGGTGCACTAAGCCCCGACGAAATCTCGGCAAACCAACTGCAAGTTGACAGCTCGCTCGAAGCGATCAACCGTATCGCTCAAACGACAACGTTCCAAGGTCGTAAGCTGCTTGACGGTTCGCTCGACTTCATCACGACCAATGGAACCGGCGCGTCAAACATCCAGAATCTGAAAATTGATCAAGCCAACCTTGGTGGCACTGGCAGCGTCGGTGTAACCGTCAATGTCTCAACGGCTGCAACCCGCGCCGCGGTTGATGTTGGTGGATTCAACGCGGTTGTACCGTCTGTTGCTGCGACCGGAACCGTTTCGGTCGGTACCGCTGCGACTGCCGCAGCCGCGACCACCACACTGAACATTGCTCCGACCGTCACGGCAGCCGCAGCATCGGGCTCTGTTTCGATCGGTGCCGACACGTTGACCATCACCGCCAATACAGCCGGTGCTGCGGGCAATGTTGCGGTAACCTTCATCGACGCAGGTGCTGCCGGTGCCACGACAGCGGCGATTGGTAGCGGCGGAGAAATTGAAATCTCCTACGACTTTGCAGCCGCCACATCATCTGTCGATATCGAAGCCGCGATCAATACTTTGTCGGATTACAGTGCTACCGGTTCGGGCGTGGACTCAACGACCGCATCGACGCCTCCTGCCGACAGCAGCTTGACCGGAGGTGTTGACGCGGCAGCTGCGACAACGATCACCGTCACCGCTGACACAGCAGGTGCTGCCGGTAACCGCGCGATTAACTTCATCGACGGTGGAGCATCATCGGCCACATCGGCTGCGTTCAATTCCACCACCGGTGCGATCGAAGTTACCTATGATTTCGCTGCAGCGACCGCCGCCTCGGCAATTCAAACCGCAATTGACGGATTGACCGGGTTCTCGGCAACCGTCTCCGGCAGCGGTTCAACGACTGCCGCAACGGGTGCAACGAGCGGTGCGACGACCGGTGGCGTAGACGCCAATGTTGCCGATACGATCACTGTTACGGCAACTACAGCCGGTGCCGCCGGTAACGTTGCGATTAACTTCATCGACGGTGGCGCATCGTCGACAACATCGGCTGCGATCAACAGCACCACCGGTGCGATCGAAGTCACCTACGACTTCGCCGCCGCAACTTCGGCTTCGGCGATTCAAACCGCGATCGATGGGCTGTCCGGCTTCTCGGCAACGGGTGCAACGACTGGAAACTCGATCGCCAGCACTGGCGTGACTGACTCAACCTTGACCGGTGGCACAAACCAAACCGGTGGTGTTACCGCCAACGTCGTGTTCGAACTTGCTGGCCGTAATGGCTCGGAAGTCTTCAACATCAGTTCAGGCACATCGCTTAACCAAGTCTTGGCCCAGATCAACCTGGTCAGCGACGCCACCGGTGTTACGGCTGCCGCCAACGGCTCCACACTTGAACTACGCAGCTCGGACTTCGGTACTGAAGCGGTTGTTGACCTGCGAATTCTGACGCAGGGTGCCGGTGGCAACTTCGGTACCGGCGGTCGTGACACCGGTGATAACATTGTCGCCACGGTCAATGGTCGTAGTGCCAATGGTGTCGGTAACCAGTTGTCGATCAACACCGCAACGCTTGATATCACCGCTGACTTGGCCGCTGGATTTACTGGCGACGCGTCATTCACGATCAGTGGCGGTGGTGCGCAGTTCCAACTCGGACCTGAGGTGGTTAGCAACCAACAAGCTCGCGTTGGTATCGGCAGCGTCAACGCCGCTCGACTCGGTGGCGTCGCCGGTAAGTTGTTCCAACTCGGCTCCGGTGAATCGGCTGCCTTGGGAACCGACCCAACACTGGCTTCGCGAATCGTTACCGAAGCGATCGACCAAGTTACCAGCCTTCGTGGTCGTCTTGGTGCGTTCCAAGCCACGACGCTGGAAAGCAACTTGATCAGCTTGAACGATACAGTCGCCAACTTACAAGAAGCCGAAAGCTCGATCCGCGACGCTGACTTCGCACAAGAATCGGCGAACTTGACCCGTGCCCAAATTTTGGTGCAATCGGGTACGAATGTGTTGGCCTTGGCCAACCAAAACCCGCAGAACGTTTTGTCGCTGTTGCGATAATCCAATCCTGAACGTCAACAATCGGGCGCGGTCTCGCGCCCGATCGCGACGTAGGCTTCCTAATCCGCCGAAACTTGATTGGATCGGCGGTTCAAAATAAATGCGGCGGTTAGACATTTGTTCTAACCGTCGTTTTTTGCTGCGCGTTCGGGCTCAACTCCGCTACCGCAGGCAGCCGATTTCTAAACAGTGTTCGATGACGCTCCGCCGTTGTGAGCGGAAAAAAGGTGTCTGACCCCAATTGTGCGAAGCATCCGCAGGGCCGGTTCCCGGCAATTGGGGTCAGACACCTCTTTTCCGCTCGAACACTTATTTCGATCGATTTCCTCCGTTTTGCTAAACTTTGCTGCGCATGGGCCGACTACAAACCTCGATTGGATTGGTCACCGGAACCGACATTGTCGGCACTGTGGATCAATTGATCGCGATCAGCGCCCGCCCGCGCGACCGCTTGGTGTCACGCACGAACGACCTCGGCAGACAACAAACCGCCATCGCCGAATTGACCGCGCTAATTATCGGCACACAGATCGCCGGCGGTCGGCTGGGAAGCGCGACACAATATCAAGCCCGCAAGGCGACCAGCAGCAACGACGCGGCACTTTCCGTTTCGGCGTCGTCCAATGCCCAGCTTGGTGAGTTCCAGGCTCGCGCAACTCGATTGGCTTCGACACATGGCGTTCAGTCCAAATCGTTGGCGACCGATCCGACGACCGAACTGGGGCTCAGCGGCTCGATCCAAGTTCGCGCCGGCGGCTTTATCAATTCCAGCGTCAAGCTCGCCGACTTGAACCAAGGGCTTGGCGTCGCCAGCGGTTCGATCCGCATCACCGATCGCGCGGGCAACACCGAAGAGATCGATTTGTCCAAAGCGGCGACGATCGATGATGTGCTCACCGCTATCAATGGTGCCAAGAGTGCCCGCGTCAAAGCAACCACCGTGGGTGATTCGATCCGCTTAACGGATATCAGCGGCCAGTCGGTCGGCAACTTGCGCGTCGACGACGTCGGCGGCGGCGAAACGGCCGCTGACCTGGGACTACGTGGCATTGATACCGCTGTTTCCGTCGTGACCGGCCAAGACATTTATGGTGACATCACGGACATCGCGCTAACGGGTTTGCAGGGCGTCGCGTTATCGTCGTTGGGCGGTGGCAGCGGACTTGGCACATTGACCAGCATCGACATCACGACCACCGATGGCCAAACCGAAACGATCGACTTGTCGTCGGCAACATCGACTCAAGATATCGTGCGGTTGATCAATGAAAGCGGCCTGCAGGTCGAAGCCAAGCTGAACGATTCGGCCACCGGATTTCGTGTTCGCGATTTGTCGGGCGGTGCGGACAATGCGTTTTCGATTTCGTCCAGCGATGAAACTGCCGCCAAACTGAAGCTCGCACAAACCTCCTCCAGCCGCGTGATCGATGGCGGTGACCTGAATCGCCAATTCGTCACCGCATCCACCAAGCTCTCGACGCTCCGCCAAGGTCGCGGGATTGACGATGGTGCGTTTCGCATCACCGATAGCCTCGGTCAAACGGCCGATGTCAATCTCGACAATCCCGGCGAAGCAACCGTCAGCGACTTGATCGAAGCCATCAACGCCACCGACCTATCGATTACCGCGTCGATCAATTCAGGCGGTGACGGAATCGTTATTGATGATGTCGGTGGTGGCAGCGTGCGTTTGACGATTGTCGACACTAATGGTGACACGACGGCGTCGGACTTGGGTCTAATGTCGCCTGCCGTCAACACCGCAGTCGGAAATGCGACGGTTCAGCGAATCAACGCCGCGCAGTCAGATACAATCACCGTCACCGCGACCGATTCGCTCGAATCGATTGTGGCGAAGATCAACGAGGACGCACGGTTTGCGACTGCGTCAATCGTCGTTGGCGATGATGGTCAGCGCAGTATCGCGTTTCGCAGCGCTCGCGGCGGCGATGCCGGTCGATTGTCGATCTCGACCGCTGGTTTTGAGCTTGGACTGAGAACCAATTCGATCGGTGCGGATGCGATACTCGAAGTCCAGGAAGCTGGCGGTGCGGTTCGCCAATTGAGTTCGATTGACGGTGTCTTTACCGATGTCACGCCGGGCGTTTCGGTCACGGCCAAAACAGTCAGCGAAGACTTCGCCAGCATCAACGTGACGCGCGACAGTGCCACCGCAGTTACTAATGTCAGAACTTTTGTCACCCAGTACAACAAGCTCGTCGACAAACTCAAAGAGCTAACCTTCTTTAGCCAAGACTCGAACAGTGTCGGGTTATTGTTCGGCTCGAGCGAAGCGCTGCGAATTGAAACCAGTTACTCGAAATTGTTATCCGGCTCTGTCTTCAGTGCCGGAAGCATTCGCGGGATTGCCGAAATCGGATTGTCGTTCGATGACAGCGGCAAGCTCGAATTGAGCGAATCGAAGCTGACCGAAAAACTCGACGCTAATAGTGAATCGGTCGAAAAGTTTTTGACCACTGAGGACACCGGATTGGTGGCGCGACTGGATTCTGTTGCCGAGCGATTGGCTGGTGCAACCAATAGCCTGCTTATCAACCGCACCGAAGCACTTGGCGTGCGTATCCAACGCAATAATCGCCAGACCGATACGCTTAACACGCGGCTGGAAAATGAACGCGAAAGATTGCTGCTCCGATACTACGCCGCTGAACAGTCCATCGCCCGGCTGCAAAACAACCAAAGTTTTATTTCGCAGATCGAATCACTAAATATCTCAAACAACTAGTCGCTGTATGTTCGCAAAAAAGTCTTTTCCCTTAGCCTCAGACGGTTCGGCACTTCGATATTTGGAATCGACGATTCGCGCAGCACCACCGGCGAAACTGCGGCTGATGTTGATCGAACGAGCCGTGGGGCTGTGTCAATCGATCGCCGCGCGGTGGCGTACGGCGCGACCCGAAGTCGGTTGCGATGAACAAACGCTTCATCTACGCGACATCCTGACCGAACTGCTTGCCGGTGTCGGGCGCAGCGATCTGCCGGTGGCGCTGCAGGTCGCGGACTTGTATGTGTTTCTGACACAACACTTGACGTCCGCCGAGATGATGCGCGACGTTACCATGATTGACGAAATCCAAACCGTGCTGGAAACCGAAGCCGAAACTTGGCGTATTGTTCAAGCCACGATTGCCGGCACGTCACCGGCATCGCCGCAGCAACCGCTGAAGACTTCGCTCAACCTGCAAGGTTAGAGCTTCGTTCCAAATGTATTTTGCGGTTCGTCAAGTGAGCGGATCGGCGCTAGCCGCCGGTAATTCGCGTAACCGGTGGCTAGCGCCATTCCGCTCACAATCCTAAAACTGGGATGGAATAAAGCACCGAACGATTGGGGACAATCGTTTTACAATTGAATCGATAATAACATCGGTGTTAACCTGGCGAAGCTGTCGGGGAAATAACGCTGACGAATCACTTGACGACAATGTTGGAATCTTTGGCAATTCAATGCCGAACTAAAACGCTGTAGGGTGTCGGAGAAGAATCTTCGGCCAAAAGCCCCAGCGGTACAAGGAGGAACCGAAGCCATGCGTGTTTATCGATTTATGTTAGTTGCCTTGACCGCCGCAAATCTGCTGGCATCCCACGGCACGATCGCTGCTGAAGTTCAGCCGGTCGAGCACGTCGTAAGCAGCCAAATTGTCAGCGACACGGTCGTTGAAGGCGGCGTGTTGGAATCAGGCGTCAGCACTGACGGTTGTCCCGGTGGCGCGTGTGGCGACGGCGGCAGTGGTGGCCTCGGCGCAGGTAGCCTCAGCGGGGGCGGTTTGCGGGCACGGCTTGCCGGTGCGTCCGGCTTCGCCGGTGACATGGGCAATGCTGATGCCATGGCCAGCGGCTGCGTGCCGCGAACGTATGGCTATCCCGACTTGTTCTACAATTACTATACCCAAGGCAATTGCAACGGCACGAATGCGCAAATGTACCTCGCGCCCGTGCCTGTGCCGCCAAATGTCGGCCACACGTATTACACCTACCAGCCTTTCATGCCCCAAGAAATGTTGTATTGGCACAAAGACCGATTCCATAACTATTATGACGGCGGACGCGGCATGAATCATACAAAGGTTCACTATTATGCACCGCCTGTGCGCCAATCAATGAGTAACCTTTATTGGAATCACATTCGGATTCCGCGGTAAATTTTTCGCCGATCGATTAGCAGTTCAACCCAAATCCTTTCAACAAGCCTGAGCTTTCGATGAAACGTTCCCTGATCTTCGTGCTGGCCGTTGCGGCGATTGTCAGCAGCCGTTTTGATGCTCAAGCAACGGCCGCCGATCCGTATGCAGCAACGCAACTTTGGTCCAACCAAGTCGCGGCCCAAAGGGCTTGGCACGGCAACTACTACTATTTGCCATACGGCCAACCGACTGCGCTGGTCGTGCCACCAACGGCGCACATGCGCCAAACGTTGTCGTGGGGCGTCAGCCAAAACTTGATGTACCCACTGAATCACCAATTCGGGCGCAGCGCTAATTCGCCCGGTGCTCAAGCACCGGGAAGCTACATGGCAACGCCTCAATGGCCAAGTCACACCGACCAATTCGGTGTGTATTACGTTCGCGGTCCTTGGTGATTACGCCGGCGGCAAGCCGACCATGCGACGCCAGGCACTGATTTGGCCCATGTGAATCATCACATGGCCACCAAGGTAAAACCCGTGCATCGAACCGTTCGTTGCGAACTTGGCGCGCATTGCCTCGTTTGCGTTTGGCACCTGAAACAGCTCGTCATCGGCATTTGCAACCGTATCAATCGCCAATTGGTAAGCGTCGAACAACTTCTGCGTGATCTCTTCCATCGGCGGATAGAACGTTCCATCACAATCGTCGATACAACTCGCCGTGTGATCGAACTTCTGGAGATACAAGTCGCTCGGTTTGATTGACGATGCGTCACCACCAAGTTGCTCGACAACGCGGCATGGGTAAATACTCAGGTGCCCATAAACAAACGCGGGATGATTTGAAGTCACCGCTTGGCCGCCCGGAGCTGCGAAACGCCCGAACTGCTTCGGGGCAATACCGACGATCATCCGCTTGGCATAGGCGAGACTGATTTTTGCCGAATCGACGATGATCGGTCCGATGGCGCGAGTGGTTAACGTGTTCATAACGATTCCATACTTGGGGAAGTGGCGGCGAAAATTGACATAGTCATTATCGCCGCGCGCCGACGCCGTGAAAACCGGGTTAACCGTTGCTCGATGATGAGTTGCTATTGTTGAAGCACGACGGCGGAGCGTCGTGGAACACTGTGCGTCGCTATTTTTTGGGTCGCTGGCCGGCCATGCGATTGCGCGCCGTGGTCAACTCTTCGCGATTTAGCACGCCATCGCTGTTTTGGTCAATCTTGTCGAACGCGGTTTCCAACGGACCACGGGCTTCGTCACGGCTGATCTCGCCATTGCGATCGCGATCCATTCCGCGAATAAACATTTCAGGCGACATCGGTTCACCATTCATCATCGGCCCGCCCGCCTTCGGCCCGCCGGCCATTGAACCACCGGGCATGAAGCCGGGTCTGCCGAATTGGCCGGCGACGTTCGGCGCACCCGGCGACAAGTCGCCACCAATCGAGACGAATTCGTCGCGCGAAACTCGCTTGTCCGCGTTGGCGTCGGCGAGCGTGAACATCGCTTTCATGTTACCTGCAATTTCGTTTTCCGCGATGAAGCCATCGGCATCGCGATCGATCCGCTCAAACAGAGATTTGGGCCCAGCGGAATCGGCGGGCTGCTTTGACTTGGCGGCGATAATCAACTCGCCAATCGAAACCTGGCCGTCTTTGTCGAGATCGAGGCCGTTGATGGCCGCAACCGCGTTTTCAATTTCCGATTTGCTCAGTGTTCCATCGCCGTTCTGGTCAAGATGCTTTAGCAGCGCCGATGCCGAATCATGGGACGCGCTGGCGGCATCGCCGGCTTGAAGTTCTGCACTGGCGACGGCGAAAGAAAGGCTAGTGACGAAACTAGCCGCCAGGGCGATCGACCGACGTGAACAGGCGAGCATGATGAGTCCTTGAGCGTGTAGGCATTTCGGGCGATGAAAGCACGTCAGATTGAACCATGCCAATCTACCGGAGTTTCGTTACAATCAAAGGTTGTTTTCCAAAGCGTCAGACCCTTTTTCAAATAGGGCCTAGTAAACGGAGTTTGCAGCACCGTGAATCAGAAATCTGGTCATTGGATCGCGGTTTGTCTTGTCATCGGCTTAGCCTCGGCGGTTGGCTGTGGAGCTCGCGACGCCGTTGAAACCGAGAAATCACTCGCGACAGTCGTCCCTCAGTCGCCGCCCGACCAACGGATGGCAAGCACTGATGCAGCACCGCCGCTAGCCAATCAAATGGCGGACTTGCCAGAGGTTCCCGTCGCTAATGGTGTCGAACCGTTGCCGACTCGGTTTGACATCGCACCCACGACGGCAGCGACCGAAGCAGGAACACTGCCGCTGAAGGCCGACCTGTCGCCCGAGCGATTGGCCGATTTTCTGCGTCAAGCCGACATCGAAATGCAAAACATCGATGCAAGAAAAGCGGAATTCATTGAGCCGGCAAAAGCCAGACAAGAGATGGTGCGTGTTAGCAAATTAAAACTCGAAGCCGCCACGCGTCTGGACGCCGACCCCGCCAGCTCGCCAGCTCAACAAGTGCTCGCCGTCCGCGGACAATTGCAATCGCTTTCGCACTTGGCCGCGTTGGGCGATCTGAAGTCCGCTGAGGCTCTGGAAAAACTTGCGACCAAACAACTCGAAAACGCGGAAGCGTCCATTGCCCAGGACAGCCGCTTGGTGCTGGTCGGTTTGGCGCTGGAACGGTTGCAGAACGGCACTCGCAAAGACGCGGGCGAAGTGATGCAGTTGGTTGCGGGATTGAGCAATCCAAAACGCACGCCGGATATTTCGGTAATGATGGTATTGGGCCAGGCGCGAGCGGTGTTAAGCGAGTACGGCTTTCCCGATGAAGCGACCAGAGTCCGCGATCAAGTCGTGGACCTCTTCGCCGCTCACCCCGATCCAACGATCGCGTCGATGGCGCTCGAAATCGCTGGCTCACCACCGTTTCGCGAACTTGATAACCTGCTGCGCAAACTTGAGCGCGGCGAAGACGTTGCGATCGATCAATGGCGATCAACCGTCGACACGCTACTAGTCGAGTCGCCGAATTTGTCCGCCGTCCAGTTCGTCAGTAGCGCGGCACTGCAGGCCGAAGCCAATGGGCGCGAAGACCTGGCGACCGCGACCTATGAGTCATTGCAATTGGCCAACCAGCTTAACCTCGAATGCCAACGTCAAATCAGCGTTGCGATGCAGGCGCGAAAGTCGCGCCGCGAATTGCTTGGCCAGATTGCCCAGCTCGACTTGCCAAGCATCGATGGCAGCCCATTGTCGTTGTCAAGTTACATAGGCAAAGTCGTGTTAATGCCGTTTTGGACGATTCAATTTCCAGAGTCGTTGTCGGTCCTTCAATCGCTCAGCAAAATTCGCGAGCGTTATCCTGACAAGGTCGAAATCATCGGCGTCAACCTCGATACCACGGAGGCTCCGATCGACGAATTTCTCGAGCAATCACCGGTGAAGTTTCGCAGCTTCTACAGCGTTACCAAGACCGACGAGACGATGGCCAATGAAACCGTCGAGCAGTTCGGCTTGGTATCAATGCCATTTGTCGTGATCGTCGGGCCCGATGGGAAGATTGCCGGCGTCGACTTCACCGGTCGCGATCTCGAACCAAAGATCAAACGGTTTGTTGAGTAGTTACGGAACAACGATCGGCGCGGAAGACGTTGAATCGTTGTCTCCGTCTAACAAAATCGCTTCACGCTCTTTGGCCAACGGCACCAGATTCACATCACGTCGAACGATGTCGTTTGACGGACCGGCAAAACCGAGATTGACCAGCACGACGGTCGTTGTTGATTGGCGCGGTGCCTCAGGTACCAATTGAACGCCCTGAACCGGCTTGTCAATCACGGCCACAAAGCGCGATGTGCCCAGCGGAATCATGTTCGCAGCCAACAACGGCTCAACCAACTTCGCCCGCAATGAAGATCCGTCATCCATGTTGCGCGGTTCAAGTCCGCGTCGCTGGTGCCAATTCAATTTCACTCTGCCGCCCGGGGCCAATTCACCGATATTGGCATACTCGGCACCTTCGGCATCGCGCCTTCGCACCGCCGCACAATCGCGCAGGGTTAGATTCGTGTCGTTTTGCAATTGCTCGCCCACGATTGCGATGCTACCGCCAAAGTCGAGCACCTGTTCGCTGTGCAGCAACCGTGTTCGATTCGAAGCAACGGCAAACTGGTCGAGTACCGGCCCGTCACCAAAACCATAACGGAACGTTGTTGGCGCAAGTTCGCCAAGGGTCCCGTCGAGAATTCCGATCGGTGCCGCAGCCGCATCGCGCGAATCGAATTCAAATTGGTAGGTGCCCGATAGCGAGTTGTAGACTGATGCGAACCGCGTGATGTGGCCGCGCGGGTTGCCAGCTTGCAATTCGATCAGCGCAACCTCGCTTTGATTTCGCGCCAAACCAAGGTCAAGGCTAACCGTTCGCGCGATCCACGCCGCACCCAACAGCGCCAAAAATGGTACTGCCAACCAGGCCCATTCGAGTCTGCCGAGAAAGCCAAACACGACGTAATTCAACGGCACCAGCACGACCAAATAGAATGCCAAAGAACGCAGCGCAAACGAAAACGGCGGAATCTTTACGCCCGCTTGCTCGCGCAATGCATTCTGCATCGCCTTGGCAATGTCGCTGTCATCGCGCCACCCGCCCAGACCCGAGATTGGATGCGGGCGTTGGAGTTCACCGGGCGTCAAGCTGAGGTCACGACCAGCGATGCGAAACGACGTGTTCATCTCGACGGGACTGCGCGGGTCGCTCGCTGCGTATTGCTGGCGAATTCCTCCCGTGTCGAACTTGAACTCGCGAACCGGTCGATCAAGAATCGCGGCGTTGAAGAAACTGTCTCGACTGCGCCACTTCAACATCCACTCCGACGTTAAATCGAAGCGTGACATGACCACGGTGCCGCGATTGATTCGCCGCATCGCCACAAGTTCGTCGGTACCAACGATTGCCATTGCATCGTCCGCGACATCGCCGGCGACCGCGACTCGGCTCGCTTGGCTGCGCACCAGTGCGGCAACTACCGGCGTCGTATCATCTTTCTGGACGCCCCAGTTTTCGACCAGCATTGCCGTCGACTCGCCGCTCAGATCCATCATCCCGGCGACGGTGATTGGCAACAGTCCGCCCATTTCACTCGATGCCAATTCGGTTGCGATCGTGTCTCCGTTAACGATCAAGCGGCCGCCGAAATGGACCCAATCGATGATGCCTTGGCGTTGAAAAGCAGTCAGCTCGTTCGGCGACACGTCGTCCCAAAATACAACTGCGGTACTTGTCATATCGAGCATTGTTTCCGGGATTGACCACAAGCCACCCGATTTCGCAAACACAATTCGGTAGTTCGCCGGCCCATTGGCCGCCAATTCAATATCGGTTGGCGGTCGTACCCAATCGGCAACTTGAAACGAGACAAACCGCTCGGGTCGATTGGTCAGGATCACTAAGAAATACTCTTCGGCCCGCATCAGGCCGTGGTCGGTACGCGGCGGTGTGGCGATCAACGCGCCAGTGCTAAGGCGTCCGCTGGTGGCCAGTCGCTTGTTGCCGATGCCACCATCAAGCCCAGCCAGCAAACGCGAATCGAATTGCTTCATGCGACCTTTGGGCAAGACGACCGGCCGCAAGCAATCCTGCGCAATGTTGCCGTCGCCCGATTGTGCAGTTGACGAGCCATCGATCACAAACGCTTGGCTGGAATATTCGCCGCGCTGGTCGGACTTGTTGCTGCGCATCGATTGACGCAGCGTGAACCAGTGGCCTGGCTTGATCGCCGCAGTGCCAACCGATCCGTTGGACGGCAGTGGCATTGCTTGGCCAAAGGTGATGTCTTCAGACGGTCCGGGCGGTTTGTTCTTGTTGTCTTTGGCCGCTTCGTCGCGCCGACAGCCGTCGCAACCGACGAACCACGGCAACGACACGACAAGCCACAGCAGCAACCGACGGACCTTGGCTCGCTCGCCGCCTGCCGTCGTGCTTGGAATTCGTTTGCAGCGAATCGACAAACGCGTTGCAGCTACCAACCCATGACCATGTTGGATTCAATCGCCCGCCGCGCGTTTTCCAGATCGCTGCCTGTCTCCATGCGATACAAGCGGATGGCGTTGACCTTGTCGCCAGCCGACTTGCTCAAACATTCCCGCGCGACCGCACACGGATCAAGCGTTCGTTCGGTCAAGCCCAAGGCACCCTTGCTGATCACCCAGGTATCCCGCGGTCGCTTGGTCAATCGATTGATATGGTCATGCGGATAAGCGTCGGCAACGACATCGCGAGCGTCCGCTTCGTCGCCAGCCCAGGTGATAATAATATGTGAGTCGGTTTCTACTTCAAACAAAGGCATCGCGATTCTCCTGAGGCCGAGCGAGTGGGGTGAAGACAACGGCAATACCGCCTGACGATCCCTCAATCATAGCCGCCATGAAAGCTTTTTACCAAGTAGGGAAACGCGCGCCCCGGCGGCAGCGAAAAAAAGCCCAATGATCCGTCTCAGCTTCGATTTCAGGTGGCAGAAATTGTAGAACGGTTGTCCCCAACCGTTTGGGGACTCACAAATTACGATAGTCAGCGGGATGGCGCAAACCTTAAGTATCGCAACCACGCCTAGGCCCTTAACCATTAAACTACGCCGATCCAGCTTCCCCCTCGACCAAAGTGACCCAACCAAATGCCGGCCCTATTTCTGATCATGATCGCGGTTGTTCTGGGCGTTGCGTTTCTGGTGCTGATGTACGGCATCGGAATTTTCAACCAATTGGTGACCTTGAGGAATCGTGTTGACAACGCGTTCTCACAAATCGAAATCCAACTTAAACGCCGCCACGACTTGATCCCCAGCCTCGTCGAGACGGTCAAAGGTTACATGAAGCACGAACGCGAAACGCTCGAAGCCGTCATCAACGCCCGCAATCAAGCGGTCACCGGCCTGCAAGGTGCCTCAGGCAACAGCGGTGATCACGAAGCAATGGTCGGCCTGGCCGGTGCGGAAAAAGGTTTGTCCGGTGCGCTCGGTCGGCTGTTCGCGCTGGCCGAAGCGTATCCCGATTTGAAGGCCAACCAAAACATGGCTCAGCTCACCGAAGAATTGACCACCACCGAAAACAAGATCAGCTTCGCCCGCCAAGCTTACAACGATTCGGTGACCTCCTACAACACTTATCGCCAAACGTTCCCGCCAGTGTTGGTTGCCAATGCGACCGGCCACACCAGCGATCGCGACTTGCTCGAATTCGCCGATTCAGCGGCGATCGCCGAGGCCCCCAAAGTATCCTTCTAATACTCTATCTGGCTTCGATTTCCGGTCGCAAAATTTGTTGAACGGTTGTCCCCAACCGTTTGGGAACGCACAAATGGCTGGGGACAGCCGTTCTACAATCGCCTCAACTCAACAATTAAGCTGCGACGGAATACTAGGCTCATGGCAACACAGTTCTTCGAGCGCCAGGCCACGGCACGAACCAACACCGCTTGGCTGGTAATTCTATTTTTGCTGGCCGTCGTCGGCATCGTCGGCGGAGCAGCCACCGTCGGCTTCTTCGCCGCCGAGTTTGCCATGGGTCACGATCGCAACATGCAGGGGAAAGTTGATCCGGCAGCGATTGCCGCGATCTTCGCCGTTGTCGCCGCCATCGTGATCCTGCTGGGCTCGCTTTATCAAATCATCTCGCTGCGAATCGGCGGCGGTTCGACGGTTGCTGAAAGCGTCGGTGGCCGTCCGTTAATATCGGATACTGCAACGGGCAACGAAAAACGGTTGTTGAACATCGTCGAAGAGATGGCAATCGCCTCCGGCACGCCGGTTCCTCCGGTGTACCTACTTGATGAGCCCGGCATCAACGCATTTGCCGCTGGGTATCGGCCCAGCGACGCGGTCGTTGGCGTGACTCAAGGTGCGATCAACAATCTCACTCGCGAACAATTGCAGGGCGTTATCGCCCACGAGTTCAGCCATATCCTCAACGGCGACATGCGAATGAACATTCGTATGATCGGCGTGCTGCACGGAATCTTGTTGCTCGGCTTGATTGGCCGGTTCATGTTTGAATCGATCCGCTTCATGGGTTCGTCGCGATCGTCCAGTTCCGATTCCGACAAAGGCCGCGGTGGGATCGTCATTGCGCTGGTACTCATTGGCGTCGCGCTATTAATCCTCGGTTGGATCGGTTCGTTTATCGGCGGATTGATCAAAGCAGCCGTCTCGCGCCAACGCGAATACCTTGCCGACGCGTCGGCGGTCCAGTTCACGCGCAACCCCGAAGGGATTGGCGGTGCGCTCAAGCGAATCGCTGGTATTTCAGCTCAAGGTCGTCTTAAACATCCCAACGCCGCAGTAGCCAGTCACATGTTTTTCGCACAGGGTGTTTTCGAGGGATTGTCAGGCCTATTGGCGACGCACCCACCGCTGCCAAAACGAATTTTGGCAATCGAACCCAACTGGGACGGCAATTTAACAATGAGCGAGTCCTTCTCGCCAACCGCTGTGGCCGTAGCCGCACCCATGTCGCCGCAAACTTCAATGGGCTTTGCCGGCGCGGGCGAAGCGGGTGTGACGACTCAGGCGACCGACGCAAACGAAGTCCTGATCCCGGTCTCGGTCGTCCGCGATGCTGCCACGCACATTGGTGCACCGGAGGAAGTCCATCGTGAATATTCGTCGGCGCTCTTGGCCGGACTTGACGATGTCCTGCGCAAAGCGGCGGGTGATCCGTTCGCAGCGCGTGCGGTTATGTTTGCGTTGTTGCTTGATCGCGACCCAGCAGTCGCGTCCCGACAATTGGCCAGCCTGGAACAGCATGTGGAACCCGCCGTGGTGCAGTTGACGCAGCGATTGGCCGACCGCGCCGCGGACGTTCCTGAGGCGGCTCGCTTGCCGTTGGTTGATTTGGCGCTGCCGATGTTGCGGCGAATGTCGCCACCGCAGTACCAGCGATTCAAGCTGGCGTTTGAAACGCTGGTCCTAGCCGATAACAAGTTGTCGATCTTCGAGTGGACACTGGCCCAGGTTTTGCGCCGCAACTTGGCGGCTCAGTTCATGCCGACGCGAGAGGTGACGAAGCTTTACACGAGCCTCAAGCCGCTGGCCGAACCGATTTCCGTTTTGCTGTCGACCCTTGCCCGTGTCGGCCATGGCACCGACCAAGCACGTCAGGCATTCGCAATCGGTGCAAGCAAACTGCACGGTCTCACGCCGAGGTTTGCCGAAGTATCCGAATGCACGTTCGAGCAGCTTGAACTTGCGCTGAAAAAACTACGGCGTGCATCGGAGCGGCGACGTGGCGAGCTGATCGATGCCTGTGCCGCGTGCGTTTGTGCCGATGGCGAGGTCAAGGTTCGCGAAGCCGAATTGATACGCGGCATCGCCGATTTGCTCGAATGTCCTCTGCCGCCGCTGATCATTGAATAATGGTAATTGACGATAACTCGCAATCTATTGGCATTATTTGCCATTGTCACCTTTTTCCGCTGTGCACCAACGCCAAGTTTGAAGCCGGTTCCCGTTCGCGCAGGTATCTGGCGACACCAGCTACCGGTGCTTTACGACCCGATGGCCTTGAGCTTCGCCAAGACCGTGTCGCTGGCGACCCGTCCACTGTGACCGCCGCTGACTTCAGCAAACTTGATCGTGCCGGTTTTGTCGATGATGAAGGTCGAAGGATACGCCGTTTCATTCGGCGCGTTCCAACGCAATCCGTATGCATTGGTGAACTTGTAATCGGGATCCAGCACCATCGTGAAACCTTCGGGCAGCGATGAGTCGTTCAGAAATTCCTTGGCCTTCATGCCCAGGTTGGCTGCTGGACCGGGATAGACCAACAACACCTTTGCCGAGGCGGAGGCAAGTTGGCTGGCCTTGCTGCGCAGCTCCGAAACTTGGCGCGAGCAAAGTGGGCATTGGTAACCGGGATAGCCTCGCAACACTACCAACACGACATTTGATTCCTTGGCCATTGACGACAGTTGGACTTTTTCGCCGTCGATCGACATCAACTTGAAGTCAGGAGCTTTGGCTCCCATCTTTGGTCGCGCCATACTGGACGATGCTTCCTGGGAACAAGCCGTCGTGTGGCCCAAAAGTAAGCCGGTAATCAGCGACAGTGCGAATGGCATCAATTGCGTTTTCATTAATCTGGCTCGATGTGTTTGCGGGGCTAGCACTTGTGAATTGTCATTGTAGAGCGGTTGACCCCAACCGTTCTAAAGTCTCCTCAACTTACCGTAGGTCGCCGCGCAATCTGTGAAATGGCTCACAGTTCTTGCCTTGCTACCGATCTAGCATTCTGTGGTGGTGTCCGGGCGGTTAGACTGCAGTGCATCGCGAGGACGCCTACGTCGGGCGATCAACTCAGCATTGGAGTGCACAGCCGTATGTGGTCGATCGGCAATTGTTCGCTGTTTCGGATCTTAAATGACACGCAACTCGGCGAGTTGGAACGTTTCGCTCGAATCCGCACGCTGCCTAAAAACAGTGCGGTTTATACTCCCTCCGATGCGGCTGATGGTGTGTTCTTAGTCGCCGCCGGTCGCGTGCGCCTGTGCTCGACCACGAGCGAGGGAAAACAAACAATCATGGCGTTGGTCGAGCCGGGGGAAATCTTCGGCGAGATGTCGTTGATCGATCCGTCGCGACGCGAAGAACGAGCCGAAACCGTCGTGCCTTCGACCATTGTTTTGCTCAGCGCTGATCGTGTTCGCCAATTGATGAACTCATCAATCGACCTAACGCTCGGCATCACCAAGCTGATTGGGCTGCGCCGCATTCGTGTTGAACGACGCTTGCGCAGTCTGCTGTTTCGCTCCAATCGCGAGCGGCTGATGCACCTGCTTGTCGACCTCGCCGCCCAATATGGCAAACTGACCGCCGACGGCTTGCTCATTAATATCAAGCTGTCACATCAGGAACTGGCTTCGATCATTGGTGCGACGCGCGAGACCGTGACGGCGACACTTGGCGAATTGCAGCAGGAGTCATTGGTCAAACTTGGTCGCCAACGCATCATCATCGTGGACCCGCGCCGACTGGCCGCCGGTGTCAATTTGCCCGAACCCGAACCGCCAAAACCCGAACCGCAGAGCCTTGCGACGACTGGCCAGGTCCGACCAGGCGAACCATTGAACGATTATTCGGCGGTGGCACCAGCGATTAGCAAGGCTTTGCGGTGAGCGGATTTTCAGCGATTGTGAACCATTTCACTGAAGTCGATCGGGCACTGCGACTAACGTTTTGGTGTACGCCTTACCGAGACCAAAGATGATGAACTCGATAAACCCTAAAGTTGAACAAAACGATTGGCAGACTTGCGAACCTGGTACGCTCGGTCGGCTGGCTAAGCAGTATCGCGCTGGTCGCCAACGTCGGTCGTTCATTCGCGCTGGCTCAGCGATGGCCGTGTTGTTGATTTGCGGCGCTGCCACATTGATGGTATCCAAATCGATCGAGCAAGCTGCTCAGGTCGATTTTGGCGGGATCAGTTGTGACGTCGTCATGGCAAACGGGGACGCATTTCGCAATGGACAAATTGACCCGGAGTTGCGTGTCCAAATGATCGAGCACGTTCGCTTGTGTCCGCATTGCAAATCGATGCAGGCAATTATCGCCGAGCCAACCGTCAGCGGACTGAATCGCTGGCTGGCCGTTTCCAGCAAGCCAGCGTTCTTTCAATTCACGTTGCTCTCTCGCTGATTCAGCCGCGAACGATCGTCTGGCCATGCTTGGTGACGACGACTTCGACGCAGTGGCCACAACCAGGCCACTTGTAGGTCAAAATCTTGCGACCGAAAAAGCCCGGCTTGCACGAGTCCAAGCAAGGAACTTCGCAGGCACATTCCGCTGGCACGCAAACGCAAACTTCGTAGGTGCAGCACGTCACCGGATCTTTGACGCACAATTTCACCGGCACCGGCGGTGCTGGCTTTTCACAAACCGGTGCCGGCGCACACACCGGCGCAGGTTCACAAACTGGAGCCGGCTCGCACACTGGCTGCGGCGCACAAGCTGGTTCGGGGGCGCACGCTGGTTCGGGCGCACAGTGGCGACCAAATAAACCCGCATCCGCCGATTGTGGTGCGACAAGCCCAGTCGCTACTACGGCCACGAACAACGCGGCTAGCCTTACAAAATTTTTCACTACACACCCTCCTTCGAGTAACAGAATTTGGCCCACAGGTGGAGCCACACCCTCAATTTTACCCAAAACACGCAATCCGAAAACCCGCCCTCGGGAATTGCTATTCGGCGGATTGCGGCGAAGCGTTAACCTACGTCAATTGGGCAGAATTTCACCGCAACCATGGCCAGGAGCCAGCTTCATGCGTCGCAACCACCGACCCATTCTCGCAATTTTTGCCACTTTCGCATCGCTGTCCATTGTCCAAGCTCAGTTTCCGATCCCGCGCCCATTCGCTTCGCAGCCATACGCAACGCCAGCGAATATGCCGACGTATGCTCTTGGCCAACCGCTGGATCCGATCAACGTGGGGCCAACGTCGAGCGAAGCGGGCGTGGTCAACGAAGCGGCTGCGGTGCTGCACGAATTGGCGTCCGGAACGGCGACGCAAATTCCCGAAAACCTGCTCGCCTCGGCCGAAGGCGTCGCGATTGTTCCGCATTATGTTCGCGGGGCGTTCGTGATTGGCGTTGCCGGTGGTCGCGGTGTGTTGTTGACCCGCGACGCCGACCACCGCTGGCTGGCCCCGGAGTTCATTCGTGTTGGCGGCGGCAGCATCGGCTGGCAAGCGGGAATTGAATCCGTTGATCTGGTGATGGTGTTTCGCTCGCCACGCAGTTTGAACAACATCCGTCAAGGGAAACTGACCCTTGGCGTCAACGCATCGGCTGCGGCGGGCCCGGTAGGACGCTACGCCTCGGCTGCGACCGACGCCCACGCCCAGGCCGAAATTTTTACGTATTCCAAGTCGCGCGGGCTGTTCGCCGGCGTGGCGTTGGACGGTGCCAATCTGCAACTGGACATTCCCGCGACCCAGGTTTATTACCAAACCCTCGGCGGTGGGCTTGGCGTGGTGCCGCCCAGCGCCATCGGTCTGGTCGATGAACTGAATCGTTACGCGACGGTGGTTTCCCCGGTCCAGCCGGCGGGAATTGGTGTGGATACCGATGTCGCCACAGCGAATCCATTGTCGCAAGCTGACACGTCGTTCGCCGCCGCCAAGATTCCGGTTCCGGTCGGTGGTCTGACGCAATTGGAACGGTCGGTTGCGGGAATGATGACCAAGGTTGATACCCAGTGGCAATCCTATTTGGCGTTGCCCGCCGATTGGCAAAACGCCGCCGAATTGTCGGCGACCGAAGTCCGATCGACGTTGATGCGATACGAACGAGTCGCGACCAATCCGCAGTTCGCGGCGCTGCGATCATTGCCAGAGTTCAGCGACTCGTTGGCCTTTTTGCGCGACCTTGCCGCCCAAGCCGACAAGTCGCAAACGCTCAGCCTGCCGCCGCCGCCGGTTCCCGAAGGCGAAGTTTCTCGCGGACGCTATTAACGCGGTGCAGTCCACTCTTGGGTCGCGTACTTTGACTCGGCAAGCAATGCGGTTTCTGCCTTGGGCCAATCGGCTGTTCGGTGCATGGCACCAAACTGCTCCGCCAACTCGTCCGCAAATGCCGACTGATCAATCGCCACGTTGGTCAAGAACGCCCCGTGATCGCGACCAAGTCGATACGTCGGTTGCCGTGGTGCGGTCCGCAGGCAACCGGCGATCAATTCAAGATCGGCATCAATCAGCAGCGTGCCGTGATAGAGCAAGTGGTTCCGCGCGACGCGGAGACTGTTGCCGGAACATTTCTTATCGTCCAGCGTCAGATCGCAGATCCCTTGCCACTGGATGCGCGGTTGCTGGACAGCGATCGCCGCCATCACGCGAGTCATCACATACCGGTGCGCCAAGTCGATGTTACGCAGTGCCAGATCGCGGCGCAGGTCCAACACGACGCTATACATTACGCATCCGGGTGTGCTGGCGATCGCCGCTCCACCGCTGCAGCGTCTGAGGATGGCGATGCGATTGCGACGGCAGAACTCACCGTCGACCTCGTCATTGATTTTCGATCCGCGTCCGAGCACGACAACGGGCGAGGCGAATTCCCAAATCCGCAGCACCGGCTCGCCGCCCCACTCGGCCTGGTTCAGCAGCGCCTCGTCCAATGCCAAATTATGGACGGGTGATTGCAGTGAGAGGTCAAGGCGCAGCATCGTCAGGAGCGTCGTAAAATTATAGAACTGTTGCGGACAACCCTGCGATAATCGCCTCACCCCGAAAATCAAGCTGCCACGCATGTGTGAGCGGATCGGCACTAGCCACCGGTGATGCGAAGTACCTGCGGCTAGTGCCGATCCGCTCACTCGACGAACGCTGATTTTCAATTGGAATAAAGGACTAGGCGGCTGCGGCGACCAATTCTTGGTGAACGTTCTCGATGTGTTGAACTTCGATGCGGCGGACGACAACAGCGTAGCCGACCATCAGCGCCAAGTCCGCCAGTCGATTGATTCGACGTGGAATGCCGGCGGCGCGTTGGTGCAGCAGTTCGATCGCCGCAGCATCAAAAACCTCCTCCGCATCGCCGCCGACTGCGGCCATGCGGTGGGTCACATAGTCGGCGGTTTGGTTCACGGTGAAGCGGGTAAGGATCGACTTGCAAGACATCCGGTCATCGAGCGCGCGGTAGCGTTCGACCTGGCTAAGCAGCGTCGTGTGACCCGCCAGAACCAGCGTTATCGCTGACTCGGCGCGGTTGCGATCGTGTTGCAAATTTAAAATCAAACGCAGCGTTTCCAATTGGTCCGTGGCGGTTAAGACTTGTGCTTCATCAACGACCACGACCGCATGACGACCGGCTTCGACATTGGCCTGCAAGAATTGATTGAGCCGCCGAAGTGTGATGCGTGCCGGTTCGTCGGCGGCACCGCTTTCGCCGGTCAACTCATCAGCGATGTAACCTAGTAGTTGTTCGCCGCTGAGATGCGGATAAACGATCCGCGCAAGGGGCGAATGGGTTTCGTCAAGTTGTTCGAGCAACGTATCGAGCACCAGCGTTTTGCCCATGCCGCTGTCGCCACACAGCGCAATCGCGGCGCGACGACTTTCGATCGCATAGGCCAGTTGCAACAGCGCCGATTGATGAACTTCCGAAGGAAAGAAGAAGCGGCTATCGCCCCAATTCTCAAACGGTCGTTCGCTGAGGTTCCAATGTGATTCGTACATAACACTAGGCTCTGTTTAATTGATAACTTATGTTTCTCGGGATCGTTTGATTTGTGAGCGGATCGGCGCTAGCCGCCGGTTCCGATCGGGCAATACCGGGGGCTAGCGCCCGACCGCTCACCGAACTTGGCGCTATCCAGCTAATTTGGAAGTGCAAAGTTTTCGACGATTCCTAATCCAGCCACTCCGGCTCGCCGCATCGATTCCATCACCTCGGTGATGTTCGATTCGTCGCGTTTGCGTTGGTCGACCACGACGACCGCCGCGTCGATTGCGGAGCATTTTGCAATCGTGTCGGCTGATTCGTCCCACGAGGTGCCATCGATAACAACCAAGTCGAACGATTGTCGCAGCGCCGTCAACATCGTTTGGAATTCACCAGCGGTCGGCATCGCCCGGAGCGCCGAACGTGGCACCGAACGTTGCGGAATGATTGTCAATTGATCTTCAATCGAACGCACCGCAATTTCGTCGAGCGAAACGCCAACGCGAACCGCATCGGTCCAACCATGCTCGATCTCCAGCCGCAAGGAATCAGCCAAACATTCGTTACTGTCATCCGCATCGACCAAGGCGACACGCAAACCAGCCGCTGCAGCGGAGACGGCAATTCCGATCGCTACGGTCGTTCGACCGACACCGCGCCCGCCGCTGGTCACCAACATCGTGCGCAAACCACGCGACACCGCTTCGTCCAGCGGAGTGCCGATTGATTTCATCAATTTGGCGTTACCGAACAGTTCCAAAACTGTGTCGGAGAACTCGAGTGCGTCGACTTCCCATAGCGGATCAAGGCTCGCATTCCCGTCGGCAACCGTTTGCACCAGTGCAGCAGGTTCCGTCGCGAATTTGGCAACCGTTGCCGCCGCAATCGGTTGCGGTGGGATCGCCAATGTTTCGCTCTTGGCGCGGGCGAATTCAATTGCCGTCTCGCGGTCACGCGTGGCGCGAAAGAACTCGGCGGCGTCATCTTCCGGTGTTGGCCACATTGCCGGGCTACCATCTACCGATTGAATCGAACGCGCCGCAATCTCAGGTGCATCCGCTGGCAATGTGATTGGCAAACTCAATGCTTCGACCGCAACGACAGATCGAGGTACAGCGGGTGGAACCGCCTGCTTGGATGGTTGCACATGGCCGACGTCGACGCGAAAGAACGTTTCATCGACGACGCTGTTCCACGATGCTACCGAGTGCGAGTCGATCGGCGGGTCAAACGTTAGCACATGACGCGGCGCAGTGGATTGCGAAACCGCTGCCGGGTCGAAGTGCGGGGCGGCGACCGGCGATGGTTCGGCCGGAGTCGGTTTGGTTTGGCTACGGGTGTAAGCTTTGACAAACGCGCGATCGAGTAAACTCATCTCTGGGATTCCATTGGGGAGGCGACAACGAGTGCCGGTCAACGAGCGTAAGGATTGGTGGACACGTTCGCCGGGAATCCGGCTTGCTGATTCGTAACGCTCGGCGCGAACGGGCTGGTCGCCGACGCAGCACGAACCGACGGATCGGCACCCGGTGCCAGTGGCAAGTAAGCGCTCCAGTCCAAGATCGGGTTCGGCGTTGCCGACGACCGCAGTTTGCCCTGGCCACGCTGCTGGGCGACCCAGGGAACGAGCACGTTGGGATCCAAGGTCGGGCCCGTTGGCGTGTCGGTCGAAATGATCGAGGCATTTGAATTGTTTAACGCCATCGAATCCATTGACGCGCCCGACTGCGGAGCGTTCATGGCGACACCCGCTGTGGTTTTGGTCGGCGGTGCGACTGGGAGCGACGAAGAGGGCAATGGCGGTGCAGTTGCGACCAACAGCTCAATTGGCGGCAAGTCTTCCACCAGCGGTGCTGGTTCAGCCGTCCGTTCCTCAACGACGGGTTTACGAACCGACGCCGTCAGCGGTTCGACGGCGAGCAATTCATTCATTGGCGACGTGATGTCCGCGATTGACGCCTTCGCCGTTTCGGTTGCGGGCTCGTCCAGCGTCGCCACGCTCTGGCCGTCGTAAACCATCGCGGCCTCAAATTCACTCGCCGCAGCCACTGATTTGGCAGGGGAATCG
>JBGSVE010000038.1:0-38179 GCA_041753075.1 Pirellulaceae bacterium
AAAAGTTATCATCTCCGCCGTTCTGATCGTTGCCGTTTCAGAAATATCGAACCAGATGCCGCGGCTTGGTGCATTGCTGTTGACGCTTCCGCTGATCAGCATCATTGCGTTCATCATGACATGGAACAAATCTCACGACATTACCACGATTAGCAAGCTTGCGACCGAAACGCTGATCTTGGTCCCCTTGGGATTGCCGTTTTTCGTTCCGCTGGCTGTCGCCAGTCGCACTGGATTGTCGTTCTGGCCCAATTTCGCAATCGGAATACTGCTGGCGTCCGTCACGATCGGAGCGTGGCTACGATTCGCCCCCGACAATTTCCCCTGATCAAATTGGACCGACAAACCGCCTAATCGATACATCCGGACCGATGCTGGCTCGTGCGGCTCGGCCTATCTCAAATGCAATCAATGTTCCGGTGGTGACGATCCGATCGCATGTATGGGCTGATCCTATTATTGCGGACGTTACTACGGTGAAATCATCAAACGAATTGTCTCGACTTCCAAAGTCGCAAAAGCGTTGGCTGCTGCTTGCGGCCATCGGTTTAACTATCGGTTGCCAATCAGCAACTCCGTGGACGCGATTTGCGAAAGCTCCTGGATCGGCATCAAGCCCCGATCAATCGCCCTACAGCGCGGCTGTATCCGCTGTCCCCGCTGAAATTCATCCGCCAATAATCACGCCAGTAGTCTTCAATAAAGCAGAAGACGGATTGGCGGGTGTGGTTGTGCCTTATGCGATGAGCGACGAATTCATTGGCTCGGAGCCTGCGGAGTTGGGCCAAACGGCGATGACGCTGGCTGATTTCGAATCACTCGCGCTAACCAACAATCCGACTATCGCCGAGTTGGTGGCAACGTCGCAAAAGGCTGCGGGCTTTCGCACACAAGTGAGTCTACGAGCCAACCCGAGCGTCGGTTACAACGGTACGCAGATCGCCGATGCGGGAACCGATCAACACACGGCGTACATCACTCAGACGATCATCACCGCCGACAAACTAGCGCTCAATCGTCGTGTTCTCGACGCGGCGCTGCGTGCTCAGTTGCTCCAACTGGAAGCTCAAAAATATCGCGTTGCGACCGACATCCGCGTCAAGTTTTATGATGCGCTGGCGGCCCAGCGCCGAGTGAATCTGGTTCGCGATTTCCAATCGGTGGCCGACAAGGGGTTGGAGCTGGCCGAGTTGCGAAAGAAGGCACTCGAAGGTTCACAGCTCGATGTCGTACAGGCCAAAGTGCAAAAGAACGAGATCGACTTGGCACTGCAACAAGCTGAAGTCAGCTTCGCGGCCGCATGGCGAGAGCTGGCCGCGTTGGCGGGAATACCGCAAATGGCGACTGTTAAATTGCAAGGCGAATTACCGGCCAGCGAGACATCATTGGACTGGTCCTCTGTCGCTTCGTCGATGATCGTGTCGAGTCCGGAATACCAATCGGCCCAAGCACGAATTGGCCAAGCCCGTGCGAATATCGATCGCCAATGTGTCCAACCGATTCCAAATCTTGATGTGCAATTTGCCGCCGGCGTCGACAACGGTACCAACTCGGGCTTAATCAATCTGCAAGTCGGCGCACCAATCCCCGTGTTCAACCAAAACCAAGGCAATATT
The DNA here is from genome assembly GCA_041753075.1 of Pirellulaceae bacterium. GTDB lineage: Bacteria > Planctomycetota > Planctomycetia > Pirellulales > Pirellulaceae > UBA6163. The sequence goes on from JBGSVE010000038.1 coordinate 1,617, forward strand.
GCCGCCGCCAGAGCCGAGCTACTGCGTGCGTCGCGCGAAGTCGAGCGGATCGAGAACTCGATCAAGGCCAGACTCGCTGCCGTATCGGGTCAATACGATTCGTCGCTCGCCGCCGTCGGCAAATATGCCAACGACATTCTGCCCAACGCCGAAGAAGGATTGACATTGGCGGAGATGGCCTATAAGGCTGGCGAAACCAGTTTCGTCCAAGTTTTAGTCGCCAGGCGAACCTACTTCGACACCAATCTGCAATTCATCGCATCGCAAACACAACTGGCCCAAGCCAAAGCTCAGGTCGACGGATTCGTCCTTACTGGCGCGCTTAATGCCGTCGAAGACAACAGCGGCGACGATAGCCTGCGCGGTCTGACATTCAGCCAGCAGTAAAGTTTGATCGTCCCTTGACGATGTAACGTCAATCAACCACAATTGGCTAATTGAGATGACTTCTCAATAGCGATCAAGCTCAATAGCCAGCCAGCGACTTGCGGTGAATCCGCAATTCTTAGCCAGCAAAGGGGGCGATGCATGTGTCACGACATGCGCGTTTTCTCACCCTTTCAGTCACTGGAGATCACAGTCAATGTGTGCTTATTCGTCACGCCGGCGAGGTTTTACGCTCGTCGAGTTGTTGGTTGTCATTGCGATTATTGGTATTTTGGTGGGCTTGCTTCTTCCGGCCGTTCAAGCAGCGCGGGAAGCAGCGCGGCGAATGAGCTGTTCAAATAACGTGAAGCAAATCATGCTCGCGATGCATAATTACCATGGCTCGTTCAATCGATTTCCTGCCGGTGGCATCTACAGGGGATTGCAGCCTAGCGATACGTGGTCGCTGCAAGCAAGAATTCTGCCGCAACTTGAGCAGGCCGGTTTAACCGATTTGATCAATTGGTCGCTGCCCTACAGCGCTCAGGGACAAGTTGCGCGTGTCCGCGTTCCGACGTACCTGTGCCCCAGCGAAACGCTTGACGCGATTCGCCCTGATCCTTCCGCAGCGGACCCGAATTTCGCACATTACCCGCTCAACTACGCCGTCAACATGGGTGAGTGGTTTGTTTACGATCCGGTCAGCAAAAAGACGGGTAGTGGACTCGTTTTTCCGAACAGCACGACGGGGTTTAAGGACGTTTTGGATGGTACCAGCAACACGTTAGCGTTCGCCGAAGTGAAGGCATTCACTCCCTACCTGCGTGACGGGCTTAATCCTGCCGTACTTGGCGTTGCCGCCCCCGCATCGGCAGCGGATGTGTTGGCCTATGGCGGCAGCTTCAAGCCGGATTCAGGTCACACCGAGTGGACCGATTCACGATGTCACCAAACGGGGATTACCACGACGTTTGGTCCCAACCACAAAGTGATCTACATGTCTGGCGGAGCTTCCTTTGACGTCGATTTCAATTCCTCGCGCGAAGGCAAGACGATCACGATGCCGACCTACGCTGCGGTTACTTCTCGCAGTCACCACATCGGCGGAGTGCAAACGGGTTTTGCAGACGGTTCAGGACACTTCATCACCAGTTCAATCGATCTGAAAATCTGGCGTGCGCTCGGTACGCGTGCAAATCAGGAAGTGGTCCCTTCGCTGGAATAGCATCGCTATTGTGGATTCATTTCGCGATTTCGTCACGATGATCGCACTTTTACTTAAGGCGAACTGACGTTGACCCGATTATAGGGATTGGAGACAATTAACTGCCCGTTTCCAGAAAGTGTTTTTTGCCGTGATTGCTTGCTTCATCCAACGATTGACGCTGATTGCGTTCACCGCCCACGCGGTGCTTGGTTGCAGCTTGCATCACTCGCACGCGATTGGGAGCGATTGTTGCGGAGAACAGGTCGCGGCGGAGTGCGAGTCATCGCACGACCATTGCTCCCATTCCCATCACGAGCCTGCCGACAAATCAATTGCCGACCACGACTCATTGCTTCTATCGATCGAAGCGGCCTGCTGTGCTTGTTCGCACGAGCATTCGCACCAGTGCGACGAGGCGAGTTGTAACTTCGTCCCAACGAATATGAAGTCATTCGACTTCGATTTCGATCAAGCGGTTGAGCAATTGGTGTTCGACAATGCCGCTACCGCCACGGCGCTGAGTCTTCAAAGAATCATTCGCTCGTCGGATCGAACGATTCTTGACCTTGCACGATCCTCAGGGCAGCGCTGCGCCACGCTGCAATCTTGGCAGATTTGAGCCGCTTGCTCGCTGCTTAAACGATTGGTTTCTTCACTCGTTCTCAATTGTCTGAGCCACCGATGGGCCTTCGTGGAATGTAAGTGGATTGGCGCTAGCCACCGGTGTTTCATTCTGGATCGCCGCTCGTAAACACATATGCACAACTTCAAGCAATCATCCGTAAATTAGTGTGGGATTAGCGCTTATTAGTGTTCCAAATCCTGGCTTCGCAGAACACTCATTCTCACTAATTGCCACTGATTCAGACCGATTGTTGTTGGACTTGATCCCGACGGGATCGCCATTCGGAACCGGCGCCTAGCGCCGTGCCACTCACATATCCATTGTTCTCAACATACAGATTTCCATACATGCGACTCAATCTTTCAAAACTGCCGTGGCGTGCGATTCGCTTTGTGATCGGGTTGGTCGTCGTAATAGCGGTTGTCGCTACCTATTGGATGTGGTGGCCACCCGTATCGAAGTTGATCGAAACCACATTGGCTTCGCAACGCGCTGCCGCGCCGAGTGATGCTCACGACCATGATGAAAATGGTCACACTGAACCTGCCGCCGGAGCAACGGCAAGTTCTCTGGAGTTGTCTCAGCAAGCGTTGATGAACCTTGGTTTGACGCCGGAGTTCCTGCGTCCGGTCGAGCTTGGGACTTATCGGCGGTCCATCACCGTGCCAGCGGTTGTCGTTGCCAAACCCGGACGATCGTCGATCGTAGTGTCCTCCCCACTTAACGGTGTTGTCACACATGTTCATGCAGTGACCGGTGAAGCGGTGTTGCCGGGCGAACTGCTGTTCGAGGTTCGGTTGACCTACGAAGACTTGGTGGAGACACAAACGGCGTACTTGAAAACAATCAGCGAACTGGAAGTCGAGAACCGCGAGATCGCTCGGCTTGAAGATGCGACACAGTCCGGGGCCATCTCAGGCAAGCAGTTACTTGAGCGTCGCTACGCGAAAGAAAAGCTCGAAGCGTTCGCCAAGTCACAACGCGAGGCGTTGCGTATGCACGGCTTGTCCGATCGGCAGGTCGAAGCGATTGGGACGAACGGAAAACTACTTCGAGACTTGCAAATTGTCGCACCGAATGTGGACACACATGATGAAAAGGAAGAGCTAAGGCTCAGTCAAAATCCGTTCCACAATGCTTCGTTCACTCAAACAGTCGCGAGAAGTGAGCCGCCGGCGTTAGCCATGGGGACTGCTTTCGTGAGTGGCACGGCGCTAGCCGCCGGTTCCCACAAGGCCGCCGAGGCTAGCGCCGACGGCTCACATAAGCATGCTCTTAAACCGCTCGTCGTTGACGGACTGCAGATTCACAAGGGTCAAGCGATCACGGCAGGCGAAAAGCTTTGTTCGTTGTCGGACTACTCCCAATTGTTCATCGAAGGCAAAGCGTTTGAGAATGACATCACGGCGATCACCGAAGCCGCCGCGCGGGGCTGGGACGTTGACGCGCTCATCAGCGGTTCGTCCGGCCGAGAAATCGTCAGTGGACTGACGCTCGCATTCGTCTCGAACTCGATCGACGAAAAGTCGCGAACGCTTTCGATGTTTGTGGAATTACCCAACAAAATCGTCCGCGACGAAACTAACTCGCAAGGTCAACGATTTCTTTCTTGGAAGTATCGCCTGGGCCAGCGGATGGAACTTCGCGTGCCGGTTGAAGAATGGGAGAAGCAGATCGTGCTTCCCGTTGACGCCGTTGTGAAGGATGGCGCGGACTGGTTCGTGTTTCAACAGAACGGCAAAATTTTCACGCGAGTACCAGTCCACGTTCGCTATCGCGATCAGAACGCCGCTGTGATCGCCAATGACGGTTCGATCTATCCCGGCGATGTCGTTGCACACAGGGCAGCTCATCAAATGCAGATGGCGATCAAGAACAAATCAGGCGGCGGTGCCGACCCACACGCTGGCCATAACCACTAGAACGGAATCGAACTCCTATGTTAAACGCAGTCATTCGATTCGCACTCCAGCAACGCTTGCTCGTCATCGCGATCGCTCTGTTCTTGATTGGTTATGGAACATGGCAAACAATGGTGATGCCGATCGACGTGTTCCCGGATCTCAATCGCCCGCGTGTGGTCATCATGACCGAAGCGCCTGGGATGGCTCCCGAAGAAGTCGAATCGCTCATCACGTTTCCGATTGAAACGACGATGAATGGTGCCAACGGTGTCGAAGCCGTTCGCAGTTCGTCAGGCGTCGGCATTTCCGTAATTTATGTCGAATTCGCCTACGACACCGATGTTTACACCGACCGACAAATCGTCGCTGAGCGGATGCAGATGGTGCAGGATCGACTACCTAAGGGGATTACTCCGCAACTTGCTCCCATCTCTTCGATCATGGGTCAAATTCTCATGTTGGGGATGTGGAGTGATGATCCGAATACTGACACGATGGAACTGCGCACGACTGCGGACTGGGTCGTTCGTCAGCGATTGCTGACGATTCCCGGTGTATCTCCAGTCTTCACGATGGGCGGCCAGCGGAAACAGTTTCAGGTCTTGGTTGATCCCGACGCGATGTTGCGATTTGGAGTGACGCTTGAAGAAGTGGAAACAGCCGTCGCATCAAGCAACGAAAACGGCACTGGTGGATACCTCGACCGTCAGGGACCAAGCGAATTGCTCGTTCGTTCACTAGGTCGCCTTCAATCCATCGAAGACCTTAAGAAAGTTCCAGTCACGATCCGTGACAGTCGCCCAGTCTTGCTATCCCAAGTCGCAAACGTCATCGAAGGCGCGCAAGTCAAACGGGGCGACAGTTCCGCTTTTGTGCGAGCCGAAGACGCAACGACTTCTCCGCCATCTACGAAATGGTCCGGTGGTCCTGCCGTCGTACTTACGATCAACAAACAACCTGGCGCGGATACTCGCGAGGTCACCAATGAAGTGATGAAAGCGATCGCGGAACTCAAGCCAACGCTCCCGCCTGGGACTCAGCTCTCGACGGTTTATTCTCAGAAATCGTTTATTGATCGCGCCATTGAAAACGTCGTCGAGGCGCTTCGCGATGGCGGCATTTTAGTCGTTGTGATTCTGTTCTTGTTCCTGATGAACCTGCGAACGACGTTCATCACTCTAACGGCGATCCCGCTGTCGCTAGTGATGACCGCGATCGTATTCTCTGTTTTCGGACTTTCGATCAACACGATGACGCTAGGCGGTATCGCGGTCGCGATGGGTGAGTTAGTCGACGATGCGATCGTCGATGTCGAAAACATCTTCCGGCGATTAAGACAGAATCGCTCCGCCGGTAATCCGCTCAATCCGTTGTTGGTCGTATATAGGGCCAGTATCGAAGTCCGTCGCAGTATCGTCTTCGGAACCATGATCGTCATTCTTGTCTTTCTGCCGTTGTTTGCACTTGGCGGAATGGAGGGCAAGTTATTCGCACCGTTGGGCGTGGCGTACATTGTTTCGATTCTCTCATCACTGATCGTTTCATTGACCGTGACGCCCGTGCTTTCGTATTGGATGCTCGGACTGAGCAAAGGTAGCGGTCACGAACAGGACGGATTCGTGTTACGCGGACTGAAATGGCTTGCGGACAAAGTGATCCGATTCAGTTTAGGGTTCCCGCGATTCAATCTTGGTGTGACGCTATTGATGGTGGCGATCGCAGGGATCTTTGTCTCGCGACTTGAGAAAGACTTTCTGCCCCCGTTCAACGAAGGCACGATCCAACTCAACGTTGTGCTGCCTCCTGGAACTTCGCTGACTGCGTCAAACACGATTGCGCAAACGGTCGAGCAATCACTCAAGAAGATCGACGACGTTCAGCGATTTGCTCGGCGCACAGGACGTGCTGAATTGGACGAGCACGCCGAAGGCGTGAACATGTCCGAGATGATTATCGAACTGGACCCCAATTCGCCTCGTTCGCGAGAAGAGCAATTGGCCGAAATTCGCGAGTCGATTGCAGAGATTCCAGGAATTGTGACTGCCGTCGAGCAACCCATTGCGCACTTGATCTCGCACATGATTTCGGGTGTCAAGGCACAAGTAGGGATAAAGATTTACGGAGACGATTTGGATCTGCTGCGGCAGAGAGCCGAACAAGTAAAAGCCGAGATGGAACTGGTCCCCGGCGTTAAAGATGCCTTGCTCGAACCGCAAGTCATTATCCCACAACTGCGAATCGAACTGAATCGCGACAAGTTGTTGCAGTACGGTTTGACCACAGCCGCCGTCAACGAGTACGTCCAAACCGCGATGAATGGAAAAGTTGTCTCGGAAGTACTCGATGGAATGCGAACCTTCGATCTTGTCGTCCGCATGAAGGAAGACTACCGCGAAGACCTCGAAGAATTGAAGCGACTGTCAATCCAATTGCCCGAAGGCGGAACGCTTCCGTTGTCAGCACTAGCAAACATCTATGAATCGGGTGGACCCAATGTGGTCAACCGTGAAAACGTTCGGCGGCGTGTTGTGATCCAGTGCAACGTCGCTGATCGCGGAGTGGTCGATGTGGTGACGGATATTCAAGCGGCCATCAAGCCGATCATCGCCACGCTGCCGTCAGGCTATTTTGTCGAGTACGGCGGTCAGTTCCAAAGCCAGAAGTCAGCGAGTCGTGTGATTTCGATCTTGTTTGCCGTTGCAATGGTCGGAGTGTTTCTGGTTTTGTTCACGTTGTTTCGCAGCGTGAACCTGGCGTTTCAAGTCATGGCGGCGTTGCCGATGGCGTTTATCGGATCGGTGGCCGCGCTGGTCATCACCGGCCAGACGCTGACGATCGCCGCAATGGTCGGTTTCATTTCGCTGGCGGGTATCGCGTCGCGAAACGGCATCTTGCTGCTTCAACATTACCTGCACTTGGTGGAACACGAAGGCGAAGAGTTCACGTCTTCGATGATTATTCGCGCAGGACTCGAACGACTCGCGCCGGTTTTGATGACTGCGCTCACGTCAGGCATCGGCTTGGTGCCATTGGTTTTGTCAGCGGGCGAAGCTGGTAAAGAAATCTTGTATCCCGTTGCGACTGTGATATTGGGCGGACTGATTAGTTCAACAGCACTGGACTTTTTTGTTCACCCCGCGTTGTTTTGGTTGTTCGGAATGAAGTCGGCGGAGCGGGCGCTTCGCGAGAAAATGGAGAATGGGGTATGGAGTATGGGGGAATGAAGATAGGGAGGTGGGAGTGTGGGAGAGAGGGAGTGGTGCTTTGGTTTGACAACTTACATTGGGGAGTTTTGATGAGTATTGGATTTAGGAAACTTGTTTTGAGTTTGGGTTTTGTTGGTGTTGTGTGTGGGTGCAATGCGCGACCGGATGTTGGGTCATCGGGCGCGGATTCGGTGGCTACAATTGAGATGGATGGGCCTCCGCCGGAGTTGGATGACGTTCATGCGCATCCGAGCGAAGGGCCGCACCATGGAACACTTGTCGAACTCGGCAATGAGGAGTTCCACGCTGAAGTGGTTCACGATGCCCAGTCCGTCACTGTTTATGTCCTGGATGCAGGAGCAACCAAAGCGGTTTCGATCGACGCCAAAGAGCTGTCCATCAATTTGATGCACGATGGTACACCCGAGCAGTTCAAACTCGCCGCCAGCCCTGACGTTGGCGATCCGAGTGGAAAGTCATCGCGATTCACGCTTGCCGATGCCGAGTTAGGTGGCCACATCGACGATGCTGCTACTGCGCCAAAGTTGATGCTGACGATCAATGGCACACCCTATCGTGGCGAAATCAAGCATGACCAACACGGCCACGATCACTAACGATGGTTCCGTCCAACATCATCTTCTTCCTCTCCGGTTTCGCTACGCTCGTCTATGAGGTCAGTTGGGATCGGCAGTTGGGGTTGTTGTTCGGATATACGTCTCATGCAGCAAGCGGCCTCAAATCGAGCTGATCGAGGCCGCTCAAGATTTCTTTATGCATCAGAAACGATCAGTGGTGACCGCCCAAGATATGCAAGCGCCCGACGTCCAGGTGGATGCCGCCGCCATGGCTGAAGCCGTTCCCGAATTCGTAATTGGGTGCGTAACCGCTGCGATCGCCTGGAGCATGGCTAGGCGAATAACCTCGGTAGCCCGACTGATATCCGTAGCTTGGGCCATAAGACGGAACGACTGAATGCCCACCATGATGGCTGCTACCATGATGCCCGTCATAAGCGGTAGCCGAAGCCGTAAACAGCAAGCCCGCAGCAACGACTGCCAGCATAAATAAGCGTTTCATTGTCTTATCTGAATGGGAGGGGCGATGATCAGCGGGCAAGCGCCGTTGACCACACATCTCTGTTGCACCAACCGTACCAACCAACTCAAAAAACCAGCAAAATAACCAGCAAACCCTACCTCCACAGATCACATCGAACACACCGATGTATCACGTTGACTACATGGTCAAAACTCACTTTACCAATTGCGGGGAGGACAATATCATTCCGATGCACGAGCGAGCGGCCAAGAGCGAACAAGGAGGAACATCTTTTTTAACCGATCGGATGCCACCGAAGAATCACAATCACTTCAGTGACGCGGTTGAAAACGCGGTGATTCAGTGGGACGGCCCCACCGGCATTCGCTTGGCGATGGATCGCTTCGATACGTTCGACGGAGTTGACTGGACGAATACGGCAACGCGTCGCAACGAAAAGCTCAGCCGACATGATCTCGATAAGAGTGTTTGGTTCTTTGACCCGACGACCGAGCGACGGGCGATCGAGCGGAGCGAGAACGTGAGCGTGAATTTGTTGAAGGTGCTGCGGTTCGATTCGCCGCGTCCACCAGTACCTATGATGACATCGGGACTGCACATCAAGGACATCGACCGACAAGATTTTTTGGGATCGACGATGACGGTTCGTTCTTCATGCCAGGCCGAGACAAAGTGCCGCCATTGACGATGGTGAACGTTGCGTCGCGGAGCGTCATGGAGGATGAACTCATTTGCCGCAACGCGTTAGCATCCGGTAACGAGCTGGACCCTATCAACGACCGAGAACCGTGGGCTAACGCCCTGCGGCTGATGAATCTTGACACTGAACCTACGCCCTACCAACAACTCCGAACTATTGTCGACCATCTGCGAACGGAGTTTATTTTTGATCGAACCGTCGAAACCAAAACGAAATCGAGAAATCTGATCGAGGAGTTTTTGCGATCTCGGCGCGGTGGCGATCATCTGTTTGCGACCACGGCGGCGATGACGGTTCGCCAGTTCGGCTTGGAATCGCGTTTGGTGACTGGTTTCTATGTTCGACCAAGTGCGTTTGACATTACTGCCGGGCATGCTTCCGTCTTGCCCGACGACGTTCATGTTTGGGTTGAAATCAAGCTCGACGATGGGCGGTGGTTCGAGATCGAACCGACACCGGGTTACGCTCAACCGATCTACACGCCTTCGTTATGGCTGGTCACAAAGCGATTTGCGGCGGCACATTGGATTCATGGTCTCGGCATGGTCGCGATCGGGCTCTTCGCTTGGATGATCTCCGCCTTAACGTGCGACAGTTTTGCGACGCTGCTGATGAGGCAATTTTCGGAAGTGCGACGTCGCTTGATCGAGCGTCGATGACGGGCCTTGTTCGATCGTTGACAGCACGAACTTTTCAAACACTAGGCAAACAAGTGATCGCATGAATGCAATGATGGAAAACAGAACGCAAGCCGAAGCGACTGACTACTTGGCGTCGCTCCGACAGCAATTCGGACGAGTCTTGTTGGGCAAGTCTCAACAAATCGAACTCGTGATTGCCTGCTTACTTGCACACGGACATTTGCGACTCGACGATTTGCCCGGGACGGGAAAGACGACACTTGCCAAAGCCTTGGCGGAATGCCTCGGTGGTCGGCTCGCGCGAATTCAATGCACACCCGACCTGCTACCGACCGACGTCACCGGCTTCAACTTGTTCAACCAGAAGACTCGCGAGTTTGAGTTTCATCCGGGGCGGGTGTTTGCGGATGTGTTATTGGCCGATGAACTCAATCGCACCACGCCGCGAACGACTGAGTTACTGGCTTCGATGCTCAGCCCAAACTCGCCGCTGCCATCCAAGAAACTGCCTTCCAACACGACGTTCAAGACTGCATCGTTGCCCACCAGCAGCGTATTGGCCGAAGCACCGGATTGGCTGTAGCCATCAATCGTCAGCGGATCGGAAATCGTCGGCAATGCGGACAGCAGATTGATGACATGCGGCCCGGCAGCGAAAAAGCCGAACTCGATCGTAGCGGCTCCGGGCGTTAAGTTTGCATCGAGTATCGCTTGCCGCAGCGAACCGGGACCGCTGTCCGCCGTGCTGGACACAATCGTAGCCCCGGTCGCGCTTTGGCTGAGGGCAAATTCGCTGCGTGTGCCGCTGGGTTGCACAGCAACCGCAGAAACGACGTTGCCGGCCGAAACGGGAAGTAACAATGCGTTGAACGTGCCAGCGCCCAATCCGTCCGTGGTGACGTCTTGAAAGCCGATGTAGTTCTGGCCTTCGCCATAGCCCGAAGGATCGGCAGTAGGACTACTGAAGAACTCAATCCGGTAGGTTTGTGAAACTGCGGCGGTGATCGTGCCGATCGCCGTCGTCAAGCCGCCGGTTGTACTGACGGACGTGATCACCGGCAGGTTGCTGGTCGTGACACCGTTAGTACCCAGATCGATACCTAAACCACCGTTGTTGAAAATGCGGTTGCCACGAATCACGGGCACTGACGCGCCGGTGGTAGCGATCCCTTGTTGGGTGCTATTGGTGATCACGTTGCCTTCACCGGGATTGACACCGCCTACGAAGAAATTCTGGTTGTTGGAGACGATGCCACGGTTGTTGCCGCCGCTGAGCGTCAGCGCTTCGTTAGTGCCAATGAAGTTGCCAAAGACTGTATGACCACCCCAGACTTGGGCATTGATGCCAACTTGATTGCCGACGATCACGTTGGCGGCCCCGGCGGACACGCCGCCGCTGATTTGATTGGCGGCGCGAATCTCGATCCCGTCGCTGCTGTTGCCGATCACGGTCGTGCCGTTGGCACCCAGGCCGATGTAATTGCCACGGATCGTCGCGGTGGAAGGATTGTTTTGGATGATGATGCCATCGGTGTTACCGGCGATGATGTTGCGGGCATTGACCACGCCATCGCTGTCGATGTCGATCCCGATCCCACTGCCGATACTAGTGAAGCCATCGATACCGACGCCGACGTAATTACCCTGAATCGTATTGTTGTCGGACCCGATGATGATGCCATGCTGATTGGTTGCACCGACAATCACATTGCGGGTACCGGCGACGGTGCCACCAACCTGGTTGTTGTTGTTTCCAAGAAGGATCTGTATGCCTTGGTCGGTACTGCGCAGGGCCGTCAAACCATCGCTGGCGACACCGTTGTAATTGTTTTGGATGACGTTGTTGACGGAGTTGGTGCCGAGGATGTTGACACCTTGGCCGCCGGACGGCGAGCCACCACCGTCGCCGTTGCCCGAGATCACGTTGACAAGCCCACCGGCGACCCCGATGGTATTATTGCGAGCGGCGCTGGACGGATTGGAATCACCATCGATGCGGACACCGTCAAAGCGATTTCCTAAGTCCAGTGCACCGGTCACATCGGTGCCGATGTAGTTGGCGGTGATGGTCTGATTATTCGAGTTGATGACTTGAATGCCGTCTTGGGTAAAGCCGTTGATGACCAGACCGTTGATCAGGCTGCCGTCGCTGCCCGAGTCTAAAGCGAGCCCATCCACGTTTCCAGCCAGCGCACCGTTGATCACGATAACGGGAACAACATTGTTGAAAGTATCTGGTTCGGTGAACCCATCAATGAATGTTTGGCCGGTAATGAATGGGAGCGAACTGGTGGGCTGGATCGTATGCGGACCCACACCAGCAATATTGAAGGCAATTCCATCGGGGCCTGGCGAGGCGTTGGCGTTGAGAATGGCCTGACGCAGACTACCGGATCCGGAATTGGGGGTATTTGTCACGGCGAACACATCGACCGCGTCGGCAGTGAGCGTTACATCATTGCCGTCACCGCCAACGTAGCTGATCGTCAGCGTGCTGCCGCCGCCGATTTGAATGTTGGCACCTTGCGGCAAACCAGCATACGTTCCAACCACGGCATCGGCACCATCGCTGTTGATGATCGTGAACGTTTGACCTGCCGCGTAGCCACTGAAGATTGACAAGCCTAGCAAGCCAGCAAGCGTGACAGTTCCGGTGACGTTTGAGGTGGTGAACCAGGGGCCGAGATACTGCATTTCCCGTTTCCGCCGGAACCCGATATTGCGCGCAAGCGTTGTCAGACGGGTGCGGCTCGGTTTGCGATCAGCGGCGTCACGCATACGCTTTGCTCGCTGGCGGCGATGCAAACTATTTGGCGATCGATCTTCGCGCCTTGGCTGCCGTGTGACCGATTGATCTGCACATCGCGGGCGGTCCGGAGCATGGTCCGCGATACGGTTAACGCCATGATCGAGCAGATCGCCGCGACGAGCGACTTGCGACCAAGTTAAAAACTGGAACTCGAGGTTTGTCCAATGGAGGTTGATACACGGACGCATCGACCGGCGATTGACCAAGGAAGGTTCGAGGCGCGGCGGCGATTGGGGATTACCGCCGACAAGTTTGTGATGTTGTTCACCGGCCGGCTGTCACACCATTCCAAGAGCCAACCGCTGCCGATGTTCGTCGCGGCGCAGCACGTGGCCGAACAACTGGGCAATGACGTTTGCCTGGTCCTGGCCGGTTGGTTCAGCAACGATATCGTTCGCCGGGCGTTTGCGGCGACGGCGCGGCGGGCGGCACCGAATGTTCGCTTGTCGATTGTTGACGGCATGGATCCATGGTGGCGGCAACACGCTTGGGATACCGCAGACGTATTCATTTCGCTGGCCGACAGCATCCAAGAAACGTTCGGGTTAACGCCGCTCGAAGCGATGTCGCGCGGCATTCCCGTCGTCGCCAGCGATTGGAACGGCTATCGCGATATCGTTATCGATGGTGAGACTGGATTTTTGATTCCCACAACGATGGTTGCCGGAGCGAGCACCGGACTTGCACAACGGCTTCAGTCCGGCGAGATCAATTACGATCACTTCCTCGCCAGCGCCGGGCAAACGGTCAACGTTTCGATCGACGCCGCTTGTCGGTCGCTGCTGTGCCTGGCACAACAACTGGATCTGCGACGGCGAATGTCAATCGCCGGTCGCCGCTGTGCCAAGGAAAGTTTCAGTTGGCCCGCGATCATCAAACGCTATGAAACGATCTGGGAGTCGCAACGCGAACAATTGCGGAGTTCCCAACTTTCAGCTTTCAGCTTTCAGTTTCTCCAGTCACACAAAGACACTGCGGTGCATTACCCGCCGATTGATGTTGCCTTTCGTTCGTACCCTTCGCAGTGGATTACCGACGACCAAATCGCAATCAAAGCATTTGCATCATCCAGCAAACTTGCGGAGATTTTTGCTGATCCGCTTTGTAACCACAGTCTGCACTGGAGCGATTTTTTTAATCGTTTGGTTGAGGATTATCAGGCAGCACCGACCTCGCTGACTACAAAACAATGGATCGAGCGGTGGCTGGCGATTGGCGTCGCTGCTGATGACACGGCCGGCATATTGGCTTGGTTGTGCAAATACGGGGCGCTGTATATTGAGTCAACAGCTTTAGCTGCGGGCCAAGCGATCAGCCATGCCGATTTGCACGGTGAGCGGATCGGCACCAGCCGCCGGTTCCGCGATCAAGAAAGCAATGAGTTACCGGGAACTAGCGTCCTTCCGCTTACGCCATTGATCACATTCGTGACGACGTGCCAAGGCCGCTTAGACGATTTGAAACAAACCTTGCCGAACACAAGCCAGCAACCTCACTCGACCGTGATCGTCGTCGATTACAGTTGTCCACAAAACGCAGGCGATTGGGTTCGCGAACATTTTCCCGCCGTGCAAGTGGTCGCGGTGCCAGGCAAAGATATTTTTGATCGTTCGGATGCTAAGAACGCGGGTGGATTTGCTGTCCAAACGCCGTGGTTGTGTTTGCTCGATTGCGACATTGTCTTGCACGAAGACTTTTGTTTCGCGAGTCTTGCCACTGCTCAAACCGAACGCAATCGTACGTAGCGATCATGTGGTCGACGGTACCGGCGGGACGTTTTTGTGCGAACGTTCTTTGTTTCATCACGTCGGTGGCCATGATCCGGTGTTCAAAGGCTGGGGTGAACAAGATGAAGATCTCGTTGATGCCTTGAAGTTCGCCGGCGGTGAACTGGTTTATTACTCGGCTGATTGGCTTGAGCATTTGTCGCATGATGATCACCTGCGAGCGCAATTCCATGACGAGAAAACACTCGCGATCAGTCATTCGATCAATCGCATTTATCGCAGTTTCAAATGGGATTGGAGCCGGACAATCAAGGCGGTACCACCACCGGCCGCCCGCGAGCGGCTGCATCAAGCGATCAGCGAGCGGGTGCAGCAAATTCAATCGACTCAAACCTTTGCGACCGTGGCAGTCAGCCTGGGTTCGATGAACTGGAATCCGCTGCACCTGCCTTGCCAGCGCGTGCTGCAATACCGGCTCACCGCAAAATCAACCACTCTGTGAGCCACAAGGCGCTGATTTATTCGCAATCATTCGCAGCGCCGTCGGCAACGCTTCGCATTCCAGTTCAAACACCGTGGCAGCCAATTGCTCGGCGTTGTAGCCCATGGGAACGGCACAAACTCGCTGCAAGATGATCGGACCATGATCGTAATGATTGTCGACCAAATGGACCGTGCAACCACTAAACTGAACACCGCGATCGATCGCCGCTTGGTGGACTCGAATCCCATACATGCCTTCGCCGCTGAATGCCGGAATCAATGAAGGATGGATGTTGACCACATGGCCCAAGTAGTCGTCGGGTATGAAAACATGCTTTAGAAATCCGGCCATCACGACCCACCGCGCACCGACTTCGCGACAAGGATCAAACATCGCTTCGCGATATGCATCCGCATCGGCATAGTCGGACTTGCGCACGACGCGCGTATCGATCTTTGCCTGGCGTGCAATTTCAACGCCGCGAACCGCCGCGGCGCTGCTGATGACTAACCTAATATCGATCGGCAAGCCTTGTGTCTCGACTTGACGCAGCAAATTTTCAAGCGTCCGACCGCTGCCGGACAAAAATATTGCGGTGGGAAGCGGCGTCGACATCAACCTAACTCGAACAAACGTGATCTTCGCCAAGGGCGGCGACTCGGCTAGAGTGCAGCAACATAACACAGTCCTCGTCATTGCGGCACAACCGTTATCGTGAGCCACTTCTGCTTTACTCTGAACCATCGCGACGCGTCGACCGAGGCACGCCAGGGAACGTTTCGTACGCCTCACGGCGATGTCGCGACCCCGGCCTTCATGCCCGTGGGAACGCAAGGGACGGTCAAAGGCTTGACAATCGATCAAGTTCGCGACACCGGCGCGCAAATGGTCTTGGCCAACACGTATCATTTGGCACTGCGGCCAGGACACGAGGTCGTGCGCCGCTTGGGCGGATTGCACGGCATGATGCGTTGGGACGGTCCGATCTTGACCGACAGCGGCGGGTTTCAAATCTTTAGTCTCGGCGATCTAAATCGCGTCACCGAACAAGCGGCAACGTTTCGCAGTCACATCGATGGTGCAACCATTGTGTTGACCCCCGAACATTCGATCGAGATCCAAGAGTCACTCGGCAGCGACGTGGCGATGGTGCTTGACCATGTCGTCGCATTGCCCAATTCAAACGAGGTCATCATTGATGCGGTCCAACGGAGCGTGCGTTGGGCCCAGCGGTGTCTCAATGCTGCGAACCGGGAGCAACAGGCTCGCTTTGCAATTGTACAAGGTGGACTCGATGAGACTTTGCGCCAGCAATGTGCCCGCGAACTGGCGGCGATGCCGTTCGAGGGTTTTGCTGTCGGTGGTCTTAGTGTTGGTGAAGCTCCCGCCGAAATGTATCGCATCACAGCGGCGACCTGTCCTGAATTGCCGGTCGATAAACCGCGATACTTGATGGGAGTCGGGACGCCCATTGATCTATTGGAATCGATTGCGCGCGGCATCGATTTATTTGATTGCGTGATGCCGACGCGAAATGGACGCAATGCCATGGCGTTCACCAGCACCGGCATTGTCAAGATTCGCAACGCGGTTCATCGCGAGGATACCAGCCCGCTGGATTCGCAGTGCCCCTGTACCGCGTGTCTGCACAGTCGCGGATACCTTCGCCACCTATTCGTCGCCGGCGAGATGTTGGGCCCGATCCTGCTTTCGATCCACAACCTGACGTATTACCAGCGTTTGCTGTCTCGCGCCCGGTCGGCGATTCAAGAAAATCGTTTTGGTGAATTGTTGGCCGAATATCGCCGCGATCACGTTCGGACATAGCGTCAACAGTCGATTGAGTGAACCATTTTACAGCTTGCGCAACGGAAATCGGTTAGAATGAGGTCAAACCATCGCTTCGATCAATTCAACAAAGCAATATCATGAATCTGCGATTTTTCTCATCTAGCGCCGTTGCGGCTGGGACATTGCTGGTGCTGACGTTGATTGCTGGCTGTACTAACCAACCGTCCGCGATCGATCCAGGAGCCGCCGCAGATCCGCAGGCTGGAATGCCGATGAGCGGAATGCCGATGCCAGCGCCTGAAGACGTCGTCTTCAAGGACCAGGTCGAATCAAACGCCCCGATACCGACGGGGTTGGACGGGCTGGTGTTTCTTGACACCGCCGGCAAGCGGATCGCGCTGAGCGAATTGCTGGGCAAGAAAAATATCGTTTTGGTGTTTACCGAAGGATTCTCCGGCGGGATGCTGTGTCCGTTTTGCAAAACCCAAACGTCGCGGTTGGTTGCCAATTACGACAAGTTCGCTGAACTCGATACCGAGGTGCTTGTGGTTTATCCCGGGACCCGAGACCACTTGGATGAATTCATCGCCGCCGCGAAGGTGAATGAGAAAAAACAGGTAGACAGTATTCCGTTTCCATTAGTGCTTGACGAAGACCTGAGCGCCGTGGGTTACTTCAACATTGCCTCGAACCTGGCGCATCCGTCTACGTTCATCATTGACAAACGCGGCAACGTGCGTTTGGCTTATGTCGGTGCCGACATGACTTCGGATCGGCCTTCGATCAATGCGATTTTGGAAATCTTGCAATCCGCCAATGGTTCCTAATGTCAAAACGCTCGATTCGCCGAGCGACCCATTTTTGGCTGTTGCGCTGCGGCACAAGTTGCTCGACCAAGCTCAAATCGACAAACTCGTTCAGCACGCCGGTCGCGTGCAAGTCCCGCACGCCGATGCGGCTTTGTCGTTAGCGATTCTCGATCCACACGAAGTCGATGCAATCGATCTGCTCTCGCGACCGACTGAATTGGCACCGGGATTCGTTTTGATCGGATTGATCGGCTGTGGTACCGGCGGTCTGGTTTTCCGTGCGACACAGACGGCGTTGAATCGTGATGTTGCCATCAAGACGATCAATGTGAATTCGCGAAGCGCTCGCACGACCGGCGAGTCGCGTATTCAGCGCGAAGCCCACGCGATCGCGAAATTGCAACACCCCAACATCGTTGCCGCTTTCGACAGTGGTTTCTATCACGGACGTTTCTGTATCGCGATGGAGTTGGTCGAGGGCGAAACGTTGGCCGAGTTCATTCGGCACAACGGTCCCATCCAGGAACACGTCGCCTGGGGGATCGCTCGCCAGGTCGCTGCGGCGCTGTCGCACGCCAACCGTTTAGGCATCATTCATCGCGACATCAAGCCAGCAAATTTGCTGTTAACCGACGCACCGGCGGGACTGGAAACGCGCGCGGGAGTGCCGTTTGTGAAGGTGGTCGATTTTGGTTTGGCGTTTGAATCCGAAAGTGCGGACTCGAACCTGTTGACCGCGCCCGGAACGACCCTGGGCACGCCTGCCTACGTCGCACCGGAACAGTTGCACGATACGCATGTCGATGCCCGCGCCGATATCTACTCCCTTGGCGCGACCGTCTATCACATGCTGACCGGCAACGCACCGTGTGCGGATTTGACACCGATGAAAACCATCCTGCGGAAAACGATTGGTGATGATTCTTGGCGTCGCGAGTTGCCCAAACACGTTTCCGCATCATCCACAGCGCTAATGCGATTGATGACCGAAACGAAAACCGAAGATCGAATCGGTGACTATGCGGAACTCATTCGTCGAATCGATGAGTTGACTGGGTCTGAAAAAATCGATCAAGTCGCTGTCCCGATTGCGATCAACCTGGAATCGGCTGAACGAGTTGCCCGGCCCACTACGTGGCGACCGTATTTAACGTGGACCTTCGTCCCGCTTTGTGTGTTTTCCGTTGTTCTCGTTGGCTTGTCTGGTTACGAGATTTGGCAAAATGCCGCTGACAGTTCGGCGCGCATTATGGAAACGACGTGGCCAGCAAGTGGCGTGACCCTGCCGCTTTTCAATGGCGAAACCGTCCCGCTATTTTCGCAGTCGGGTTCTTGGACGCCTAGCGATGCCGAGGACGGCAGTCGCGTGCTGCAGGGCCAAGCCGGATCGCGGATCACCATTCCGGTGGCCATCCCCAACAATGAAACTGCCAGTGCAAGACTGCGCCTGGGCGTCAATTTGCCCACCACATCAACGCTTGAGATCGCCATCCAATGGAACAAAGAACATCCGCCGCAGGCAACGCTGACGTTGGCAAGCGACCTGGTCCGCTTTGTCCCCGATCCTGTGCAGGACGTTGCCAGCGCCGAGGCATCGATTTCGTATGGTTCGCCGAGTGACGATACAGTCGTGTTTCAACGACTCGCATTCTACCGACAAGCACACGTCGTGATCGCAGAGGTCAACGGCCAGCGGATTGGGCATGTGATTGGCAACCCAGGTCAAACGCCTGAGATTATCATTCGCTGTCTGCAGGGCGACAGTCGATTGGCTGATATTGATATCGTTGAATTGCAGAGCCCGAATTAGACTGGATACGACACCACCGGAGACATCATGGACAACGACGACGAAACCTTGGTTCAATACTTGCAAGAACAGGGCTGTTCGGCAGCCGAGATCGATCAGATTTTGGCAAAACTTAATCAGTACGACAAACGTGCCGTGCGTGATTCAGTCTTCGACTCGATCGCGTCGGGGGGATTTAATCTGCAACAAATCATCGACGACTTGAAGCAGGAACCGTAATCGGTCTACCACAGAATCTTGTCGAGATCACTGGCTGGCAAGCGACGTCGCTCGAGCGATTCCTCGTCGATCGGCCGGACGATCGTGACGTCCGAATCACACAAGTCCACCAAAGCTTCACGGCCCAACGCATCAACGGCCTCTACGATCGGTGTCACAGGCTTTTGCTCGGTGGCTCGGACGACGCGAGCACTGCGGTCGTCGCTCAATTTGACGAATGAGCCGACTGGATAAATGGAGACCGAGCGAACAAGACCACAAGTCGCCGAGGCATCAAACTTACCTAAGCAGGTATGGTGCATCAGGTAGGCAATCGCATCGGCGGGCAAAATGCCTTGGCCACCGCTGCCGCAACCCACCAAGGTCAAGTAAGCATCAGCGAGGTTCACAATTCTTGCCAGCCGATGGGTTCGCGCCATCGTGATTCGTCGCGGGAATCCGGTGCCGTCGGCTTGTTCGTGGGCTTGCAAGACGATGATTCGCACGGTGCCGTCGATATCGCGGACGCGTTCGAGCATATCGTAAGCAATCGCCGGATGCGATTCGTAAATACGTCTGGCTTCGGGTCTCATAACTTGTTTGGAATGACGTTCATCCTCCGGCAACTCGAATAACGCCATGTCATGCAGCAATGCCGCTGAGCCAACCGTCGAACACTCGCTTTCAGGCAATTTCATCGACCGCGCAATCGCGATCGAGAGTACACAAAGTTGCACGGATCGAAGTGCCAATTGTTGGTCGGCGATTTGGCGAATTGCCGCCGCGAGCGCAATGTCCGAATCGTTCTGAAGTTCTTTGAAAAGCTCGTCGGCGACATGTCTTATCGGTGTGGCGTCACGCAGTGTACCGTCGGCGAGTGAACGACCCAGTTCTTCGACTGTAGTTGCGGCACGCGCGACAAGTTGGTTAACTCGCTTTGTCGCCGAGGGATCCAGTGGGCGAATCGTCTTTGCCGGCTTCGCTTCTCGCGACCAAGTCGCCTGTTCACGAATTCCAAATTCACGCGAATCAACGGCCCCGTTACCCCAGGGTGACTCGTCTTTCGATTCGCCAATTTGTTCGAGTGTAGCGACTGCGACAGCGGAATTGTCAATCTCGCTTGCCGGTGCCCCGAGCTCGAGATACTTCAAACCTTTGAGCGATAACGCTTTGATTTGCCCTGCGGTAATGATGGCCCCACGTTTCATCAGCAACAGACCATCACAATCGTATAAAGCGTCGCTTAGTGGCTCGTTGAGTGAGATCTCTTCAAGCCGTAAAATTTTGCCCATCATTTTGCCCCAAAGCGGTTGCCCATGACCGTCGCTCGCGCCACAAAGACTATCAAACGAATGCCAATACGTTGATTAAATCTCTACGGCCGACTGCGCAATCGACCGATTTGCCCCGATCAATGACACAGCATCGAAACTCTATGTCAGAAATGCCGGAAAGCAAAAGATTTAGACTTTGTAGTACGCCTGGTACCACTGCACAAACTGCGAAATCCCCTGCTCAATCGACGTTTCAGGCCGAAAGCCGATTGCGGTTTCGAGCGCGTCAATGTCCGCAAATGTTTCCGGTACGTCACCGGTTTGAATTGGCATCAGATTGCGAATCGCCTTCTTGCCAACGATTGTTTCAATTGTGTCGATAAAATGGCCCAGCTCCACCGGTTGATTGTTACCAATGTTGTAAACCCGGTATGGCGCGTTACTGGTTGCCGGGTCAGGTGTTGCACCGGACCAATCGGGTGAAGGCGTTGCAATTTGCTCACTGGTTCGGTACACGCCTTCGACGATGTCGTCGACGTAGGTGAAGTCGCGTTTCATGTGGCCGTGATTAAACACTTCGATCGGTTCGCCATTGAAAATGGCGCGAGTGAAAAGAAAAAGCGCCATGTCGGGGCGACCCCACGGTCCATAGACCGTGAAGAACCGCAAGCCAGTCGTCGGCAATCGATAAAGATGGCTGTAGGTATGCGCCATCAACTCATTTGCTTTCTTGCTGGCCGCGTACAGGCTCAACGGATGATCGACGTTGTCATGCACCGAAAATGGCGTTGCGGTGTTCGCACCATAAACGCTGCTGCTGCTGGCATAGGTCAAATGCGGCGTTCCCGCATGGCGACACGCTTCCAAGATGTTGATAAAGCCAACGATGTTGCTTTGAATATAGGCCCGTGGATGGGTCACCGAATAACGCACACCGGCCTGGGCCGCCAGATGAACCACGCGGTCGAATTGATGTTGGCCGAAAACCGAATCAACGCTGACTTGATCAGCCAAATCGGCCTCGACAAAGGTGAAGGTTCCCTTGTCGTCGAGCTCTGCGATTGACCTCAACTCGGCAAGCCGATCCCGCTTGATCGTGACGCTGTAATAATCATTGACGTTGTCAAAGCCAACCACATTGATCCCATCGAGAAGTAATCGGCGGGCCAAGTGAAAGCCAATGAATCCGGCAGCACCGGTTACCAAGTATGTTCTCATATCGCGCAGGTGGTTGGACAGGGTTGGACGACCATGCATCGAAGTTGTGGAACGATGCGACGCAAATTGTAACCACAACGATCCGGTAACGCGGGCATGGTCGCAGTGTGCGAGGTGCCAGTGTAGACTTCCAATTCATTTTGTTTTACGACTTGTTCAGGTGGAGCGGTATGCCCAAGGTTTGCGTTATCAATGTGGTTGGGCTGACGCCGAAATTGCTGGACTATGCTCCGCGAATTGCGGCAATTGGCAAGGCATCGCCGTTTCGCAGCCCGTTGCCCGCGGTGACCTGCACGTCGCAAGCCACGATGTTGACCGGAACAATGCCCGAGCAACACGGAATCGTTGCCAACGGTTGGTACTACCGGGAAACCCAAGAGATTCGATTTTGGCAACAAGCTAATTCACTTGTCAGCGGCGAGTTACTTTACGACGGCGTGGAAACGGCGAAACTGTTTTGGTGGTTCAACCAATCGGCACCGGTTCGCTGGAGTGTCACGCCCAAGCCACACTACGGTTGCGATGGCTCAAAAGTCTTTGACATCATTGACGATACAGGTTGCGACCTTCAGCGGCGTCTCGGGCCGTTTCCGTTCTTTTCATTTTGGGGGCCTCGCGCCGGATTGCCCAGTTCAAACTGGATCGCCGGCGCTGCCGCGATCGTGCTGGCCGAGAATACACCTGCGCTCACACTCGTTTATCTCCCGCACCTTGACTATGACTTCCAACGCTTCGCTGACCCGTCAATGCAACGAGTCGCCGAAGTTGACCAGTGCGCCGGCAAAATCATTGACGCAGCGACCGACAATGGCATCCAGCCGATCGTGGTCTCGGAGTACGGTTTAGTTCCTGTATCACGGGCGGTACACATCAATCGGGTGCTGCGCGATGCCGGTTGGTTGGTTGTGCGCGACGGACCATTCGGCGAAATGCTGATGCCGGGAATCTCCAAGGCGTTTGCCGTTGCCGACCACCAGCTTGCGCATGTCTATGTGAATGATCCGAGTATTCTCGATGACGTCCGACGCGTTCTGCTTGACACCCAAGGCATTGCCGAGGTCGTTGACCCGGCAACGATCGGTTTGAACCATCGGCGCAGCGGCAATTGGATTGCATTGGCGGACCCCAACGCTTGGTTTACGTATTACTACTGGAATGATGATCGTCGGGCACCCGATTTTGCCCGCTGCGTTGATATTCATCGCAAGCCCGGCTATGACCCTTGCGAATTATTCATTACCAGCAAGCCGCGCGCGCTGGGTCGATTGTTGCAAAAAAAACTCGGCCTGAGATACCGCATGGACGTGATTCCACTGGACGCAAATTTGGTGCGCGGCAGCCATGGGTTGCGGCCCGCCGACGCCGACGGCCCGGTCATAGTTGGGCCGCATCCGCCGGACGACATGCTCAATTTCAAATCGTATGTTCGCGGCCTGCTCGGGTCCGAAGTCAAGGTTTGATTTCGCCACGTCGTAATTGCCCGGCGCGAATGCGAATCTGAATCAAGTCCGCTGCGGGTTTTCGTTCGAGGTTTTTGAGCTGCATCGTCATCCGTGTATTCTTCTTGAACGCGTCGCGGTGGCGATCGAGAAAATCCCAATACAGTGTTGTGAACGGGCACGCATCATCACCGGTCCCTTGGCGTGGTTTGAATTTACAACCACGACAATGATTGCTCATCGTGTCGATGTAGTTTCCGCTGGCGCAATATGGTTTTGTTGCCATCAAACCGCTGTCACCGTGTTGGCTCATGCCTAGCGCGTTTGGCAGACTGACCCAATCAATCGCATCGGCATACATCGCCATGTGCCACTGATTAAACATGTGGGGATGGACGCCAAGAAGTTGCGCGTACAGCCCCAGCACCATCAATCGCTGGATATGGTGCGCGTAGGCGGTGTCAATCAACAATCGCATCGAATCGCGAACGCACGCCATTTCGGTTTGGCCATCCCAAAAACAATCAGGAACGTCTTGATTGGCGTCACAGCCGAGTGAGTTGCGATCCGCGTAGCCGGGCATTTCGCGCCAATAGATACCGCGAACATATTCACGCCAACCAAGCACTTGTCGCACAAAACCCTCGACGGCAGCCAATGGCGCGGTGCCATCGTGATAGGCACGCACGGCTGACTCGACCACTTCTTGGGCTGACAGCAAATGCAGATTCATCGCATGGCTCAACCGCGAGTGATACAGAAAGCCCGCGCCGGACCACATCGCGTCTTGGTAGTCACCAAATTTTGCCAATCGATTAGCAATGAAGTCATCGAGATAGGCAACCGCTTGGGTGCGAGTTACCGGCAAGTCGAAGGCGGCTGCCGAGCCAGGATGTTTTGCGAATCGCTTCTCCACCATCCGTATTACATCGCGCGTGATCTCATCGGGCTCGAACCGAGGAACCGGTGGCACGTCACCTGGTCCCGTTCGCGGAAACTTCTTTCGATTCTGTTTGTCAAAATTCCATTGGCCACCGATCGGCACCCTTTTGTCCTGCATCAACACGTCATGCTCGATTCGCATCACATGGTAAAAAGTTTCCAACACCATCGTCTTGCGACCTTCGGCCCATGACGCAAACCGCTGTGGCGTGCAATAGAAGTCACGGTCTTCGCGAATCTCGATTGGCACGCCTGCGGAAGCACAACACGCCTTGAGCGTTTCTTGCACTCGATAGTCACCGGGCTGCATCACAATCACTCGCTCAGGCCGCAGTTTTTCGAGCGTTAAATTCAAGGTCGAAGCAAAGCTGCTGCCTTTGGCGACGCGCCGGTCATCGGAAAGTTCGTGATACTCGACCCGAAAACCGCGCCGGACCAAATCCTGGCGAAAGTGCCTCATGGGCGAAAAAAAAGCGACTAATCGCAGTTGGTGACACCAGACATGGGTCGCTTCTTCGTCGTTCTCCGACATCCAAACGATGTCGGCGTGCGGATCAAATTGATCCAGCGCCGAGGACGTCGGCGAAAGTTGGTCGCCAAGCACCAAGACAAGATTTCGTGTCATTTCAAATTGAAACGCTTCATCTCCGCCGCCGCCAACTCACGCAGCGGCGAATCAAGCGACGCGATGGCCATGCGATAGGCGTCTGCGGATGCGCCGTATCGTCCTTGGTCACGCAGACGCCGGGCGTAACGAACCAGTTCCTTGCCCTCCTCCGTGCGGTCAAACTTCTTGACACCGCGGGCATCGCGGTTCCGCTGCGCTTCGATGTGTTCATGCTGGCGGATCATGTCTACGGGAGTCTGGCCCAAAATCTGGCGGTCCATCTCTTGCTGATCGATGATCGTCGCGGTGAGGGAACCTTGCCCCAAGGTTGTTGCCGACGAACGGCCAAGGCTACCGCTGCCAAGGCCACTCATAAACGAGCGATTCAGTGCATTAAACCCGCTGCTGCCAAACGCTGCAGTGCCCGAGTCAGGAACCAGCACGCCGCCTGAGTAGCTAAAGGCATTGTACGAAGGAAGCTGGACGATCGATTGTGCAATTGCAGCCGACGGGATTGATAACAATCCGACGATACACAAACCAATTACTTTCAATCCATTCATCATCAGCCCCCTGATCAATATTTATTGCTTGACCTTATCGCCGAAAGTCGTTTGAAACTTGGTCACTTTGCTACGCACAACCGCGCGGCAATAGCCATCGTTCGGATTTTTGCGGAAGTAGTCTTGGTGATATTCTTCGGCGGGGTAGAAAACCTTCGCAGGTTCGAGCGTCGTGACGACCGGTCGGCCAAGTTCACCCGAAGCGTTCAGCTTGGCGATATAGTCGGTCGCCTTTTGTTTTTCGTCGGAGTCGTGAAAGAAAATGGCGCTGCGGTATTGCGTTCCCACATCGGCACCCTGGCGATTAAGCGACGTGGGGTCATGTGTCTTGAAAAACACTTCGAGCAATTCCTCGTAGGTCGTGACCGACGGATCGTAGTAGACTTCGACGGCCTCAGCGTGTCCGGTTGTGCCGTTGCAAACCGATCGATAATCCGGATCCGGCATCGAGCCGCCGATGTACCCGGAAACGACATCGGTGACACCTTTCATCTGTTCAAAGACGGCTTCGGTACACCAAAAGCAACCGCCGGCCAGGGTTATGACTGCTTCTTTGGAATCGGCTGAACTGTTCACTGCTTTACCGCTTGAAGGTTGGATAGGGGATTGGCTGAAACTGGGAATCGATGTTACATAGGCAGCAGCAATCGTCAGCATTGCGGCCATAGATGCGATTATTCCGCTTCGTTTACGAAAATTCATGGTTGGTTCCGGGTGGTGCGAAGACAAAGCGACAAATGTCGAAAGTTAGACAACCTGTCAATCACAATTCTTACCTTGGATCAAATTGTTGGAAGCTTTTGAGTATACGCATTCGGTCAGCCCGGACGAGATCGATTCCCAGCAACACGTTCACAACCTGCGATATTTGCAGTGGACGCTCTGGGCGGCCCACGCGCACAGTGCCGCTCTCGGGTGGGACGCGGCGGCGGCACTTGAGCAAGGTTTTGGTTGGGTGGTGCGATCCCATGAGATCACGTATCGATCGGCGGCGTTTGCCGGCGACCAATTGATTGTGCAAACCTGGGTCAGCGAAATTGGCGACGTGACGTTGAATCGACGGTATGTCATCCTGCGGCCCGCCGACGGCCAAACTTTGGCGCGAGTGACAACCCGGTGGGCGTTCGTGGATTTGAAGAATCGTCGAGCGGTAAAGATTCCCGCCGCCGCGATTGCGCAAGTATCGGTACCGGAGCGAGTTCCCGCGCTGCCCTGGGCGGCTATGTCGAAACCGGAGTGAGAATAATGACAGATCGTTGCTTGAAGTTGTTTTTGCGCGTCGTTGGCTGCGTAACCTTGTTGGCCTTCGCCGCCGCGATCATGCCGCAAAAGTGGATGGTCGAAATCGGTGAGGAATTGGGGTTCGAGCCATTCCCCATCGCACCGCTAACATTTTACTTGGCCCGAAATCTGTCTTTGCTTTATGGATTCGTCGGCTGCGTCTTGTTGCTGATTGCAAACGACTTGCCGCGCTATCGGCCGCTTGTCCAAAAGGTGGCGATCGGAACGTTTGCCTTTGGCGTGATGCAATGCTTGGTCGATGTGCAAAGCGGAATGCCGACGTGGTGGACCGCATACGAATCGTTGTCAACGATCTTCGGTGCGATGATCATTGCTTGGCTGGATGCAAAGACGACTATTGCTGCAGCGAATACAGAATAAAATTTGTCGCGATTCGAGCGGCGTCGTTGGTATCGTAACCGGGACATTGAATCGAGTTTTGACTTTCCAGCGCACAACTCAGATCCAGCGGTGAAAAAAAGATCGAGTCATAGTTTGCAATGGTTGCGAACTCGATATTGGGAACCCCACGGCGTCGATTGACCGTTAAGCCAGCGGTACCACGCGATGGCGTGCGAACCGTGACATCGTGTAGGTCGTAGCCGCCGTATCGCGCACTGAGCGCCGGATGGTCTTCGCCCATCGGTCGTAGTGGCGATTGCGGAACGACGAGCGCCAGTTCGCGGCGCACCGCAGCGGCAAACTCGTTGCTGCCGCAAATCGAGTCGACAATCAAGAAGCCACCGCTTTCCAGATACTCCCGCAGCTCGCGCCGTTGATCAGCATTGAGTTGAAAGTCGGTGCGGCCGTGCATCCAAAGAATCGTTTGGTCGGCTAAACGTTTGGCCTCAATGGGTATCTCTTCAGGCTCGAACTTCAATTGAATCGGAATTCGTTTCGAGACAATCGAAACCAGATTGGGGATCGCACGGCGTGCTTCGCGCGCCCCGGCGTCGAGTTGCAGCCGCGCGATGCGGATGGAACCGCGGGTCAATTGATTTTGGTCAACCGTGTCGATGACCAATGGCGTGTCAAGCTTGTCTTTGAGCTCGCGACCGGTCACATAAGCAAGCAGATTTTGACCCAATCGCGCGGCGGTTTCAATCGAGTCCCGCGCCAGTTTGGGAAGCTCCGAATCGCGGTTCCGACTGGACGAATCGCTGAGTTGCCAGCGGCAAGTCAAACTCAGCGGTGAATAGAAAACGGCCGTGCGGCAACAGGCTTCCACACCTTGCAGTTGATAATCAGGACCGATCAATGACGGCTTCGCATCGGCTTCGGCGAAATAGACCGGATGGTCGGCGGGCAACGGCGTCAGCGGTGCCGACTCGAACCACTCGCCACAAAGTTCGCGAACACTCGCCTCGAACCCAGTCGCCGGTCCACAACCGGGTCCGGCATTGGCGTCAAACAGAATCGCACCGCCTTGGTCAACAAACGCCTTGAGCAATTTGCGTTGATCGGCGGTGAACTGTAAACGTTCGTTGCCGCTGATAACCAGCAGCGGTGTTTGCAACAAGTCCTCGACCTTGGCGTTGTCGGTCGTGACGGTTTGCCAAGTCAGATCGCGGCCCCAATTGGACTCCAAACGATAGACAAGTTGCCGCGTTGCTTCGGGATGTTGGTTCCATTGGCCATCGTCGCGTTCTTGGTCAGAACCGTGGCGCAGCCGACCGATGACGACTTGTCGTTTACCCTTGGCCAAGAACAGCAGCGCGAACGAAGTCGTCACGTTGCGATCGTCTTCGCCGAATCCGATACCGGCCCAGAAGCCTTGAAAACTGTCTTGCAATTCGACCAATCGCCGCGCTCCTTCGCGATACCAATCGTGGCCGCCGATAAACCGGCGACCGGTCATGCGACCGACTCGTTCAAGTGCATACAGATAGTAGAACAACGTCGATGCACCGGCGTTGCCGGGATTGATTTGAACGGTGAACCGATCGCCCAACCATTTCAAACCCGCTTCCACTGCGTCGCGATCTTCGGACTCACCACCACAACAGACGATTGTGCCGCCTTCGACTCGCGATGAACCTTTGCCAAGGTGAGCTCGACAAATGACCGTCGACGCAATTCCGGCGCAAGTCATGCTGCCGGTCGGTGGTTGGTTCGCGCTGTAGACCCAGGCACCGGCATTGGATTGACGAAACTTCCAGTATGCCGCGGCAGCTTCGTAGACTTCTCGCTTGACTCGGACGCCGCGTTGTTCGGCGGCATCAATCGCCAGCAACGCAAATTGGGCGTTAGACGGATCACCGCTGCCGCGACCTCCCCCGTAACCCCAACCGCCATGGCGAAACGGCTCGACGCCTTCGCCGACAATCTGTTCAGCCTCCAACCAAGCGACATTGCGACGGATGCGAACCAGATCACTGGCCGCGCCAACTTGACAAAGCACGAGCGTTTGCAGCGACACCGAGTAGGTCTCGGTCGGCTCGAGTTTGCGCAAATACGCCAGTGATTTTTGAATTGCCGGATCGTTTATGCCGACTCCCGCATTCAGCAGCGCCAGCGTACACAATGACGACAAGCCGCCGTTTTGGCCCGTGTATTCTTTCCAACCGCCGCGCTCCCCTTGAGTTGACCGCAGATACGCAATGCCACGGTCAATCGACTGCTGCACCTTCGCCGAATCAACCTCAGCACTACGCGAATTTGCCACCGGCAGCGTCATCAACCAAAACACCACAGCCACTAGAATACCGCCGCTATGTCGCACTGCGAAAACAGGAACCTGCGGGCGTCGGCGACGTGGGGTCGGCATGGCGCAAGAACTCGTTACTTTGAAGGGCGGATTGGACGAATTGGATTTATTAGCACAGATGCGACCATGACTGACAAGAACCCGCCCGCTGCCGCCGTTCAGGCCAGCGGCACAACGCCGACCGACGCCGCCGCTGTAAAGCCGCGGAACCTTGGGGATATGCTGCGCGAATTTGCCCAGCATCAACAAACGATGCGAGCGGAATTGGCCAAGGTGATCGTCGGCCAGCATGACGTGATCGAACAATTGCTGGCGGCGATCTTTACGCGCGGCCACTGCTTGCTCGAAGGTGTACCGGGACTCGCCAAGACGCTGATGGTCAGCACGTTGGCCAACATTCTCGACGTTCCGTTCAAGCGAATTCAATTTACACCGGATCTAATGCCCTCGGACATCACCGGCACCCAGGTATTGGAAGAGGACGAAGCTGGCCGAAGAAGTTTTCGGTTTGTCGAGGGCCCGATCTTTACGAGCATCTTGCTGGCTGACGAAATCAACCGCACGCCACCGAAAACGCAAGCCGCATTGCTCGAGGCGATGCAGGAACGCCAAGTCACCGTGGGTCGCCAAACATTCGCGCTGCCCGATCCGTTTTTCACCATTGCGACCCAGAATCCGATCGAGCAAGAAGGCACCTATCCATTGCCCGAAGCCCAACTTGACCGGTTTATGTTCAACATCAAAGTCGGCTACCCGTCGGCAGCAGAAGAAGAGCAGATCCTGACCGCCACGACGCGAGGCGAATCCGAGGTGCCCAATAAGGTGTTGTCGGGACGCGCGATTTTGAACGTCCAACGATTGGTGCAGAGCGTCGCGGTCAGTCCTTTTGTAATTCGCTACGCCGCCAAGTTGGTCCGCGCCACACGACCCGCGGACGAATCAGCGCCGCCCTACGTCAAACAGCTTGTCGATTGGGGTGCCGGTCCTCGCGCGGGTCAAAACTTGATCGCCGCCGGTAAGGCATTGGCAGCGATGGATGGCCGATTCGCAGTCGATCCCGCGGATGTCCAGCGAATCGCGATTCCGGTTTTGCGCCACCGTATCGCGGCTAACTTCCAAGCCCAAGCCGACGGCATGACGACCGATGACATTGTCACGCGGTTGATCAAGGATGTGCCAATCCCAAGGCCGGAAAAAATGGCGTGAGTGCCTCAGCGGTTCTGCGCCTTGACGTACTTGAGCGCTTCCTCACGATCGATCTGCCGATCGCCACTGGCGTCCATCGACCAGAATAGCCGCCACTTCAGCGACGGCGGCAATTCCTCGTAGTCGATGGAGCCGTCGGCGTTGGTATCCAAATCGTGCATCAGGTCATCGACCAATTTGACATGCCGTTCCAGCGGTTCACTGGCCGCCGTGCTTGATTCTTCGGCCCGCTTTTTGGTCGCTCGATCCGGCTTGCCGCGCGGCTGATTAGCTAAATTCACTGGTCGCGAGATTTCATAAAACACGATCGCCATTTCTTCGTAAGTCTGATCGCCCCAAGTCACGAATTGTTTCGGATCGGGATTAAACGGATTCGCAGCGGAATTGTCAAAGTGAGCAATGAAGCTTAATGACTCGCCACTGCGCAATTCGATCGGTCGCTGCAAATGATAGGTGTGTTGCCAATTGAAGTCATAGTGCGGCACGTCAAGCAGCGTCTTGATCGTCCCGTCACGATGCAACGAAACTTGAACCGATTTGCCGCGCAGGTGCATGTGCGGCGAGATGGAAAGCAATCGACCCTGCAGCGGCAAATCGATGCTGCCACCATCAATTCGCACGTTCGACTCGCCAGGTGGGATTTCCAGCTCGTGGTTGATGCCCGCGATCGTAATGGCTTCGTCGGTGACTTCGTCTGGCCTTGCCAACAGCAAACCAATTCGCGACAGATCGCTTTCTGGCGAGCCCGTGGGTGTGTAGTGCATTTGGAAAACCAGCTTCGACCCCGCCGGGATTTTCTTCGCCAAACCCTTTACAAGCGGAGCAAGTCGTTGCCCCGGAACATAAGCCGTCAGCAATCCCATGCCGGTGTGACCGACACCATCGGGCGCGCGAATGAAGGCGATCACATGGTGAACGATCGCGCGATTGCCAGGCAAAATCTCCGCTGATGCAATCCAAGTATCTTCTTTGAATCCTGGATCGACGACAAAGTATTGATAATCAACCACACCCTCGGCCTTGATGTGGAACGGCTGCTTCGTCACATCGAGCACCAGGTCGGGCGTCCGCTCCAATTGCCAACCGCCGGTCGAAGCAATCGCCTGCGGAAGTTTCTCCGCGTCACCGTACGGCAGCCCACCGTCGATCCACCGCCGCAACAATTCACGATCGGATGTTTCCATTCGGCGAGCATTCGCAATTGGCTCGTGGTCGTCGGTCGCATGCCACGGTGGCATACGCTGTTGGTCGATGGTTTCCATCATCATGTCAGCCCAACCGACGACGTCTTCGTAGCGAGACATCGAAAACGGACCAATTTCGCCATCGCAATGACATTCGATGCAATGCTTTTGCAGCAGCACCGCGATCTGTCCGCAATAGGTCACTTCACAACTCGGGGCGATTTGCCGCGACTTCGCGATCAAGCAGCCCGCGGCATCGGTTCGCGCGACACGAACCGGTTGGGCGTCCAAACAATCAAGAATGGCTTCTCGCAGGTCGTCACGTGTCGGTTGGGCCTGCAATACACCGGGACGATATTGATCATCGACACGGCCACGATACAGCACACGGCCAAGTGAATCGATCATGACGACTTCGGGCGTTCGCGTTGCCGCAAAGGCATCGAGCGCAAGCCCATCATGGTCCTTCAACATCGGAAACGTCAGCGCATGGTCAGCGGCGAATTTTGCAACTTCAGCAAGCGAATCTTGCGGGTTGCTGTTGATACCTACGAAACGCACATCTTGTTGCGAAAATTCCACGGCAAGCGTTTGCAACCGCGCGGCATAAAGTTTTGCCAGTGGACATTCGCAGCCCAAAAAGCAAACCACTTGCAACCTAGCGGGCGACACCGAATGGAGCCGAACCGATTGGTCGGTTGCCGCTGGCAAGCTCAAGTCGATCAAAACCGACTGCCGCTGCAGGTCACCCCCGTAACCACATGCGGCTCCCAGCGTGACGATTGCAAAACCAATGAGGCAGGCGATTAAATTCCGACGATTCACGGCGAAGGCTCCACGATGCGGGCGAGTTGGCGTGCCAGGTATCGTGGGCAACGCACAACCATCAGTTTATCATTAATCGCAATCGGCAACGCCTCGACATCTTCAACGCCAAGCGAATTGGCCATCCGAATGCGGACTTGTTCCGCATCTTGATCGGAAATTTCAACCCAGGTGAAAACCTCAAGTCGGTCATAGGCGGCATCAGACAAGGCGCACCAAACCGACGGACCGCAGCGACGCGCTTGTAGGCCGAAGTCACCGAGCACTTCTTCAAGCAAAGAGCCCGCCGTGCCATCGGCGCTGTAGGGCATCACGGCGTCAGCGGGATAAAGCCCCTGCGGCAACGCATCTCGCCAATTGACAAGCAACGAAGTTTGGTTCCGCGAAGCAAGCGATAACAACATTCCGGCGGCGGCGCGGGGTGCGTCCAGCGGTGGCCCGCTTTGGCCGCCACCAATGACCGGCCACTCACCGAACTCGGCTGTGTCCGTATTTGCGCCCGCGTCTGGCCATTTTCCCAACCAGCGACTCGTCCGCCAGCGCTCAAGCTT
This sequence comes from Pirellulaceae bacterium, assembly GCA_041753075.1. Taxonomy (GTDB): domain Bacteria; phylum Planctomycetota; class Planctomycetia; order Pirellulales; family Pirellulaceae; genus UBA6163. The sequence goes on from JBGSVE010000038.1 coordinate 34,753, forward strand.
TGGTGGCAGGCCGCGCATCAAGCGAACGGTCTCGCAAGCCAGCGCCGCGCGAACGCGCATTCGCAGCGTCGGCCCCGGCACAATCGATTGGCCATCGGCGGCAAGACTCGTCGGCTCAGGTGCAGCAACTTGTTCGTCTTCTTTGGCCTCGTCCGATTCGGTCTGAGTCGCAACGTCTTCCTCGACCAACAACGGCTCTAGCCAAGCGAAGACGCTCGCACCGTCATCGCCTAAGTCATCGAATCGCAGCGCCGCAGCGATTCCTCGATCGACCAGCTCGTCGTTTGCCGCCATGATGACTCGGTCGTCGATGACACGGCGCAGGAGACCCTGAGATTGGCAAACCGCATCGAGCCATTGAGCCGCCGTCATCCAGCCTGGCGGCGTCTTGATCGGTGCATCAACTGCAATTCCAGCGGCATCAAACGAAATCAAGTCAAGCTCAATCGGAACCGTTGTCACTTGTGAAACCAACAGGCAAAGATCCGGCAGCGAGGTACCGGCGTTGTCGACGGCGAAGCGTTGACCAAGCATCTTTTCGACATCGATTACCTTGCGTCGCTTGGTCAATTCGTCGGACGGTTCGACTTGTGCCGCCGCGTCATCAAGCCGAACTGTGTCAATCGTTGGCGGTGCGTTGATCACTCGCGCCGGTTGATTGGCGACCGTCGCGGTGCTGAATAGGTTGGTGTATTTTTCCATGCCCGGCGGCAGCGCCGTCAGCGGCGGTGGCTCATCGGCATCACCGCGCGGCTCGACAATCACCGCCGGCGGAAAGACTTCGGGATCAATCATCTCCGGCGGCATTGTTGCGGCAATCGTCGGCTCGGTTTCGGGTCCATTCGCGATTGGCGTGGCGGGTTCGACGGCAGGCGCGACTGCGGGTGTATCGGGCAACGCGTTGACCTCGGTCGGTTGCTCAGGCGGTATGGACTCTTCGGTCGGTAACGCCTCAGCATCCGCTTGGTCTACCACCGGCGGCGTTTCGGAATTCGTGGCGGTGCGCTGCGAATTCAACGCGCGTGCGAATTGCGAGAATACGATGACTGCCGCAACCAATCCAAACATTGACAACATGGTGACCAAAATCCAGCGTTTGGTGCGCTGCGTCGATGCATTTTGCCAAACCTCGCCATCATCAGGTGGAACTTCATCACTGGCGACCGCGCCATCGTCATCCTCGGGACTCGGCCATGTCGGCGGTGCCATCGCAATCGCCGCAACTTCGCTGGATACATCAAGGGGAAGAGTTGAATTCACAACGGCCGATTGCGTGACGGCGGCGCTATCGATGCCCTCGGGCGAGCCGACTTGCAATCGATCTTCGCTATCTGGCGATGGCGAATCACTCGCCCATCGCGTGTCGGGCAGACTGATTTCCACCATCGCACCGCATTTGGGACAACTCTCGATCGTGCCAATCGACTCGCGCCGGGTCACGCGCAAGCGACTGCCGCAGGTCACACAGGTGAGCGAAAAATGTTCAAAGCGCGGTTTGTTCATCGGCCAACGAAAAAGAGCTTGCGGTGAAGTCAAGCTCTTATTCTACGCGATCCTCTGCGCAACGTGCCCAAATGTCGCTTTCCGCTAAATCGTTTGTGCCGGAAAGCGACTTATCAGTATGTCGGTTTCAGATCTATCAGCGAATGGCGATGAAATCGAAATCAGAGTCATTTAGCGTTTCGATTTCGCTGCTAAGTCCAGTGAAAAAATCGTCCACCGATTTCAAACCTGAGCTGTCACCATGAATCGCAGACCATGATTCACAGGGGCCAGACTCGGGGTTCGGGTTTTTGGTCAAGCCGTATTCCAATTCGTTTCATACGATTTCGGATTGCCGCATTTGATTCGATCGGCTTCTTCGTTCGTTTGCTCACCTCCCATGAACTACCGGGGTGACCCAGCCAGAATCTGACCGACAGATCCGCCCATGCTTGTGAGTCAGACCCCGACGCGAAGCGTCACCCCTCTCTATGCGTCACTCCGAACATCTGGGCGGGGCGATTGCGCCACACTGGGCAACCTGCGAGACTGAGTAAAGATTCGTGTTTGGGCTTTTCAATTGTAAGAGCCAGGCGAATCCACTCGCCTTGGCTTGCTGCAATGGAACGCTCTGCATCGTTGGTTGGTCAATGTGTTGTTCATGATGATCTGTGGGGTGATTGCGGGGGCGGATGACTTTGAAGCAATTACCAAGTTTGCTAACACCAAGAAAGAATGGTTTGCAAGATTTCTGGACATGTCTGCTGGTGTCCCTTCGCATGATCGCTTTAACGCAATTCTCAACGCGATCAAGCCTGAAGAGTTCGAGCCGATCCTGCTTGCTTGGATGACCCAGTTGCACAAGATCACCGCTGGGCAAGTCATTGCCATCGACAGAAAGACTCTTCGCCGAAGATATGATCGGGCTACCGGTAAAGCGGCCCATCCACATGGTCAGTGCTTGGGCAACCGCCAATCATATCAGCCTGGGTCAGACAGTCACTGATGCCAAGAGCAATGAAATCGCAGCGATCCCAAGATTGCTCGAAATCATCGAGGTTTCCAGTGCTTTGGTTACAATTGATGCGATGGGATGCCAGACCGAAATCGCAGCAAAGATCGTCAAAGAGGGTGCTGATTACTGCTTGGCCGTCAAAGGAAATCAGCCGACGCTTCATGAGGGAATCAAAGCATACTTTTTGGATCATCTTGAAGACTACTTCGCGAGGATCGATGTGGTTGAACATCATCCTAAAGAAACCGATCACGCTCGCATCGACGAGCGCAGCTACTACTTGTGTGAAGTTCCCGATGATCTTCCTGATGGAGCACGCTGGAAGGATCTGCATGCGATCGGGATGTCGATCAATAACACGCAGTAGATTTCGTTTGGTGCCAAGATTTCGTTTGGTGCCAGCCACCAAGATTTCGTTTGGTGCCAGCCATGTTCTTGGTAACGTAAATTCCGACAACTTCGTTGCTCGAAATACCCCAACTTGGCAGTCTCGCCCAAACCGATCCGGCAGGCGGTGCGATTCCGCGATGCACTTGAGCTCGGCAAAAGCTTTACTGAACTGAGTGACCACGAGTGCCGCCAGACACGGTGAAGACGCTCGTTCAAATGCGTTAAGCCGCAAGGAAAAACGCTTTGGCAGTCTTCTGCCCTCGATGCCAATGCTTGCCCGTCCGCTGCGCGTCCGCTGCCATCGCACTGGGCGAACCCACGCAACTGACCCGGCCAAAAAACTTCTTGAAGTGCCACACCAAATCACGCCACATGCTTGCATCAATCCCCAAAGCCGAAAGTAGCATCGCCAGCTTCGACGGAATCTTTGCCTGCATCCCGTCGATTCCTTGACGGGCCGTCCAACGCAACAGCAACAGATAATCATCCCAGCTCAACTGCAAAAATCCTTTGTCACTGGCGCGCAGGCCGTCGCCATGT